>JABXHX010000001.1 GCA_013373385.1 Flavobacteriaceae bacterium
AAACAAAATAAAAGTGCTCTTTTTTTATTAGATTTGTGTAAAACTTTTAAAAATTGCAAGTAATACCTATTGTTTTATTAATTATATTTCTCTGTCTAATTACCTATCAAGATTTTAACCAAAGAAAAGTGACGTTGTTACTTTTTCCTCTAATTCTTATCATTGGAGGATATGTTCAAATTACCAACCAAACAGTAGAATTGTATTTGCTATTTACAGCCTATAATCTTAGTTTTATATCAATACTTTTACTTATACTCTATTTATATACAAAGATTCAAATGAAAAAGAAACTAAGCAAATCATTGGGCTTGGGAGATGTGCTTTTTTTTCTTTTTTTAGGAGTGAGTTTTCCTACAGCAACCTTTTTAGTTTTATTCTCAGGATCATTAGTGTTTTCTTTGCTAGTATTTTTGCTATTAAAACCAATACTAAAAGAAAAAACAGTACCCTTAGCAGGATTACAATCATTGTTTTTAACTCTGGTATTAATTGTTAATTCATTTTTTAACTTTGTTGACTTATATCAAATCTAATCCTAAATAGATGTTCCAACTAGCAACTTCATTAACACAAAAGATCAGTTCAGAATTGGCATTTCAATATCGAATTGTTCCTATTGAAGTTATCGGTGATATTATAAAGTTTAAAACTGATGCTACCGATATAAAACTACTACAACAAGAATTAGAAATCGTCTTAGGTTATAAGGTTGAGTTAGAAAGGGATATTGAAAAAAATATTGAACAATATTTACTAAGTAATTACAGAAAAAGAGAAAAGAAAAATCAAGTTTCGTCATTAAGCTTTACTGATGATTTTCTGATGAATATGCTACACGAAGCAAAAGAAATTGGCAGTAGTGATATCCATTTTGAGGCTTTTGAAAATATACAGAGAGTTCGTTTTAGAATTGATGGAAAACTTATTGAGAAATATCTAATTTCGAAAGAAGAATATCCAAAAATTATCAATAGAATTAAAATCATGGCAAGTCTGGATATTTCTGAAAAGAGGCTTCCTCAAGATGGAAGAATCAATTTATCTACAGAAACAGAAGACTTTGATATTCGTGTATCCAGCTTACCAACATTACATGGAGAGAAATTAGTATTACGTATTCTTACAAAAAATGGATTGGTATCTAATTTAGATGAGCTAGGTTTTACTGATCAAGAATTAGAAGTATATCTGACCTCTGTAAAAAGACCTAATGGGATTATCCTTATTTCTGGACCTACAGGTTCAGGAAAAACAACAACATTGTACGCAACTCTTAAATTACTCAATAGAACCGACACCAATATTTTAACCATTGAAGATCCAATAGAGTATACATTAGAAGGAATAAACCAAGTACAACTGAAAGAAAATATTGGTTTGGATTTTGCTAGTACGCTACGAACATTTCTCCGACAAGATCCAGATATCATAATGGTTGGAGAAATAAGGGATGCAAAAACAGCGAATATGGCAATAAGAGCTGCTCTTACTGGTCATTTAGTACTATCAACAATCCACACAAATTCTGCTTGGACTACCATATCTAGATTGATTGATATGAAGATTCCTCCTTTTTTAATTGCCAGTACTTTAAATGTAAGTGTGGCACAAAGATTAGTCCGTAAATTATGCATACATTGTAAAGAAGAGGTAGCTATACAACAAGAAGACTTTCCAAAGGGCTTTATCAGTTCGGTAAGCATACATAAACATTTCAAAGCAGTAGGTTGTAAAGAGTGCTATCACACGGGGTATAAAGGAAGAAAAGCAATCTATGAGATAATCCCAATTGACAAAGAATTGGTTGAAAATATTGAGAGTAAAAAAGTTGAAATACATACCTATTTGCAAGAACATAACATCGCTACATTAAAAGATAATGCCTTATCTTTAGTGATTCAAGGAATTACTTCTATCGAAGAAGTTTATAGTTTATTAAATGAATAAGAAAGTAAAAACATACCTACTCTTTGCTATTGTTGTTTGTATATGGGGATTGATAGGCTACAACATCTATTCCTATTCAAACCCAACACTTGAAGCAACTAAACCAAGTGCAATAAAAACCAATTTCAAGATAAAGAAAAGTACGAATCCAAAAGTTTTAGAAATAGCCAATTATAGAGATCCTTTTTTAGGTAAAATTGTTTATACAAAAAAGAAAACAACTAACAAGCAACCAGTTCCCAAGATTCCTTTTCCTTCTGTTATCTATCATGGTTTGGTTACTGGCAATAAGGCTAAATCTTATATCATTAGTGTAAATAATCAACAAGAAATTTTTAAAATAGGAAGTACTTTTAATCAAATAAGATTAATTTCTGCTAATGCAAAAAAAGTTGTTGTAGAGTTTCAAGGAGTTACCAAACATATTCAAAAGCAACAATAATGTTCCTTTTTAAAAGAATAAAAGCAAGTTCTTTACAAATGGTACTCGTAGTTTCTGTAGTCATCTTATTGCTACTTCTTTCATTTATTCTATTTGTATATGTTCAAAAAAGAATTGGTGTAAAGTATTCTAACTTTAAAGAAAGTGTTTATTTAAATCATCAAGTTTTTGACTATTTAAAAAATAATGATGTTCCCTATGGGAATAAGAATTCAATAGATTTTTTTAATTCGGAAAATCAATACGTCACAATTGTAAAAAAGCAATGGGGAATTTTTGAATTATTTGGAGTGACAACGAAGGTAGGTAAAGAAGTTTTTCATAAAAATGCTTTAGTCGGTTACACAACTAAAAATAGAAATGCATTGTATTTGAGTGATAAATTTCAACCTTTAATAGTTGTTGGTAATACAACAATTAGAGGGAATGCTTTATTGCCTAGTAGAGGAGTTAATAGTGGAAATATTGCAGGTGTTTCTTACAATAAGAGTCAGTTTATATATGGTGAAATTTTTCAAAGTGAATCAACCTTGCCAAGGTTATTTCATAAAGAAAAAATCCAAGAGTTTTTAAGTACATATACAAGAGATACAATCACCAATTTTAATTTGGATATAACGGAACAGTTGGATAACAGTTTTCATAAAAAAACGAACGTATTTCAAAAAAATGGAGCAATACATCTTTCAGAAGTATCTCTTAAAGGAAATATTATTATTGAGTCAGATACACTTATTAAAATTGATGCTTCAGCAAAACTAGAAGATGTAATTTTAATAGCTCCAAAAGTTGAAATCACACAAGGATTTAAAGGTAATGTACAGGTATTTGCAACTAAAACAATTACTATTTCTAGTAATTGCCTTTTAAACTACCCAACTTCTCTTATAGTTTTTGATACCAGTGAGGATGCAACGATAAAAATTTCAGAAGCGTCTATAGTAAAAGGAATAGTAGGGCATTTTAAACAAAACTCTGAAAAGACAAACTATAAATCGAGTGTATTACTCGATAAAAATGCTACCTTATTTGGCGAGTTATACAGCATGGGAAATGTTGAATTACTAGGAACAGTAAATGGTTCTGTTTATGCAAATTCATTTATTGCAAATCAGTTTGGAAGTATCTATATCAATCATATTTATAACGGAACAATAGATGCTGAAAAATTACCCAAACAGTATGCTGGTTTATCAATGCAAAACGGAATAAAAAATGTTGCTAAATGGTTAGACTAAAAAGAATTTTATATTACAACATTAAAGCATCTTCTATTACAGAAACAATAGTAGCAACGTCAATAATTGTTATTGTTTTCTCTATAGCCATATTTTCAATACATACTATTTTAAAAAACTCTATAGAAAGTAGTACTTCAGAAATAGAAACAGAAATTCATAAAATTACGTACCAAAATAGATATAATAAATTGAAAGTCCCAACAAGTTTAGAAGTAGACAATTGGATAATCCATGCTTCAGAATCTAAAAAAGAAAATATCAATTTATTATTCTTTGAAGCAACTAGCAAATTATCAAAAAAGAAATTAACTAAAACTATTATTTCTAATGAAGATTAAAAAAGTAGATGCATTCACACTGAGCGAACTTTTAGTTGTATTAGTTATTTCGGGAATTGTTATTTCAATTACTTTTTTGGCTTTGCAAATGGTGCAGAAGCAACTCAAAGAAATACAAGTAAATTATAGAGATCAACAGGAAATTCAATTATTTGAAAGAGTTATAGTTAATGACTTAAATACTAGAAAAGCTATTTTTAAGAAAGAGGAAAATCATCTAATTTTTTATGGAATGAATGATTCTATTTCCTATACATTTGAAAGAGATTATTTTATTAGAGAAAAAGATACATTTAAGCTAAAAATTGTAAATAAAAAATTTCTTTTAGATGCTAAAGAGATTACTAGTGGTCGTTTCGATGCAGCTAGTTTTAAATTTAGTCAATCGTTTAGCACAAAAGAAATATTTGTGTACAGCGTGAAAGATTCAGAATATTACATGAACCAACAATAATGGCATTTCAGTTAGACAACATACCTAAGAAACAATTACAGAAACAACCCAAAAAAGTTGATACAAACTCATTGCTAAAAAAAGAAATTCATTTGTTTGGCTCGTCTTTTTCTAACAAGAAAAAAGAAGCTTTTTATATAGAATTAAATGTGTTGTTAGAAGCTGGGTTAACCTTAAAAGATGCTTTGAGTCTAGCAATTGAAGAACAAAAGAAAGAACCAGACAAAAAGCGGATAACTTCAATTGTAAACGATTTAATTGAAGGGAAAAGTTTTGCCGAGTCGATTAAGAAACATAAAGAGTTTTCATTATACGAATATTATTCTATAAAAATTGGAGAAGAAACAGGAACTATTCAACAAATTACTAAAGAGTTAGGGGATTTTTTTAAAAGGAAGAATGAACAACGAAGAGTTATTGTTAGTGCACTTTCCTATCCCGCAGTTGTTTTGCTAACGGCATTAATAGCAGTGTTTTTTATGTTAAAGTTTGTAGTGCCAATGTTTGCAGATATTTTTAAGCAAAACAAGGTTGAGTTACCTTGGATAACAAAAGTGATATTATCTGCTTCTCAAATGTTTCAGCAATATTATTTAATAGGATTGTTTGTTATAGTATCAATCTTTTTGTTTATTAGATTAAGTAGAAAAAAAACATGGTATAAAAAAGCCACATCTAGAATTGTAGCAAGAATTCCTTTTGTAGGTGAGTTTATAAGAAAAGTTCGAATTGCTCAGTTTACTCAAGCATTAACCTTACTTACAAGTGCAAAAGTACCTTTGTTAAACGGGATTAAATTGACTATTAAAATGGTAGATTATTATCCATTGCAAATTGCCTTATCTGCTGTAGAAAAAGATATTTTAGTTGGAAAAAGTTTACATGAGAGTATTCAAAGTCATAAGGTGTTTGATTCTAAAATGAAATCATTGGTTAAAGTAGCTGAACAAACCAACCAAAACGAAACTATTTTTCAACGACTAACAGATCAATACAACCAAGAAATTGAGTATCAATCTAAAATGATTAGTGCCACTATTGAACCGCTAATTATACTTTTTTTAGGCGGTATTGTTGCTCTAATACTTATTGCGATGTATATGCCAATGTTTAAGTTAAGTACAGTTATTGGGTAGCATCTTTATCCGCCCATTTTTTGTAATAAGATTTTACAGCTTAAGAATTTAGCACGTGTAGTAACGTTCGTTTTCTTTTCAAAATCAATAGAAATGAGTTTACCTAATTGCAGTTGCTCTAACTCGTTAATCATTTTTAAAATAGAAATAAAATCCCCTCTTACCTCAAACGAGTAAGTTTTTAGCTTTGTAATAGTTGTTTTTAATTCGTGTGGTTTATTAAATGCTAAAATTTGAAGATGATACTTATTAGCAAATGAAGTAATGCTTTTTAATAGACTCTGTTGAAAGGAATTATCTATCGATAAATTGTAGTTATTTAATATAGTATCTAATGTTTTCTCTTCTGTCTGAAGTTGATATATAGTAGTTGAAATATTATTGAGCGTTTCTTGTTCTGATTTTAGTTTAGAGACTACCTTTTTGGTTTCAATTGTTTTTGCTATCGTAAATTTATAGATAACAATTATCAAAATTAAAAATCCAACAATTAAGACTTTATTTTTAAGTGATAGCTTCATATCAATCTTTAATTGTTATTTCAAATTCAAAATTAGCAACCGAAGACTTCCCTTTTCCATAATTTAACACTACTATTTTTTCAACCCAATCTTCTAGTTCTAATTTAGCAACCCAATTCGTAAATAAATCATTACTCTTAGAAATTCCATTAATATGAATTTTATTATTCGCAATAATGATTTCTTTATTCTCTCTTATCGTATTCTTAATTGGTTGAAACACTAATTTTGTCAGTTGTATCTTGTTAGGAACCGATTGACCAATAGTATTAATGATCCAACTAGTCTTTGTTTCGGAAAGAGAATACATACTATTTACAAGTGCTGCTTTTTTATCAACTCTGTTTTTAATACTTGTCAATTCATTTTTTTGATTGCTCTTGGCTAAAACTACATTGTTTAGATTTGTTGCTTTTCTATGTAGATTGCTGAAAAATATAAAATTTACAAGTAAGATTAAAAACAAAACGGACAACCCGCCTTTAATTCCCAGCGAAAAAATTCGTTTGTTTAAATAATGTTGCTTGAGTGAATTCTTATATTCTAAATGATTCCCGAGAATATTAGTTGTCTTTAGATAATAAGATAGAATACCAGACAAAGGCAACACAAAATCATTTGACACTTCTAAATCATTGATATGATAATTCTTGGCAGGAACTTCCTTTTTTTGAATACTCTCCACTGAGTCATCATTAAAATTAATTTCTGCATTAGAAGTAGTGGTAGCTTCTTGCTCAAAAAAAGGTGCTAATTCTACTATAGAAAGATTGTGTAATGAAAAATCTATTACAGAAACTCCATTAGACTGATATTGATTAACTATAGAATCAACATATTCTTTTCTACAAATAGCTACAAAATGTTTTTGAGGTGTTGATGATACTACTTGATAATAAAACTCCGTTAATTTAATCGTTGAAAAGGCATTATTAACGATCAGCTCTTTCGTCTTAAATGTACCTTCAATTTGTTTAAACAAAACCTGTTGATTATTTAAAATCAAAAACAAATGTTGTCCTTTTTTTAGATTTAAAAAGACAGCATCTAGTGATTCTAATTGCTTAGTATTTAAAACTTTTAATTCGTTTTTTTCCTTTTTAAGTTTGAGTATATTAAAAGTTTTTTCACTGTGTTCTACGGCACAAAATGTATCTCCATATGTTAAAAGTTTTTTAAACATTTAATGCCTGATAATAGTTGGTTTTATTAACACTGAAAGTTTTGATTTTGAAGCTGTACGAGTACGTTTGCTAAATAAGTACTTTATTATTGGGATTCTAGCTAAAAATGGAACACCAGACCCAGAGTCGTTTTTTAAATTTTCTTCTAATCCACCAAGAATTACTACATCTTGATCTTTTACTCTTATGGTTGAAGTAAATTCTCTAGTATTAATCCCTGGTGGAGCTTGTGGGTCTATTTTTTTACCATTAAAACTAGATTGAACTACTTTAACGCTAAGAGTTATCTGTCCATCTCCAGAGACAATTGGGGTTATTTTTATAGATAGATTCGCATCTACCGGAATGTAGTTTTTAATCTCCCTCGTTTGTGGGTTTTGAGAGCCAATAATGTCCGTAATTGTCTCTACATAATAAGACCGTTCACCATTAGAGAAATTTCCTTCATGACCATTTAAAACTGTAAGTGTCGGTGTAGATTTTATATCTAAATCTCCATTTGTTTCTAGTGCTTGAATCTTAGCATAAAAATTTGGTGAAACTTTACCTAAGTTCAACGAGCCAAAACCATTAAACCCACCAATAATTTTATTAATCGCATTTGCACCTAGAGTAAGTTCTGCGTTTGGGTACACTCCTCCTTTGGTTTTTGTAGGCTGATCACCAAGACCAAGTTCTAAGCCTGTAGACACAGAAGCGTTTTTTCGTACTTCCAAAATAATTACATCAATCGTGATCCTAGGTATAGGTTTATCTATTTTTTTTATGAAATTTTTAAATTTTTCAATACGTTTTACTGGTCCACTAACAATAAAACTATTAAGTTCCATATCACTTTGAATTTGTAATGAATCCCTTACTTCTTGAGGTATTATTGTTAGTAAATCTAGCTTTTTAGTTGTAAAGCTATTTTTATTAGTACTGAGATTTTCCCTAGAGTACTGAGTAGTAAACCTAGAAGTATTTCTAAGAGGTAATCCATTATTTTTAGTCAAACTATTATTTACGTTATTAACTAAAGAGTTTGTTTTAGATTCATCCATAATTTGAATTGATCGATGCTGTAATTCAATTCTAACAGTACTCCTAACTGATGCTTGGTCATCTTTTCCAAAAAAATAAATATTATCTTCTTTTTTATAAGAATACTCTTTAGCTGTCTCAAAAATATAATTTAAAAGAGAGTCAAAATGAATATTGTTTGCTTTAAAAGAAGTACTTTCATTGGTAGGTAAAGCAGCTGTGGTAAACATGTTTATTTTTAAATCTAAACCAATCTCGTTAATAACTGTTGCAATTGGAATTTTATTAATGTCAACATCAATAATTTTATTAACTGTATCAATTACTTTAAAGTAAAAGTTTTTTGTTTTTAGAGATCGTCTATTTCTGTCACTTGTAATTGAGTAGTCTTTTTTGCTTGAAACTCTATATGATCCATCCTTTATCTTATCAATCAGAAAATCATTAGTTGATGCCAAATTTTTTAACGCATCTTTAAGAGGCAATTCTTTTAAATAAAAAGTAACACTTTTACTTGCTAAAGTTGGAGAAAAGAAAATATTTTTTCCTGTTAATTGTGTTATTTTTCTAAATACAGCATCTAATTTATCATTTTTCAAATCTAAAGAAATAACTTTCTTTCCCTCATCATAAGTGATGAGAATTTCTTTCGGTGTCGGTTTTGGAGCCTTCTTTTTATTAATACTGATAATAGATCCAATAATATCAATTTCTAAATTAAATTTACTTGCACAAAAGATTAAAACGTCTTTAACTGCAACGTCAGAAAAATTTTGCGCAACTCGTATTGCGTTTAAATTAGGATCTACTGCTATATTTAGTTTGTTAACTGTAGCTATTGCTCGTATAAACTTTGGGAGCTGAGAATCCCTAATATTAGTGTTTACTTTTTTTCCTAAAGCAGGAATATGTTTTTCTAAGCTATCTAATCTTTGTTGTAATTGAGCTATATATTTAGGTGAGCTTGTCTGAGCAGCACTCACAAAAAAAAATGAAATAAATATGCTGGTAAGTAGATATCTTTTTATCACAATTTAGTTTATTTAATATTATTGTACTTCAAAAGAAATGGTTGTATAACTAGTTTGGTAACCAGAATTAATTGCTTTGACTCTCCACTGATAATTCCCTTTTGCTAAATCTTTAGAAAATGCTGTTTTGGTAATTGTGGTGTCTAGCACCAATTGAGCTGCATTGGTAAAGTTTGGTGAAGCTACTTGTAGTTGATACAACGTAGCCTCTTCTACAGAATCCCAATTAAAACTAATAACACCACTTGTAACTTTAGCGTTTTGCGTAGGAGCAAAAACAGTCACACTTGTGTTTGAGATATCTTCAACAAAAATGGCTTGGCAATTAATAAACGAAAATAGAATAAATAGCAATGCACCTGTCTTTTTCATAAAAACGAATTTTATATTTTATAAAGGTAAAAAATTATTTGATTTTTAATACATTTGAAAGAATGAAATCGAAGATTAATGTTATGAAAAAATTCAATAAGGTTGTTTCAAAAAGAATTTCTGCTTTTAACTTAGAAGAATTGTTAGTTGTTTTAGTAATTATTGGGATTTTAGTGTTGATTGCATTACCCAATTTAATGCCAATGATTACAAAGGCAAAGAGTATTGAAGCGCAGACACAATTGACTTCTATACATAGTTATCAAAAAACATACTTTTATATGAATTCTAAGTATAGTAATGATTTAAATGCAATTGATTTTATTCCTCCAAAAACAGTCAAAGAAGGTGGTAGAGCTAATTATGAGTATGAAATCATTGAAGCAACAAACTCAACTTTTAAAGCTAGAGCTACGGCTATAACTGATTTTAATGGAGATGGGAAATTTAATGTGTGGGAAATTGATCAAGATCAAAACTTAAAACAGGTCGTAAAAGATTAGTGTTATTTTTAGAAAATAACCATTCAATAAACTTTTCTTCATAGTTCGATGTTTTATAAGGGTTAAAACATGCTTAAATCATTGATAATCAGAGTTAATTTATTCGATAATAGCCTAAAAGAAGGAGCAAAAAACAGAAAAAGCTGCACGATTGTGTAGCTTTTTTTATTTTTCCACTTTTGTTGCGAAAAGCTTATATTAAACAATCTGTGCTGAGCTTGTCGAAACATTAAAGTGAATTCATTTTCACTCAAGGTTTACATAATTCATCTACTACTCCTTTATAAGTTTGACCAATAGGAATTTCTATAGCTCCTATTTCTATATCTGAAGAGGTATAGGCAGTAATTTTATTTTTTGAAACTATATAAGAACGATGAACTCTTACAAATTGTGAACTAGGTAATTCTTGCAAAATAGAGCCTATATTTATTCTAACAACAAGTGATTTAGTTGAAGTGTGAATTCGTATATAATCTTTAAGACTTTCGACATATAATATAGAATCAAAATTTACTTTGTGTTGTTTTTTATTGACATTAACATATATATGATTCCTCTCAGAGATACTTTTCAAAGTTATATTTTTTCTTTTACTATTTTGGTAGTAGCGCTGAACAGCTTTGAAAAAACGTTCAAATGATATCGGTTTTAATAAATAATCTACAATATCAAGATCATAGCCTTCAATAGCATATTCTCTATGAGCAGTAGTTAGAATTGCTTTCGGCAAATCTTTAGAATTTTTTAAAAATTCCAGACCCGTAAGTAAAGGCATCTGGATATCAAGAAAAAGTAAGTCTACCGATTGTTTTTTCAATATCTCAGAAGCTTCTATTGCACTATAACAAGTAGCTACAACTTCAAGATCCGGCAACGTGCTAATATATTTCTCTAACAATTCTATTGCAGGTTGTTCATCATCTATTATCATACATTTTACTAGCATACTCATGGGATATTAATTAGCAAGTTAACATTAAAATAGCTTTTATTTCCATCTATTTTCAATTGATGATTCTTTGGATATATCAGGTTTAGCTGCCTTTTGATATTACGTAATCCTATGCCCTTATTGTCTATATCATCATGTTGAATATCTTTTGTATTCCAAACATTAAAAATCAATAAGTTTTGATCTTGTTTCAAAGAAATTTTGATTTCAGGGTTTGAAATACTTTTACCCACCCCATGTTTAAAAGCATTCTCTACCAATGATAGTAATAATAATGGAGTAACTCCTTGTTTTAGGATTTTTTCAGGCTTTTCTAGAGATACTTTTAGTCTATCTCCATATCGTATTTTCTCTAACTCAATATAATGCTGAATACAATCTATTTCTTCTGTTATATCTACCTGATCTTTCTGGCTTTTATACAATACATAATTTAATATTTCCGAAAGTTGTAATACCATATCTCCCGCTCTAGGAGATTTATTAATTATATATGAATATAAATTGTTGAGTGTATTGAATAAAAAATGAGGATTTAACTGGGCTTTTAAATATTTGAGCTCTGTTGATAGTTTCTCTTGCTGTAATAACAACAAACGATCCTTTTCCTGTTGTTGTTTTCTTAGAGTTTGATATGTATATATCATCAAAGCAGGTGGATAAAACATAATAGTTTTGGAAAGGTAAGATGGTATATTAAGGAGTTTCATCTCATTGCCATGTAGAACATGTAGTACATATCTGAATCCGACAAACAATAAAAATGACACAAAAATAAGACTCAAAACAAAAGCTAGATTTTTCTTTTTGTTTAATAGCCTTGGAACTTGCCAATAATTAAAACTATAAGCCGCTATAATATAAAATGGGAACTTAATAGCTACATTCTCTGTATAATCAAGATAATAAGCTTTATTACCTGCATAAGACAGAATGTAAATTAAGAATAGTAAAGTCCAAAAAATAAGGTGTTGTAAAAATTTGTTTTTAACTACTATCTCAGAGAAATTCATATACTTCAAAGATAGATAATTATAATATTTGAATATGTATTAATTGCTATAGTTGCTATAGCTGTATACAAATAATCATTAATCATCTACAAACAACTACAGCTTACTTTTTTAGATCTTTAACAGCACTTAGTCTCAATTCTTCTATTTTTCAAAAAAGATATGATAAAACCATTGTTATTCGCAGTGTCTAAACAAAAACACAAACACTATGAAGTCCTTTCAACTTACACTTATAGCTCTTGTTATTACATTAAACCTTAGCTGTGTTAGTGGGCAAGAGAAATTACCAATAAATAAACTACAATCGACTGAAAAAGATAACTTAATCTCAATCGGAAGGAAGTTTACACTATACTCCAAAATATTAGAGGAAGACAAAGAGATTTACATTTCATTACCTCATAAATATGAAGAACATGTACAGACTTATCCTATCATTTTTACTTTGGAGGCTGAACTCCTATTTGAATCCGCACACACAATAACAAAGTTTATGTCTGCTAGGAGTAAAATGCCTCAATCTATTGTGATAGGTATTACGAATGGAGAATATAAAAAGCGAAATGAAATGGGGTTCAAAAAGTGGGGTGCTAAACCAGATAAATATTTAAAGTTTATTGAACAGGAACTCATCCCTTATATAGAAACAAATTACCGCGCAAACCAACATCGTACCATAATCGGTTTATCTCCAACTACCGGATTACTCTTTGAAGCATTTTTTGAAAAACCTGAATTATTTAAAGGATACATAGCTTTATCTGCCCACCTAGAGTGGGACATAATCCCAAATTCAACGTTAATTGACAAAATTATATCTAAACTCAAAGAACCTAACAGACCGAAAACAACTCTTTATTTAGGTAGAGCAGATAGCGATTTAAAAGACGGTCAATATATTCAGAAAGCATTTGACGATGCTATTCATAAATTAAAAAATGAAAAAAGTATCACTAACTGTACAATAGATATCTTGAAAAATGAAGAACATTACTTAATGTCAATCAAAGGTATAAGATCGGGGCTTGCATCAGTCTACTCCAACAGTATTTGGAGAGACCCAGGTTTGATTGGTTGGGATAAAACTAAAAACTATGCCAGAGATTATTATAAAAACTATTATGACAATTTATCTTCTATATATGGCTTTGATATTTTTCCTGTAGAAGATGGACATGCGTATGGGTATTATTTAGCGGGAGTAATCTATAATGCTAAAAGATGGGGCACAAATAAACAAGTTATTGATCTTGCAGAACTTGGAATATCTTATTATCCTAATTCTGCAAAACTACACATACAACTTGCTGAAGCATATAAGAAAGAAGGAAAGTTAAAGAAAGCATACACAACCGCAAAAAAATCTATTCAATTAGCCAAAACTTTTAATCCAGATGAGTTAAATAAATATTTGGAAAGGTTCGAGGAGTTAAAAAAATGAAAAGAATTACATTCATTACAGATATTTACTTTGATGAACGGTTTCTTCTTAAGAATACTTAATTATCAAGCTAAAAGGGTTCGATAGTTGTTCAAGAGGAGGAGCAAAAAGCCTTAACAGAAATGTTAAGGCTTTTTTATTTTCAAACTTTTGATTCCGTTATATTTACTAAGAATAATGGCTATGAGTTGATTCATTTACTATAAAAGAATAATCTGCAAGGTTTATTTTTTCTTGCGCAAATAATTTGACCGTTAGAAAAGTTATTGCTAATACTAATTGATTTATTTTTTTCGTTTTTAATTTATTTTTTTGTTAATAGATAAGCTGTCGGTAGTTTGCACTAATGGGTTGTTTCCTTTTTCAGCTTTTAGAGTGATCCTACCATCTTTTTTTGAATCACTTATTTTAGCTATACTTAGGTCTTTATCAGTTTCATGCCATAGAACAATTCTATCTCTTATTCCTTGATTTTCTGGTAAATCTGCATTAATGGTCATAAAAGCTATGTTGGGTGCAGCGTATAAATAAATTGCTTCTCCTCCATCTTCTCCCCCGTAATCCATCCCTAAACCTACACTATTATCATCATCACTAAACCCATATCCAGAACGCTCCTCTCCATTGCTATCATTAAAAAACAATGACCACCCTTCATTAGCTCTATCAAAATATTTATTACCCAAAAATAATTTACCGTGAGGACCTAAGTGAATTCTGTCCATGCCTTTTTCATCCATAAATACCATCCCACTTAAGGTGTCTTTTCTAATCCTGCTTCTATTATCAAAAGGGAAACCCATTTTTATTCTCGGATTTCCATAATCATCAACAATAACAATTCCTTTGGCCGTTATAACATCTTCTTTGGTATTAGTAGATAACCCAAAAAATAACACAGCATTAGTGGTAAACAAAAAAATAATAAGTAATAAATGTGCTTTTTGACGCTTTTCTAATTTTTTAATTAGTTCATTAGTATCCTTTGATTCATTAGTCTTCATATGATTTTTATTTTACTTACTGAGTAAAAATAATTTAACTTTTATAAAACTTAAAACAACAATTGTCCCAAAGAATATTATGAGACATAATTAAACGAAAGTGTATTTAAAGATATTGAAGGGATAACACCAACACAGTATAAAGACTCAATTTCTGTCTAGTATACAAAAACCCTTAGTGTTCTTCTTTTAATATATATAAACCATTTTCATTTACTACTTTCCAACCTTCTTTTAATTCAAGTATCCATCCAGAACCTTCAACAACATCAGAATCAATTTTTGAAGGTTCGCTAACGGTAACTTTGCTCCAGTTAGTATCTAGCAAAGCCCCTTCCTTTACTGTGAGTATACCCCAATCGTCTGTCACTCTCATCGTTGGGTAAACTGTTCCATAATTCTCAAGAGGCATAATATTTCTAGGATCGAAAGATATATTCATGTTTCTAAACGGAAGTTCTAATGTCTTACCTTCAACAAATACCTTTTTGTATGCTGTTATTCTCGCTAATCGTTGTGCTTCTCTTTCTTTTTCTTCTTCAATTATATTTTTAAAATTATAATTGTTTTTAGCTGCTATATTGGCATAATGCATGTCATCAAAAGGCAAAACAGCAAACTCATGGATAAAATAATCTGTGAGATTCGTTTCCTTATTAATACTATGTTGCCAATTCGGATTAATCTTAGACAATAAATAGCCATACAAGGGTATGGTTTGGTAAGCAAAGGAGCGAATAAATGTTTTATTTTGATAAAACAGATCAATGCTTTCAATAAAATGAGTCTCCATTTCTTTAGGTGTCCTACCACTTAGCATAACTCCAGTGTATTCGGCTAATCCTTCATTAATTTCTAGGGTATTTTCAGCATTTTTTATATTGCCTTCCAATTGTCTTTTTACGCGAAAATATAAGGCGTTTTTTATGTGATGATGGCATGAATCCAATGACTTAGCAGAAATTGCCAGTTTTAACGCTTCCAGTTCTAATTTTAATAAAACACGTCCGTCATAAGTATCTAAATGATCGTTACTTATCTCAGAAAGACCATCAAAGCCTATAGATGGTTGCACCCTATGAAACAATTCGTGGATGATTAAATTATTTCTAACATTTTTGTTGTTGGGCAATGGAGTCATGACTATTGTCCATCTTTTACCTTCCCAATCTATTGCTGTATTGGCTATGTTCAGATTGTTAGGCAAGGTATCTACAAATACTTTTCCTTGTTTTCTAAAATTTTGGTCTTTATTATTTTGATTGGCTACAAACTCTCTTGTTTCTGGATTAACAAAAAGTATAGATCCAGATAAATCAATGTTCCAAAATTTTGAAGCATCTATTTTCAACAAACTATCAACCTCATAAAATATGTGTTCAAAAGAGGTATAGATTGAATCTGCCTGTCTATCTTGATTAACTTTCTTTAACTCTTTCTTTCTGCATGCAGAAAGGAAGACAATCAA
Source organism: Flavobacteriaceae bacterium (assembly GCA_013373385.1). Classification (GTDB taxonomy): domain Bacteria; phylum Bacteroidota; class Bacteroidia; order Flavobacteriales; family Flavobacteriaceae; genus Polaribacter. The sequence goes on from JABXHX010000001.1 coordinate 16,080, forward strand.
TAAAATATAAAATAAATTTTTCAATATTGAGCTCATAATATGATTTTAACCAAAATAAAAAATGTGTTGCTAATGAAAAGCAAAACGTAATCATTAACAACACATAAATATAATGTAAATTGTTAAAATAATTTTAGACCTATATAGAACTGTAAATTTGAGGTTTTAACACTAGCATCAGTCATATCTGAAATATTAGTTAGCCCAAAATTATAGCGCGCACCTACTAAAACCGAATTACTAATAGCATATTCAGTTCCTACAGCAGCAGAAAGTTCAAACTTTTTAAAAGCTGTATCAATTAACTCTACACCATCGTTAATATCGATATCTAATTCTTCTTTTACTAAGAACCCAAACTGAGGACCTACATGCAATGAAAGTTTATTTAGAGGTTTATACTTAAACAATACCGGAACCTTAATAAAGCTTAATACCTGATCAAAATCAACAAAGAATAGATTTATTTTGGCTCCTTCTCTCGAATAGAGAATTTCAGGCTGTAACCCAAATTTTTCATTAAACATCCAATCGGCGTAAAAACCAACATGATATGAAGTTAATGATGCTGTTCCTAAATCAAAATTTCCTTCTTCAGTGCTGTAGTTAAAATTCTGATTAGAAAAATTAACTCCTCCTTTTACACCAAATACAACATTATACTTGGCATCTGCATAACTTGCTGTTACTGTTTGTGCGTTTATTAGGTTACTTACAAAAAAGATCCCTAAAAATGATAAAATTCTTAATTTCATAATTATATTCGTTTTTTAAATTATGTCGCAAACATATATCAGTTCGTGGTACTTTTATAATGTTTATTGTCTTAAAACCTTATTTGAGACAGCTTATACAATACTTATAACTTAGTTTAAATAAAATGGAAGGAATTATTAATGGAATTAGGATTGTTTTTTGCTTACAATTACTATTAGTGGGCGGTTTTCTAATTTTTAATAAAAGAGAAAGAAACTACCCATTAGCGCTACTATGCCTATTAGTCGGTCTGTATTTTTTATGGCAATTTATATTACCTATTCTTAGAGATAATATATCACTGTTTTTTATCTTTTTTAGTAGAGAAATTTTTATCCCTCCTTTACTTTATCTCACTCTTTTAAGAATTGGAAGCTCGGTTAACAGAAAAACCTTTATTAAACATCTAACAATTCCGTTAGTCATTTCTGTTCCTACAGCATTGTTTTTAACTTTATTTTATGATAAAGTTGATACACGATTTATTGGCAATGCTATTTACCAACCATCAATTATTATTTTTTCAATTGTTTATCTCGTAAAAGGCAGAAAACTTTTGAAAGATTTAAAAAATAAAATTGTAAAAAAGGCTTACATAAAATACAAAGTATTTTTTTATGTAATAATGTATACTTACTTAATTATTGGTGTAACTAGCTTTTTATCTTATTTTGTTCAACTAAAATTTTTACTTAAATATTATGGCACATCAGATGGAAGGCATATTACAGATACAGGAAATATTTTAATTGATATAGCTGGAAAACTATTTGAAGGTCCTTTATACTACTTTGGGTGGTATGTTTTTGAACCCTTATTGTACATAATACCCATATTTTTGTTTGTATTTGCCCTTAGTGAACTGTCTTATTTCAAAACACTATTCTTACCTAAAGATGTTTTTTATAGCGACAGAGTCCTATCTAATTCTAATGATTTAGCTTCTAACTTAGAGTTCTATTTTGAAAATGAAAAACCATTTAAAAATCCCTCCTTTAACATAGAACAATGTTGCGCCTATTTAGATTGCACCAAAAAAGAGTTAGCAGATTTTTTAAAGCTTCATAAAAAAACAACGTTCAATAATTACATAAATATTTTCAGAATAAAAGAGTTTAAATTATTGTTGGCTGAAGAAGTCAATAACCTATATGATATTAACAGTCTTGCAGAAATGGCTGGTTTTAAGTCAAGAGCAACTTTTTACCGCATATTTAAAGATGTAGAAGGAGTTACTCCGACTCAATATAAAAACAATTATTAATAAATATAAAGTGCAAGGTTTTAGATTTTTATGTTTCAAATCTTTATCTGCCTATCTATTTGTTGGTCTAAAGAAATAAAGGTCTCAGTTCTTGCCACACCCTTAATGGTTTGTATTTCTTTATTTAATAGATGCATCAAATCTTCATTATTTTTACACAGTATTTTAATAAAAATTGCGTAATTCCCTGTGGTATAATGACTTTCTATAATCTCAGGAATTTCTTTTAACCTATTGATGGCAGAATTGTATTTACTGGCTGAGTCTAAAAATATTCCGACAAAAGCAGTTGTGGTATAGCCTAAAACTTTGGGGTTTAGCACCATTCTTGAACCAGCAATTAAATCTGATTGCTCTAATTTTCGCAACCTTTGATGGATGGCTGCTCCAGAAATCCCTACTTCTTTTGCAATTGATAAGATAGGTGTTCTTGCATCTTCTACCAATCGTTTGATAATGATTTTATCAATTCCGTCAATTTTAACTTCTTTTGTCATTCTAGGTAATGCATTAAAAAATAAAAGTAAAAAAAAATAAGGATATGTAATTATATCCTTATTTTTTATTTAAATATTTAACAAAAATTGTTATACCACTTTCATTTCAAAATCTTCCATGAACTTTGTGGTGTAATTTCCAGATAAATAATCTGGATGCTCCATCAATTGTCTATGGAAAGGAATGGTGGTCTTTACACCTTCTATAACAAACTCATCTAGGGCTCTTTTCATTTTGTTAATCGCTTCTTCTCTTGTTTGAGCAGTTACAATTAACTTGGCTATCATAGAATCGTAGTTTGGCGGAATTAAATAGCCAGCATATACATGCGTATCTATTCTTACACCATGCCCTCCAGGAGCATGAAACGTTGTAATTTTTCCTGGTGCTGGTCTAAAGCCATTAAACGGATCTTCTGCATTAATTCTACACTCAATAGAGTGCATCATTGGCAAATAGTTTTTTCCAGAAATTGGCACTCCGGCAGCTACAAGAATTTGCTCTCTAATTAAATCGTAATCAACAACTTCTTCTGTAATTGGATGCTCTACTTGAATTCTAGTGTTCATCTCCATAAAGTAGAAGTTACGGTGTTTGTCTACTAAGAATTCAACGGTACCAGCGCCTTCATATTTTATAAATTCTGCAGCTTTTACGGCAGCTTGCCCCATAGCTTCACGTAACTCATCCGTCATAAATGGAGAAGGCGTTTCTTCTGTTAGTTTTTGATGTCTACGTTGTACAGAACAATCTCTTTCCGATAAATGACACGCTTTACCAAAAGAATCTCCAACTACTTGAATTTCTATATGTCTTGGTTCTTCTATCAACTTTTCAAGATACATTCCGTCATTTCCAAAGGCAGCCTTTGCTTCTTGTCTAGCAGAATCCCATGCATCTTTTAAATTTTCTTTTTTCCATACCGCTCTCATTCCTTTTCCACCTCCACCAGCAGTAGCTTTAAGCATTACTGGATAACCAGCTTCTTTTGCTAGTTTTTCGCACTCTTTATAATCAGCAATAATTCCTTCTGAACCTGGAATACAAGGTACACCTGCAGCAATCATGGTTGCTTTTGCAGAAGCTTTATCTCCCATACGGTCAACCATTTCACCTGTTGCACCGATAAATTTAATCCCGTGTTCTGCACATAAATTAGAGAACTTGGCATTTTCTGCTAAGAAACCATATCCTGGATGTATTGCATCTGCATTGGTAATTTCTGCAGCAGCAATAATATTAGACATTTTTAAATATGATTCGTTGCTAGGTGGTGGACCAATACAAACGGCTTCATCAGCAAATTTTACATGCAGACTTTCTGCATCTGCCGTTGAATAAACAGCTACTGTCTTGATACCCATTTCTTTACAGGTTCTAATAACACGAAGTGCTATTTCACCCCTATTGGCAATTAATATTTTTTTAAACATATGTTGTAAGTTTATGTGTTTATCTGTTTAACAGCAGGTAAGTAAGTCATAAACATGTTGCTTACTATATCCTTAAAACGATTAAACGTAAACCGAAATATTAAAATTATGATGGATCTACCAAGAATAATGGCTGATCAAATTCTACAGGAGTAGCATCATCTACTAATACTTTAACAATTTTACCCGAAACCTCAGATTCAATCTCGTTAAATAATTTCATTGCCTCAATAACACAAACTGTATCTCCAGCACTGATAGTATCACCTACCTCTACAAAAACTGGTTTGTCTGGCGATGGCTTTCTGTAAAAAGTTCCAATAATTGGCGATTTTACAGTAATGTATTTTGAATCGTCTTCTGTGTTAGCAGCAGCAGGAACTTCTTGTGCTGCCACAGGAGCAGCTGCTTGAACCTGCATTTGCGGCATTGCTGCCATAGGGTTTGCTTGTACTATAGTAGTTTCTGTTTTTGAAGCTCCTGTTTTAATGGTTATTTTTACATCTTCCATTTCTAGCTTTACTTCACTAGCTCCAGATTTAGCTACAAATTTTATAAGACTTTGAATTTCTTTAATATCCATTTCTTAATAGTTTTAGTTGTTAGTTTTATGAATTATATGCCCATTTAAGGTAAATAGCTCCCCAAGTGAAACCACCTCCAAATGCAGCAAAAATAATGTTGTCTCCTTTTTTTAATTGTTTTTCGTAATCTGCTAATAACAATGGTAAAGTACCTGATGTAGTGTTACCATACTTATGGATATTAACCATCACTTTATCGCTCTCTAAGCCAACTCTGTTGGCTGTTGCTTCAATAATTCTTTTATTAGCTTGATGCGGTGCCAACCATTGTATATCTTCTTTTACCAAATTATTTCTGGTTAGCATTCTTTCTGCTACATCTGCCATATTAGAAACTGCAAATTTAAAAACAGTTCTACCTTCTTGATGTACAGAATGTTGGTTATTTTTTAGCGTTTCTTCTGATGTTGGAAGTATAGAACCACCTGCATCAATTTTTAAGAATTCTCTTCCTTGCCCATCACTACGCAAGTATTCATCTTGTAAGCCTAAACCTTCAGTATTTGGTTCAAACAAAACAGCGCCAGCACCATCCCCAAAAATAATACATGTAGCTCTATCAGTGTAATCAATGATTGAAGACATTTTATCTGCTCCAATCAACAACACGCTTTTATACCTGCCAGATTCTATATAACTAGCAGCGGTTGACATACCATATAAGAAACTAGAACAGGCTGCTTGCAAATCATAAGAAAAGGCATTTGTTGCTCCAATTTCTGTAGCTACATAGGCAGCAGTTGAGGCAACTGGTAAATCTGGAGTTGCAGTAGCAACTAATACCAAGTCTATTTCTAGTGGGTTTTTATTTGATTTTTGAAGTAAATCTTGTGCGGCTTTAATTGCCATAAAAGAAGTTCCTTTACCTTCTTCTTTTAAAATTCTGCGTTCTTTTATTCCAGTTCTGGTTGTAATCCACTCATCATTAGTGTCTACCATGGTTTCTAACTCTTTATTTGTTAGAATGTAATCTGGAACATATTTACCGACTGCGGTAATTGCTGCAGTTATTTTTGTCATAATCTAATTTGATTAATTATACAGGGTACTTTTGTAAAAGTAAAGTTCAAAGAAATGAAAATTATTTTAATTTTTTGGGTAAAAATCGTCAAAAACATACTACTTTACTTAAAAAGCAAAAAAAAACTCTCAAAAAGAGAGTGTTTTGAATGATTCTGTAACTAAGTATATTATGCTTCTGCTGTAGTAGCATCTAACACAACTTGTCCTCTATAATATAACTTTCCTTCGTGCCAGTGAGCTCTGTGATATAAGTGAGCTTCTCCAGTAGTTGGGTCAACAGCAATTTGTGGTACACTTGCCTTATAATGAGTTCTTCTTTTATCTCTTCTAGTTTTAGATATTTTTCTCTTTGGATGTGCCATTTTATGTCTTTTTTTCTGTTAGTAAACTTTTTAATTTATCCCATCTTGGGTCTACATTTTCAGTAGATTTTTTTTCTGTAACTCTTAATGTTTCTAATTTCTTTAAGGCCTCTGACTCCATTGTACCATCCAATACTTTTGGATGTACTCTTTTTGATGGTACTGCTAACACAATCATTTCGTATATGTATTGCGCTACGTTTAGTTGAAACTCTGAATAAGGAAGAATTAATATTTCTTCATTATCATCATTATAAGCTTCGCCAAACTTTACAATTAAGGGTAACGTAGTTTTGATTTCTTGATCAAAATTTTCTCCACTCACATCACAGGTTACATTTACTGTGCCTTTTGCTTCAAAGAGTAAATGTAACATTGTGCTTTTTTTGTTTAGTGTTAATGCTACTTGAATGTTTGCATCAAAAAACTCATCAAAATTAAAGGCTTCAAAGAACTTATTTTCAATTTGATATTCAAATAAATGACTTTCTTCTTTCAATCCAACATAATGGATATTAAATGCTTTTAAGTCTTTCATCTAAAAATCAGATTTGAGCGTGCAAAGATATAAAAAAATCTATATTATCTAATAAAGAAAATTTAAAAAAGAAAAAGAACTTATTTATTTAGTTACAAGCGTGTTATGCATTAACTCTTTATGCTCTTTTCTTTTTCTAAAAATATGGATTGCTGTAAAGAGTGCTTCTTTAAAAGAAGTAGGGTTTGCTTCATTTTTACCTGCAATTTCAAAGGCTGTTCCGTGGTCTGGAGAAGTTCTAATTTCAGAAAGCCCAGCAGTAAAGTTAACTCCATTCCCAAAAGAGAGTGCTTTAAACGGCGCTAGCCCTTGGTCGTGGTAAGTAGCTAATATACCATCAAATTGCTTATACGTATCTGAACCAAAAAAACCATCTGCCGCATAAGGTCCAAACACCAACTTTCCGGTTTCTTTTATTGCCTGTACTGTTGGTCTAATAATGACATCGTCTTCTTTACCAATTACACCTTTATCTCCGCAATGCGGATTCAACCCTAAAATAGCTATTTTAGGTTTATTAATTCCAAAGTCTTGTTGTAATGAATTATGCATAATAGCTACTTTTTGCTGAATCAATTCTGGAGTGAGTGTTTCTGCAATTTTTGACACAGGAATATGCCCAGTAATTAACCCTACACGTAATCTATCAGCAATTAATATCATTAAACTTTCTCCTGTTAATTGACTTTCTAAATATTCTGTATGTCCAGGAAAATGAAACTCATCTGACTGAATATTCTCTTTATTAATTGGCGCAGTAAGCAACACATCAATCGATTTGTTTTTTAAATGTTGTACAGCTGTTTGTAGAGATGTAAATGCATACTTGCCAGAAATTTTGGTCGGTTTACCAATTTCAAAGTCTACCTCTTCTTTCCAGCAATTCAATAAGTTAATTTTGTTATGCACTAGCTGTTTGATAGAATTAATACCATGTATTGGTGTATCTTGTGCCAATATTTTTTTATGATACGAAACTGTTTTGGTTGAGCCAAACAAAACCGGAGTACAGAAATCTAGCATACGCTTGTCTTTAAACGTTTTTAAAATAACTTCAATTCCAATTCCATTTATATCTCCTATAGAAATTCCTACAACTATTTTTTCTGTTTTATCCATTTTTATGGTACAATATTAGTAGCTTTGATTGCCACAAAAATAACTAAATTAAATTTAGAACCTATGTTTACTGGAATTATTGAGACTTTAGGAGAAGTGCAACAAATTAGAAAAGAAAAAGACAATTTACATTTAACCATTGCTTCTGATTTTACACATGAATTAAAAATAGATCAAAGTGTTGCCCATAACGGTGTTTGTTTAACTGTTGTTCATATTGATGCAGAGATGTATACTGTAACAGCAATTAAAGAAACTATTGATAAAACTGCCATTAGTGATTTGTCTGTTGGATCGAAAGTAAATCTTGAAAGGGCAATGAAATTAGGCGACAGGTTAGACGGACATATTGTTCAAGGTCATGTTGATGAAACTGGAAAATGTATTGCTATTAAAGAAGAAAATGGCAGTACTATTTATACTTTTCAATACCAATCTAATAACAATAATATTACAATAGAGAAAGGTTCTATTACAGTAAATGGTGTAAGTTTAACAGTGGTAAACTCTAAAGAAAATCAATTTAGTGTGGCTATAATACCATATACACTCCAGCACACTACTTTTCATTTATTAAGCGTTGGCGATCGTGTAAATCTAGAATTTGATGTAATTGGTAAATATGTTAGCAGATTACATTCGGCTCATCATATCTGTTCTAGCGAGTAATCAATTATGAATTACGAGTTTTATTTCTAGGCTGGATTTCTATCAATCTTAATCAAGAAACATCTGTACTTTTTTAGAGTGACTCTCTTTAACTGAATAAAATATCGTTAAATAACTACTACTTTTTTAACTTTTTAACACCATAAGCAATACCAGCTACAAATAAAAACAGTAGACCGCTATCTATAGGTAAACCTGGTGGTGGTGGTGGTGGTATAGGTGGTGGTACAACCTGTGCAAAAGTGCAGGTTGATATTAACACAAAGACAATAAAAAAAGTTGCTTTTTTCATTTAATTTTTGATTGAAGGTTGATTATCAATCAGCTAATTCTTAGCAAAGATACGCTAAATTATTAAATAAAGAAAAAATAGTGGACCCAGAAGGGCTCGAACCTTCGACCCCCTGATTATGAGTCAGGTGCTCTAACCAACTGAGCTATGGGTCCTCACTAAAGTTTGGCAAAACTACTATCTTTTTTGTATTACACCAAACTAAAAATCTATTTTCTTTACACTTTTCTTGTCATTAAAGATTTACCAAAAAGTAATAAGCTTTCTTTTACAGTTTTGTTTATCTGCATTGTTTCTAAAACAGCAAATGCTTTATGTGTATAGGTCTCTATTTGTTCGTTAATATGAGCAGGAATATTATATGCATCAAACAATGCTTTTACGGTTGTAATCTTAGCTTCTTTTTCTTTGTCTTTCTTTTGATACAATTTTTTGAGCGTTTCTGCATCGTTTTGATTTGCCAACTCTAGCGCTTTTAAATACAAGAAAGTTTTTTTATTTTCAATAATATCTCCACCAACTTGTTTTCCAAAATTTTCTGGGTTGCCATAAGTATCTAAATAATCGTCTTGTAGTTGAAAAGCAATCCCTAAATTTAAACCGTATTCATACAATTTCTGCGCATCATCTTCAGCTGCTTTTGCAACAATTGCTCCCATTTTTAATGCCGCACCAATTAATACCGATGTTTTTAAAGAAATCATTTCGACGTATTCATCTATGCTCACATCATTTCTTGTTTCAAAATCTACATCCAATTGTTGTCCGTCACAAACTTCAATAGCAGTTTTGCTAAATAATTTTGCAAGCTTTAAAAAAATTTCTGGTGGATAATTTTCAAAATATTGATAGGCCAAAATAAGCATTACATCACCAGATAAAATTCCCGTATTAATATCCCATTTTTCATGCACCGTTTCTTTTCCTCTTCTCAAAGGAGCAGCATCCATTATGTCATCATGTACTAATGTAAAGTTGTGAAACATTTCAATAGCATACGCTGCTGGTAAAGCTTCTTTATAATTTTTAGAAAAGATACTTGCAGCCATTAAGGTTAAAACCGGTCTAATCTTTTTACCTCCTAAACTGAGAATATATGTAACAGGTTCATAGAGGTTCACAGGTTCTCTATCTATTTTTTGCGATTGTTTGTATTGTAAAAATGCTTTCTGAAAAACTGATATATCCAAAGTAAACGTGTTTAAAGCACAAATGTAAAAAGATTTTAAAGAGTAAAATAACTATGTTAAATAATTATTAATACTTTGGAAACTTTTTTTGTTTCTAAAGTTTCCTGTCGTATATTTGCACCGATTTATGAAAGATAAAATTTTATATAAAGCAACAGAGATGTTTTTAAACCTAGGGTTTAAGAGCGTTACGATGGACGATATTGCGAAAGAACTTGGAGTCTCTAAAAAAACAATTTATAGTCATTTTAGTAATAAAACTGATTTAGTTGAAAAAACTACCTATGCTGTTTTTGAACTTATCAGTAACGGAATTGATATGATTTGTGCCTTAGAGAAAAATCCTATTGAAGAAATTTACGAAATCAAAAAGTTTGTGATGACTCATTTAAAAGACGAAAAATCATCACCACAATATCAATTACAAAAATACTATCCAAGAATATTTGCTTCGTTAAAGAAAAAACAATTTGAAGTAATGAATGGGTGTGTAGAAGAAAACCTAAAAAGAGGAATTAGCCTAGGCATATACAGAGAAACAATAGATATAGGCTTTATTTCTAGAATTTATTTTAACGGACTTAACGGTATAAAAGATATAGAACTGTTTCCGCTACAAAAATTTTCTATGAACACACTTATGGATTTCTTTTTAGAATATCATCTAAGAGGAATTTGCACCGAAAAAGGAATTAAAATATTAAATAAAACCATAAATACGCAACCAAAATAATGAAAAAGTACGTACTACTATTTTTTAGTTTGTGTTTTATAAGCATCGGCTTTTCTCAAGAAACAGCAAAAAGCTTTTCTTTAAAAGAAGCCATAAACTATGCTTTAAAAAACAACTACAATGCTAAAACAGCACAAAACAATGTGCGAGCTGCAAAAGAAAAGCAATGGGAAACCACCACCATAGGTTTGCCAAAAATAAATGCAAAAGTAGATTATCAAAATTGGCTAAAACAGCAAGTATCATTATTACCAGCAGCCGCTTTTGACAATACAAAGAGTGTTATTGATGTAGTCAATGACTATTTTGATGGGCCTGTAAGAAATACAAAACCTGTGGTTACACCAGAAGGCTTTATTCCTTTACGTTTTGGTACCAAGCAAAATATCAATGCCTCAGTGACTCTTACACAATTGCTATTTGATGGCTCATATATTGTTGGTTTACAATCTGCAAAAACCTATTTAAACATTTCTAAGCAAGCCCAAGAAAAAACAGCATTGACCATTAGGGAAGCTGTAATCAATGCTTATGGCAATGTATTAATTGCAGAAAAAACAGTCGTTATCTTAGAAAGCAATTTGAAAATATTAGAAAAAAACTTAGCAGATACTAAGAAAATATTTAAGAATGGATTTTCTGAAGAAGAAGATGTAGAGCAATTACAAATTACCTTAACCACAGTAAAAAGTCAGCTAAACAAAACAAAAAGGCTAAAAGATATTGCCTACAAAATGCTGAACATTGCTATGGGAAATTCTATTGATGAAACCATACAATTAACAGATGATTTAGATACCCTAATTTTAGAAAACCTAGATTTAGGTTTACTTACAAAAAACTTTAGTGTAGCCAATCACATAGATTACAAGATTGCAGAAAACAATAAAGAAGGAAACCGATTGTTAGTACTCTTAGAAAAAAGTAAAGCATTACCAAGCCTTAGTGCTTTTGTAAACTATGGTTATATGGCAAACTCAGATACTTTTACTTTTTTTGATAGTAATCAACAATGGTATAATTCATCTTTATTTGGTGTCAGTTTAAACATTCCAATCTTTAGTAGTTTTGAAAGAAGAGCTAAAGCAAGACAAGCAAAGTTTGAATACGAGAATGCCACCTTTCAACTAGACGAAGTAAAAGAGCAATTAAATTTAAAAGTAGTTGCGGCTAAAAGCGATTATAAATTTAGTGTAGAACAATACCAAGCAGCAAAACAAAACTTAGAATTGGCACAAAGAATAGAAAAAAAGCATCGTGTCAAGTTTTTTGAAGGAGTTTCTACCAGCTTTCAATTAGCACAAGCACAAAATCAACTATACACCCAACAACAAAATTATGTACAATCAATGCTAGATGTTATTGCTAAAAAAGCAGCATTAGACAACGCATTAAATATTCCAATAAAATAACTCGTTAAGAATGAAAACACTATATACAGTACTAATCGCATCATTACTTTTTGTTTCTTGTACAAAGAAAAAAGAAGCGTCTGTTGAAGATATTATTGCAACAAACAATATTGAACAGATAAAAAATAAAAAAGCGGAAATAGAAACAAAACAACTAGCGTTTGAAGCTCAAATAAAAATGCTAAATGCAAAATTAGATGAGTTAGATACCAATAAAAAAATTCCATTAATTACAACTTTTAAGGTTAAACAAGAGGTGTTTACACACTTTTTAGAATTGCAAGGAAATGTTGAAACCAAACAAAATATTTTAATCTATCCAGAAATACCCGGAATTTTAGAAGCGATTTATGTAAAAGAAGGGCAGCAAGTAAAAAAAGGTCAGGTGTTAGCTAAAATAAAAGATGGTGGTTTAAGTGATCAATTAGCACAACTAGAAACACAAGCAACATTGGCAAAAACGGTTTTTGAAAGACAAGAAAGGTTGTGGAAACAAAAAATTGGTTCAGAAATGCAATACCTACAATCTAAAGCCAATTACGAAGCACAAACAAAAGCGGTTGCACAATTAAAAACCCAAATTGAAAAAACAACAATAGTGGCACCTTTTGACGGTACAATAGACGATGTAATTAAAGAAACAGGTACAGTTGTAGCCCCTGGTCCAGGAGCAGAAATCTTTAGAATTGTAAATTTAAACAACATGTACATTTCTACAGATGTTCCAGAAAGATATATTACAAGTGTAACTAAAGGTAAAAAAGTAAATATTGAGTTACCAGTATTGGGAGAAAAATTATCGAGTACTATAAGACAAGTTGGTAGTTTTATCAATCCAAATAACAGATCGTTTAAAGTTGAGGTTCCAGTACCTAATACTAGTGGAAATGTTAAGCCAAATTTAACAGCTAAAATTCAGGTGAATGATTATACAAACAAAGCTGCAATCTTAATTCCACAAGGCATCATTTCAGAAAACGCACAAGGCGAACAATATATCTATGTAATAAAAAACAAAAAAGCAACCAACGAAGCAACTGTAAAAAGAGTAATCATAAAAACAGGAAAAACGCAAGGAGATGTTATTGAGGTGCTCGAAAATCTAACTGCTGGGACAGAAATTGTTTTAGAAGGGGCACGTAGTGTACATAACGGACAAACCGTAAAAGTGATCAACCAAAAATAAGTGTAGGATGACAAAACAACAAAAACAAGTAGATAAAGAGTTTAAACTATCTTCTTGGGCAATTAACAATAAAACCACCATTTACGTACTAATGGCTGTGTTTTTCTTTTACGGAATTTCTGCCTACCTAAGTATGGCTAGAGAAAATTTTCCAGAAGTAAAAGAAACAAAAATATACGTGAGCTCGGTATTTCCTGGGAATACTGCGGAAGACATAGAAAAACTCATTACAAACCCGTTAGAAGACAAACTAAAAACGGTTAGTAATGTGGTAGAAGTAACCTCTTCTTCTCACGAAGATTATTCAATGGTTATTGTAGAATTTGATGAAAATATTACGGTAGATCAGGCAAAACAAAAAGTTAAGGACGAAATAGCTGCCGAAACGTCAAGTGAAGATTGGCCTACCTTTAACGGAGCGAAAATCGAACCAAATGTGTTTGAGTTAAGCCTTTCTGAAGAAATGCCGATAATGAATATCAATATTTCTGGAAACTATCCTGTATATAAATTAAAAGAGTTTGCAGAGTATTTACAAGATGAAATAGAAGATTTATCTGAAATTAAAAAAGCAGATATTCGTGGTGCACAAGACAAAGAAGTTGAAGTAGCTGTAGACATTTACAAAATGATGGCAGCCAAAGTAAGCTTTAATGATATTACCGCCGCTATCGGTAACGGAAATGTAACCATGTCTGCCGGGAATTTTATTACTAGCGGACAGCGAAGAACCATTCGTATTCTTGGTGAAATAGAACAACCATCAGACTTAGAAAACTTTGTAATTAAGTCTGAGTTTAACAACCCTATTTATTTAAGAGACGTGGCAACTGTGTCTTTTAAAGACAAAGAAAAAACAACTTACGCTAGAGAAAAAGGCAACGATGTTGTAATGCTCGATGTAAAAAAAAGAGCAGGTAAAAACATGGTAGAAGCTGCAGAAAAAATTCGTGCTATTGTTAAAAAAGCTCAAGCAGAAGTTTTTCCTACCGATTTAAAAATTACCATCGCCAATGATCAATCATCAAAAACAATTGGTCAAGTAGATGACTTGGTAAATAATATCATATTCGGAGTTATTCTAGTGGTTACCGTATTAATGTTTTTCTTAGGATTTAAAAATGCCGTATTTGTTGGTTTTGCAATTCCTATGTCAATGTTTATGTCTTTAATGATCTTAAACTTACTAGGGTATACGATGAATACCATGATTCTTTTCGGATTAATTATGGGACTTGGTATGTTAGTAGATAACGGTATTGTGGTTGTAGAAAACGTTTATCGTTTGATGGATGAAGAAGGTATGAGTAGAGTACAAGCTGCTAAGAAAGGTATCGGAGAAATTGCTTTTCCAATTATCATTTCTACAGCAACTACTGTTGCTGCATTTATTCCACTTGGTTTATGGCCAGGTATGATGGGAGATTTTATGATTTTATTACCAATTACTTTATCAACAGTATTAGGATCGTCTTTATTAGTGGCTATTTTCTTTAATTCTGTATTAGTTTCTCAATACATGAGTGTAGAAGATAAAAATATGCCAGCAAAAAGAATCATTATTATGACAAGTATCATGATGATTCTAGGTTTGTTAATTTATTTTTCTGGAACTGCTTATGCTGCATTAGGAACCTTAATGATGTTTACAGCCCTAATGTTATGGGTGTATCGATTGTTTTTAAGAAAATTAGCCAACGGATTCCAAAACAAAGTATTGCCAAGATTAGAAGCTTGGTACGAAAGAAGATTGAGAAATGCCTTGACTAGGAAAAGGCCAGTATTTCTAGTATTTGCAACTTTTGCATTACTAATAGCTGCTTTTATGGCATTTGGAATGTCTTTAGGTTCACAAAGAACTAAAGTCGAATTTTTTCCAGACAACAAACCCAATCAAATCATTGTTTATATAGAATATCCGCAAGGTACAGACATCGAAAAAACAAATGCAATCACAAAACTAATTGAAGAAAAGGTAAACACTGTATTGTATAGTGATGAGTATATGGACGGAGACTACAATTTTATGATAGAAAATGTAGTATCTCAAGTTGGTGAAGGTGCAGGGAATCCACAAACAGACGGAGGGTCTTCTGCAGAAATGCCGCATAAAGGAAAAATTACAGCTTCTATGCGAGAGTACAAATTCAGAAGAGGTAAAGATAGTGAGTTAATGCGTCAGAAAGTCCAAAAAGCATTGGTGGGAATTTACCCTGGTGTGTTAATTTCTGTTGAAAAAGATGCAGCTGGACCACCTGTTGGAGCTCCTATTAATATAGAAATTTCTGGAGATGATTATGCAGAATTGATTACTACAGCAGAAAGGATGCGAGATTTTATCAATACAAAAAGTATTGCTGGTATTGATGAGTTAAAGATTGATGTAAATCGCGATAAACCTGGAATGCAAGTTCTGGTTGATCGTAAAAAAGCGGGAGAACTTGGAGTGAGCGTTGGTCAAGTAGGTCAACAATTAAGAGCTTCAATCTTTGGAAACAAAGCAGGTATTTACAAGGAAAACGGAGAAGATTATGACATCTATGTACGCTTTAATAAAGAAGACAGATACAATACAAGTGCTCTGTTTAACCAAAACATCATCTTTAGAGATATGGCATCTGGTAAGATCAAAGAAATCCCTGTTTCTGCTGTTGCTACTAGAAAAAACAACTCAGGATTTAGCGCTATAAAACACCGAAAAGTAAAACGAGTAGTGACAGTATATTCTGCTTTAGCTCCAGGCGAAACTGATGCAGCTGCTGTTGTTGGTAAGATTCAAAAAGAAATGCAAAACTTTAAAGACTTGCCAAAAGGAATTAAGATTGATTATACTGGACAGATAGAAGAACAAAATAAACAAATGATCTTTTTAGTCGGTGCATTTTTCTCTGGACTGGCATTGATATTCTTTATATTAATTTTTCAATTCAACTCGGTGTCTAAACCTGGAATTATCATGCTGGCTATTTTCTTGAGTTTTATTGGAGTATTTGGCGGTTTGGTAATCACAGGAGCGTCATTTGTAATTATGATGACCATGATGGGTATTATCTCACTAGCTGGAATTGTAGTAAATAATGGAGTGGTATTGTTAGATTATGCCCAGTTATTAATTGATAGAAAAAAAGTAGCCTTAGGCTTAGATGAAAACGCATATTTAACCAAAGAAGATTTGTTTGAAAGCATTGTAAAAGCAGGTAGAGCGCGTTTGCGTCCGGTATTATTAACTGCTATTACCACTATTTTAGGGTTAATTCCTTTAGCAATTGGGTTAAACATCAACTTCTTTACATTATTTAGTGAGTTTGATGCAAACATTTATTTTGGTGGAGATAATGTGGTATTCTGGGGACCGTTAGCTTGGACAGTAATTTATGGCTTGTTTGTAGCAACATTCTTAACATTAATAGTAGTGCCAATACTATTTTACTTAATCACACGATTTAAAATGTGGTTACGTATAAAATGGCGTAGTAATAGTTAGTTTTTTAATAGTTGATAAAAGCTGAAGTAATTTTTTAATTGCTTCAGCTTTTTGAATTTATTGATTGAATACTTTTCTTCGAATAATTTCACCATCCGCAAACTGTATTTTTAAAATTAATACCTTTCTATTACCAATGTTTTTAATTTTTAGACGAAATTTTTTATTATCAATATCTTCTTTAGAAAACAACAACTCTCCACTAATACTATAAACAGCAATATTTTGTATAGTTTCTTTAGAAAAGACCAGTAAATGATTTCTTTTTAAATGAACTTTTAAAGTTTTCCTTTTCAGACGATTTAGATCCTTTTCTTTTGTCTTAAAACGAATTTCAAACCTATCATTAAAAGTTCCCGTTTGATTTACTGTAAATTGGTACGGTTCCTTCTTTAGGTTATGCTCAACTTGCAATTCTTTATCTATAAGAATCACTTTTGATTTTTTGATAACTCCCTCTAAATGATCTATTTCAATTTTAAAACTACCTGTTTCAGCAGCTTCAAAACCTAAAGGAATTATTTCTTTAGTATCTAAAGAAGCCATACCTTGAATACCATATTTTTTAGCTTCTAAAATAGAATAAAAACTTACTTTACCTCCTCCATTTAATCGTAAACCATCGTAAACTCTATCTACTCCATCGGTTGCATCTTCTAAGAAAGCTAACAAGGTTTGACTAAATCCGTTTTTTGAACTAAGGTTTAACCAGATTCTATCTTTTTCATTTGTAGGTCTTCCTTTGTAAAAAAGAGTATTACTACCGCTAACTCTCATAGCATTGGTAAAAGTTGCAGTACCCGTAGATAATGCCTGAGCAAAAAAGCCTTGACCTGAAGCTATATTTCCGTCAGGAGCCGCACATCCAGAACAAGATCCAGTTCCGCCACTTCCGTTCCATAAAACATAGTCGTCTTGAGTATTATCTCCAGCAGAATCTGCCGTGTTATGTGTCCAAAAATACAGTGTTCCACCAATAGAAGTATTATCAGCAATAAAAGTATCTGCGCTAATCGCAGAAGGGTAAGGATTTCCTAGTAAATTCCAATCATTATCAGCATCTCCGTCAGAGCTAAAGCCAAGTGTAACTGAAATAGCTCCATTATTAAATGCTGAACCATTAAATGAAGCAGTATAAGTATTTGGGTAAGTAATGGCCGAATTTCCTGTATTGATATATCCAACTCCAGGAGTCATCGTTGATGCTGAAGTTTGCGCAACCCAGGTTTGCGTTGAAGCAGTAAAAGAATAGTATCGTTGAGCAGCTGTTACTTCAGCTAACGTTGATGAAGTTAATGGAGATGACCAATAGGTATAGTTACCTTCTTCTAACTGAGAAGTGGATTGACGTTGTACGGTGTAGTTTGTTCCTGTGTTTACTGCATCTGGAATTGTTTGCACAAAAGAACCATTGTCTTCTACAACAATTGCACCATTGTTTACAATCTCATTTTCTACAGTAACCACCCCTCCATCGTTAATCGTTAATGTATATGTGCCGTTTATTTGGAGCTCACATGCCGTAAAGTTTCCATCTGTAGCTGTATCATAATCGCCATCTATAATCGCTTTAAAATAATTTTCTGGATTAGGGTTGCTCCAAGAAGTAGTCCAAGTTGTTTCTGAAGTAAATGTGTTAGAAAAATTTTGAACAACGGTGTTTGAACCTGGCCCCCAGTTTGCACTATTACAGATGTTAGCTAAAATTGTTGCTTTGGTTCCTGTTAATGAACCAGTATATATTACATTGTCAACTTCATTTAAAGCTACTGCATTAGTACCATTTGTTAACCCTGTTGGTAAAGCAGAATTATTTGAATTATTTGCGTTTGCTTGCCATACTGCACTTCCTTGATTATTAATTGCAAAAAGCATTGTTGGTGAACCAGAAGTTCCTTGATAGGCAATAATCTGGTCTCCATTTGATGCTAGATTGAAACTTCCTGGCGTAATATTCATTGTAACAATTTCTCCACAATTAATATTGCTACTCGCTGTCCATACATGGGTCCCTTCTCCAGTTCTAAACCCCCCTGAATTTAACCAACCATTATCAGTAAAGTTAATAGTTGTTCCAGATTCCATCGGAGCCAACGCTAAAAACTTAATCACTTCTTGCCCGGATCCATTGAGATCTGCATTGTATTGAATAATTGCAATATCTCCCGCAGATAAAGTTGTTTGAGAATTTATGCTAACAGCAAACAAAATTGCTGTAAAAAAGAGTATTTTTACTTTCATTTTAAGGAGGTTTAGACTGCAAATTACAAAAAAAGTTTCTCTTTTATTAAAACAACACCAAAACACAATGAAACAGCAACCATATTTTTCTGTAGTAGAAATTAAAAAAAAGCTAGAGAGGTATTGTGTATATCAAGAAAGGTGTCATAAAGAAATTGCACAGAAATTAAAAGAATTCAACTTAATAGAAGAAGCTAAAAATCAGCTAATACTCCATTTACTGGAGCATGATTTTTTAAATGAAGAACGCTTTTCTAAAAGTTTTGCTAGTGGAAAATTTAGAATTAAAAAATGGGGGAAACAACGAATTATTCGAGAGTTAAAACTACGAGATATCTCTGAATATAATATTAAAATTGCACTTAAAGAAATTGATGAAGAAGCCTACAAACAAACTATCTTTGAAATTACAGCAAAGAAAAACGGACAATTACAAGAGTCTAATTTCTTTAAAAGAAAAAAGAAATTGACGGATTTTTTATATAGAAAAGGCTATGAATACGATTTGATTCTAGCAACTATTCAACAAGTAATAGAAGCGTAAGCAATCTTATCAAGCGTCAGCGATTTAAACATTGAAAAAAATCAATGATTAAAAAGCAATGAACTGTTTACTGTTTTGTAATTTCTTCTTTTAACAAAATCTCTTTTTCTACTTCTAACTGACTGTAAACAGTGTTTATTTTAGAATTGGTAGCAGAAAAAGCTTCTAAGATTTTATCTACCTGATGGTTCACTTCTTTAGCAGAAATACTTACAATGTAAGTCATGTCTTTTAAACGCAAAGCTTCATTTTCTAATACATGAATTCTTGTTTTAAAAGATGCGTTTTGTAGTTCTTTAGGTCTAATACTATCTTTGAGTTTTTTGATGTTGTCAGATAGTTGAAGTGCTTCATCTAAGGCTTCAGTTGCAGAAATAGTCAAAAACTTTTGCAATTTTTCTGATACTTGAGTATACTCATTCCAAGCGCCAATTCCTTTTTTAGAAGTTTTTAGTAAAGGTAAAAACGCTGTATGCTTGGTAGTAATATACATTTCAGGTTTTTTAGCTACCTGTTGTTGCTTGGTTGCTTGATCTTTACAGGACCAAAAAATTACCAATATTCCTATGTATTTTAGAGTTTTTATCATTTTAAAACAAAAATACATATTTTAGCTAAGCCAGTTAAACTTTACTTTTACAAAAGTACCTTAATCAAAAATAGATTCTCCGTAATAAAACTTTAAAACTTTTGATTTAAAAATATAATCATACTTTGCTCTAATCAATGCAGATTCTGCATTTACCAAACGATTTCTTACTTGTTCAAATTCAAACAAAGTAAACACCTCTAAATTAAATCTCAATTGCGCATTTTTAAATGCCTCTTGTTGTGCTTCTAGTGAGGACTTTGCTGCCTCAAAACTTTTTAAAGCTGCTTTTGCATCTAGAAAGGCTCTTTGTATGGTTTGTTGTAAATTCAATTTTGCACTTTCTAAAGAAAGCTCACTCTTTTGTTTGTTTATTTTTGCTTTATTAAGGTTTACTTTATTTTGATATCTATTAAAAATAGGAATACTAATAGACACACCTAATCCGTATCCAAAATTATCATTTAACTGCTTAAAGAAGTAATCATTACTTTGACCTTGAAAAATTGTATATCTATGACTGTAATTAGTTCCCGCACTTGCAGATGCAGATACCGTTGGTAAAAAACCACTTTTAGCTATGGCAATATTTAAATCAGACTTTTTAATGTTAATTTTTTCTCTAATAATTTCTGGTCTAATTTCTACAGCTTTTTTATAAATTGCTGTGGCGTCTTTAAACAATAAAGATGATGATGGTGCACTAATTTCAATATTAGCTACATCAAAGTCTTTTGGGTCTATTTGTAATAATTGTGCCAATTGTAATAATGCTAAGTTAAGTGTGTTTTCTAAGCTAACAACATTTTGCAAATCGTTAGCATAGGTAGATTTTGCATTTAACAAATCTCCTTTTGCTTTTACCTCTGCATTTACTTGCTTTTGAATTACATCTACTTGTTTTTTACTGATATCTGCTTGTGCTTTTGCAACTGCCAAGTTTTCTTTTGCAAATAGAATATTTAAATAAGAGTTTACCACATTTAAAGAAACATCATCAATTATTTTTTGCAAATCTAACTTACCGCCCATAACATTTAATTGGGCGTTTTTATATGAGTTTAATAATCTAAAGCCGTTAAATACTGTAACACCACTTCTAAGACTATATGAAGAACTAAAGCTTGTAGAAGAAATTCTTCCATTACTAACTGGGTCAATAGTAGAGCCAAAGTTTAGATTTGCACCAGAAGATGCGTTTAAATTTGGTAAAAAATTTCCTTTTGCACCTACCACATCTTCTTTAAAAGACTCAAGGTTTAATGCATTTTGTTTAATGGTAATGTTATTTTCTATGGCATAATCTACCGCTTCTTTTAATCCCCACTTTTTTTGTGAAAATCCTACAAATGAAAAAGCTATGAGAGCAATAATTGCTGTTATTTTAGTTTTCATGTATGATAATTTGTTTGTTATTTATGTTAATACGTGTAATACAAAACAATAGACATACCAAAAGTGTTATAAACACAATTAGCTGTTTTATAGATGATTATAAATTGAAATGTAATAACAACTGTTTAATTTCGAACATTTTTTGAATAAAAACGAACACTTGTCCTTTTTTTCTTGTTATATGACGACCAAAAGTAAAATATGTTACAAGAAAACTATCTTACTGAACTGTTAATTTTTATACTGCTTTTTATACCTGTATAAAACATAGCCTAAAAGAGCTACCAATATATAAGGAAACGCCATTAAATAAGTAATTCCAGAATTGATTCCTTCTGCCATTTCTTGTCCTCCGTTTTCTACCACAGCTTTACACATTGCACACTGTGCATTTGTGATATATGTTGAAAAAATAAAAATAAAAAACAAGATGGTTTTCTTCATAACTAACTATAATAAGGCGCTATCATTACATACACTATCACTCCAGAAATAGCTACATACAACCATAATGGAAATGTAACTTTTGCAATTCTTTTATGCGCTGCAAATTTACCTAACTTTGCTCTTACAAAGGTAATGAGCACAAACGGAATTACAGCTATAGACAACAAAATGTGTGAAATCAAAATAAAATAATACAAGTATTTTATAGCGCCCTCTCCACCAAACTTAGTTGATTCTGATGTCATGTGATACGCAATATACATCAGTAAAAAAAGTACTGAACAAATAATGGCAGTAGTGTTTAATTGTTCATGCGCTTTTTTGTTTCCTTTTTTTATAGCCACAACAGCTGCAACTAACAATACTGCTGTAAGTGCATTTATACTGGCATAAATTGGTGGTAAAAAAGTCAAGGGCTCTACATCAAAACCCAATCTTTTTAAGTTTACCCCAAACAAAGCCGCCACAACTATAGGTACAGTTACAGAAAGTACTACTATGATTCTATTGTACTTTTTTTCTTTACTTGATACAGTTTTACTCATTTAACAACAGTTTAATGTCTTCTTTTAATTCTTTGATTTGGTCTGGAAAACCATTTTCTTCTAAAGCTCTGTAATACATAATAGGGTTACCGTGCTGATCTGTTCTTGAGCGTATGTATCCATTTTTATCTACTAAAGCAAAGAGGCCTGAATGTTCAAAACCGCCATGACTACCTTCTCCTGTACCAGCATACAGCTTAAATCCTTTATTAGACAATTCATATACATATTCTTGAGGTTTCCCTGTTAGCATATGCCAGTTTTTACTAGTAATTTGATGTGTTTTTCTATATTCTGTTAATACACTTGGTGTGTCAATTTTTGGAGTGATTGAAAATGAGGCAATCCCAAAATTAAGATTCCCGTAAAACTCGTTTTGTATATCTACCATTTTCCTGTTCATAATTGGGCAAATAGACGGACAAGTAGTAAAGAAAAATTCTACAACATATACCTTACCCTCAAAGTTTTTATTGGTAATCTTTTTTCCGTCTTGATTGACAAAATCAAAATCTGGAACTTTGTTAAATGTAACTAAATCGGCCTTCTGGAAACGATTTACAACTTTTGGAACTACATAAATTCCGAAAAGTAGTATAATAAATGAGATGCCTATGTAAGAATATTTCTTATTCATTTTTTAAGTTAGATTTTTCTTTTATTTCGTTTTTCTTTTTCCAGTGATTTTTTTAATTGATAATAGATAATCTCTAAATCTTTTTTCATTTTGTTTTTTAAATCAGAAACTGCATTGATGTTATATCCATACAATCTTCCATCTTCGGTATCTTCATCGTCTTTTCTACCACGCAATCTCAATTCTCTATCAACAATAAAAACGTAATCAGAACTTAAATCATCTTTTAATGTATATGGAGCATCTAAACTAGTAAATAGCTTTTTAATTTTATCGTCCTCCATAAAAACAAACTTCCAGTTTTCAATATCTGTATATGATTTTAATTTCTTTTTTAATGAATCTACTTGTGCTTCGGTACCTTTAGGAGAGATTAAAACTGATTGAAAATACAAGCTCTTTCTATATCTTTTATAAATAACTTCGTTTAAATTAAAGAGTCCACCTTTATTTATCTTTTTACTTTTTCCTAAAAAACTAACCACCGAAAAATGATTTTTAAAAGTAACTGTACCTTCTACATCTTCCACTTTTTCTGTAAGGATAGGCAAATTGGCATGATGGTATATTCCTAACGATAGGAATAAATAAAAAAGTAGCGGCCCAATAAATAACGCCGATAATATGAGTCCTTTTTTTAATTTATTATTTTCCATGTTGCAAAAAAAAAGGTGGTAAAAACCACCTTATAATAATATCGAATTTTTTAATAACTCCATTTAGTAAAAGGCGCCATAACATCAAATAAATATTCACCTTCTATAAGTAGCAAGGCCACCAAATAACAGACTAAGAAAACCACTGTCCAAACTACAGAGCGTCTAAACCATTTCTTTTCTCCTTCCATGTGCATAAATGTCCAGGTAATTCCGTAAGCCTTTGCCAAAGTTAAGATAATAAAAATCCAGTTTAACCAACTAGTTCCTAAAAAGTTTGATTTAAATAATGCTTCTGGTTTAATAATACCCAATACAACTTCTACAATAGTAATTAGAGATAAAATTCCAAAAACTTTCCAAATTCTACCAACGTTTGATTCGTGTGCGTGTGCCATCTTTTTAAAACTTTTTTACAATTAAACTAAGTAGAAGAATGTAAATACAAATACCCAAACTAAATCTACAAAGTGCCAATATAATCCTACTTTTTCTACCATTTCATA
>JABXHX010000043.1 GCA_013373385.1 Flavobacteriaceae bacterium
GGTGTAGATGCATTAGCAAATGCAGTAAAAGTAACCTTAGGACCTAAAGGTAGAAATGTAATCATCTCTAAATCGTTTGGAGCACCAGCAGTCACAAAAGATGGTGTTTCTGTTGCTAAAGAAATTGAACTTGAAAACGAATTAGAAAACATGGGAGCTCAAATGGTAAAAGAAGTAGCTTCTAAAACCAATGATTTAGCAGGTGACGGAACAACAACTGCAACAGTACTTGCACAAGCAATTGTAAAAGAAGGATTAAGAAATGTTGCAGCGGGTGCAAATCCGATGGATTTAAAACGCGGAATTGACAAAGCTGTTACTACTATTGTAGAAGATTTAGACAAACAATCTAAAAAAGTTGGCAATTCATCAGAAAAAATAAAGCAAGTAGCTGCCATTTCTGCAAATAACGACGATACTATTGGTGAATTAATTGCACAAGCTTTTGGTAAAGTTGGTAAAGAAGGCGTTATAACTGTTGAAGAAGCTAAAGGAACAGATACTTATGTAGATGTAGTTGAAGGAATGCAGTTTGACCGCGGATATTTATCTCCTTACTTTGTGACAGACGCAGATAAAATGATTGCTGATTTAGAAAATCCATACATCTTATTATTTGACAAAAAGATTTCTAACTTACAAGAAATTCTTCCAATATTAGAACCTGTTGCACAATCTAGCAGGCCTTTGTTAATTATTGCAGAAGATGTAGACGGACAAGCATTGGCAACTTTGGTAGTTAACAAATTACGTGGCGGATTAAAAATTGCTGCTGTTAAAGCTCCTGGTTTTGGAGACAGAAGAAAAGCAATGCTAGAAGACATTGCCATTTTAACTGGCGGAACCGTAATTTCTGAAGAAAGAGGTTTCTCTTTAGAAAATGCAACGTTAGATTTATTAGGTACTGCAGAAACGGTTACCATTGATAAAGACAACACTACTATTGTAAATGGCTCTGGAAATGCAGATGCTATCAAAGCGAGAGTAAACCAAATTAAAGCACAAATAGAAACAACCACTTCAGATTACGATAAAGAAAAGCTACAAGAGCGTTTGGCTAAATTGGCTGGTGGTGTAGCTGTTTTATACGTAGGTGCTGCCTCTGAAGTAGAAATGAAAGAAAAGAAAGACAGAGTTGATGATGCTTTGCACGCAACGAGAGCTGCCGTAGAAGAAGGAATTGTTGCTGGTGGTGGTGTTGCCTTAGTAAGAGCTAAAAAGACCTTAGAGAAAATTACTACAGACAATTTAGACGAAGTTACAGGAGTGCAAATTGTTGCTAGAGCTATTGAATCTCCATTACGTACTATTGTTGAAAATGCTGGTGGTGAAGGTTCAGTTGTGATTAACAAAGTTTTAGAAGGGAAAAAAGATTTCGGTTACGATGCAAAATCTGATGCTTATGTAGACATGCTAAAAGCTGGAATTATTGACCCTAAAAAAGTAACTCGTGTAGCCTTAGAAAATGCAGCTTCTGTTGCTGGAATGATTTTAACTACTGAGTGTGCTTTAGTAGATATTAAAGAAGATAATCCTGCTGCTGCAATGCCTCCAATGGGTGGTGGAATGCCAGGTATGATGTAAGTCGAAAAATTCGATTCATAAAAATTGAACCTCGAGAATTAAAATGAATTTCTCGAGGTTTTTTTATACTTACACAAAGAAGTATACTCCTCTTACAATATTTCTTTACTTCTTGGTCTTATAATAATAAAGCGCAGGAAACAAAATCAATAAAAACAAGGGGTGTACTAAAAACCGTCTGATATAAAACGGAAATAAGTAACCTTGTTCAAACTGTGCTCTTAACAAGACAACAAAGACAACAATTAGCACAATAAATGATGTCATCAAGAAAAAGCCAGTAAACTTTACAAACTTAATTTCGTTAAAAAACAAATAGATAATTGCCAGTGTTATGAGTGAATTCAGCACAAATCGAAACAACAAATCTACTACGAGTTTCCAAATATTTATTTCTGGTATAGTTGTGTATAGATAATCGTTCTGAAAATAGACAATTAAGGGATCGTAAAATAACTTTTTCTCATAAGCTCTTATTAAAAAGAGCAATAATACCAAACCTATAATTAATATATATTTTAGTTGTCTTCTCATTTTTTTACATGTGAAAATTTTTTCACCCAAATTACCCACAATAAAAAAGTAGTTCCGTAAATAATTAACGGAAATACAATATTGTGTAATACAACCTGCTGGTGTGGATATTTATACAACATCATTGTTAAAAATGCAATGCGTAAAATATTAATTACATAAATTAGCAAACTTCCAACAATAAGATATATAACAGTAGTTCTGATTGGTCCAGAAAAACCAATAACAAATGCCGCAAATAAAATGATAATACTGATGGAGTTACACCCTTCAATTACTCTTGCAACATATTGATTGCCTACTAGTAGTTTTATAGACAACTCTTGGATGTGTTGCTCGCTTGACACATTGTAGCCTAAAAAGCGTAAAACCGAAACTGTATGATTTGCAACCTCTGTAGTTATTGGTGCACAAGTAAAACCTTGGTCTTTACTCTGATATATATTTAAATACGTTGCATACAAGGCAAAGAGTAAGAAATAAGTTCCAAAAAATTTTATTAAAAAAAGAGCGATTTTTTTATACCTATTCAAAACAAAAATTCTTTAATTTTACACACTGTACACATAACAAATATAAACAATTCTTAATACATTTTTTTAGCACATGCAATTAGAATTATTAAAAAACCATATAAGCACACTTGTTACCCAAACAAAAAGTGTAGATAAAACCTTACAGGCAATTTGTGATTATCTAGAAGCAGAGATTTCTTACTATGACTGGGTTGGATTCTATTTTAAAAATGGTGCAAAAGAAGAATTGAAATTAGCTCAATTTACTGGTGAGCCAACTGAGCATACCATCATCCCTTTTGGAAAAGGAGTTTGCGGACAGGTTGCATTAAGCAATCAAAACTTTGTTGTGCAAGATGTAACAGCACAAGACAACTATATCTCTTGTGGTTGGAAAGTGAAATCTGAAATTGTTGTCCCAATTTTTGTAAACGGAGAAAACATTGGGCAAATAGATATAGACTCGCACACGGCAAATCCATTTATCAAAGAAGACGAAGAACTCTTAGAATTTGTTTGCAAAGAAGTAGCAAAAATCTTATAAGCGTATCCCCGAAAACGGTGAGTCAAAAAACCCCATTTCTGGGGATTGACATGTATTAGTATTCTTTCTATGTTTGGTACGTAATTATTAACCCCTAATCCCTACATAATTATGAATACGCAAACAGAATCTGTTTACAGTTATCAAAAATCATATTCAGAAATGAATTACAGTACAAACAAAAAGAAATCATTTACAGAAAAATTTATTGATTGGTTTCACGATTTCTTAGATAGTGCAGAATAAAAAGAATTATAAATGAAAAAAATTATCTATTTCTTAAACGCTTTATTAGAAGAAGATTCTTTTAAAAGAGAAGTCTATACAGAAAGAAAAAACATAGAGAATTACAACGTTCTTGTGAAAGATTTTAAAGCTAGACTTAAAACACAATAAAGTTTTATTTTTAATACAATTAGCTATTGTAATAACTCTAGAGTTTTAGTAGTTTTGTGTGCTTAACAACACAACAAAATGAGCAACACAAAAACAATTAAATCTGCACTTATTTCTGTTTTCCACAAAGACGGTTTAAAGCCTTTGGTTGAAAAACTTAACCAACAAAATGTCACCATTTACTCTACTGGCGGAACAGAAAAATTTATAAAAGACTTAGGTATTGATGTAGTACCCGTAGAAGATGTTACATCGTACCCTTCAATTTTAGGAGGTAGAGTAAAAACTTTGCACCCAAAAGTTTTTGGAGGTATCTTAAACAGGCAAGACAATCAAAGTGATGCTACCCAATTAAAAGAATACAACATTCCACAAATTGATTTGGTAATTGTAGATTTATATCCGTTTGAAAAAACAGTTGCTTCTGGCGCATCAGAACAAGATATTATTGAAAAAATTGATATCGGTGGTATTTCTTTAATTAGAGCTGCAGCAAAGAACTTTAAAGATACCGTAATTGTTTCTTCAATGGAACAGTACGATGCATTTTTAAACATTATCTCAGAAAATAACGGAGCCACAACATTATCTGACAGAAAAAAGTTTGCAGCAAAAGCATTTAATATTTCTTCTCATTACGACACAGCAATTTTTAATTATTTTAACGCTGACCATGAAGAAGCTGCTTTAAAGATTAGCGAAACCAATGGTACAGTTTTACGCTATGGAGAAAACCCACATCAGAAAGGTTATTTCTTTGGTAATTTAGAAGCAATGTTTGACAAGCTTCACGGAAAAGAGTTAAGCTATAACAACCTTTTAGATGTTGATGCCGCTGTAAATTTAATGAATGAATTTACAGGAGAAGCGCCGACATTTGCTATTTTAAAACACAATAACGCTTGTGGCTTTGCTCAAAGAGCAAGTATTAAACAAGCCTATATTGATGCTTTAGCTGGCGACCCAGTTTCTGCTTTTGGAGGTATTTTAATTGCCAATACAGAAATTGATGCAGCCACTGCAGAAGAAATTCACAAATTGTTTTGCGAAGTTGTAATTGCTCCTTCATTTTCTACAGATGCCTTAGAGATTTTAAAAGGTAAAAGGAACCGAGTTTTACTGGTTCAAAAAAGCATTGAGCTATCAGAAACCACCGTAAGAACTTGTTTAAACGGAATGTTAGTTCAAGATAAAGACTCTAAAACAGATGCCTTAGAAGATTTATCGTATGCAACTAACAATAAACCATCAGAAAGTGAGTTAGAAGACTTATTATTTGCTTCTAAAATCTGTAAACACACCAAGTCTAACACCATTGTTTTGGTAAAAGACAAACAATTATGTGCTAGTGGAACAGGACAAACAAGTAGAGTTGACGCTTTAAGACAGTCAATTGAAAAAGCAGCTAGTTTTAAGTTTGATTTAAACGGAGCGGTGATGGCAAGCGATGCTTTTTTCCCGTTTCCAGATTGCGTAGAAATTGCAGGTAATGCAGGTATAAAAAGTGTCATTCAGCCGGGAGGTTCTATAAAAGACCAATTGAGTATTGACTATTGTAATGAACATAACATCTCAATGGTTTTAACAGGAACACGTCATTTTAAGCACTAAAATTACTACCAAGCGTTCTGTAATTTGAACCTAGATTTTTAGTAGCTTTGTAAGAATACAGTATTAATTAATAATTAAAGATAGTTTTATGGGTTTTTTCGATTTTATGACGGAAGATATCGCAATTGATTTGGGTACAGCCAATACACTTATCATCCATAATGGTAAAGTAGTAATTGATAGTCCATCTATTGTCGCCCGAAATAGAATTACTGGTAAAATTATTGCTACTGGTAGAGAAGCCAATTTAATGCAAGGAAAAACGCACGAAAACATCAAAACTATTCGTCCGTTAAAAGACGGAGTTATTGCAGACTTTCAGGCATCAGAAGAAATGATTAAGGAGTTTGTAAAGCAAATTCCATCTATCAAAAAGAAATTATTTCCGCCAGCATTACGTATGGTGATATGTATTCCTTCAGGAATTACAGAAGTAGAAAAACGTGCGGTACAAGATTCTGCCAGACATATGAATGCCAAAGAAATCTATTTGATTTACGAACCAATGGCAGCCGCTATTGGTGTTGGTATTGATATTATGGAGCCTAAAGGAAATATGATTATTGACATAGGTGGGGGTACTACAGAAATAGCCGTCATTGCTTTAGCAGGAATTGTCTGTGATCAATCTGTAAAAGTTGCCGGAGATTTATTTACAAGTGATATTATGTACTACATGCGTACCCAACACAATTTACACGTAGGTGAAACCACTGCTGAAAAAATTAAAATTAATATTGGTGCAGCAACAGAAGATTTAGATACTCCTCCAGAAGATATGCTAGTACAAGGAAGAGATTTATTGAGTGGTAAACCAAAACAAGTGCAAGTGTCTTACAGAGAAATTGCCAAAGCATTAGACAAATCTATTTTACGTATAGAAGATGCTGTTATGGAAACGCTTTCTAAAACTCCGCCAGAACTCGCAGCAGACATCTACAACACTGGTATTTATTTAGCAGGTGGTGGCTCTATGTTAAGAGGCTTAGACAAACGTTTGTCTAGAAAAACAGATTTGCCTGTATATGTTGCAGAAGACCCGTTAAGAGCTGTGGTAAGAGGTACTGGAATTGCTTTAAAAGAAATAGAAAAGTACAAAAGTGTATTAATGAAATAATTTTTGCGTTAAAATTCTATGCAGCAACTCGTCTATTTTTTTCAGAAGTATAAATATTTTCTGTTCTTTTTGCTGCTACAGTCTATTGCACTTTTTTTTACAATAAACAACAATAGCTTTCATAAAAGTAAATTTATTAGTTCTGCTAATAGCATTACTGGAGGCTTCTACGAAAAAGCATCGCAAATAAGCGATTACTTTCTTTTAAAAGCACAGAACAAAGAACTCATAGCAGAAAACGAACAGCTTAAAAATCTTCTAGAAAAGTACAGAAACATTGCTGACAGCAGTACTACTAATTTTACAGTTATAGACACGGTTAGATATCATCAAAAATATGTATACACCGCAGCTAATATTATAAAAAACGACTACCATAAAACAACTAATTACCTGACTATTGACAAAGGAATTTCTAGCGGAGTACAAAAAGAGATGGCTGTAATTAATAGCAAGGGAATTATTGGTATTACAGATGCATCAAGTACAAGTTATACTAGAGTACAATCTATTCTAAATAGCAATAGTAAAATTAATGCAAAGCTCCAAAAGAATAATCATTTTGGCACCTTAACTTGGAATGGAAAGACTCACAACATTGTACAATTAGAAGACGTGCCAAGGCAAGCAAACGCTAAGGTTGGTGACACCATAATTACTGGTGGAAAATCTAGTATTTTTCCGGAAGGTATTTTAATAGGTACTATAAAAACAATAACCCCAAACAATACGAATACTATTAATGTTGAGTTGTTTAATGATATGAGAGCTATTAAAACAATTTATGTGATAAAGCATTTAGATAAAAAAGAAATAGAATCTTTAAATAATCCTACCTATGA
Organism: Flavobacteriaceae bacterium; assembly: GCA_013373385.1. Lineage (GTDB taxonomy): Bacteria > Bacteroidota > Bacteroidia > Flavobacteriales > Flavobacteriaceae > Polaribacter. Next base: position 7,144 of record JABXHX010000043.1, read on the forward strand.
GTAGTACACTTCGCTTAATTTTTTTGTTTTTTTCGTTGTTGTTGCTACAAGTATTTGTACTTAATAATGTATTGTTTTTAGGCTATGTAAACCCCTATTTATATGTTGCTTTTGTATTCTTATTTCCTTTAAAACAAGAACGTTATTTATTTTTAATCCTCTCTTTTTTACTAGGAATCTCTATTGATTTTTTCTCAAATTCTGGAGGAATACATGCTTTTTCGCTAGTGCTTATTGCTTATACAAGGCTGTTTTTTATTAGAGTTATCTTTAAGAAAACAGTATCAGATTTTCAGTTCTTTGAACTGTTTCAAGAGCCTTTTAGTAAAATTTTTAACTATGTAGTTATCTTAACAGTAATACATCACTTCTCATTGTTTTTGTTAGCTAATTTTAGTGCACAAAATTTTGGGAGAATTATTTTAAATACCTTGTACTCAAGTATTTTTACGATTGTTTTATTCTTTTTAGCTGCATATATTCTAAGAAAAAGAAAATAAATGAAACGCAATGTACTTTTATATGCTATCATTTCTATTACTGGACTAGTTCTTATCGGTAGGCTATTTCAACTGCAAATAATTAGAGGTGCAGACCATAATCCTAGTCAGAATGCAGCTATAAAAACAGTGTATGACTATCCAGAACGTGGATATATTTACGATAGAAATGGAACACTCTTGGTAGCAAATCAGCTTTCTTATGATGTAATGATAATTCCGCAAGAAGTAAAGCCATTAGATACACTTGAGTTTTGTTCGCTTTTAAAAATTACCAAAGAAAATTTTGGCAAACGCTTTAAAAAAGCCGAAAATTATGCCCGATGGCTGCCATCAGTTTTTCTGAAACAATTGGCTAAAGAAGATTTTGCTTTTTTACAAGAAAAGCTACACAAATACAAAGGCTTTTATATTCAGAAAAGAAACATTAGAGAATACCCTATTAACTCTGCTGCCAATGTATTAGGTTATATAAGTGAAGTAAATGAATGGGAAGCAAAGAACAATCCTAATTTTCAACAAGGAGAATTGATTGGTAGCAAAGGAGTAGAAAAAGAATACGATTCAATTTTACGCGGTATCAAAGGTAAAAAATTTTTACAAAGAGATCGGCTAAATAAAATTATTGGTAGTTATAAAAACGGCATCTACGATACCTTGGCCGTAAATGGTAGCGACATAACACTTACCATAGATAGTGAACTACAGCAATATGGCGAACTATTGATGAAAGGAAAACGAGGCGGAATCGTTGCTATTGAACCAAAAACAGGGGAAATTTTAGCATTGATTTCTTCGCCATCTTACAACCCAAATATGATGGTTGGCAGGCAGCGAGCTGCCAACTCAGTTGTTTTAATGGATCCTGAAAACTTAGACAAGCCAATGTTTGACAGAGGTTTGCAAGCAACCTATCCACCAGGTTCTCCATTTAAAATTATCAATGCGTTGATTGGTTTACAAGAAGGAGTTATTAATCATAACACCCATTTTTATTGCTACAACGGATTTCAGTACGGAAAAAGAAAAAGCGAATTTATGGGATGTCATTGTGAAATTTACGGAAAACCCATTCGTTTACACACAGCCATTTCTAAATCTTGTAACAGCTATTTTTCGAATACCTATATCAGAATCATAGATAAATACAACAATCCTTCAAAAGGAATGGATGCTTGGAGCAAGCATGTAAAAAGTTTTGGTTTAGGAAACTATCTTGGTTATGATTTACCCGATGGTAAAAAAGGATTGATACCTAACGGAAAATACTATGATGACAGAAATAAATATGCTTGGGGACCAACAACTAATATTTCAAATGCTATTGGTCAAGGAGAAATTGACACGAGTCCAATACAGTTAGCAAATGTAACTGCAGCTATTGCCAACAAAGGATATTTTTACACACCCCATATTCTTAAAAAAGTAGGCAAAAACGCCATCAATAATCCAAAATTTACCAAACCAAAATACACCACAATAGATGCCAAACACTTTCCGCCAATAATAGATGCTATGGAAGAAGTTTTTGAAACAGGAACTGCTAAATGGCTTAAAATGGAAGATATTGCTATAGCAGGTAAAACAGGTACGGCAGAAAATTTTGTAATTGTAGATGGTGTAAAAAAACAGTTAGATGACCACTCTATCTTAATAGCGTTTGCTCCAAAAGATAATCCTAAAATAGCCATAGCCGTTTTTGTAGAAAATGGAGGTTATGGCTCTACAATTGCTGCACCCATAACAAGTTTGCTCGTAGAAAAATACTTAAAAAAAGAAATTAGCAGTAAAAGAAAATGGATTGAAAAAAGAATGATTGATTTAAGTTTACAAGATATTTATAATCAAAAAATTAAAAAACCTAAAGAAGAATTTAAAGATTGAGAGCAGAAAAAAATAACATCTTTTACGGAATAGACTGGCTACTAGTCTTTATCTACTTCTTATTAGTGGGTTTTGGTTGGTTGAGTATTTATTCTGCAACTGTTACAGACGAGAACATTTCGTTTTTTAATCTTACCACTCGTTATGGGAAACAACTAATCTGGATTATATTGTGTATTCCATTAATTATTATCATCCTGTTTTTTAACTCCAAATTTTACGAACGCTACGCAAGCGTACTTTACTTGTTCTCGCTATTAAGTTTGGTTGGCCTTTTCGTTTTTGGAAAAAACATCAACGGGGCACAATCTTGGTATTCTTTTGGAAGTGTTAGTTTACAACCATCAGAATTTGCCAAAGCTTTTACTGCATTAGCCGTTGCAAAATTATTGAGTGACAGACAATACAATTTAGATCTTCTCAAAAATCAGATCAAAGCCTTTATTGTTATTTTCTTACCTGCTTTTTTTATTGCATTACAACCAGACCTTGGTTCTGTACTTATTTATTTATCGTTCTTTTTTGTGTTAAATAGAGAAGGTCTAACTTTAAACTATATCATCATCGGAGTTTTAGCCATTATCCTGTTTTTATTAACATTATTGTTTGGTTCAGTTCAGTTGCTTATCGGAGTTTTTCTTGTCCTTTCTGCAATCGTTTATCTCTTTTTACGTAAAAATAAAGGCTATTTTAAATTTAACTGGCATAAAATCCTTGGATTGTACCTGGTTATTGGATTATACATTTTTAGTACTAGTTATATTTATAATGATGTTTTTGAACAGCATCAAAGAGATCGTTTTGATATTTTATTAGGCATCTCTAAAGACACCAAAAAAATTGGCTACAACACCAACCAATCTATACAAGCAATAAGTTCTGGTGGAATTTCTGGCAAAGGCTTTCTACAAGGAGATAGGACACAAGGTAATTTTGTACCTGAACAAGACACCGATTATATTTTTACCACTGTTGGAGAAGAATGGGGGTTTTTAGGCAGTACTTTTGTTATTGTCTTATTTATACTACTACTCTACCGAATTATTTATTTGGCCGAAACACACACAAATAAGTTTGGACGAATTTATGGGTATGGTCTCGCGTCTATCCTATTTTTTCATGTACTCATTAATATAGGTATGGTCATTGGTATATTTCCTACTATTGGAATTCCGTTACCTTTCTTTAGTTACGGAGGCTCTTCTCTTTGGGGCTTTACCTTACTTTTATTTATCTTTATAAGATTAGACGCAAGTAAAGGTTATGAGTGGTAAAGTTACTATTCAAATTACTTTCTTCTCCTACTAAATATTTCTATAAGCCATTAATTTTGTTTGGTTGAAAATATCAATCGATAGACAAAGCCACAGAGAACTTCAGATTAAAAATAACATTAAATACAACAAAAAAAGCGCTCTAAATTTTAGAGCGCTTTTTGTTTATGTTGTAGTAACTAAAATTACAATGCAGCTACGTGCTTAGTTAATTTAGACTTTAAATTACCAGCTTTGTTTGCGTGAATAATGTTGTTCTTTGCAAGCTTATCTAACATTGCAACAACTTTTGGTAACAAAGCTTCTGCTTCTTTTTTATCCTCTAATGCACGCAAGTTTCTTACAGCATTTCTAGTAGTTTTATGCTGGTACTTGTTTCTTAACCTCTTTGCTTCGTTACTTCTAATTCTTTTTAAAGCTGACTTATGATTTGCCATAATCTTAATTTTAGTTTATTTAAAACTTGTAGTCCGTACGGGAATCGAACCCGTGTTACCAGGATGAAAACCTGGCGTCCTAACCCCTAGACGAACGGACCATAACAATCTAATTGTTGATTGCGGGTGCAAATATACAACGTTTTTAAAATTCTGCAATTTTTTTTTAAAAATTTTTCACTTAATTTTAATACGCTTTTGCAAATAGCACTTTTCTTGTTGATTTATTTCTAGAATATACACAGGTACCCTCTTCAAAATCAGCATTATTAGGGATACAGCGTATGGTTGCTTTTGTAATTTCTTTAATCTTATCTTCTGTAGCTTCAGTCCCATCCCAATGCGCTAGCACAAAACCGCCTTTGTTTTCTATCGCGTCTTTAAATTCTTCAAAGTTGTTTACTTCTGTAATATGGGCGTTTCTATGTTCTAAAGCACTATTAAATAAGTTCTCTTGAATTTCTTCTAATAAATTTTCAACATAACTTACAATATCATCTTGAGAAATAGATGCTTTTTCTAAAGTATCTCTACGAGCCACTTCAACGGTATTGTTTTCTAAATCTCTTGCGCCAATTGCAATTCTTACAGGAACACCTTTAAGCTCGTATTCTGCAAATTTTGCACCTGGCCTAAAAGTATCTCTATCA
>JABXHX010000065.1 GCA_013373385.1 Flavobacteriaceae bacterium
ATTTTTATAATGGGTGATCTTTGTATCATTCCAGCTAGAGGAGGAAGTAAGCGGATTCCCAGAAAAAACATCCGTGAATTTCTAGGAAAACCAATCATAGCATACAGTATTCAGACCGCATTAGATTCAGGATTGTTCGATGAGGTAATGGTGTCTACCGATGATCTGGAGATTGCCAAAGTTGCTGAAGATTTTGGGGCCACTGTTCCTTTTTTAAGAAGTAAGGAAAAATCAAATGACTTTTCCCCATTGGCAGAAGTGGTAGAAGAAGTCCTTGAAACATATTTGTCCGCTGGTAGAACTTTTGAATTCATATGCTGTCTTCTTCCTACATCTCCATTGACTCAGAATTCACATTTGCTAGATGCTCGCCGATTACTAGAGAGTTCTAATTTCGATAGTGTAAGGCCAATAGTTCCTTTCTCCTATCCTATTCAGCGTGCATTTCGAATGACAGAAGGCGGCGAGGTAGATTTTTTCTTCTCAGAATTTTCAAACCATCGTTCCCAGGATCTTGAGAAAGCATATCATGATGCCGGACAGTTTTATTGGTTCAAGGCTCAATCTGGAATGAAAAAAGGCAAAAGAGGAGCAATAGTAATTTCAGAAAAATATGCTCAGGATATTGATACTCTTGAGGACTGGGAAATGGCTGAATGGAAATTTAAAAATTTAAGGCGAATATGAGGTCTTTCTTTTTCATTCCAGCGGGCAATAAAAAGATTTTATCAAAAGCTTCCTCCATCCCTGCTTCTGATATAGTGATTGATCTCGAGGATGCCTTGGGTAATACTCCCATAGTAGATGCAATCCAAAACCTGAAGGACTATTCAATCACGGATAATTGGTGGGCGAGAATTCCTTCTTCCATCAGAAAAGAGCACCTTAAAGAGCTGCATACTATAGGGTTTAGTAAGTATTTGCTTGCAAAAATTGAATCAAGAGACCAAATAGACGGGTTTATTTCCAATTCAACAAATATCGCCGTCAAAAATTTATCATTAATGGTGCTCTGCGAAAGCCCGCTTGCTATTGTAAACCTCAGGGAAATAGCCTCTCATCCTGAAGTAGAGGGATTGGGTTTTGGGAGTCATGATTACTGCCAAGCTGTAGGAATGAGGCATAATTTAGAAAATGTGAATTGGGCTAGACAAAGTGTATTGAACTATTCGAAAGCATTTCAAAAGTTTGTAATTGATATTGCTTCCATGAATATTGATGATAAAAATGCCTTTGCTGCTGAGTGTGTAGACGGGAAGGATAAAGGTTTTGATGGGAAGTTTTTGATTCATCCTTGGCAGTTGGATTTATTCCAACAGCATTGGAAATTCAATGACGCTGACTTGCAGTTTGCTCTAAAGGTCAAAGAATACATGGATGAAATAGGTGGTGTTCAAAATTTCTCTGTGGCAAATATTGATGGAAAAGTTGTTGAATTACCCCATTTGGATAGGATAGACTTAATTTTAAAATCAAGTAACTATGGAGGCCTCTAAGCTTGGCAGTTTTTTCGAAAGTTTTCACGTAGGGGATGTAATAGAGCATTCTCTATCCAAAACCATTTTCGAGAGTGATAATAACCTTTTCAGTTTATTGACGATGAACCATCACCCGGTTCATCTCAATGCAGATTACGCATCCAAGCAACATCATGGGAAAATTCTTGTCGTAGGCACCTTGGTATTTAGCTTAGTAGTGGGAATTACAGTACCGGATATCAGTGGTAAAGCGATAGCAAATCTAAACTATGAGTCGGTGAATCATCTTCACCCCGTTTTTATAGGTGATACAATTTATGCCAAAACCGTGATCCTCGAAAAAAGAGAATCCAAATCCCGAACGGACTCAGGTCTAATCAAAGTAGAAACGACTGGCTTTAATCAAGATGGAACAGATGTCTTGAAATTTACTAGAACTGTTTTGGTAAAAAAGGCTCAATCATGAAGGATTTTATTCAAGCTCATTTGATGAGAAGTTTGATGTTTGTCCCAGCGCATCGGGAAAAGTTACTGGAAAGTGCCATCAATCGATCTGCGGATGTGCTTTTGTTGGATTTAGAAGATTCTGTCCAACCAGCTGAAAACAAGGTCATCGCCAGAGAAAATATCAAGAAGTGGGTTTCTGAAGGGAAATTTACCGACTTTTTGGTTTTTCCCCGAGTCAATGACCGCGAAAGCGGTGAGTTACTTCGAGATGCTTATGAATTGACAATAGAAGGAATTCATGGTTTCATGTATCCCAAATCAAAAAAAGGAGAAGATGTTTATTTTTTTGATAAGCTACTGGAGACTATTGAATACGAAAAAGGTATCCCGGTGGGTACTTTCAAGATTATTCCACTGATAGAAACAGCTGCTGCCGTTCTCAATGCACAGGAGATTTGCCAGGCTTCAGATCGGGTAGTTGCCATTGCATATGGCTGTGAAGACTTTATTGCAGATTTAGGAGGAATCCATGATGAAGAAGGCCAAAGTCTATTTACTCCAAGGGCTCTTATTGCTATGGCAGCTAAGGCACATGGTATCGTTCCAATCGATACGGTACACATTAATGTTCATGACTTGGAAGAACTTGAGCAAAACCTAAGAGTAGCAAGGAACCTGGGTTTTGAAGGAATGATGGTCTTAAATCCGAAAGAACTTGAGTTGGTTCATCGATATTTTTCTCCTTCTGCCAAGGAGATAAAAGATGCTGAAGAGATGCTACAGCTGGCAGATCAGGCTAAAAGTCAAGGAAACGGGGTGGCCATGATCAATGGGAAATTTATCGGGCCACCAATGATCATAGCCGCACAAAAGGTCTTAAAGAAAAAAATGCTCATCGAAATGAAAAACTCAAGGTGAAAAAACTAATAATTATCGGGGGATTTGGAAACGGAACTGTTGTCCAGTCAACAGTCGAAGATATTAATGAAAAAAATCCAACTTGGAATTTACTTGGCTTCCTGAATGATCGAGAAACAGACCCAATCAATGGCTATCCAGTTCTTGGTAAAATAGACGCTGAAACGGTTTCCAGGTTTTTGAAAGATCCAGATGTGTATTTTTTCTATTCTTTGATTTCGGTAAAGCTTAATTATAAATTTCTCGGAAAGCTTCATGATCTTCAGATTCCTCAGCATCGCTTTGCTACATTAATTCATCCAACCGCAGTCATATCTAAATACGCTAAAATTGGTCACGGAACATGTATTCAGCCCTTCGTGTCAGTAGGTCCAAATACCCATATCGGAAATCACGTGCAGATATTTGCCCAAGCTCTTGTGGGACACGGAGCGCGATTAGATGATTATAGTTATGTAGCAAATAATGCTTGCATAGGAGCGGATGTACATTTGAAGGAAGGGGCATATTTAGGAACAAATGCTACTACTCTAGAGTTTGTGTCTTTAGGTAAGTGGTCTGTGACGGGAATCGGTACAGTAGTGCTGAAAGATGTTCCAGATTACGCAAAAATGGTCGGAAATCCGGCTCGGCAGATTGGGAGTGTAGCTGAATGAAAATTCTTTTTAGGGTAGATGCAGGAGAGGGGATAGGTCTAGGGCATTTTGCAAGATCGGTATCATTGGCAAATGAGCTGAAGCACAGAGGTCATCTTATTGATTTTGGGTGTAAAGAATCAGATTTTTGGAAGGAAAAAATTAATTCTGGTTTTCCTTATCCCGTATCAGTTCTCCATAAAGGAAACAATGAAATTGATTTTTTGAAGGATGGAGGCTACGATCTATTGTATGTTGATGGAAACATAAACTATAGCTTAGAAGAATCCGAAGGAATAAAAAAATACGTTCCTATTTGCATGTACCAAAATCTATCTGATGCTAAGGTTTTTGCTGACGTTTACATTTTACCTTCCATTCACCAGAATAGTAGTTTTTTCCAAGACTTTGAGAACTCAACCAAGGTCTTTCAAGGGCTTTCATATTTTACCTTTAATGAGTCACTTTATTCTCTTAAGCCCATTGAGGTTTGCTCAGAAATAACCAAGATAGGAGTAGTAACCGGAGGAAGTGACCCTAGAAATATTTTGTCTGGGGTATATAAATTGGTAGAAAACCTTGAAAGTTTAGATGGTATAAAGTTTGATTTTTTTGTAGGGGAAAGCTATTTACATAAAGTGAGCATGCCCAAATCAAGTGTGTATCGAAGATTTATTCCTTTTGATTACCGCACCATTACTACTTGTGATCTTGTGATTTGTGCTTTTGGAGTTTCTACATACGAAATGATGGCTTTGGGAATCCCTATTATCTCGGTAGGTCATCAGCAAAGTACTTCAGAAGCAGCCCAATACCTTGCCGACCAAACGGAATCAATCCTTCATTTGGGGCTATATGATCAATTGAGCAAAGCATCTCTTCAATCAGCAATTGATAAAATGCGCAAGGAAGAGGTTAGAAAACTTTACAGCAAAAAAGCACGAGGTGTGGTGGATCTAAAAGGAGTAAGCCGAGTGGCAGATATTATAGAAAGCAACTTCAATGCAAAATAAAACCTATATCATAGCTGAGCTATCGGCGAATCACAACAATGATTTTGATCTTGCAGTCAAGACCATTGAAGCAATGGCAAGTTCAGGAGCTGATGCCGTAAAAATCCAAACATATACTGCTGATTCGCTGACTTTAAATGTGAAGAATGAATATTTCGGACCTTTGAAGCAAGGGCTTTGGCAAGGTCGTACGCCCTATGAATTGTTTCAAGAGGCAAGTATGCCCTATGATTGGCAGCCCAAACTGAAACAAGTTGCTGAATCCTTAGGCCTTGATTTTTTTAGTTCTCCTTTTGACCGTGAAGGAGTTGACTTTTTGGAAAATGAAGTAAAAGTAGGAAGGTATAAAATCGCTTCTTTGGAGATCTCAGATATTCCATTGATTAGTTATACTGCTTCTAAAGGTAAGCCAATGATTATCTCTACTGGAGTTGCCGAACTTGCAGATATTGAGCTTGCTGTTAAAGCCTGTAGGGATGAAGGAAATGAGGATATTACATTATTGAAATGCACCTCGGAATATCCTGCCCCCTTTGAAATGGCTAATTTGAGAACTATTCCCAATCTCCGAGAGACTTTTGGTGTGAAAGTTGGTGTATCGGATCATACTATGGGAAGTACAGTTCCCGTTGTGGCAGTAGCACTTGGTGCTGAAGTTGTTGAAAAGCATTTTATTCTTGATCGCTCCCTAGGGGGACCGGATTCTGCATTTTCAATGGAACCAGAGGAATTTGCATTCATGGTTCAGTCAGTTCGAGAGGCTGAGGCTGCATTAGGAAAGGTGAGTTA
>JABXHX010000010.1 GCA_013373385.1 Flavobacteriaceae bacterium
AACAATAAATTTGAATAGATTAGAAATATAAACAGTTCTAATTAGGGGAAGCTTACATTATCTGGCGCTTTAATCTGCGTTCCTAAATCATCGTATTCCCTATTAAGTTTTGTTTCTATTGTCTTATCGTACCCTTTTACATTAAACTCTGACCCAAAAAATTTCTTACCATATATTGTCTTACCGCTTCTCATATTATCAAATTCTTTCATTCCATAAAGAATAAATAAATTATTAAATTGCTCCAAGTATTCTATATTAACAGCAACTTCTATTCGTTTCAATTTAAGATGTTCACTCTGTATTTTTAATTTAGATTCTATTTGCTCAATAGCGTTATTTAACTCAGAGAAAGTAAAGTCAGAATAATTATTGCTATTTATGAATTTATGTAATGAGTTTTCAATGGTGAGTCTACCTCCTGTTATTTTTATAACTAAGTTTCTATATGATGCACTATGACATCTATATTTTCCTTCAAAATTATAACGTGGATAAAAGGTTTCTCCAAATAAATTAAATGGCTTTGTAGATGAAGGAATAGAATATACGTTTTCCACATCCTCCGCTTTGAAGTTATCTATCATTTTCATTAAAATGATAGGTTATTAGCACTCGTATTACTGACTATTGGATATAATCCAGACTCTTCCAGCAAAGTCTTTAGTTTATATATATTTTTAAAATCTAGATAAACTTGGTTTGAAAATAATTTCGTCTTGTGTACAAGGTAAAACTCTAGCTTTTCAGCTAGAGTTTTTGTTTTTTAAAAACTTTGCAATTATATATTCTTATTCTTTTCTATTTGATTTATATTTGAGCTTCATAAAAAACATTTAAATGAAAATATTAGTTACTGGTGGATTAGGTTATATTGGCTCTCATGTAGTTGTTGAGTTGTTAAACGAAAATTTTGAAGTGGTTATTCTAGACAACTTATCTAACTCATCTGAAAATGTTTTAGATGGAATTACTGCTATCACTCATAAGAAACCAGAATTTATTAAATTAGATTTAAGAGAGAAATCTGCCGTTCAAGATTTTTTTAAAAAGTATAGCGATGTATCTGGAGTCATCCATTTTGCGGCATCAAAAGCAGTTGGAGAAAGTGTTGAGTTACCGTTATTGTATTACGAAAACAACCTTAACACACTCATCTATTTGTTAAGTCAATTAAAAGACAAAAACAACGCTCAGTTTATTTTTAGTTCATCGTGTACCGTGTATGGGCAAGCAGACGAATTACCAATTACTGAATCTGCACCGACAAAACCAGCAGAATCTCCTTACGGAAACACCAAGCAAATAGGCGAAGAAATCATTAAAGATATTTGCAAGGTTACTCCGAACTTAAATGCAATTGCCTTGCGTTATTTTAATCCAATAGGCGCCCATGAATCTGCTGAAATTGGCGAGCTACCTCTAGGTGTTCCTCAAAATTTAGTTCCATACATTACCCAAACTGCAATTGGCATGAGAGAAGAATTATCTGTGTTTGGAGATGATTATCCTACTGAAGACGGTACCTGTATTAGAGATTATATACATGTAGTAGACTTAGCTAAAGCACATGTAGCTGCTTTAAAAAGACTTGTTAATGCTAAGAACAAAGATAATTTTGAAGTCTTTAATATTGGAACAGGTAAAGGCTCTTCTGTATTAGAAGTGATTACGGCTTTTGAAAAAGTTTCTAACACAAAATTAAACTATAAAATTGTTGACAGACGAGAAGGAGATATTACTGCTGCTTATGCAGATACACACAAAGCAAATACTGAGCTTGGTTGGAAATCTATCTATTCGTTAGAAAAAGCCTTATTGTCTTCTTGGAAGTGGGAACAGAAAATTAGAAGCTAGTTCACTCTAAAAACCCCTTTTCCTAAAGTAACAGTGTAAAAACTACATGGTTTGTAAAACTTTTTGATATACGCCTCTTCTACTTCTTTTTTAAACTGCTCTATTTCTGTAGCTTTCAAAAGGTTTATGGTACAACCACCAAAACCACCACCCATCATTCTTGCTCCGATTACAGCAGCACTTTCTTTTGCACAACTGACTAAAAAATCCAGTTCGGCACAGCTAACATTGTATTGCTGCTGCAACCCATTGTGTGACGCAAATAACAGTTCTCCAAATCGTTTTAAATCATTTTTTTCTAAAGACTCTGCAGCTGCTAAAACCCTCCTGTTTTCTTCCAAAACATATAGTGCTTTTTGAAAATCTGCTTCAGACAAGTCTTTTTCTATAGATTGCAAGTCGCTTATTGCTACTTCTCTTAATGATGTTACACCTAATTTAGCTGCTACACTTTCGCATACATTTCTTCTATCGTTATAAGCACTATCAGCCAAACTGTGTTTTACATTTGTGTTAATAAGAAGTAATTTGTATTGATTAAATTTTACTTGATAGGTTTTAGATGCTAAGGTTTTGCAATCTAACAATAATGCCGAATCTTGCACACCAAACATACTTGCAAACTGATCCATGATTCCGCATTTTACTTCCACAAAATCGTGTTCTGCTTTTTGAGAAATGGCAATCATTTCTTTTTTAGACAGTTTTAAATCAAACAATTCGTTCAGTCCAAAAACAATGCTATTTTCTAAGGCTGCAGAAGATGATAAACCAGCACCTGAAGGTAAGTCTCCCGCAAAAACAATATCAAAATTTTCGGTTAATTTGCTTTTTTCTTGCACTCCTGACACAACACCCAACACATAATTTAACCACCAATTATTGGTTACTGGTTTTAAGTGATCTAACAAAAATGTTTCTGACCTATTTTTATCAATTGCGTAAACCTCGCAGCTATCTTTATTGTTTTTTTGAATGGCACACACAATTCCTTTATCAATTGCTGCAGGAAACACAAATCCGTTATTATAATCTGTGTGTTCCCCTATCAAATTAATTCTTCCAGGAGAAAAAATCAAAAGAGGTTCTTTTCCAAACCTTTTTTGAAACTCTAATTCAACTTTTTGTGCCAATGCATTATTTGCCATAAATAACTTATAAAAAACTCACAATGTATAACTTAGAAATCACACCTGCTAAGTGAGTTTAAAAACAGAAAGCATTCAATAATATTTTTATGCAATACTAATTAAAATCTACCATTTTTAAACCAACTACTCCAAGAAATCTATCAGTTATTTTTACCACTCATTTTTTTTATTTGTATTGATTTCTTTCAGATTAGTCATCGGCCCTAATTATTATGGATACAAACCCTTTTGATTAGAAATTACGAACTACAAATTTTAGTATTTGATTTGTAATAAATATTTATGACAAAAATACTTTTAATTATAGCTAGTATAAAACCTATTTATCAACTTGTAGCATCTCTTTTGTAGCAACCGTTCTAAAACCAACATGGTCTGAACCTGTATCAGCACTTGTGCCCATTTTTGCCGAAATTCTAAAACTAGCACAGTACGATTCGTGGCACAAAAATGAACCTCCTTTAATAATGTATTCTACTTGATATGGGTTGGTCGGGCTGTATGAGGTACTTGCTCCTTTAGGATTGTGTATAATTTTAGAAGTATCTAATTCTTTGTAATAATTTACATTGTATAAATCATTGGTTAGCTCCCAAACATTTCCTAACATATCGTACAAACCTATACTGTTTGGTGGATATTTTTTTACGGGAGCTAAATATTTGAATCCGTCTTTATCTATATTCTTTGTTGGAAACACACCTTGCCAAGTATTTGCATTTTTATTTAACATTGATTGCTTATTACCCCAAGTAAAAATAGTTGCTGTTTCATTTCCCAAAGCTGCAGACTCCCACTCTGCTTCTGTTGGCAATCTTCTGTTTGCCCATTTACAGTAAGCCAAAGCATCTTCTCTAGCAATATGTACTACAGGAAAATCATCCTTACCTTGTATTGAGGATTTTGGCCCCTGCGGATGTCTCCAATTTGCACCGCTCTTCCACGTCCACCATTGCGCATAATTTTGCATTCCTACTACAGCTTTTACATGTTTATTAAAAATTAAACTTCCTGGCTGCAATAAAGAATCGTGTGGTTTTTGAGTACCACTTGGCAATTGTTTTTTTAACGCATTCCAATCAATTTTTCTTTCAGCAACAGTCACATAATTAGTTGCAGCTACAAAGGCTTTAAACTGAGCATTGGTAACTTCGGTTTTATCAATAAAAAATCCATCTACCTTAACTTTATGTGCTGGTTTTTCTCTTTGCATTGCATACTTATCTGTTGCTTTTGCACCTTGTAAAAAAGTCTTTGTTTGTACCCAAACCATTCCTTTGGGCATCTTACCTGTGAGGTCTTCTATAGTTCTTTTTTGCTTTGTATTGTCTTTTTCACAACTCAATACCCAAAAAAGCACAAGCAATAAGCTCATGAAACAGATAAAAGCTTTTTTCTTTACAATTTGCATAAACATATCTAATTAAAAAGTAAAAAAGTAAAAACGCACCTTCTTACTAAGTTGAGTAAAAATACTAGAATTATTAGTAAAAGATTAAGAATGTTCCCTATATCTTTTTATATATTTGGTTTCCTAAAATTTTATCTATGGACGAATTTATTTTATATGTAAAAATGGGCTTGTATCATGTGTTGGATTTTTCTGCCTACGATCATATCTTATTTTTAGTTGTATTGGCGGTAATTTTTTCTTTCAACCAACTTAAAAAAGTACTGTGGCTAATTACACTTTTTACCATTGGTCATACAATTACATTAGCACTTTCTGCTTACGGAATATTAAAAATTGATGTCAAAATTGTAGAATTTTTAATACCAGTTACCATATTTATAACCGGTCTATTTAATCTTTTTAACTTAACTAAAACAGCTAAAAGCAAAGAAAATCTCAACTTGATTTTTGCCTTGTTTTTTGGATTGATTCACGGTTTAGGTTTCTCTAATTATTTTAGGAGGATGATTGGTAAAGAAGAAGACAAACTCTTCCCTTTATTAGAATTTGCTTTAGGGATAGAAATAGCACAAGTAATTATTGTTTTAGGTATTTTAATCATTGGAACGCTGTTGCAATCGTTTTTTAAAGTTTCGAAAAGAGATTGGATTATGGTTACCTCATCCATCGTAATTGGTTTTGTAACACCTATGATGATTGAACGTGTTTTTTGGTAAATAATTAACGAAATGTTACATAAAACACACTAATTTTGTTACGTGGATACTAAAAAGCAACTTAAATACGACAGAGCATACCTTAAAATGGCTCAAGAATGGGGCAAACTTTCGCATTGCGAAAGAAAAAAAGTGGGTGCTTTAATCGTAAAAGGAAGAATGATTATTTCTGATGGATTTAACGGTACTCCAACTGGCTTTGAAAATCCGTGTGAAGATGAAGACAATTACACCAAATGGTATGTGCTACATGCAGAAGCCAATGCCATTTTAAAAGTTGCTTCTTCTACCCAATCTTGTAACGGAGCAACATTGTATATTACTCTATCTCCGTGTAAAGAATGTAGCAAACTCATCCACCAAGCGGGAATTAAAAGAGTTGTGTATGCAAACGCATACAAAGATGATTCGGGCTTAAAATTTTTAAAAAAAGCCGGTGTAGAATTAATGCAGTTAGCGTATGAATAAAAATAATTATTTACCAATCTATTTTGCTTTTGCCATAATTATCGGAATTTTAATCGGTAGCTTTTTTAACGGTGGCACAAGTGCTAGTAACCTATTTGCTAAAAAATCTTCTAACGAAGCTAAAATAAAACGACTTATAGATTACATTCAACAAGATTATGTAGACTCGGTAAACACCGATAATTTGTTAGATGGTGCCATCACTCAAATTTTAGGCAAATTAGATCCACATTCTGTTTACATTCCAAAAGAGAACTTACAAGAAGTTACCGAAAACATGCAAGGTAATTTTGTAGGGATTGGCGTACAGTTTAGAATGATAAAAGATTCTATCACAGTAATTCAACCCATTAAAGGTGGCCCAAGTATTAAAGCAGGGATAAAAGCAGGAGATCGAATTTTAAAAGCAAATAACGACACCCTGTACGGTAAAAAATATACTAGCAATACCATCCCAAAATATTTAAAGGGGCAATCGGGTACAGAAGTGAACTTGCAAGTATACCGCAAAACAAACGATTCTCTGTTTAATGTTACCCTAAAAAGAGGAAAAGTAGCCATAAAAAGTGTAGAAGTTTCGTACATGATTAATGATTCTATTGGCTACATCAAGCTAAAACGTTTTGCCAGAACCACCTATAAAGAATTTAAAAATGCGCTTAAAAAACTGCAAAAAAAGGGAATTACAGATTTGGTTTTAGACCTTAGAGGTAATGGCGGTGGTTATATAGATATTGCCAACAAAATAGTAGATGAGTTTCTAGAAGATGGTAAATTAATCGTCTTTACCAAAGACAACAAAGGCAATATTGATGAATCGTACGCAACACATCGAGGTTCTTTTGAAAAAGGCGGTTTGTATGTTTTAATTGACCAAAACTCAGCCTCTGCATCAGAAATTGTTGCAGGAGCACTACAAGATAACGACAGAGGAGTTACCATTGGTAGACGCTCTTTTGGAAAAGGTTTAGTACAAGAAGAAAAAGATTTGGGCGATGGCTCTGCGATAAGGTTAACTATTGCTCGTTATTATACACCTACTGGAAGATCTATTCAAAAACCTTACGAAAAAGGAAACGGTAAAAAGTATTCTAGCGATATCAACAACAGAATTAAAAACGGAGAACTACTAAACAAAGACAGTATTAAAGTTGTAGATTCTCTTAAATACACCACGCCAAAAGGCAAAATTGTTTACGGCGGGGGCGGTATTGTTCCAGATGTTTTTGTAGCAATTGACACCACAGCTTATTTGAATAATTTTTACTTTAACACCATTCAAAATTTTGCTTTTGATTTGGTAGATAAAAATAGGAAAGAATTTTCTAAAGTAGCCTTAAATGATTTTATCAAATCATATGATATTGAGAAAGCCTACAAAACCTATCTAAATAAAATTAATGAAAGACTTTCTGACACCAGAAAACGTTTACACAAGCAATTTAATCCTACAAAAGAATCAGAAAAAACCATCAAACAATACTTAAAAGCCACCATTGCAAATCAAATTTATGGAGATGAAGGTTTTTACAGAATTATTCAGTCTGATGACAAAATGCTCTTAAAAGTACTAGAGTTGGAAAGTAGCAATTAATGCCGTTACTTTGTACCGATGAAAATTACTGAAAATAAAAAAATTTATTTTGCTTCAGATCAGCATTTAGGAGCGCCAACACAAGAAAAAAGTTTTCCGAGGGAACAAAAATTTGTGGCTTGGTTAGACAAAATCAAAGAAGATGCAGCAGCTATTTTTTTATTGGGCGATTTATTTGATTTTTGGTTTGAATACAACACCGTTGTTCCAAAAGGATTTGTACGTGTTTTAGGGAAATTAGCAGAGCTAAAAGACAGTGGAGTACCTATCTATTTTTTTGTTGGCAATCATGATTTATGGATGAGAGATTACTTTGAAAAAGAATTAAACATTCCTGTATATCACAAACCGCAAGAATTTACTTTTAACAATACTACTTTTTTAATTGGTCATGGAGATGGTTTAGGCCCTGGAGACAAAGGCTACAAACGCATGAAAAAAGTTTTTACCTTTCCCTTTTTTCAATGGCTTTTTAAATGGTTGCATCCAGATGTAGGCATGAAGTTGGGGCACTATTTATCTGTTAAAAACAAAGCCATTTCTGGAGATGAAGATGCGCAATTTTTAGGAGAAGAAAATGAATGGTTGGTACAGTATTGCAAACGAAAACTAGAAACCAAACACTTCGATTATTTTGTGTTTGGCCATCGTCATTTACCGCTTAATATCGATTTAAAAGATACCTGTAAATACATCAATCTAGGAGATTGGATTAGCCATTTTACTTATGGCGTTTTTGATGGAGAAACTCTTAAACTAAATACTTACAAATAGTAGTTTTTAGCAATTTTTACGTAAATCTTTAGCATTCTTTTAACAAGAAAAAAAATGCTATTATTGTAGCTTTGTTTTCACTAAATTTAGAATCACACTTAAAATACTAAAATGATAGAGCAACAGACAAATGTAGATGTAAGAGCAATCAATGAAAAGATTGAAAGAGAAAGTGCCTTTGTAGACATTTTAACCCTAGAAATGAACAAGGTTATTGTTGGGCAAAAAGACATGGTAGAAAGGTTGTTAATCGGTCTTTTAGGGAATGGCCATATTTTATTAGAAGGTGTTCCAGGATTAGCAAAAACTCTGGCCATAAACTCACTATCTAAAGCGGTACAAGCAACTTTTAGCAGGGTACAATTTACACCAGATTTATTGCCAGCCGATGTTATTGGCACCATGATTTACAATGTAAAAGAAAATGATTTTTCAATAAAAAAAGGCCCTATTTTCGCAAACTTTGTCTTGGCAGATGAGATTAACAGAGCACCCGCAAAAGTGCAATCAGCTTTGTTAGAAGCCATGCAAGAACGCCAAATTACTATTGGAGACGAAACCTTTAAATTAGACGAACCTTTCTTAGTAATGGCAACACAAAATCCGGTAGAGCAAGAAGGAACCTATCCTTTGCCAGAAGCTCAAGTAGACCGTTTTATGCTAAAAGTAGTTATTGATTATCCAAAAATTACAGAAGAACAAACCATCTTGCGTCAAAATTTAAATAACAATACAACTAGTATAAATCCAGTGATTTCTATTGATCAGATTCTAAAAGCAAGAGAAGCTGTAAACGAAGTATACATGGATGAAAAAATTGAGAAATACATTTTAGACATCATTTTTGCTACACGTTATCCAGAAAAATACAACTTAGAAAACTTAAAACCATTGATTGGTTTCGGAGCATCACCACGTGGAAGTATCAACTTGGCTAAAGCCGCTAAATGTTACGCATTTATTAAGCGTAGAGGCTATGTAATTCCAGAAGATGTTAGGGCTGTTGTGTACGATGTGTTGAGACACAGAATTGGAATTACTTACGAAGCCGAAGCAGAAAATGTAACCTCAGTAGATATTATCAACAGCATTATCAATCAAGTAGAAGTACCATAAATAGCTCTTAGCATTTAGCAATTAGCTAACAGCAAAACGCAAAACGCCAACAGCTTAAAAAATGGATACAAAAGAAATACTAAAAAAAGTTCGTAAAATAGAGATTAAGACACGTAGATTGTCTGATCATATTTTTGGAGGCGAATACCACTCGACCTTTAAAGGTCGTGGTATGACATTTTCTGAAGTACGACAGTACCAATACGGCGATGATATTAGAGCAATTGATTGGAATGTTACGGCGCGTTATAACGAACCCTTTGTAAAAGTCTTTGAAGAAGAACGTGAACTAACCATGATGCTTATGGTAGATATCTCTGGATCAGAATTTTTTGGTACAAATCAACAATTTAAAAGAGATACCGCTACAGAAATTGCTGCAACATTAGCATTTTCTGCAATTCAAAATAATGATAAAGTGGGACTGATGCTGTTTTCTGATCAGGTAGAATTATACATTCCGCCTAAAAAAGGGAGAAGCCATGTGCTGCGAATTATTAGAGAACTGATTGAGTTTTCACCTAAAAGTAAACAAACCAACATTGATGAAGCTTTAAAGTTTTTATCGAATGTGATGAAGAAAAAAGCCATCGTATTTTTATTGTCAGACTTTATGGATGACAACTATGGACAAACACTAAAAATTGCTGGGAGAAAACACGATGTAACCGGAATAAAAATCTACGATAAACACGATGAAGAAATTCCGAATTTAGGAATTGTTCCGATGCTTGATGCAGAATCTAATAACATACAATTAGTAAATACAAGCTCTAAAACTATCAGAAGAAATTACAAGGCAAATGCCCTTAGATTAGATACTTATTTTAAGAAAACATTTAGTAGAGCTGGCGCTGGGGCATTAAGTACAAGAGTTGATGAAAACTATGTGAAAAAATTATTAGGATATTTTAAACACAAAGGAAGCTAGATTGAAGATGAAGCACATTTTACTTTACATATGCGTATTTTTTACAGCAACACTATTTGCGCAACAAAAACCAGTGGTAACTGCAGAAGTTGATACAACAAACATTCGAATTGGCGAACAGCTTCAGTTTAAAATTACTGTAAATGATACTGCAAATGTTATCATTCCAAAATTAGAGAAACTGTTTGGTCTTGAAATTGTAGAAGAGCAAAAAATAGACACAATTAAAAATCAACTTGTAAAAAAATACACGCTAACAGGTTTTGATAGTGGAGCGTATTACATACCACAACAACAAATATTTATCAAACAACGCTTGTATTTAACAGACTCACTATTAATAAATGTAGCCAATGTAGCAGTAGATACTACAAAGCAAAAGATGTTTCCTATCAAAGCTATTAAAAGTGAACCTTATCAATTTGATGATTTTAAACCCTATCTATGGTATGTACTTATTGCTTTAGTAATTATTGGTCTCATCTTGTATTTTATCTTTAGAAAGAAAAAAGAAGTAGAAGAAAAAATTGTTGTTCCTGCTTTGCCTCCATATGAAGAAGCACTACAAAAGCTACAACAATTAGATGAAAAGTTATTATGGCAAAACAATCAAATCAAAGAATACTATAGTGAACTTACAGAAATTGTAAGAGGCTATATAGAAAGTGAATTAAAAGTACCTGCTTTAGAATCTACTACAGATGAGTTGATTGAAACCATGAATGATTTTAACGATATAGAAGCAATTTCAACAACAAAAGAAACCATAAAAAAATTAAAAGGATTGTTGCAAGAAGCAGATTTAGTAAAGTTTGCAAAATCTAAACCAATGTCAGCACAAATTGAAGTGAACAGAAAAGAAGCAGAAGAAGTTGTTACTGAGCTAAAACCAAAACAAAAAGAAACTCCAGAATTAAAAGAAGAAAATGATGAAGAACTGGAATAATGTTGAATTTTATAGTCCAGAATTTTTCTGGCTGTATTTAGTAATACCATTCGTAATTTTATGGTATGTGCTAGTTCGCAAAAAAAATGCAGCAACCTTAACCATCCCTAGTGTAAAAGGTTTTAAGGCAGAGCAATCTATCCTTTCAAAATTAAAACCAGCATTGTATGTGTTTAGAATTTTAGCACTTTGCCTTTTAATTTTAGCACTAGCAAGACCAAGAAATGTTGCGGTTAGCAAAAAAACAAAAACCAATCGAGGTATTGATATTGTTATGGCGGTAGATGTTTCTGCCAGTATGTTGGCTAGAGATTTAAAACCTAATAGACTAGAAGCGCTCAAAAAAGTAGCAACAGATTTTGTAAATCAACGTCCAAATGATAGAATCGGAATTGTTGTTTATGCTGCCGAAAGTTTTACGCAAACGCCTATTACAAGTGATAAAAGTATTGTAAAAAGAACCATTTCTGAAATTAAATGGGGACAACTAGAAGGTGGTACTGCTATAGGTATGGGCTTAGGTTCTGCGGTAAACAGACTTAAAGAAAGTAAAGCAAAAAGTAAAGTCATTATTTTACTAACAGACGGTGTAAATAATTCTGGTTTTATTGATCCAAAAACTGCAACCGAATTGGCAAAAGAACTAAACATTAAGGTATATACCATCGGTTTAGGAACAAATGGTATGGCAGATTTTCCGGTTAGTAAAGATCCAACAACCGGACAATTAATTTTTAGACAACAACAAGTAGAAATTGACGAAGAACTATTGAAATATATTGCAAAAGAAACTGACGGACAATATTTTAGAGCTACAGACAATGACAAGCTAAAAGATATTTACGACGAAATAAACAAATTAGAAAAAACAAAAATTGAAGAGTTTAAATATTACAATTATCAAGAGTTGTATAGAAGCTTTATATTTTTAGCT
The DNA here is from genome assembly GCA_013373385.1 of Flavobacteriaceae bacterium. GTDB lineage: Bacteria > Bacteroidota > Bacteroidia > Flavobacteriales > Flavobacteriaceae > Polaribacter. Next base: position 11,902 of record JABXHX010000010.1, read on the forward strand.
CTTGGTTTGTTACTCATAGAGTATGTATTAAAACACACGCTCTTTAAAAGTTTTATTTAAATGGTTGTTAAATTGTTTATTTGTTTAAAAGTGTAATTGAAAATAAGTTATAAAGTAATCGAGTAAAAAGTTAAAAAGTTTCTTAGGCTAAAATATATCCAAAGCTTTTCAACTTTAAACTTTCAAACTAAAAAAAATGTACCAAATAGAGGAACCAATATATTTTTATTTTTTTGCAATTGTTCCTGTAATAATTGTCGTATTTCTGTTGGCTTTTTGGTGGAAAAAAAGAACGCAAAAGAAATTTACAGATGTGGCATTATTAAAAAAATTGGCGCCAAATACATCTGTCTTTAAATCAGTTTTAAAATTGAGTTTTTTTTGTATTGGGTTAAGTTTTTTAATCATTTCACTGGTCAATCCAAAAATGGGCACAAAACTAAAAACCGTAAAAAGAGAAGGTGTAGATGTGGTTTTTGCCTTAGATGTTTCTAAGAGTATGTTGGCAGAAGACATTGCTCCGAATCGATTAGAAAAGGCCAAACAAATCATTTCTAAAATTATTGACAAATTAGGCAGTGATAGAGTCGGCATTATTATTTATGCAGGGAATGCTTATCCTTTATTACCCATAACTACAGATCATGCCGCTGCAAAAATGTTCTTACAAAATGCAGCTCCAGATATGGTGTCTAGTCAAGGAACAGCCATAAATCAAGCCTTAAATTTGGCAAAGACTTATTATAATGACGATGAACAAACCAATCGCTTTTTAATTATCATTTCTGATGGTGAAGACCATCAAGATGAAACAAAAAATGTAGCACAAAACATGTCTAAAGAAGGCATTAAGGTATATTCCGTTGGCGTTGGTACAGAAAAAGGGAGTCCAATACCAATGAAAGTAAATGGCTCTTTAATTGGCTATAAAAAACACAAAGGAGAAACTGTAATTACCAGAAGAAATGCAACCGTATTAGAAACCGTTGCCAATGCAGCTAGCGGTAGGTACATAGACGGTAATAAAACCGAAACACCGGTAAAATTTATTGAAGAATTAATAACCAATGCACAAAAAAACGAATTTGAAACCAAACAATTTTCTGATTATAAAGATCAGTTTCAATGGTTTATTGGTTTCGGACTTTTATTCTTGCTAATAGACATTTTCTTCTTAGATAAAAAGACAAAATGGATTAAAAAGATTGATTTGTTTAACGAGCATTAACCTATAGAAATCATGAAAAAAACAAAATACATATTCTTATTGCTTTTGATGGTTTTCTCATCAACCCTAAGCGCACAAAAAGATTCTATTGCTTTACAAAGAGAAGCAAGAAAATTTGTTCGTGAAGGAAACAAGCTATATCAACAAGAAAAATATACAGATGCGAGCGTATCATTTAAAAAAGCTTTAGAAAAAAATGCTGCCTATAAAAAAGCAAGCTATAACTTAGGAAATGCATTGTATCAGCAAAAAAACTTTAAAGAAGCAACACCACAATTTGTACTAACAGCAGAAGATGCTGAAGATAAATTTACCAAAGCTGAAGCTTTTCATAATTTAGGAAATACGGCTATGGAACAGAAACAATATCAGCAAGCAGTAGAAGCCTATAAAAACGCTTTAAGAAATAATCCGAATGATGATGAAACGCGTTACAATTTAGCCTTGGCAAAAAAGTTATTGAAAAAAGAACAAAACGACAATAAGAAGAATAAAAACGATAAGAACAAGAACAACAAAAATAAAAAAGACAACAAAGACAAGAAAGGAAACAAAGAGAAAGACGACGATAAAGGCAAGGATAAAAAGAAAGACAACAAAAAAGACGACGACAAAAAGAAAGATAACAAAGACGGGAAAAACAATCAGAATAAAGACCAAAAAAAGAACCCTAAAAATAACAATCAAAAACAACCGCCAAAACCTAAAAAGGGGATGTCTCCTCAGCAAATAAAACAGCTGTTAGAAAGCTTAAATAATGAGGAAAAGAAAACCCAAAAGAAAATAAACGCAAAAAAGACAAAAGGCAAGAAAATAAAACAAGAAAAAGATTGGTAACAAAGCAATTTTCTTTAACTAGAAAAAGATAGTATTTTTGAAAACCATTATGAAATATATAAGACTTTACATATTATTTCTACTCGCTAGCATACTTTCTCAAACGGTACTTGCTCAAAGTGACGTTGCGTTTAAAACAAGTGTAAGTAAAAGTAAGTTAGGTGTAAATGAGCGTTTTAGAATTGTGTTTTCTATCAACAAACAAGGTGCAGATAATTTTGCACCACCAAGTTTTAATGGCTTTAAAGTCATTGCAGGCCCTAGTCAATCTATCAATCAATCTTGGGTTAACGGTAAGGTTAGTTTTTCTCAAGGCTATACATACATACTACAACCTACGGCAAAAGGAAGCTTTACAATACCTGGTGCTACCATTCTGTACAAAGGAAAAAAGTTAACATCTAATGCTGTTAAAATGACTGTTTTAAAAGCTGTTGACATTCCGCCTAACCCAAACGATCCAAATTATATTGCCCAACAAAATGTACATTTGGTTGCAGAAGTGTCTAAAACCAAACCTTATGTGGGCGAGGGTATTTACGTAGAATACAAATTGTATGTGAGTGAAAACATCAGCGTAAGAGATTTTACAGTAACAGAATCGCCACAATACAATGGCTTTTGGAATCAAGAAATAAAAATCAATAACCTACAAATAAAAAGAGGAATTTACAACGGAGAAAATTACCGATATGTGGTTCTTAAAAAAGCATTACTCATTCCAACTAAATCTGGCAAACTAGCTATTGAACCGATGAAAATGGACATCCTTATTGGTGTGCCAACTGGAAGAGAAGACTTTTTTAGGAATCCTATTTCTAGAAATATTACCAAAACATTTGCTTCTCCATCAAAAACAATTTCTGTAAAAGCATTACCTCTTGAAGGAAAACCAGAAAACTTTAATGGTGCCGTGGGGAACTTTATGTTTTCGGTTACCGCAAATAAAAACGATTTAAAAGCCAACGAATCTTCTCAAATAAAAGTCGCTGTTACCGGAAAAGGAAATTTAAAATTATTTGAAATACCCAAAATAGAAACTCCTAAAGAATTAGAAATATTTACGCCAGAGCACAAAGAAGTTGTGCAAACTACTTTAAGTGGCATCAGAGGTTCTGTATACGATTTATACACCGTTGTACCACAATATAAGGGTAAATATAAAATTCCGAGTGCGTCGTTTTCGTATTTTAATCCAGAAGAAAAAAAATACAAAACCATTGCTACAGATGATTTGTATGTAAATGTATTAGAAGGAAAAGAAATTGTTACCAATACCAATGTTGTTGCTAAAAAAGACATTGCTATTACAGGTAAAAACTTTAGATATATACAAACAAAAACAACCTTTAAATCTCTAAAAAAAGAAGATTTCTTTAAAACCAATCTCTTTTACATACTCCTCATTTTACCTTTAATTGCTATTCCAATCGGAATTGTAATCTATAACAAAGCATCAAAAAGAAATAGTGATTTAGCTGGTGTAAAACAGCGCAAAGCAGACAGACTAGCAAGAAAATATTTATCAGAAGCTAAAAATCAATTGGGCAATAAAGAAGCATTTTACATCGCCTTAGAAAAAGCTTTACACAATTATTTAAAGGCTAAATTACAAATTGAAACTGCAGATATTAGCAGAGATAAGATTCGTGAAATATTACAAAACAAAACTGTTGAGGCTACAACCATACAGAAATTTATTGAAGTATTAGACAATTGTGATTTTGCTAGATATACGCCTATTACAGATGTAATGATGAATGATGAGTACCAAAATGCTATACAAGTAATAACCGCATTAGACAAAAACTTATAAAGATGAAAAAACTTTTTTTCTTATACATACTATTCTTGTCTACTACTGTGTTATTTTCTCAAAACAACACGCAACTTGTTTTTGAAAAAGCAAACAATCTTTATAAAGAAGGCAAGTACCAAGAAGCTGTAAAGTTGTATCAAGAAATAGAAGCAACAGATGCTGTTTCTTCGGCTTTATACTACAATCTAGGCAATGCATATTACAAATTAAACAGTGTAGCAAATACCATTTATTATTACGAAAAAGCATTACTGCTAGACCCATTAAATACAGATGTAAAGAATAATTTAGCATTTGCAAAACGCATGACTATTGATAGAATAGAAGCCTTGCCACAAACATTTTTGCAAAGATTAAATGCCAATTACTTACAAAAACTATCTTATAATCAATGGGCATTAATAGCCGTGATTTGTTCGTTTATAGCTGCTATATTGTTTTTACTGTTTTATGCATCATCAATTTCTATTAAAAAGAGAGTCTATTTTTTAACAAGCATGTTTTCTTTTGTGTTATTAATTGCTACTACTACAATAGCCTACAATCAATATCAAATAAAGCAAAGTAAAAAATATGCCATTGTTTTTGCTTCAAAAACAACAGTTAAAAATGCCCCTACAATAAATTCTGATGAAGTTTTTGAACTACACGAGGGGACTAAGGTTACAGTACTTGATGCTGTAGATGACTGGAAAAAAATTAAGTTAGCAGACGGAAAAATTGGCTGGATTACAGCCAACGATATAAAAATGTTAACCAATAATTAACCTTTCATTTTTTAAAAAATAAGTATATTCGCAAGAATTTTTTATAAAAAGTATGTCGCTACATAAAAACAACATAGCTGTTTTTTTCTCAATAGTGTTTATGATATTTATTACTGCACCAACGGTAATATCTATTATAGATGATTCTATTGATGTGACATTTATTTATTCAAACTCAGAAGAAGAAACAGGGAAACAACAAGCAGAAAAGCTTAAGGTAGAACTTTCTACATTAAAAATAAACGAGTTTATCTTTTCTTCATCAAAAAAAGTAAGTCACTTAAGACATAAAAATAAAAACTATACAAAACCATTGTTAAATATGGTTTTTCCGCCTCCTGAACAGGTGTAGTTTTTTTCACTTTCTCTTTTTTCTTATAAAAAGAGACAATCATTCAATTAACTAATTATAAAACATATCTTTATTCTTAATAGAGATAAAAAATATTTTTATGAAAAATTTATTTTCAAACATAAAAGGTGATGCTTTTGGAGGTATCACAGCAGGTATTGTTGCACTACCATTAGCTTTGGCTTTTGGAGTTTCTTCAGGATTAGGACCAACTGCAGGATTATATGGTGCTATTTTTATCAGTTTCTTTGCCGCTTTATTCGGAGGCACAAACACTCAAATTTCTGGACCAACCGCGCCAATGACAGCTGTAAGTATGGTGGTTATTGCAGGAATTATTGCTACAAATGATGGTGATGTATCTAAGGCGCTGCCCGTAATATTAACAGTTTTTTTACTAGCAGGTTTAATGCAAATTGGACTTGGTATTTTAGGTCTAGGTAAATACATTCGATACATTCCGTATCCTGTGGTTTCTGGTTTTATGACTGCCATTGGAGTTATTATTTTACTAACTCAAATATTGCCATCATTAGGATACTACCCAAAAGAAGATGTAGCCTTTGTAAACCAATTTAAACCTCAAGCAGAAGAAGTTATTTTAGAAAACATATTAAAAGAAGAGGCTGGCGAAGGAATCTTAGTACTTGAAGATTTTAAAGAAACCATTAATAGAGCTTCTAAAATTACACAAGACGATATTTTAAAAGAATCTCAAACCTTAGCAGGTAAAGAAACCTCTGGAGCATTAGGAGCTATCAAAGCTATTCCAAGAGCCTTACAAAATATCAATTGGTTAGAGTTAATTTTAGCCCTAGGAACCATCTTTATTATTTATGGTTTTAAACGAATTACCAAAGCTGTACCAAGTACACTTGTTGCTTTAATTGTAATGTCTGGTATTGCTGTTGGCTTTGGCTTAGACTATAGGCCTATTGAGGAAATTCCAAGTGGTTTGCCAGTACCTAACCTAGAAATCTTTACTGAATTTCAGTTAAGCAGTGTTATGCCATATATATTTACTGCACTAACCCTAGCATTACTTGGAGCAATTGACTCGTTGTTGACTTCTGTTGTTGCAGATAATATGACAAAAACCAAACACAAACCAAACAAAGAACTAGTAGGGCAAGGAATTGGAAACAGTATTGCAGCAGTATTTGGGGGTATTCCTGGTGCAGGGGCTACAATTAGAACCGTAGTAAATATTACTTCTGGTGGTAAAACTAAATTATCGGGTATGATTGCTGGAGTAATGTTATTAGTAATCTTACTAGGTTTAGGCCCAGTTGCTTCAAAAATTCCGGCTGCTGTATTAGCTGGTATTTTAATTACCGTTGGTATTGGTGTAATGGATTACAAAGGATTAAAAGCAATTCCTAGTTTACCACGCGATGCTAAAATTGGTCCAATTAAAATTAGTTCTGAGGTAATCATTATGTTTGTTGTACTAATTCTTTCAACTTTCTGGAACTTAGTATACGCAGTTGGTATTGGATTAGTGATTGCATCGTTAATGTTTATGAAAAAAATTGGAGATGTTTCTGCAGAACGCTCTGATGTAAAATCACTAAAGAAAGAAAAAGGTTGGGCAGATGAACAAAATTTCCCTGAAGAATTAAAAGAAAAAGTGTTTATCAAACACATTAAAGGACCTTTATTCTTCGGAACTACAAGTGATTTCCACAGTTTGGCAGCTCAGATACCGTCCACAGCATCTACCGTAGTAATTAGATTGGGTAGAATGCAGTATATGGATCAATCTGGATTGTATGCAATGGAAGATGTATTGCAAGAACTAAACAAAAACAACGTTAAGGTATTGTTTGTAGACTTGCAAAAACAACCTAAATACATGATGGAACGAATTGATATCATTCCTGATTTAATTTCTAACGAGTATATTTTCAAAACTTTTGATAAATGTACCACTTGGATAAAAGAAAATATAAAACACTAAAAAAAATTAAAATGACACATATAAATAACGCAATAAATAAAGAGATTCAAGATACACTAACAGCAGATAAGGTCTTACAAGATTTACTAGACGGTAATGCAAGATTTGTTAACAACAATGCAAATACAGTAGACACTGCTGCATTGGTTTCACAAACCACAGGCGGGCAATTTCCGAAAGCTGTAGTACTTTCATGTATCGATTCTCGTGTACCAGTAGAGTTAGTTTTTGACCAAACTATCGGAGATATTTTTGTAGCTCGGGTAGCTGGTAATTTTGAAAATACTGATATTTTAGGTAGTATGGAATACTCGTGTAAAGTAGCCGGTAGTAAACTAGTTTTTGTGTTAGGACACGAAAGCTGTGGCGCTGTAAAAGCTGCCTGTGACCATGTTGAATTAGGAAACATTACAGCATTATTAGATAATATTCAGCCAGCAGTTTCAAAGTCAGAAAGCGAAATTTCTGGCGAACACAACTCTTCTAATACTGAGTTTGTGAACCAAACAATCAAAAACAATGTGTTGTTAACTATAGAAAGAATTAGAGAAAAAAGTCCAATTTTAAAAGAAATGGAAGACAACGGTGAAATTAAAATTGTTGGGGGTGTATATCACTTATCTAACGGAAAGGTTTCTTTGTATTAACTTATACTTAAAGTACTATAAAAGCCGCTCAAAAGAGCGGCTTTCTTTTTTATCAGAGTTTCCAGTAATGGTGACTCACCAAAAACCGTGAGACAAAAAGCCTGTAGATGAGTATTGTACACAACAAACTATCACTATATATTTGAACTCTAAAAAATACCATATAGCAATATATGCTTACCCCTATTATTTGTTACATAAAGCAATTAAATTTTTCCCCTAGATTTTTTAATCACTTTTTCATTTCACCTTTTCAAGAATTTTATCAATTGCATCTTCTTCTCCATCGTCTTTAATAATAGAAGGAAAAATAGTAGGCGCAATACTTTTTACAGGTTTATACAAGATTGATTCTTCTAAAGTTTGTTTGTTTAGAAATGTAATAGATGTGTTTAACTTCTGAAAAAAAACAAAAATAATACTAAGTACCAACGCTACTTTTAGTAATCCAAAAACACCACCCAGTATTTGGTTTAATGTTCCCAAAGCAGCTAAATCAGCTAGTTTAGTTAAAAACTTACCTAACAAACTTACCACAACTACAATCAAAACAAAGGTAATGGCAAAAGCAGCCAATGAAATTTGCTTCTCTCCCCACGAAACACTTTCTTTTAAAAAATCACCAATAAAATAAGAAAAATGGATAGCCCCCCAAATACCACCAATTAAAGCAACTAAAGAAGCAACTTCTATAAATAAGCCTTTCATTAAACCTCTTACTAGTCCAAATAAAAGAAAGATTGCAATTATAACATCAAAAACATTCATTGTTGTATATATTAGTTAGTTATTGCGAACTTACTATAAAAAGACTAAAAATTCAAATGCACTAGATTTTAATCTTAATTCTATGTCAGATACTTTATATTTGTGTCCTAAATTATGATGACAGAAAAAACTTCTTTAAAAGAAAAATGGGATTATTTGGTTAAAAATTTAACCACTCAATTTGCAGATGGCGATACGCTAACCATAGATGCAATTATATACTTAATAGGTGTACAAGAATTAGGACAAGGAAAAAGGAATTTTAAAAAAGACGAAAAAGTAAACCTAATTCACATAGCAATTTGTAGGCTTTTAGAACCTTACGGATACTATGAGTTTGATTTTTTTGATGCTGATGGTTGGCCGCATTACAAAACAAAAACCCAATTACCCAATTTAAAACCTGGTGAGCAGACCTTGTTAATGAAAGAAGCAATTATTGCCTATTTCGATGCATTAGACTTTTTTAAACATAGTTAAAACAAGGTGTTTTAACTATAACCACCTTTCTATTCTTATTTTCTATTTTAAATAGTACATTTGGAACACTTCTTGAAAAAGAAAACTAAATATTAATACACATGAAAAAATTAGTTTTATTACTTGTGTTTATAAGCTGTAGTTTACAAGCACAATATCAAATTTCTGGTCAGTTACAACCTGCAAACAATTATTCTTGGGTTATTCTATATAAAATTGAAGGTGCAAGACAAATTTTTGTGAAAAATGAAAAAATTAACAACGGTAAATTTAACTTTACACTACCTGCCAATGCAAAAATGGGGACCTATAGGGTTACCTACAAAACTGAAGGCAATGGTTTTGCAGATTTTTTGTTCAATAAAGAAGATGTGGCGTTTATCTTTAATCCAGAGAAGGCAGAAGAAACTATACAATTTACAAAATCGGCAGAAAATAAATTATACCAAGAGTACATCAAAACAGTATCTGTTGCACAAGCAAAAACAGATTCGCTTCAAGTTGCTTATATTAAAAATCCGCAGGTACAAACAGAGAAACTTTACAATGCTCAGCTATCAATAATAGCTGCTTTACAAAAAAAATACCTCGAAAAATCGAAAGGTAAAATGGTGTATCATTTTATTAAGGCTACCAACAGATATAACAGCCCAACCATTGCTAAAAACGGACAAGATTATTTAAAGGCTATTGTAGCTCATTTTTTTGACACCATAGACTTTAACAACCAAGCACTTTACAATTCTGCTTTTATTGTAGATAGAATTTTAGATTATGTGTTTTACATGAATTATTCTGAAGACCCAACCAAACAGTTTGAATTGCATAAAAACGCTGTTAAAGTGGTCGTTAATAAAGCAACCGATATTACTTTTAAAAAGGATATTATTGAATTTTTAATCAATCAATTTGCGAAATATCAATACACAAATTTTTCTGATTATTTGGTAAAAGAATACTACAAAAAACTACCAGCTAACAAAAAAAATAAAGAATTTTTGAGTACCTATTACCAAAATACTGCGGTAAGTATTGGTAGAAAAGCTCCAGAAATTACTTGGACAGAAAATGGCAAAAGCTACAAACTTTCTACTATTAACGATGCGCAAAATTATGTGCTAGTTTTTTGGAGTACTGGTTGCGGACATTGTTTAAGAGAAATTCCGTTATTGTATAAACACACAGAAAATTCTAAAAACGTAAAAGTAATTGCTTTTTCTTTAGAAACAGAAGCTACCGATTGGAATAAGCACATTAAAAAATATCCAAAATGGCATAATTTGATTGGATTAAAAAAATGGGAAAATCCTATAGCAAGAACTTATCAAATTTATTCTACTCCAACGTATATTGTGTTAGGAAGCGATAAAAAAATTATAGCAAAACCAAACACCTTAGAAGAAGTGAAAAAAATAGTAGATTATTTAGATAAGTAGCGCAATCTAAAAATACAAAAAAGCATCTTTTAAATGTTCTATTTGAAAGGTGTTTTGTTGTTTTACAATGGCAATAATATCAAACCGAACCTCAACATCTAAATCCTTTTCATTTACATAATAATCAATAGCAGAAATCAATAATTTTATTTTTTTAGGATTTACAAAATCTTGTGGATTTCCAAAATCTACTGTTGAACGTGTTTTCACTTCTACAACAGCCAGTACATTTTTCTTTTGTGCAATAATATCTACTTCTGCCTTTAAGTATCTATAGTTGGTTTCTAAGATAGTATAGCCCTTTTTTAATAGATACCTTATCGCAAGTTTTTCTCCTTCTTTTCCTAATTCATTGTGCTGTGCCATAATTATTGTTTAAAAGACACATAAGATATTTTCTTTTTCACATCAATTTCTACGCTTCTTCCAAAAATCAGCGCTCTATTGTCTTTTTCGTGACCCGCAGGAAAATCAAACAACACCGGAAAATCATATTCCGCCACTACATCTAAAATTAATTGTTCAATAGATGTGCCCCATTTGGTGGTATTGTTTTTAATATTAGAAATATCGCCTACAATTAAGCCTTTACAATGTGTAAAAAACCCGGCACGTTTTAAACTTTGTAACATCCTATCAATGCTGTACTTGTATTCTCCAATTTCTTCAATAAACAGAATTTTACCTTTGGTATCCATCTGGCTTTTAGAACCAAGCATCGATGTTAAAATAGATAGGTTTCCACCCACTAATTGTCCACTTGCTTTTCCTTTTCTATTATGCGTATTAGCTACAACTTTATATTTTAACCTTTTACCAAACAATGCTTTTTTAAATGTAGCAACTGTTTTTTTGATGTCTTGAATTGAGTCAATCATGCTGGTCGCCATCATACCATGAATTGTCTCAAAACCTAAGTTATGAATATGACTATGCAAAGCAGTAATATCAGAATATCCAATTACCCATTTAGGGCTTTCTTTAAATTTTGTAAAATCTAATCTGTCTAGAATTCTAACTGTTCCATAACCACCACGAGCAGCCCAAATTGCTTTAATAGTTGGATTATCCATTGCTTTTTGTAAATCTTCTGCACGTTCTGCATCAGTTCCAGCAAAATGATTTCCTTGATTATACATGTGTTTACCAAAAACAACATGCAAGCCCCAACGCTTAGCTAACTTTGCTGCTTTTTGAATCTCTTTTTCTCTATTTTTTAAAACTCCAGCAGGAGCTACAATGGCAATGGTATCTCCTTTTTGTAAATATGGAGACTGTATTAAATTTGAATTACGAACACGAACTGAATCATTGCTATGTTGGGCATTTGTTGAGAAGCTACATGCCAACAGAAGAATTACTACAAAATATAATTTATTCATTCTATTACAATTAAAAAAACCATCCTGTAAATGTATCTCTTTTTGAGTGGTTAAAAAAATGTGGTTTTGATGCTTTTTCGTACTTTTGCCATTCAAAAATCAGTCCAAAACAGATGAGTTCACAAAAGAGATATACAATTACCGCAGCATTACCTTACACGAATGGCCCAGTTCATATTGGTCATTTAGCTGGAGTTTATGTTCCTGCAGATATTTATGCGCGTTATTTACGTTTAACAGATAAAGATGTTGTCTTTGTTTGTGGTTCAGACGAACACGGTGTACCCATTACCATCAAAGCAAAAAATGAAGGGGTCACTCCACAAGAAGTTGTAGATAAATACCATAAAATCATCAAAGATTCTTTTACTGATTTTGGTATTTCGTTTGATAATTACTCAAGGACTTCTGCAAAAATTCATCACGATACAGCATCTGATTTTTTTACTAAATTATACAATGATGGAGAGTTTATAGAAGAAGTTACCGAACAATTATATGATGAGGAAGCAAATCAATATTTAGCAGATCGATTTGTAATTGGTACTTGTCCAAAATGTGGAAATGAAGAAAGTTATGGAGATCAATGTGAAAATTGTGGAACTAGTCATAATGCTACAGATTTAATCAACCCTAAATCATCAATCACAGGAAATGTTCCTACATTAAAAGAAACGAAACACTGGTTTTTACCATTAGATAAACACGAAGCTTTTTTAAAAGAATGGATTTTAGAAGGTCATAAAAACGATTGGAAACCAAATGTACTAGGACAAGTAAAATCTTGGATTGACGATGGTTTACGACCAAGAGCCGTAACTCGTGATTTAGATTGGGGAATTCCTGTTCCTGTAGAAGGTGCAGATGGCAAAGTATTGTATGTTTGGTTTGATGCGCCTATCGGATATATTTCTGCAACCAAAGAATGGGCAGAACAAAACAACAAAGATTGGGAACCGTATTGGAAAGATGAAAACACCAAACTCATACACTTTATTGGAAAAGATAATATTGTGTTTCACTGTATTATTTTTCCAGCCATGTTAAAAGCACATGGAGATTTTATTCTGCCAGAAAACGTCCCAGCAAACGAATTTTTAAATTTAGAAGGGAACAAATTGTCAACTTCTAAAAATTGGGCGGTTTGGTTACATGAATATTTAATCGATTTTCCAGAAAAACAAGATGTGTTGCGTTATGCATTAACAGCAACAGCGCCAGAAACCAAAGACAACGATTTTACTTGGAAAGATTTTCAGGCAAGAAATAACAACGAATTGGTGGCTATTTTTGGAAACTTCATCAACCGTGTGGTTGTTTTAACCAACAAGTATTATGACGGACAAGTGCCATCAGCTGGAAATTTAACCGAATATGACGAGGAAACATTAGAAGCCTTAAAAGAATATCCATTAACTATTTCGAGGTCAATTGAACGTTATCGTTTTAGAGAAGCTTCACAAGAATTGATGAATTTAGCGCGTTTAGGAAACAAATATTTAGCCGATGAAGAGCCTTGGAAAGTTATTAAACAAGATTCAGCACGTGTAAAAACTATTATGAATGTAGCCTTACAAATTGCAGCTGGATTATCGGTATTATGTGAGCCTTTCTTACCTTTTACATCTCAAAAATTAAAATCAATATTAAATATTGACAATCAATTAACTTGGAATGACATTTCATCAAAGGATGTGTTGCTAGAGGCAAATCATCAAATCAATAAGGCTGAATTGCTTTTTGCAAAGATTGAAGACAAAGAAATTCAAGCGCAATTAGATAAACTACAAGCCACAAAAACTGCCAACGAAAATGCGAATAAAACAATAGAGCCTCAAAAAGAAACTATTGAGTTTGATGATTTTACCAAGTTAGACATTAGAGTTGGTACAATTCTTGAAGCTAACAAAATTGAGAAAACTAAAAAATTACTAAAATTAAAAGTTGATGTTGGTATTGACATAAGAACTATTGTTTCTGGTATTGCAGAAAGCTTTAATCCTAAAGACATTATCGGTCAACAAGTAACCGTACTGTGTAATTTAGCTCCAAGAAAATTACGTGGTGTAGAAAGTCAAGGTATGATTTTAATGACCAACACTCCAGACGGAAAATTAGCTTTTGTAGAACCTCAACAAAAAGTAAACAACGGAAATCTTATTAGCTAGCAAGCTGCATATTATTTTATACTTTTTTAGCAACTATTAGATTAATTATTTAAACTAAAAGAAGAAAAATTATGAGAACAATTTTGAAAAAATCAGCAATTACAATCTTATCTTTAACTGTATTACTAAGTTTGGTAAACTGTAAAGCATTACAAAACGCAAACAACAAGCAAAAAGGTGCTATTATTGGCGCAACAAGTGGTGCCATTATTGGTGCTATTATTGGTAACAATGCTGGCAAAGGTGGTAACGGAGAAATTGGCGCCGTGATTGGTGGTGTTGTTGGTGGTGCAGCAGGAGTTATTATTGGACACGAAATGGATAAGCAAGCAAAAAGAATACAAGATGCACTTCCTGGAGCAAAAGTTGAACGTGTAGATAATGGTATAGTGATTACCTTAGATGAAAAAAGTGGAATTTATTTTGATACAAATAAATCTAACATCAATACAAAGTCTGCGACAACTTTAGATAAACTATCAAAAGTATTTATTGATTTTTCTGATACTAAAATCTTAGTAGTTGGACATACAGATAATGTTGGTAGTCAAAGCTATAATATGAATTTATCAAAAACAAGAGCGTATGCTGTTTCTAATTATTTAATTAACAAAGGGCTTAAAGGAGATCGAATTTCTACCAATTGGTTTGGAGAAACACAGCCTAAATACACCAATTCTACAGCAGAAGGAAGAGCAAAAAATAGAAGGGTTAATATTGCCATTGTGCCTAGCGAGAAAATGATTAAAGATGCCAAATTAAAAGCAGATGCACAGTAATAATATCATCACAATTTATTAAAACCTTATAAGAATTTCTTATAAGGTTTTTTGATACAATACTTTTGCTTTTTTACGAATAACTTCTCCAACCGTATTCCCTTCAATTTTACTTTCTAACCAAGACAAAATATCTAGGTATAAAAAAGCGCGTTTTTCAAACGGATGTTGTTCATATTTCTTTAATCTTTTATAGATGTTTTTAAACTCACGTTTAATTTCGTGCGGATATACATCGCTTAAGGCTTTGATTGAGACAATAAATTCTTTCTGTACAGCTTGTAAATTTTCCATTTTCAACAAAAATTTATACGTGTCTTTAAATTGCCTTTCTAGGTGATAATCCATACCACATTCGTAATGCGCAATTAAATTCAATACTCTTGCAAAACACTGTAAATCTTCTGCTGCTCGTAGGTTTTTTGAGTGAATAATTTTAGACAAGTACTCTATACATTTTCTGTTTTCTCCCATCCCAAAATACAAACAAGCAATCTTATAGTATAAAACTATAATATGGTGACTGTCTAATCTAGATTGATATTTTGCTATCTTATATTCAATCTCTCTAACCAAGTATTCACCTTCTCTAAAGGTGCCCTCAATAAAATGCAAATGCAATTGATTTGTAGAAAAATATTGAAAAATTAACAGTTCTGTATTACTGCTTAGCGGAATTTTATGTTCTTTTATTTCTTGCTCAAAATAATCGAGTTCATTTTTAAACTTTACATGATGTTTTAAGAAGAAAAGCGACTCTAACAAGTAATTTTTTCCTTTTAAATAGAAAACAGGATGCAAAGATATCAGCTTAGTATCTGCATTAAAAAGTTCCACCCATTTGTGTGCGTACTTATAACACATTAAAAAATCTTGGGTTAAAAAGCTTTTCCAAACATAAGCTTTATACAACCATAACTTTTCTCTAAACCCAAGTGTATGAATGTCATATTCAGGCAATCTTGCTTCAAAATAACTGTTAATTTTATCAAGCTCTGCATCATTTCTAGCCGGACCCGTTTTTAATAAAATACTATACAGTTGTAATGATAAATTAGATAATTTACTTGTAATTACATTTTGCACACTTAACTCTTTTGCTTGTAGAGAAAGTTGATCTGCTCTTGTACTAATACTACGAGTAATATATTGTGTTTCTATAACTTTTTCGAGTTCAACAATTTCATAAGCAATATTTTTTTCTTCATTTTCAATTGCTATCGATTTTGCTTTGTCTAACAATTTCAAGCTTTGTTTATACAAGCCTTTTTGGTATAATACCGTTGCAAAATCTAATTGTTCTCTAATTTGAATTCTAATATTCTGATGTGCAGGATTTAAACGTAAGCTAACCAATATCTGCTTATACAAATGTGCCTTTAAATTAGACAATTGCTGTTTTGTAACAATATTGCTTTCAATAATTTCACGTTCATTATATGCTTTTTGCTTATCGAGAAACTTAAATAATGAGAAAAATTTTGCATCAGTATTACCTCCCAATCTACCCACATACAAATTGAATTGTCTTTTTTCTGACTTTGACAAAGACTTTATCAATGCAAATAATGCATCCACTTGATTATTGACTAACGTAATTGATTTTCTCATAAAATACTGACTACATGAGTTTTAAATGTTTTTTTTCTCAATTAAACATCGTAAAGTATCTCTGTAAATTCTTATGCTTAGAAAAACCAATATATAAATTTGATTTAGATAAAAAAATTAAAGTGTACTCATGCAAGATAATAAGGTTCAAATTTTCGACACTACACTTCGAGACGGAGAACAAGTTCCAGGATGTAAATTAGACACCAAACAAAAACTAATCATCGCAGAAAGATTAGATTTTTTGGGTGTTGATGTCATTGAAGCTGGGTTCCCTGTTTCTAGTCCTGGAGATTTTAATTCGGTTTCTGAAATTGCTAAAATTGTTAAAAATGCAACTGTTTGTGGATTAACAAGAGCGGTTAAAAACGACATTAAAGTTGCAGCCGAAGCTTTACAATATGCAAAAGCACCAAGAATCCATACAGGTATAGGAACCAGTGATTCTCATATTCAATTTAAATTCAATTCAACTAGAGATAAAGTAATAGAAAGAGCTATTACAGCGGTTTCTTACGCAAAATCTTTTGTAAATGATGTAGAATTTTATGCTGAAGATGCAGGTAGAACAGATAATGAATTTTTAGCTAAAGTTTGTGAAGCAGTAATTAAGGCTGGTGCAACCGTACTAAACATTCCAGATACCACAGGCTATTGTTTACCTGAAGAATATGGAGCAAAAATGAAATATTTAAGAGAAAATGTAAAAGGAATTGAGAATGTCATTTTATCTTGCCACTGTCATAACGATTTAGGGATGGCTACTGCAAATTCTATTGCTGGAGTTGTAAATGGAGCTCGTCAAATTGAATGTACTATCAACGGAATTGGAGAGCGCGCAGGAAACACAGCATTAGAAGAAGTGGTAATGGTATTAAAGCAACATCCTTATTTAAATTTACATACAGATATCAATACCAAATTGTTATACGATACCAGTTTAATGGTGCGAGAAAGTATGGGAATACCTGTGCAACCAAACAAAGCTATTGTGGGTGCAAATGCTTTTGCGCACAGTTCTGGAATTCATCAAGACGGAGTTATAAAAAACAGAGAAACCTATGAAATTATGGATCCAGAAGATGTTGGTGTTACTGAAAGTGCTATTGTACTTACAGCAAGAAGTGGTAGAGCCGCTTTAGCGTATAGAGCTAAAAATATTGGATACGAGCTAACAAAAATTCAATTAGATGCTGCGTATACAACATTCTTAGAAGTTGCAGATAAACAGAAAGAAATTAAAGATAATGATATTCATTTCATTATGAAAAGAGTCAGTCAAACTTCAAAAATAGCAATCGCATAATGGGAAAAACATTATTTGATAAAGTTTGGGATGCACATGTTGTGGACACTATAGAAAACGGTCCACAAATTTTATATATAGACAAACATTTAATACACGAGGTAACTAGTCCACAAGCTTTTAACGAATTAGAACAAAGAGGAATTCCAATTGCAAGACCAGATAAAATTGTAGCTACTGCAGACCATAATACTCCTACAGTAGACCAACATTTACCTGTAAAAGATGCTTTATCAAAAAAGCAATTAGAACAACTATCTGAAAATTGTAAAAAGAATAATATTCCATTATATGGTTTAGGACATGAAAAAAATGGAATCGTTCATGTAATTGCTCCTGAATTAGGAATTACACAACCTGGAATGACTATGGTTTGTGGAGATTCTCATACCTCAACACATGGTGCGTTTGGTATCATAGCATTTGGAATCGGAACTAGTCAGGTAGCTCAAGTATTTGCGAGTCAATGTTTATTATTACAAAAGCCTAAAAGTTTACGTGTAAATGTAAATGGAAAATTGAAAAAAGGAGTTTTACCAAAAGATGTTATTTTATATATCATCGCAAAGTTAGGAACCAATTCTGGTACTGGATACTTCTGTGAATATGCAGGGAATGTCTTTGAAGAAATGAGTATGGAAGGTAGAATGACTGTTTGTAACATGAGTATAGAAATGGGTGCTCGTGGAGGAATGATTGCCCCAGATCAAACTACATTTGATTATGTAAAAGGACGTGAGGAGGCCCCAAAAGGAGAAGAATTTGATAAAAAAGTAGCGTATTGGAAAACACTTCCAACTGATGAAGATGCAGTATTTGATCAAGAATATTGGTTGGATGCAGCTGATATAGAGCCAATGATTACCTACGGAACAAATCCTGGAATGGGAATCAAAATCACTGAAAACATTCCAGCATTAAACGATAGTTCTTTTGAAAAATCATTGAACTATATGGATTTCAAAAAAGGAGAATCATTAATTAATAAGCCTATCAATTATGTATTTATAGGTAGTTGTACCAACTCAAGAATTGAAGATTTTAGAGTAGCTGCCAACTATGTTAAAGGAAAACAAAAAGCCTCAAATGTAAATGCTTGGCTGGTTCCTGGGTCACAAAAAGTTGCTAAGCAAATTGCTGAAGAAGGGCTTCAAAATGTATTTGAAGAAGCAGGTTTTGTTTTAAGACAACCTGGTTGTTCTGCATGTTTAGCCATGAATGATGATAAAATTCCAGAAGGAGAATATTGTGTTTCTACTTCAAATAGAAATTTTGAAGGTAGACAGGGTCAAGGATCTAGAACCATTTTAGCTAGTCCACTAGTTGCTGCGGCTACCGCAGTTGCTGGAAAAATAATAGATGTTACAAAAGAAGTTGAATCATTAGAATTAGCATAGTTATGGAAAAGTTTACAATAGTAACATCAAGAGCAATTCCGTTACCAACAGAAAATATTGATACCGATCAAATTATTCCTGCGCGCTTTTTAAAAGCAACAGATAAATTAGGTTTTGGCGATAATGTGTTTAGAGATTGGCGTTTCCATAAAGATGGAAGCGCAAACAAAGATTTTGCATTAAACAACCCAAATTATAGTGGAAATATTTTAGTTGCTGGAGATAATTTTGGTTGCGGTTCTAGTAGAGAGCATGCAGCTTGGGCGTTAGTTGGCTATGGGTTTAAAGTAATTGTAAGTAGTTTTTTTGCTGATATTTTTAAAGGAAATGCGTTAAATAACGGATTATTACCAGTACAAGTAACAGAAGAATATTTAAAAAAATTGTTAGCGCATTTACAAGAAAACCCTACTTCAGAAGTTATTGTCAATTTAGAAGAGCAAACAATTGAGTCTGCTATTGGAAAGGCAACATTTGAAATAAATACCTATAAGAAAACATGTATGATCAATGGCTATGATGATATTGATTTTTTAATCAGCAATAAAGATAAAATCAAAGCTTTTGAAGCTAAACATGTGTGAAAAAACCTTGCGTTAGCGATTGAAGTGGCATCCTTTTAATGTCGGTTCGAGTTTGCGAAGCAAGTATCGAGAACAAATTAAAAGATATAACGAAAAGCGCGACCACTTGTGGTAACGCCCAAAAGAGGAAAAAATGAAATATACGATTGCTGTAATTCCAGGAGATGGAATTGGACCAGAAGTGACCGAGCAAGCAAAAAAAGCTTTAAATGCGGTGGCAGATGTTTACAACCATACTTTTATTTACAAAGAGGCACTAATGGGTGCTTGTGCCATTGATGCAACGGGAAATCCGCTGCCAGATGAAACCATAAAAACATGCAAAGCATCAGATGCTATTTTATTTGGAGCCATAGGTCATCCAAAATACGATAATGATCCGACAGCTAAAGTAAGACCCGAGCAAGGCTTACTTAAATTGCGTAAAGAATTAGGATTATTTTGTAATGTGAGACCTGTAAAAGCATACGATCAACTGATTGAAAATTCTCCATTAAAAAAGGAAATTATCCAAGGCACTGACATTTCAATCTATCGAGAATTAACCGGTGGAATCTATTTCGGAATAAAAGAATTAAGTGATGATGGAAAAGTAGCTTTTGACGGATGTTCTTATTCAGTTGAAGAGATTGAACGCATTGCACACTTAGCCTTCAAAGAAGCACAAAACAGACGCAAAAAACTAACCTTAGTTGATAAAGCAAACGTATTAGAAACATCTCGTTTATGGAGAAAAACTGTGACTGAATTATCAAATCAATATCCGGATGTAACATTAGATTTCTTATTTGTAGACAATGCAGCTATGCAGATGATTTTAAACCCAAAACAGTTTGATGTAATTTTAACAGAGAACTTATTTGGTGATATTATTAGTGACGAAGCAAGTGTTATTGGTGGTTCTATTGGTTTATTAGCTTCTGCATCTGTAGGAGAAAAGAATGCGTTATTTGAGCCAATTCATGGTTCATTTCCTCAGGCAACTGGGAAAGACATAGCAAATCCATTAGCTTCTATTTTATCTGCAGCAATGTTATTAAATCATTTAGGGTTACATGAAGAAGCAAAAGCAGTTGAAAAAGCAGTTGAAAAATCATTAGTCTTAGGAATCACAACTGAAGATATACAAGGAAAGGATTCTTTCTCTGCATCTACATCTAAAGTAGGTGATTTTATTGCAGACTACATCGAAAATCAGGATGATAGTAATTTAAATTTTAAGAATATACATATGGGGCAAAGTACTATTATTTAGCCTTATGTTTTTAAATTAATTAATGCAAAAAGCAAAACCTCAATCGGTTTTGCTTTTTTATTTTTTTCTTAAAAAGTTAGAAGATTCATTTTCTAATAAGTCAGACAAAATTTTATCATTTGTCTCATTACTTTTAAAGGCCACCAAGGTTCTAATTGAGAAAGTGCGTAAGGCATCATAAACACTCAATGTGCTTACAGCAGAATCTTTTCTTCCAACAAAAGGAAACACATCTGGACCTCTTTGGCATTTTGCATTGATATTTACTCTACATACTTGATTTACTAAATTGTCTATTAATGGTGCCAATGCTTCTGAACTTTTACTAAACAAGCTTACTTGCTGTCCATATTTCGATTCAGAAACATAATCTAATGGTTCTTGAATATCTTTAAATGTTAAGATTGGCACTACAGGTCCAAATTGTTCTTCTTCATAAATCCTCATCTTTTCATTTACAGGATATAAAACTGCTGGATAGACAAAACTCTCTTGTCTTTCTCCACCATTTTTATTAATTACATTCGCACCTTTTTCTTCAGCATCAGCAATTAATTCTTGTATGTAATCAGGTTTATTTGGCTCTGGTAATGGCGTAATATTTACACCTTCTTCCCAAGGGTTTCCATACTTTAGTTTTTCTATTGCTGTTACAAACTTTTTACTAAACTCTTCAACAATATCTTCATGTACAAACAATATTTTCAACGCTGTGCATCGTTGCCCATTAAACGCCAATGCCCCGTTAACACATTCTCTCACTGTCAACTCTAAATCGCAATCTGGTAAAACAATTCCAGGGTTTTTAGCTTCTAATCCTAACACCAAACGCAGTCTATTTTTCTTAGGGTGATAACCTTGCAATGCGTTGGCAGATTTACTGTTTCCTATCAATGCCAAGACATCTACTTTTCCTGATTCTAAGATAGGTGTAGCTAATGTTCTACCACTTCCATAAATGATATTTACAACTCCTTTTGGGAAACTTTTTTGAAATGCTTCTAATAACGGAGACAATAATAAAATTCCGTATTTAGCGGGTTTAAAAATAGTTGTATTTCCCATAATCAATGCCGGAATCAACAAGCAAAAAGTTTCGTTTAATGGGTAGTTGTACGGACTTAAACATAGTACCACTCCTAGAGGAGCTCTACGAACTTGAGCTAGTATTCCGTCGTGATTCTTAATCTCGGAATGCTTTTGATCCATTTCTCTCAAGTTCAGAATGGTATCTTCAATATATTTTATAGTTCTATCAAATTCATTGCACGATTCTTCATAAGGCTTTCCAATTTCCCATAGTAACCAGTTGACAACTTCATCTCGTGTTTCTTGCATCATTTTTGCAAAATTCTCTATACAATTGATTCGTTCTTCAACTTTCATTGTTGGCCATTCACCTCTACCTTTGTCATAGGCTTGATAGGCAGAATTTAACGCTTCTAAAGCACTCTCTTGAGTTTGATTTGGAATGGTTCCTAATAATGTGGGTTGTAACTTTCCTTTGGAATCTTTTTGATATACAGGTGAATACACTGAAGTTGTTTCACCCTTCCATTCTTTTAATTTTCCATCAACTAAATATGTGTGCTGATTGAATGGCTTATCAATTTTATGCTTTTCAGGAATATGGATATTTTCAAATATATTTCTCAATTCAATAACTGCTTAAATTTTATGCAAGTTATATCAAATATTGAAATAAATCAGGTTTGTCGTTTAAATAATCACCGTAGAAATTCTTGGCTTTCATCCTTTGAATAAGTGGATTTAGGTCTGAACTTTTTTTCAATTCAATCCCAACAATAGCAGGTGCGTTTTCTCTACTGTGCTTTTTAGAATATTCAAAATGAGTGATATCATCTTGTGGCCCTAAGATCTCAGCCACAAATTCTTTTAAGGCTCCAGCTCTTTGAGGAAATCGGATGATAAAGTAATGCTTTAATCCATTATATAATAAGGCTCTTTCTTTAATTTCTGGAGTTCTAGTGATATCATTATTAGAACCGCTAACCACACAAACCACATTCTTTCCTTTTATTTCTTCTGCATAAAAATCTAAAGCAGATATTGTTAATGCTCCTGCTGGTTCAACAACAATGGCATCTTTATTATATAAATCTAAAATGGTCTGACATACTTTCCCTTCAGGAACGGTAATCATAGCATCTAAATTTTCTTTACATATTTGAAAAGTTACATCACCTACTTGTTGCACAGCTGCACCATCTACAAACTTTTCAATTTTTTCTAATCGAACATTTTTTCCTTTTTCAAATGCTGATTTCATTGAAGGAGCACCAGATGGTTCTACTCCAATAATTTTTGTGTTAGGAGATAATACTTTAAATACTGAAGACAAACCAGAGGCCAATCCACCACCACCAACAGGTACAAAAACATAATCAATTGGTTCAGAAAATTGTTCAATAATTTCTAATCCAACTGTTGCTTGTCCTTCAATAATTTTTGGATCATTAAAAGGGTGTACAAATGTTTTTTGAAGCAAATCACATTCTCTTTTTGCTTCTTTTTGAGCATCGTCAAAAGTATCTCCAACTAATTTGATTGTAATATATTCTCCACCAAACATTTTAACTTGTTCTAGCTTTTGTTTAGGGGTTGGAGTAGGCATAAAGATTGTTCCATGAATTTGGAGTTTCTGACAAGCAAAAGCTACTCCTTGCGCATGATTTCCTGCACTAGCACAAACAATTCCGTTCTTTAGTTCATCCTGATTTAACGAACTAATTTTATTATATGCTCCTCTAATTTTATACGATCGTACTTGTTGCAAATCTTCTCTTTTCAACAAAATATTTGCACCAAACTGTCGAGAATAATTGTTGTTATTTAATAAAGGAGTTACTGTAACTACATCTTTCAATGCAGTTACAGCTTCCTTCACATTTACTAACTTAGGATAATATGTTGTTGTTTTGAGACTCATTGTTTTGTGTTGTAATTTATTCTCGATACAATTTCCTTTTGATTTCGACTACGCTCAATCTGACAGAAAATTACTCGAACTGACATTACATTTATATTTTTTTCATCGCTGTCATAGAAGCTCTTAAAACTGCCCCTACTTTTTCAACTGCATGTCCTCTAATTGCAGTATTAACAGCAATTAATTCTTGATTGTCTACACCATTATCTGAGCTAAATGATGTACCAATAATATCTGTATTCACTGTTTTCATAAAATCAGTTAATAATGGTTTACATGCATGATCAAACAAATAACATCCATACTCTGCTGTATCTGAAATTACACGATTCATTTCGTATAATTTTTTACGTGCAATGGTATTTGCAATTAATGGTGTTTCATGTAAAGATTCATAATAAGCAGATTCAGCAATAATTCCTGATTCTGTCATTGCTTCAAATGCCAATTCTACACCAGCTCTTACAAAAGCAACCAATAATGTTCCGTGATCGAAATATTCTTGTTCTGAAATTTCTTGATTTGTAATTGGTGTTTTTTCAAAAGCAGTTTCTCCAGTAGCTGCTCTCCATGCTAATAAGTTTTTATCATCATTTGCCCAATCTTCCATCATGGTTTTAGAAAAATAACCTGACATGATATCATCCATATGTTTTTGGAATAATGGACGCATGATTTCTTTTAATTCTTCAGAAACTTGAAATGCTTTTATTTTTGCTGGGTTTGATAAGCGATCCATCATATTGGTAATTCCACCATGCTTTAAGGCTTCTGTAATTGTTTCCCAACCATACTGAATTAATTTTGCAGCATAACCAGGTTCGATTCCTTCCTCAACCATTTTGTCAAAAGATAAAATAGCTCCTGTTTGTAACACTCCACACAAAATGGTTTGCTCTCCCATTAAATCAGACTTTACTTCAGCAACAAAAGACGATTGTAACACTCCCGCTCTATGTCCACCTGTTGCAAATGCATATGCTTTGGCCTGTGCTAACCCTTTTCCTTCTGGATCATTTTCTGGATGGACTGCAATTAATGTTGGCACTCCAAATCCTCTTTTGTATTCTTCTCTAACTTCAGATCCTGGGCACTTTGGTGCTACCATAATTACTGTTAAGTCTTCACGAATTTGCATGCCTTCTTCTACAATATTGAATCCATGAGAGTATGATAATGTTGCTCCTTTTTTCATCAACGGCATTACAGCATTTACCACATTGGTATGCTGCTTATCTGGAGTTAAATTCAATACCAAATCTGCTGTTGGCACTAATTCTTCATAAGTCCCTACATTGAATCCGTTTTCAGTAGCATTTACAAACGATTGTCTTTTTTCTGCAATTGCTGCTGCTCTTAAAGTATATGAGATATCTAATCCAGAATCTCTCATATTTAATCCTTGGTTTAGCCCCTGAGCACCACAACCTACAATTACAATTTTCTTTCCTTTTAATGCATCTATCCCATCTTCAAATTCTGAAGATTCCATAAACCTACATTTCCCTAATTCTGTTAATTGATCTCTTAACGATAACGTGTTAAAATAATTTGTCATTTTTCTATTATTAATGATTAAAATGCAGTTAGCATTTCTGAAATATTCATTGGTTCTTTTGTAACTGATATTCTTCCTGACCTTACAAATTGCAACAATCTATAAGGTTTTAAATCTTGATATAGTTTTTCTGTTTCATGTCTTCTTCCTGTTTTCTCAATCACAAAAAACTCACGAGAAACGGTTACTATATTTGCATGACTATCTTTAATGATATTCTGTATTTGACGTTCGTCAAATAGTGAGTCTGATGCTACTTTAAATAAGGCTGACTCTTGGTAAATAGTTTCTTCATCTGTATGAGCATATGCTTTAATCACTTCAATTTGTTTTTCTAATTGCCCAACAATTTTTCTAGCTTGACTATCATCCATTGTAGCAACGATTACAAATCGATTTACATTTTCGATTTCTGATTGAGAAGTGGTTAAACTCTCTATATTGATATGTCTTTTTAAAAAGATTGATGAAACTCTGTTTAACAATCCTACATTGTTTTCTGTATATACTGATATGGTATATGATTTTTGATTCGCCATAATTTCTTAACTTAATCTTACGTCTGATACTGATGCTCCTGTCGGAATCATCGGGAATACATTATTTTCTTTTTCTACACATACTTCTAAAAAGTATGATCCTTCTGTAGATAACATTTCTTCTACAGCACTTGCCAATTCTTCTCTTTTAGTAACTCTTTTTGCGTTGATATGATATCCTTTAGCAATGGTTATAAAATCTGGATTTACCATTTCGGTAGAAGCATATCTTTTGTCAAAGAATAATTGTTGCCATTGACGAACCATTCCTAAGAATTCGTTATTTAACACTACAATTTTAACGGCAGCTTTGGTTTGTAAAATAGTTCCCAATTCTTGGATAGTCATTTGATAACCTCCATCACCGATAATGGCAATAACTTCTCTATCTGGCGCTCCCATTTTTGCTCCAATAGCTGCTGGCAAAGCAAATCCCATTGTTCCTAAACCTCCTGAAGTAATGTTACTTTTAGTTTGTGTAAACTCTGCATATCTACAAGCCATCATTTGATGTTGACCAACATCTGAAACAATCACTGCTTTACCTCCAGTTTTACTATTAATTTCTTTCATTACTTCTCCCATTGTAATTCCTTCTTTCGTTGGATACAATTCATCTTTAATAACTTTTTCAAACTCAATAGTATCATGGCTTCTATATTCTTGAAGCCATTCTTTATGAGAGTTTTCATTAACTAATGGTAAAATTTTCGCTAATGTTTCTTTTGCATTTCCTAAAACTGCGACATCAGTTTTTACATTTTTATCAACCTCAGCTGGATCAATTTCAAAATGAATTACCTTTGCTTGTTTAGCATAAGTTGCTAAATTTCCTGTAACTCGATCATCGAAACGCATCCCAACAGCAATTAACACATCACATTCATTGGTTAATTTATTTGGTCCATAATTACCATGCATTCCTACCATTCCTACATTTAATGGATGTTTAGAATCTAATGCAGATAATCCTAAAATGGTCCAAGCAGAAGGGATTCCGGTTTTTTCAATAAACGCTTTGAATTCTTCTTCGGCTTCACCTAAGATTACTCCCTGACCAAAAACAATCATTGGTTTTTTAGCAGCGTTGATCAATTTTGCAGCTTCTAACAATTGCCCTTTATCGATGTCGGGCACAGCTTTATAGCTTCTGATTGAAGTACATTTTTCGTATTCAAAATCAAACGTATCAAATTGTGCATTTTTAGTAATATCAATTAATACAGGCCCTGGTCTTCCAGAACGTGCGATGTAAAATGCCTTAGCCAAAACTTCTGGAATTTCAGAAGCTTCAGTAATTTGATAATTCCATTTAGTAACTGGAGTTGAGATTCCAACAATATCTGTTTCTTGAAATGCATCAGACCCTAATAAATGTTTTCCAACTTGTCCTGTAATACATACCATTGGAGTAGAATCTATTTGAGCATCTGCAATTCCGGTAACTAAATTTGTAGCACCTGGTCCAGATGTTGCCATAGCAACTCCAACTTTCCCGGTAACTCTTGCAAATCCTTGAGCTGAATGTGTGGCACCTTGTTCGTGACGCGTTAACACATGACGTAATTGGTCTTGATATTTATACAATTCATCATAAATAGGCATAATTGCACCTCCTGGATAACCGTAAATTAAATCGACGCCTTCCGCTAACAAACATCTAATGACTGCTTCAGCACCAGAAATATGTTGTGTTTTCTTCTCGATTGTTAAATTGGCTGTTTGTGTTTGAGCTTTCATTTTTCTCTTTGTTTAAATTATGCATCGGTTACACATCCTTTAGATGCTGATGCCACAGTTTTTGCGTATTTATATAAAATTCCTTTGTTATGTTTTAATGCTGGCGTTCTCCAATTTGCTTTTCTTTCGGCAAGTTCTTCTTCAGACAACAACACATTAATTGAATTATTTTCTGCACTAATTCTTATAGTATCTCCTGTTTTTAATAAAGCAATAGTTCCGCCAGATTGTGCTTCTGGTGTTATATGACCAACTACAAATCCATGAGTTCCGCCAGAGAATCTTCCGTCTGTAATTAGTGCTACAGATTTACCTAAACCTGCACCCATAATTAATGAGGTTGGTTTTAACATTTCTGGCATTCCTGGGCCTCCTTTTGGACCTACATAACGTATCACAACGACGTCTCCTTTTTCAACTTCTCCATTAGAGATTCCAGTATTTGCAGCTTGTTCTCCATCATACACCACTGCTTTACCTTCAAAATACAAGCCCTCATTTCCACTAATTTTAGCAACTGCTCCTTCAGATGCTAGGTTACCGTGTAAGATTTGAATGTTTCCAGATGATTTTAAAGCTTTATCCTTTGGATAAATTACATCTTGATCATTCTCAAAAGTCAATGGTTCTACATCAGCTAAATTTTCTGCTAGTGTTTTACCTGTTACTGTTAAACAATCGCCATATAAAAAGCCATTGTCTAATAAATATTTCATAACAGCTGGAGTACCTCCAACACCATGTACATCTTCCATTAAGTATTTTCCGCTCGGTTTTAAATCAGCTATTAATGGCGTTCTATCACTCACTCTTTGAAAATCTTCTAGCGAAAAATCAATATCCGCAGCGTGTGCTATTGCTAAAAAGTGTAATACTGCATTTGTTGAACCTCCTAATGCGTTTACAATAGCGATGGCATTTTCGATTGATTTCTTAGAGATAATATCTAAAGGCTTTAAATCTAATTTTAATAGATTTAAAATAGCTTCAGCTGTGCGTTCGCTTTCTGTTAATTTATTTGGATTTTCAGCTGGAATTGAAGAATTATATGGCAAAGAAAACCCCATTGCTTCTATAGCGGATGCCATTGTATTTGCCGTATACATTCCTCCACAAGCACCTGCTCCTGGAATGGCTCTTTTGATGATTTCTTTATATTCGTTTTCGTCAATTTCTCCTGCAACTTTTTGTCCTAATGCTTCAAAAGCAGAAACGATGTTTAATTTTCTCCCTTTGTAATTCCCAGAAGCAATGGTTCCTCCATACATCATTATTGATGGGCGATTTAAACGTAGCATAGCAATTACAGCTCCTGGCATATTTTTATCACAACCAACTACAGAAATTAATCCATCATAACTTTGTGCATTCATTACAGTTTCTATTGAATCTGCAATAATATCTCTAGAAGCAAGTGAATAATTCATTCCAGAAGTTCCCATAGAAATTCCATCACTAACTCCTATAGTATTGAACCCTAAACCTACCATTCCTGCAATATTACATTCGGTTTTTACCTCAGCTGCCAATCTGTTTAAATGCATATTACAAGGATTACCATCATAACCTGTACTTGCAATTCCGACTTGCGCCTTCTGCATGTCTTCTTCTTGCAAGCCTACTGCATATAGCATCGCTTGAGATGCTGGTTGAGATTGATCTTGAGTTAATCTTTTACTGTGTTTATTCAGCTCCATTTTTAGTACTACTTTTTTTACGATTTTCGAAATTAGATATTTGTCTATTCATCTGTTTTTGTTTTTAGTTTTCTAGCTTATAGTCAATAGATTAAATTTTTATTTAAATAGCTCACTATCAGTATTTTATAAAATTTTACATTATGAAATTCAGTTGTTTTTTAATTATAAAAAAAGCCTGTATGAATTGATACAGGCTTTTGCTTTATTGTAAGGCATTAGTAATCTGTATCAACTCGGCGGTGAGCTAATAATGACGATAATGACTACAATAATTATGTTCTTTATTAAATTCATTTTAATTGATTGCATAAAAAAAGCCTTCCGAATTCGGAAGGCTTTTATACTATTTTTAAATTATATATACACTTCCTTATCGTTGCTTTTGAATAGCAATGACAATACTAGAAATGATATTAATTACTTGTGTGTTCATTTTGATTGGACAAATATCAAAAAATATTTTAAGCCTGCAAATTTATTTAAAGAAAAGTTAATTTTATTGTTGAAATATATTATTTGTTTTTAATACTATATTTTTGCTGTTATGCTAAAAACAGAGAACATTGCTTTTTCTTACAACCAAGAAACAACATTTAATTTTCCTAATATTAAATTAAATGATAATGATTCTCTATTGATACTTGGTGAATCTGGAATTGGTAAAACAACATTGTTGCATTTGTTGGCCGGGATTTTAAGTCCAGATGAAGGAAGTATTCTTATCAACAATACAAATATTTCTAAATTATCAGCTAAAAAATTAGATGCTTTTAGAGGAAAAAATATTGGTTTAATTTTTCAGAATACGATAGCTGTTTCTTCAATATCTATTTATGAGAACATTCAATCTCGATTATATTTTAGTGGCATCAAAAATCAAAAATCGGCAACTGAAGATATTTTAAAGCAATTGGATTTATCGCATGTAAAACATCAAAAGCCAAATACCTTAAGTACTGGTCAATTACAACGATTAGGAATTGCATTAGGTGTAATTCATAAACCTTGTGTGATTTTAGCTGATGAGCCTACTTCTAGTTTGGATGATAAAAACTGTGATTTAGTTATTGAATTATTAAAATCGCAAGCAAAAAAAGCAAATGCTAATTTGATAATCATTACTCACGACCAACGAATTAAAAACTCGTTTGATAATACCCTTGTATTATGAACATATTAAAGTTGAGTTATAAAAACATCGTCACCAAACCGTTGCAAACTTTTTTAACGGTGTTAATTTTATCGTTAAGTATCGGATTGTTGTTAGGGGTAAAACAATTGAATAAAGTTTTTGAATCGCAACTACAACAAAGTCTTAACGGAGTAGATATGGTAGTTGGTGCTAAAGGAAGTCCGTTACAATTAGTGCTTTCTGCTGTTTTACATATCGATAATCCTACAGGAAATATCTCATATAAAGAAGCACAAAAACTAGGCAAAAATCGATATATCAAAGAAGCGATTCCGGTTTCAATTGGCGATAATTACAAAGGATATAAAATTGTAGGAACTAACGAGTCTTTTATTAAACTTCATAAGACAACACTAGAAAGTGGTCATTCATTTGAAAAGACCTTTGATGTAATTATTGGAAATGCTGTTGCAAAAAATCTGAATTTAAAAGTAGGTGACACCTTCAATAGCTCTCATGGAATGTTAGAAAATGCTATTGAGAGTCATGACAATCATCCATTAAAAGTTGTTGGAATTTTAAAGCCAACTCAAAATGTCATTGATCGCTTAATTGTTACCAATTTAGAAAGCATTTGGCATTTACATGAGCATGAAGAATCTGGTGATACTCATAATCATGAAGATGATGAAATTACAGCCTTGCTTGTACAGTTTAAAAATAAAATGGGTCTATTACGATTACCTAGAACCATCAATAAAAATACTCAATTTCAAGCAGCTTTACCAAAATACGAATTGGATAAATTATTTCAATTTACTGCTATCGGAACCAAAGCAATTACTTGGATAGCCTTTGCTATTTTATTTGTTTCTGGCATCAGTATGTTTGTGAGTCTGTATAGAATGGTAAAAGAAAAAGCCAAAGAGTTAGCTTTGATTAGAACTTATGGAGCTAGCAGAAATAAATTGATACAATTGGTCTTTACAGAAGGATTATTGATTGGTTTGTTTAGTTTTATTTTTGGAATTGTAATAGCCACATTTAGTTTACAAGCAATTATTGCTTTAGTGAAAGAAACATATAAGCAACAAATCTATTTGTTAGAATATTCTCAAGATATTTTTGAAATGTTCTTATTTATCTTCGGAATTATTATTCTTGCAACACTGTTAGCCATTCAACCAATATTCAATATGGATATCTCAAAAATTATCAGTAATGAAAATTAAATCAACCTTATTTCTTTTATTAGTTGTATTCATTTCTAACACTGCATTTAGTCAGTTAAAATTAACGTGGAAAGATGTAATTGATGTGTATGCAAAAGAAGTGCGCTTCTCTGAAAAAAATCCTGCAAAAGCAATTAAAGGACAAGGTAAATCTCTAAAAGACATAGAAGGTAAAAAAATTACAATTACAGGCTATTTTTTAGATTTAGACCCAGATGGCGAATGGTTTATGGTTTCAAAAAATCCGTTTGCTACTTGTTTCTTTTGTGGCGGCGCAGGTCCAGAAACTGTAATAGAGTTATTGGGTTTTAAAAACTCTAAAAAGAAATTTAAAACAGACGACATCGTACAAGTTACGGGCGTTTTAAATATGATAACAGAAAACGAAAACGATATTAGCTTTGTGCTAGAAAAGTGTACCGTTAAACATATTAGCAAATAAATTGCTTATCTCATAACAACAATTTTTTAGTTGTTAATAACATTTTTAATAACTCCTTTTTTTAAGCCTTACATTCTTTCTTTTTCCTTTTTACATTTATATCATAATAAAAGACCTTTTTATCTTTTTATATGAATTATTATCAATTTGACATTACATTTCAAGAAGTACCTGGTGAAATAAGCCTATGCTTTTCTATTACTGGGTGCAAGTTACAATGCAAAGGCTGTCACTCTACCTATTTAT
Source organism: Flavobacteriaceae bacterium (assembly GCA_013373385.1). Taxonomy (GTDB): domain Bacteria; phylum Bacteroidota; class Bacteroidia; order Flavobacteriales; family Flavobacteriaceae; genus Polaribacter. Next base: position 44,217 of record JABXHX010000010.1, read on the forward strand.
GGAATGCCAACAACGGAAAACCATTGCTTAAAAAAAACTACTTAGAACTGCTAAAGCAATACAAAGGTTATGCCTCATGTGTACTCTTTATGGGCGGTGAATGGCACAAAGAAAAATTGATAGAATACCTCTCTCTTGCAAAACAAAACAACTTTAAAACCTGCCTTTATACTGGAGAAGAAACTGTACCAAAAGCAATCTTAAATGAGCTAACTTGGATTAAAACGGGAAAATGGATTACTGCCAAGGGTGGACTAGACAACCCAGATACCAATCAAAAATTTATATACCTAAGAACAAACACAATACACAATCACCTATTCTTAAAAAAACAACACCATGATTAGATTAACCGAAACTCAAGTAAGCAAAAAAATTAATTTTATTGACCACTACATCAATTCAGCGAATGCCGCTGATGGATCTAAAGTTGATGCAAATGCAAACGTTACTTCCAAGAATATTGCCACCATGGAAGCCGAGCTAAATAAAGACATAAACATACAAGTAAACAGAGCCTTGGTTCAACGTAAAATTAAAATGCTTTTTGGTAAAGAATTGGCTGATGAATATACACGTCAAATAGAATCGCACGAAATTTATGTGCACGATGAAACCTCTTTAAAACCCTATTGTGTTTCAATTAGCATGTATCCGTTTTTGTTTGATGGATTGACAAAACTAGGCGGAGAAAGTAGAGCACCGCAACACCTGGAGAGTTTTTGTGGTGAGTTTGTAAATTTAGTTTTTGCCGTTAGTTCACAATTCGCAGGTGCCTTAGCTACGGTAGAATTTTTAATGTATTTCGATTATTTTGCTAGTAAAGATTATGGCGAAGCTTATTTAGAAACCGCTACAAAAACAATTGAAAATCATTTGCAACATGTGGTGTATGCTATCAATCAACCAGCAGCTGCAAGAGGTTATCAATCTGTCTTTTGGAATATTTCTTTATATGATGAAGCTTATTTTAACAGTATGTTTGGTGATTTTGTTTTTCCAGATATGACCAAACCACAATGGAAAAATGTAAAGCGTCTACAAAACTTTTTTATGAAATGGTTCAACCAAGAACGCAACAAAGCAATCCTAACTTTTCCAGTAGTTACTGCAGCAATGTTGGTAAACGATGGAAAACCTGTTGATACAGAATTTACAGAAATGTGTGCACAAGAATTAAACGAAGGCAATTCGTTCTTTATTTATCAATCAGAAAATGCAGACAGTTTAGCATCGTGTTGCAGACTTAGAAACGAGATTAGTGATAATACATTTAGCTATTCATTAGGTGCTGGAGGAGTTGCAACGGGTTCTATAAATGTGATTACTTTAAATATGAATCGTTTGGTGCAAAAGGGAGCAACTATTGTTGATGAAGTTCGAAAAATACACAAATACCAAGTGGCGTACAGAACACTAATCAACGAATACGAAGCTGCTGGATTGTTGCCAGTGTATAGCGCAGGATTTATCTCTTTAGACAAACAGTTTCTAACCATCGGAATAAACGGAATGGTAGAAGCAGCCGAAAGTCAAGGTATCAATGTTGGCAATAACGAAATCTACAAAGCTTTTGTAAACAAACACTTAAAAGCTATTTACGACGAAAATAAAATTGCTAAACAAACCTATGGTTATATGTTTAATACCGAATTTGTTCCAGCAGAAAATTTGGGAGTAAAAAATGCCAAATGGGATAAAGAAGATGGATTAACAGTGCCAAGAGACTGCTACAACTCATATTTTTATAAGGTTGAAGATAAAAACACAAACACACTCGATAAAATTATTTTACACGGACAAGAAATTATTCAATATTTAGATGGTGGTTCAGCATTGCACTTAAACCTAGAAGAAGCGCCAAACAAAGAAGGCTTTATAAAGCTGATACATGCAACAGCAAAAGCAGGATGCAACTATTTTTGCTTTAATATAAAGATTACTATTTGTAATGAGTGCGACCATATAGATAAACAAACTGCATACAACTGTTCTAAATGTGGTTCAGAAAACGTTGATCACGGCACACGTGTTATTGGTTATTTAAAACGAGTATCAAGTTTTAGTTCTGGGCGTCAAAAAGAGCATCAACTAAGGCATTATCACAGACAAAATACCACTACAAAACTAGCCAAAAACAGAGCAGCAAAAATGTTACAATATCAGCATGCTAATAATGAAGTCTCTAAAATTAACTCGAAAGTAAACTTGAATAGATAGATAAATTAAGGATAGAATATTTTTAAAAAGTTATAAATACTCTATCCTTTTTTATACCTTAATTTCCCTGTTTCTATTTTAATGGCTGTTTTTGCTAGAATTGTAAAAACCAATGCACCTAAAGCCCAAATTCCTAGAGTAACACCAATTTCAATTCCTGTCGGAGTGTATTCTGCAATCTTACCATATGGTCCTGGAATAAATCCTGGAACAATTAATCCAAATCCTTTTTCTATCCAAATAGCCACAAATAAAATAAAACAAGCAAAATATAACACCTTAAGATTGTTACGTAATTTGTGAAATGTTAACATAACTGTAGCCAATACGTTTAAAGAAATGGCTGTCCAAATCCAAGGTAATAAGGCTGTTTTTCCGTCTAATCCAAAGAATAAATAATAAGCACTTTCACTGTGATGTGTTGGTGCGTAGAATTCTTTAAACAATTCAGAAATCAACATAATTAAATTAATTTGAGCTGCAACCGTTACCACCATGGCTATTTTCTTGATGGTTTTGTCTTTTATTTTAAACTCGGTAAACGTTCTAATAATAGCCAGAACTAAAATAATTAATGCAGGTCCAGCAGCAAATGCAGATGCTAAAAACCTAGGTCCCAAAAGTGCGTTATTCCAAAATGGCCTTGCTTGTAATCCTTGGTATAAAAATGCAGTTACTAAGTGAATTCCTACTGCCCAAAAAACAGATAAAATAGCTCCGGGTACATACACACTTTTTTTAGATTCTTTTCCTTGATAATGTCTAAACAAAATATAAAACGGAATAGAGATGTTTAAGAATAAATATCCGTTAAGCACAATAACATCCCAAGTTAACATTGAGTCAGGGAAGTTAAACACACCTATACCAGGTATCATGTGCCATAGTACTGATGGACCACCCATATCTGCAACCACAAAAGCTAAACACATAATCAATGCTGCAACTGCTAGTCCTTCTCCAATTAATACTGCTTGTTTAAAGTCAATATCTTTTAATACATAGGTAGGCATTACCAACATTACAGCTGCAGCGGCAACACCTACTAAAAAGGTAAAATTAGAAATATACAATCCCCAACTCACCCTATCAGTCATTCCCGTAACACTTAATCCTTCTTCTAGCTGTACAGAATAACAATACATTCCAACTAGCATTATAAAGGTTAAAAATGCCATCCAAATATGATATTTTTTAGAGCCATGTGTAATGGTATCTAAACTATCTCTTACTAAACTTTTAAAAACTTTGAATCGTCTCATTTGATTTTTTTATTTTCAACCTTGCATTTTTAATCCATATAATACCAGAACTTAGGCTCGGTTCCTAAATCTTCTTTTAATCTGAATACTTTTTTATTTTCTAACACCCAACGTATGGTACTGTTAGGGTCTAATAGGTTTCCAAAAACTCTTGCACCTGTTGGGCAGGCCTCAACACAAGCAGGATTTTTACCAGATCTAGAACGTTGCACACAGAATGTACACTTTTCCATGACTCCTTTTTTACGCATTCTGTTTCCTAGGTAATGCTGATTTTTATTTACTTCGTTTTCAGGAACTTCTGGCTTACTCCAGTTAAATCTACGTCCGTCATACGGGCAAGCTGCCATACAGTATCTACAACCCACACACCAATCGTAATCAATAACAACCAAACCATCGTCTTCTCTCCATGTTGCTTGTACAGGACACACATCTACACAAGGCGGATTATCGCAATGAAAACACTGTGTTCCCATATAAAAATGCCCTTGAGCAGGAACTTCGTGATAGTAATTGTCATCTGCTTCATTAAAGTTAAATCCTTTTCCGTCTTTCATTTCATGAATACGGATATACTGCATTTGCGAATTTCTGTCTTGGTTGTTTTCTTCTACACAGGCACTCACACAATCCATATATCCTTTACATTTTGAGATATTGAACGCATACCCAAACAACACATTTTCTTCTGCATTTTTAGAAGACATGTTTATGGTTTTTCCTGTACGTAATTGGTAAGAACGCACTAGTCTATCAACCGTTGCTTTTTTCTCTTCATCGTTCATCAATTTATAGTTCCCTTTAAATTGCTCTTCCCAATCTATTTGCGCTTTTTCTTTAGATGTACTGCTAGAAGTTACACTTGTACAAGAAGACAGTGCTCCTGCACCAACCAATAAACTTGCTGTTAGTTGTTTAAACGCATTTCTTCGATCTAGTTTTACATCAAATACTTGATCAAAACCATCTCTTTTACGTTCTTCTCCAATAGAAGCATCTACTGCTGCTTTAAAAAATTCTTCTTCGTTTAATTCTTGATCCTTCTGATGAGAATTGCATCCGCCAGAAGTTTTTCCACAACCACAAGTACTTGTAGTAGTTTGCTTCTTCTTACTATTTAGGTTTAGAGAAAACCATTTTTTATTGTTATCACTCATGCCTAAGTTATTTTCTTTCTTTTATTTTTTGTGTGTTAAAACGTGCTGGCCACCTTGACTCAAAATGAGGTTTATGTGGATTGTGACAGTTTACACAAGTCATTGATGCTCTTGGTGGTGCCCAGCCACCAATTTGTTTTCCGTGTGCACCTCCCAACCAATCTTTATATTGTTTTGTATGACACTGGCTACACAGTTTATAACTCTTGTTAAAGTCGATATTATTTCCTGTAAGGCTTGTTAAATGATTGATGTTTTTACTATTATGACAAGTCACACAATTCATTGTATTAGCATTTGCATGATTTATTTTGATGTTCCAATGCGCCTTTTTCAAATCTTTACTTTGCATTTGTTGTAAAGGTTTTGTATGACATTCTGTACATGCGTAAGATTTAATCTGACCCTTGCGCTCTGGAATTAAAAACGAGGTACCATCTTCAGAGATTTGTATCATTTCAATATCTCCAAAATGTGTTTCAGAAGAAACCGAAACTCCTTTATAATTTTTACTTTTTGCCTCTATTTTATCTGTGATATTATGATACTCTCCTTCTTTATGTTTACAAGAAGATATTAGCAGCATTACTAGCATAAAACTTGCTACTATATAAATAGTTTTTGTACTCTTATTCATAATTTCTAGCTCTTGTGAAAATACCAATGTTAGTAGTTTCTTTATTATTAAGTGCATGGCATTGTCTACAATTAATTCTCTCTGGATGTGTTACTCGAATCTCTTTAGGAGCACTTGGTCCAGCGTGACAAGACAAACAATTTTCTCGCATTTGTATTTGATGCGGAATTACCGGCGGACTGCCCTTTAAAGCATTGTTAATACCTACTTTAGGTGCTTTTAGTCTTGGAAAATTAGTGCCTTTAAACAATGTATTGGTTTGTTGTGGCACATGGCATTGTCTACAATTAACCATTTCTGGGTGTGGAGTTACTGGCGCATAGGCTTTGAATTTCTCTGTAAAACCTCCGTTTTCATGACATTGCAAACAGGTTTTTCCACCCATGCTTCTTTCTGCTTTTACAGGATGAGGAATACTTGGCGGTGCTCCGTGATATGCTCTATTTTTATAATAAGTAGCTAGCTTTCTTTGATGATTTTTATCAATTGGCATATTGGCATATTCTAAGGCATAACCAGAACGCTGAAACACACCCGTTTCTGAAGGGATAATCGGTATAGGACGATTGTTTTCTATTGGAACATATGCTTCTTCTTGTCCTTGATAATAACTATAATTCCAAACCGCAATAAATGCAATAAATAGAATTACAAAGAGTGATATAATACCTAATCGTTTTCTCATAATTCTATGCTTTTTCTACATTAACAGCACATTTCTTATAGTCTGGTTCTTTTGAAATTGGACAAAAAGAATCTAGTGTAATGTCATTAATTAACATATTTTCATCAAAGAAAGGTACAAATACCTGCATTGGTGCTGGTACCCCACGTTGGTTTATTGATGCTGGTAAGGTTATTTCTCCTCTACGAGTAGTCAATTTTACTTTATCGCCAGTTTTAATCTGCATCCGTTTTGCATCGTCTGGGTTTAGTTCTACATAGGCCTGTGGCATTGCTTTGTGCAGTACTGGTATTCTACGTGTCATAGAACCTGTATGCCAGTGCTCAACCACACGACCGGTATTTAACCAATATGGAAATTCTTTATCTGGTTCTTCTGCTGCTGGCTCATAAGGACGTTGCCAAATTACAGCTTTACCATCTGGTTTTCCGTAGAAATGGAATTCCTCTCCGTTACTACATGCTGGATCGTATTTTGAGTTGAATCTCCATTGGGTAGACTTTCCTTCAACATAAGGCCAGATTGCTCCTGACTCTTCTTTGAGCACTTCAATAGGTGCCATGTTGTGTTTTTTACCTTCGTGGAATTTACGGTATTCGGCGTAAATTTCTTCAATATGTGTTTCTGGTTTGTAATAGAATTGTTTTTCATACCCCAAACGTTTTGCTACCTCTATTAACTGCCAAGTATCGCTCATTGCTTCACCTGGGGCATCTACCATTTTTTCAAAATATTGGGTTCTTCTTTCTGAGTTTCCATACATTCCTTCTCGCTCAACCCACATTGCTGATGGCAAAATAACATCGGCTATATCTGTTGTTGGGGTTGGATAAATATCAGAAACGACAATAAATCGTCCTTCTTTTTTAGCACCATCTCTATAACGTTTTAATTTTGGCATTGTAACCATTGGGTTGGTTACTTGAATCCACATAAAACGAATATCGCCTCGGTCTAACGCTCTAAACATTTCTACTGTATGATAAGTTGGCTTCGGTGCGATATTTTCTACTGGTACGTCCCAAATTTTTGCAGCAAATGCTCTGTGTTTAGGATTCATTACTACACCTTTTGGTAATTTATGGGTTAAAGTACCTACTTCTCTAACAGTACCACAGGCTGATGGTTGTCCGGTTAACGAGAATGGACTGTTTCCTGGTGTTGAAATTTTTCCGGTTAATAAGTGAATGTTGTAAATCAAATTATTCATCCAAGTACCACGTGAGTGCTGATTAACTCCCATACACCAAAGCGACATTACTTTCTTATTTGGGTTTCCATAATAAGAAGCCATGTATTTGATGTCTTTTGCAGAGACGCCCGAAATTTTTTCAACTTTTTCTGGCGTATAATCTTCTAAGAATATTTTAAAGTCATCAAAACTTATCTTTGTTGGTTTGTCTTTAAATTTGTACTTATCTTCTAAACCATACCCCATATTGGTTAGTCCTTTGCTAAAGTTACAGTGCTTTTCTACAAAAGATTTATTTACCCAACCATTCTTTATAATTTCGTAACAAATGGCGTTGGCAACCGCTAAATCTGTTTGTGGCTTAAAAATGATTGATTTATCTGAAGCCATACTTGTACGGGTAGTACGAGTTGCAAAATCAATAATTTTTACTCCTCTTTTTAAACGCTGGTCTAACAATCTAGAAAATAATACTGGATGCATTTCTGCCATATTATTTCCCCATAAAAAGAATACATCTGCATGGTCAATATCTTCATAACATCCCATTGGCTCATCTGCTCCAAAAGATGTTAAAAATCCTGTTACGGCACTTGCCATACACAAACGTGCATTTGCTTCAACATTGTTTGTACCAATACATCCTTTAAATAATTTTGAGGCAACATAACCATCTGGAATTGTCCATTGACCAGAACCATAAATAGAGACTGCATCTTTACCGTGGTCTTTGATAGTCTCTTTCATTTTAGAAGCAATTAAATCTAGCGCTTCTTTCATTGTGGTTTCTACATACCTACCATTCTTTTTTACTAAAGGTTTTGTTAATCTGTCTTTGCCGTACATAGACATTACTGAGTGATATCCCTTTACACAACACAACCCTTTGTTAACTGCAGATTTAGGATCACCTTTAACAGCTACAGCTTTACCATTTTCTACACCTACCAATACTCCACATCCAACACCACAAAATCTACATGGTGCTTTTTTCCAGTCTAAATTTGCTCCTTTTGGCAACTTTCTTTCTTGCTCTCCAGCAAACATAATTCCTGGAAACATGGTAGCAGCAGCAGTCATTGCAGATAATGCTGCCATCTTTTTAATAAAACTTCGTCTGTTTGTTGTTGAAGTGTACATAAGCTAGTTCGTTTTTGATGTATTGAACCCAGAAACCATAGCAAGTAATTTTAAACTGCTTATTGTTTCTAGTTGTTGTTTTAAATTTTCTTCTTCTGCCTTGGTTTCAGTTTCTGTAACTACCACTAAAATATCTTTGTTTTCTGCGGGGATAACTTCGCATTGACTAATACTAGATAGCGCTTGAATTAAGTCTTCTTTTTTCCCTTCATGTGGATGCGCTAAGTAACTTTTTATTGGCATTAATTCTGTATTATTTTGACACACAAATTACCATTTTTTTTAGTTTTTTATTTATGATTTTTATCATAACGCTAAGTAACAACTCATTGCATTGTATCTTAAAAGAAATAGCGTATAATTTTAAATAACTAATTTTAAATAATTTATAACCTAAAATGAAAATTATTTACTTTAAAACACGTGCTTATTTATATTTAATATAAATTGCAAATAATCTTTATATATAATCCCATTAAAATGTCTTATAAAATTAGGAGTAAAATATGGTTAGAAATAAATGACACCATCTTTTTAGGCGAAGGTAGAGTGATGCTACTAAAAACCTTACAACAAACTAACTCATTAAATAAAGCAGCAAAAAAAATGAGCATGTCTTATAAGAAGGCTTGGAATTTAATTGATACTATGAATAAAAATTCTAAACAACCCGTAGCTGTTAAAAAAATTGGCGGAAAAGATGGCGGCGGAACACAACTCACACCCTACGGAATAGAACTCATTGATAAATTTGAAAGTATTAATAAAAACTGTTGGAAACATTTAGATAAGCAGCAAAAAAAGTATTTTGATTTATCTTCATAAAAAAAATCGGCAGTAAAATTACCACCGATTTCCTCTTTCATAACAACATCCCCGAACTATTTACCTCCTAACATTAACAACTCATTACAAACAATTTCAGTTGTATATTTTTTAACCCCATCTTTATCTTCATAAGATCGATAGGTGATTTTTCCTTCTATTGCAACTTCATTCCCTTTTTGTAAATATTGCTCAATAATTGCTGCGGTTTTATTCCATGCCACTACATTGTGCCATTGTGTGTCTGTTACTTTTTCTCCTTGGGCATTTTTGTAGGTTTCGTTTGTTGCAATAGATATTTTTGCTAATTTTTTACCAGAATCAAGGGTAATAATTTCTGGATCGTTTCCTAAGTTTCCAATAATCTGAACTTTGTTTCTTAACGTACTCATAAGATAAGGTTTTAAATAATTAATAATTTGAATTGACAAATACTTCGATTGATTTGACAAGGCAAAGATGCAAACACATTCAAATTTTATTCGGTAAAAAAGCACTTACTTTCGTATGTAAACGATTGTAGTCGTTTGTAAATGTTTTTTAGTATCTTTAAAATCATAAATTCAACATCTATGGAAACTAAAAAATGTTTGGAGTGTGACGAACCTATTAAAGGGCGTATCGATAAAAAATTTTGTACAGATTACTGTAGAAACACTTATAATAATAAGGTAAATAAAGAGAGTAAAAATCTTATTAGAAATACAAACAATCGACTAAGAAAAAACTACAAAATTCTGTCTGAGCTAAATGTAAATGGCAAAACCAAAGTAACAAGAACCAAGTTGTTTGATAAGGGATTTGACTTTAATTTTTTTACCTCTATTTACAAAACAAAAACTGGAAACGTATACTTTTATGTCTACGACCAAGGATATTTACCGCTAGAAAACGAAATCTATTTATTGATAAAAAAAGATTAACAGCACGCTAAGCTATAAATTAAATAGTACTTTTATAACAACTCATTTCTATATTAAATGAAAAAATTTGTTTCCCTATTATCATTTCTCTTTTTGTTAGCAGCTGCTTATTGGGGTTTTGCTGATTTAAGTCCGACTCAAAATAACACAACAGTTTTGAGTACTGGTTTTTCTATAGATAAAGCGCTACATCATTTAAAAAATATTTCTGAATACCCGCATTTTACTGGATCAGAAAACCACACAACTGTTCAAAATTACATTGTAAATGAATTACAAACATTAGGGTTAACAGTAGAAGTTCAACAACAAGTTGCCATTAATAACAAGTGGAGAGCAGCTGCAAATACACGTAATATTATTGCAACTATTAAAGGAAGTAAACCTGGAAAATCGTTGCTATTACTATCGCATTACGATTCAAATCCGCATTCATCACTTGGTGCAAGTGATGCGGGCTCTGGTGTTGTAACTATTTTAGAAGCAATACGAGTATTTTTAGAGAAAAACCAAACGCCTAAAAATGATATTATCATCTTAATTTCTGACGCAGAAGAATTAGGCTTACTAGGTGCAAAGGCGTTTGTAGAAAAACATCCACTAGCAAAAAATGTAGGTTTGGTCTTAAATTTTGAAGCAAGAGGAAGTGGTGGCCCAAGCTATATGTTGATGGAAACCAATGGTAAAAACAGTAAATTACTTACTGAATTTCTGAAAGCAGGCTCTAATTATCCAGCAGCAAATTCTTTAATGTACAGCATTTATAAAATGCTACCAAATGACACCGATTTAACAGTATTTAGAAAACAGGCCAATGTAAACGGATTTAATTTCGCGTTTATAGGTGACCATTTTGATTATCATACAGCTCAAGATACTTTTGAACGGTTAGACAAGACGTCACTACTACATCAAGCAGATTATTTGATGAATACCCTTAATTATTTTGCCTTTTCAGATTTAACGAACCTAGATAGTACTACCGATAATGTGTACACCAATTTTCCGTTTGTAAAATTAATTCACTTTCCGTTTTCATGGATTTTACCTCTGTTGGTAGTAGCCATATTGTTGTTGTTTGTGATTTTATTTTTCGGAATTGCCTTAAATAAAATCACAATAAAAGGCTTGCTAAAAAGTTTTACACCATTCACAATTTCTCTTATGGTTTGTATAGCCATATCAATATTTCTTTGGAAAGGAATTGTACTAATTCACCCACATTACAAAGATATATTACACGGTTTTACCTATAACGGTTATACCTATATTATTGCGTTTGTATTGCTAAACTGTTGGCTAATCTTTAAAATTTATAACCCTTTTTTTAAAAAGTACAATGGAGCAGATTTACTTATAGCACCACTCGTTTTTTGGTTGATGATTAACATACTCATCTATATATATTTACAAGGCGCTGCGTTTTTTATCATTCCGGTTTATTTTGCACTAATTACCTTGACAATTTTTGTTTTTGCTAATATTAAAAGAGCTACAAAAATTGTCATCGCTACTTTTTTTGCAGTTCCGTTAGTGTATATGTTTGCTCCACAAATAAAAATGTTTCCTGTTGGATTGGGTCTAAAGAATTTATTTATTAGCGCAACAATACTAGTGTTGGTTGTTGGACTCTTACTTCCTGTTTTTGCCAGCTACAAATCAAGAAAATTATTGACAAGCCTTTTTGGTTTAGGAGCTATCTTATTTTTTGCCTTAGCCACTTTTCAAAGCGGATTTACTGAAACACGTAAAAAACCAAATAGTTTGGTTTTTATAAGCGATATTGATAAAAACGAATCTTATTGGGCTAGTTACGATACTAACTTAGACAAATACGCCAAACAGCAATTAGGGGAAAATCCTACTAAAGGAAATCCATTAACAGCCACTTCTAAAAGCAAATACAATACTGCTTTTCAATATTATAAAAAAACCGAAAATAGGGCAATCAAAGCATCAGATGTAAACAAAACGAAAGATACCCTAATAGGGAATCAAAGAAATATCACACTTATTGTTACGCCACAACGAAAAATTCATAAGATAGAGTTGTTTGCCAATCAAGAAACTACATTTAACTCACTTGCAGTACAAGATGTTTTTTTAGACAAAAAAAAGTCTACTGATGTTATACAAATTAAAAAAGGTACTGTAATGATTTATTATGTTACCCCTGCAGATAATCAACTAAAAATTGACCTAACTTTTGATGCTAACAGTACACCAAATTTAAGTATTATTGAAGCTTCTTTTGATTTATTAAATCATCCATTATTTAACATTCAACCAAGAGACAATACCATGATTCCAATGCCTTTTGTAGTTAATGATGCCGTTGTTACTTTACAAAAAGTAAATTTGTAAAGAACGTTTATTCTATCTGTGTAACTCGTAAAGTATTTACCATCCCTTTTTCCTCAACAGGCATGGCTGTTAAGTTAATTACATAATCTTTTGTTTTCACAAAGCCTTTTGCTTTTACAATTTTATTGATGTCTGCAACGGTATCATCTGTGCTCACATCTTTATTATAGTAAAAAGATTCTACACCCCAAAGTAAGCTCATTTTTGCCAATACTCTTTTTTCTGATGAAAATGCTAGTACATATGATTGTGGTCTCCAAGCTGAAATTTGAAATGCTGTATATCCACTATTTGTTAAGGTTAAAATTGCCTTAGCATTGATGTCATTTGCCATTAGTGCAGCATGATGACAGACTGACTTTGTTATAAAACGTTCTGTTCTGATATGAGGCGGATTTTGCGGAACTTTAATTAAGGTTGAATCTTCTACACTTTTTATAATCTCTGTCATCTTTTTTATTACAGCTACTGGATGTTTCCCCACAGAAGTTTCTCCAGATAGCATCACTGCATCTGCTCCATCCATAATTGAGTTGGCAACATCGTTTACCTCTGCCCTAGTAGGTACAGAATTTGTAATCATCGTTTCCATCATCTGTGTGGCAATAATTACCGGAATTCTCGCAATTTTTGCACGTCTCACTAATTTTTTCTGAATTAATGGAACTTCTTGCATTGGTATTTCTACTCCTAAATCTCCTCGCGCCACCATAATTCCGTCACAATACGGAATCAATGCATCAATATTTTGAACAGCTTCTGGTTTTTCTATTTTAGCAACAACAGGAATTCTATGATCAGATTTCTGATCTATAATATCGTGTAAACTTCTTAAATCTTCTGGGTTTCTAACAAAAGAAAGTGCAATCCAATCTACATCTTGCTCAATAGCAAAAAAAGCATCTTTTTTATCTTTCTCTGTTAAAGCGGGTAGTGATATTTTTGTGTTTGGTAAGTTTACCCCTTTTTTAGAACTCAATACACCTCCTACAACCACCTTAGTAATCACTTCGTTTTTCTTATTGGTTTCAATAACTTGAAAATTCAACTTACCATCATCAACTAAAATATGCTCTCCTACTTTTACATCTTTTGGAAAAGATTGATACGTCATAAAAGCTTTTTCTGTTGTTCCAACACATTCATCCGTCGTAAAAACAAAGATATCTCCTGCTTTTAACACAACATTATCCTCCATAACACCCACACGTAATTTAGGGCCTTGTAAGTCGGCAAGCACAGCTACATTACAGGTTTTTTCTTCGTTAAGTTCTCTTATTTCTTTTATTCTTTGCTTCACATTTTCATAGTCTGCATGTGAGAAGTTGATTCTAAAAACATTAACTCCCGCATCAATTAGCTCTGAAAGTGTTTCTTTAGAGTTTGTTGCTGGGCCTAGGGTTGCTAATATTTTTGTTTTTTTAAGTGTTGGCATAAGTTAAAAAATTAAAAAATCTTTAGATTTTAATGTGTGATGATCTACTAAATACGCTGTTATTACTTGATGTACCGATTTTATTTTTTCTATAATTTCTAAAACATACTGCTCTTGAAAGCCTCCTTCTAATTTTAAAAAATAATCTATATTTTTCTTTTCAGAAATTAAATAGGTTTTTATTTGATTAGATGTAAAAAAGCCTTGAGGCTCGTTTACTGTTTCGTCTATGTATGTGTTAGATATTAAAAACCAATCGTGACTAAATTTTTTATTTCTAAACTCGTAAATAGAAAAAGACGCATTATTGTTCTTATTTTCAAAATCTAGATTATAATCTGCTCTAACAAACTTTGTGTTTAATGTTTCGTTTAGCACATATGCTAATTTAAACTCTTCTAATACAGCGTGAATACCGATTAAAGTATAATTACTATCAGAAAAGTCTTCTAATTCTAAAGAATGTATTTGCATAAGCTAAAACTGCTATTATCAATAACATTAAAACAGCTTGCACAAAATTACATATAGTTTAGGAAACTACTAAATAAAAGTAACGAAATCGATATCGCTAAAAAGAATTGTCTATTTCTTTTTGTAAAGCAAAATAAACTCTTTTAGATGCTTGTTCTTCTGCTTTTTTCTTAGAAGTTGCCCTACCTTTTGCTATCGGCACTCCATCAATACTAATCTTAACACTAAAATGTTTTACATTTTCGTTTCCAGAATCTTCATAGGTATCATAATCATAAGTTTTCTTTTGCTTTTGACACCATTCAATAATTAACCCTTTGTAGCTGGTAACTTTTCCTTCGAGTTTTTCTATATCTACATAAGGAACAATTACTTTTTCGTAAATGAATTTCTTACAATAATTATACCCTCTATCTAAATAAATTGCTCCAATTAGGGCTTCAAAGATATTGCCATAAATATTTTCTCCAATATTTTCTTTTGCAATATTACTCTTTACAAACTTTATAAGGTTTAAATCTTTTCCTAGCTCATTTAAGTGTTCTCTACTAACAATTTTAGAACGCATTTGTGTTAAATACCCTTCAGTACCTTTTGGTACTTTTTTATAGAGATAGGATGCAATGATAGAACCTAGCATAGCATCACCTAAAAACTCTAAACGTTCATAATTTACAGGGTTTCCCTTTTCGTCTACTTCTTTTAAAGAACGATGGGTAAACGCCTTTTTATAGTAGTCTATTTTCTTAGGAGAAAAGTTGAGAAGGCTTTTTAATTCGTAATAGAAAGCCTCATTTTTTTTTGATTGGGACTTTACTATTTTTCGAATAAAATTCATAAATGTTAATCCATTTTTTTGAGAGCAACACAGGCATTATGTCCTCCAAATCCAAAAGTGTTACTAATGGCTATTTTTACTGCTCGTTTTTGAGCGGTATTAAATGTAAAGTTTAGTTTACTATCAATTTGGTCGTCGTCTGTAAAGTGATTTATGGTTGGCGGAACGGTACTGTTTTTAATAGCTAATATTGAAGCAATTGCTTCAATAGCTCCCGCAGCCCCAAGTAGATGACCTGTCATTGATTTGGTAGAGTTGATATTGATTGTGTAAGCGTGGTCTCCAAAAACGTCTAAAATAGCTTTTGATTCTGCGATATCACCCAATGGTGTAGAAGTACCATGCATATTAATTGCGTCTACTTCTTCTGGCTGAATACCTGCATCTCTTAAACAGTTTAGCATGACATTTTTTGCACCTAAACCTTCTGGATGTGGTGCTGTAATATGATGCGCATCAGAAGACATTCCGCCTCCAATAACCTCAGCATAAATAGTAGCTCCACGTGCAATAGCATGTTCGTACTCTTCTAGAACTAGTGCACCTGCTCCTTCTCCTAAAACAAAACCTTCTCTGTCTTTATCAAATGGTCTTGATGCAGTTTCTGGGCTATCATTTCTGGTTGATAATGCGTGCATGGCATTAAACCCTCCCATACCTGCTTCTGTAACGGCTGCTTCTGAACCACCAGTTACAATAACATCGGCATGGCCTAGTCTAATATAATTTAACGAATCAATAATAGCATTTGATGATGAAGCACAAGCAGAAACTGTTGCAAAGTTTGGTCCTCTAAACCCATTTTTTATAGAAATGTGTCCTGGCGCAATATCTGCAATCATTTTTGGGATAAAGAATGGATTAAATCTTGGTGTTCCATCGCCATTATTAAAATTGGTAACTTCTGTTTGAAAAGTTTCTAACCCTCCAATACCAGAGCCCCAAATAACTCCAACTCTATCTGGATCAAATCCTGCCGAATGTAAACCTGAGTCGGCAATGGCTTCATCTGTAGCAACCAACGCATATTGGGTAAACTTATCCATTTTACGCGCTTCTTTTCTGTCTAAGAAATCGGTTACTTTAAAATTTTTAACTTCACATGCAAAACGAGTTTTGAACTTAGTAGCATCAAAATACGTTATAGGTGCAGCCCCGCTAACTCCGTTAACTAAACCATCCCAATACTCTTGTATATTATTACCAATTGGTGTTAATGCACCAAGTCCAGTTACAACAACTCGTTTTATTTGCATATGTAAATTACTTTTTAGCGTCTTCTATATAGCTTACTGCTTGACCAACAGTTCCAATGTTTTCCGCTTGATCATCTGGAATTTGAATATCAAATTCTTTTTCAAATTCCATAATTAACTCCACAGTATCTAATGAATCTGCGCCTAAATCGTTTGTAAAGCTAGCTTCGTTTGTTACTTCGTTATCGTCTACGCCTAATTTGTCTACGATAATAGCTTTTACTCTTGATGCAATGTCTGACATAATTTTGTAAGTTTTAAAATTTAAATCGGGGACAAAAATACAAATCTTATTATTTAATTCTACCTTTTCACCCTAAAAATTGTTGAAACTAAAATAAAAAAAATCTTGAAACTTTTACCAAACTAGCAAACTTTGTTAATAATTATTCTTTTTTTTGTAGTTACAGAAATCAATCTACATGAAAAGAATTGTCATTTTTGCTTCTGGCTCTGGCTCTAATGCAGAAAATATTATTCGCTATTTTACTACAAAAAAAACGGCAACTGTTGTAAAGGTGTTGTGTAACAACAAAGACGCAAAAGTTTTTGAGCGATGCAAAAAACTTCATGTTCCTTGTCAACTATTTACAAGAGATGATTTTTTTAATTCTGAAAATATTTTGCAACAGTTAAAAAAAGAGGCAGATAGTATTGTTTTAGCTGGTTTTTTATGGAAAATTCCAACAAATATTATCACTGCGTTTCCAAACAAAATTATCAATATTCACCCTGCATTGTTACCAAAATATGGTGGGAAGGGCATGTATGGTATGCATGTACATAACGCTGTTAAAGAAAATAACGAAACTGAAACAGGAATTACTATTCATTTTGTAAACGAAAACTACGATGAAGGCGCTATTATTTTTCAGGCTAAAACGCAACTAAATCCTTCAGATACTCCTGAAGATATTGCTCAAAAAATTCATTTATTAGAATATGAACATTTTCCTAAAGTTATTGAAACTGTAATGAATGGCTAAAAAGAAGCAAAAATATTATGTGGTCTGGGATGGTCATAAAAAAGGTGTTTTCAATTCTTGGGAAGACTGTAAAAAGCAGATTGATGGTTTTCAAGGGGCGCAATACAAAGCTTTTTCTGATAAAACTGAAGCACAGTTAGCCTACAATAAAAACTATGCTGCTTATAAAGGAAAAAACACTAAAAAATCTATTTTATCTGAAGCCCAAAAAAAGAAATTTGGCATTCCTATTTTAGAAAGTATTTCTGTAGATGCTGCTTGTAGTGGTAATCCTGGAAAGATGGAATATAGAGGTGTCTTAACTCACAATAAACAACAAATTTTTATTAAAGGTCCATTTGAGAACGGCACTAATAATATTGGCGAATTTTTAGCTTTGGTTCATGGGTTGGCGTTGTTAAAAAGCAAGAAAAAAGAAGATATTCCTATTTATTCTGACTCTAAAATTGCTATGAGTTGGGTACAAAAAAAACAATGTAGAACTAATATTGTGTTTGACAACTCTAATAAAGATTTATTAGACTTGATTAAACGCGCAGAAAAGTGGCTTAACCAAAATTCTTATAAAAATCCCATCTTAAAATGGGAAACGAAAGCTTGGGGAGAGATTCCTGCTGATTTTGGGAGAAAATCTTAGTTCAGTGTACAGTGAATAATTATCAATTTACTTCTTATCTATTATTTTAAATAAAAAGTCTAAAAGACCTTTTAGCTCTTTTGGTGGGTTTCCATGATCAAACGTATTTGTTTTATAAAGTTCTTTTGTTGTTTTAATTGTAAATGTTGCTTGCAATGCAGCATCAAAATAACTTTTGTTTGAAGGAGCTTTTAATTCTTTTAGCTTTGTGTGATGTACTTTTTCTAGCAAAGAACGTAATTCTTTTTTTTGTGTTTCAGACAGCTGAATGCTTTTTGTAGTTTTAGAATCTTTATAATTTAATGCACTTAAATCTGTACTTACTTCTATAAAGCTACCTCTTGTTACTGCCTCGTATTTAAGAAGTTTAATAGCACTTTCTTGAGCCTTACAAGAACTCAACATCATAATTAAAAGTAAAAAAAGAGGTATTTTCATATTAAAAACGTTTTGTCTAAAGATAAAAAAAGGCGTCAACTTTTGACGCCTTTTTAAAAAGAATTTTTTGTTAGTCAGCCATAGAAGCTCTAAACCCTCCTGGTGCAAATACTGCATCCATTCTAGCTTTTTGTCCTAATGTAAACATATTTAAACAAGAATCGCTTGTGTAATCCATAAAGTTCATAGTCATATCAGCAGAACCACAACTTACATCTGGATATGTAGGACATCCTCTGTTTGGTGCGTCAGATTCTGGAGTATCGGCTACAAAATCATCAACTCCACATCCACCATCTCCCCAGATGTGACGTAAGTTTAACCAGTGACCTACTTCGTGAGTAGCTGTTCTGTCTGAACCACCAACAAAATTAGCTCCTAAAACTACACCATCTGTAGCCCAGCTTCCGCCTGGGAATTGTGCATATCCTAAGATCTGACCTCCTCTGTATGGCATTTGATTTACTACCCAGATATTTAAGTATTCTTGCGGATTCACAACATCGCTTCCTCCTTGCGAAGTATATTTCATTTTGTCATCTGGTCTCCAGCTTCTCTTTTTAGAGTTTTGAACTCTAATAACTTGCTGAATTTCAAAAGAAATACCAATATTTGCTTCTACACCAGCAAACTCTGCAGGAATAGTGTTTCTTCCTGGGTTTTGCATATTAAAATCTGCATTTAAAGCATCTACTTGTGCTTGTAAAGTTGATAAAGATAAGTTTTCGCTAGCTGATCTATATATTACGTGAAAAACAATAGGAATAACAATTTTACCATTTACCAGTTTTCTCTGGTATTTATCTTTATTCTCAATAAAATCTTTGGTGTGCTTTTCAATTTTAGCCATTCTTTCTCTGATACTTGGGTCATGAAGTACGTTCGCTTCTAACACTCCCATTGTAGCACAAGGAGCTTTCATTTGTGGTGCTAAAACTGCTGTTTCTTGAATGTTCAAATCTCCTTCTGAAGCATTTTTACACGAAGCTAATAGTACTGTAACTGCCAATGCAGATAAAATTAGTTTTCTCATTTTGTAATAAATTTTAATTAGTTAATAAATATTTGTTAAACTTTGTTAATTATTTAGTGATTACTTATACTTATTATTAAAATATTTTAAATAATACAGATAATTAATCATTTTGTTTAACATTTCGCAATATGAGACTTTTTTTATAATACCGCAATACCCAAAAACAGTGAGTGCACTTTCACTGTTTTCAGTGAGACTATTCTCACCGTTTTCAGTGAATAAAAATATTTATGTGACTGTTTTTCAGAAGGTTAACAAATAGATAAAAAATTTGTTACATTTTTATTTTTAGTTGGCTGCATTTTTATAAAATACAACTTTTGATTTTAGAAGAAAAAGAAATGCTTAATTTTTAAGATTTTAACAATCTTAACTCAACATCATTTTTGCTTTTTTTACAGCATCAATAAAAATATCAATTTCGGCTTTTGTATTGTAAAAAGCAAATGACGCTCTAATTGTACCTGGAATATTATAAAAACTCATTATTGGCTGCGCACAATGATGTCCGGTTCTTACAGCAACACCTAATTTGTCTAGAATAGCACCCATGTCATAAGGGTGAATTCTTTCAATATTAAAAGAAATCACAGCGGTTTTATTTGAAGTTCCGTAAATGGTAGTGCCTTCAATTTCTAGAAGTTTACGGGTAGCGTACTCTAGCAGTTCATTTTCATACGTAGCAATTGTATCAAAACCTATAGTGTTCATATAATCTAATGCCACGCCAAAAGCAATGCCTCCACAAATATTTGGTGTACCAGCTTCAAACTTATGAGGCAATCCAGCATAGGTGGTTTTTTTAAAAGTTACCGTTTCAATCATTTCTCCACCTCCTTGATAAGGGGGTAATTTTTGCAACCATTTTTCTTTACCATATAGGATTCCTACACCTGTTGGACCACAAATTTTATGCGCAGAAGCTACATAAAAATCTACATCTAACTCTTGTACATTTGGTTTTATATGAGGTGTAGCTTGTGCGCCATCTATTAAAACAGCTGCTCCAACCTGATGTGCTTTCTCTGTGATTTCTTTAATAGGGTTGATGGTTCCTAAGGCATTAGACACATGGTTGCAAAAAACCAATTTGGTATTATTAGAAAGTATTTCATCAAAAGCATTCATATCTAATGTTCCATTTTCTAGCATCGGAATCACTTTTAACTCAGCACCTGTTTTTTCACAAAGCATTTGCCAAGGCACAATATTAGAATGATGTTCTAACGCAGAAACAATAATTTCATCACCTTTGGTTAAGATATCTGTAAATCCGGCAGCAATCATATTAATTCCATGGGTGGTTCCAGATGTAAAAATGATTTCGTAAGCTTTTTCTGCATTAAAATGTTGTTGAATTTTAATCCGTGCTCCTTCGTATTTATCTGTAGCTTCTTGACTTAATGTATGTACTCCTCTGTGAATATTTGCATTGTAATTACTATAATAATCTACAATTGCATCTATAACCACTTGTGGTGTTTGCGATGTTGCAGCATTATCAAAATACACCAATGGTTTACCATTGACCTGTCTTTGTAAAATTGGAAAATCTGTTCGAATTTTTTCTACTGGAAACATCTTATACATCTTTGAAATACAAAAGTAACACAAGCAAACCATTATTGCCACATCCATTTGTTAAATTCTTATATTTACAAACCAAAAATTATTCTAATGAAAATTTTTAAAAGAATTCTTCTCCTTTTAGTTGTTGTAATTATCATTATTACTTATTTAAATTATCCGAAACTAAATATTATTGCTGGGTATTCTGCAAAAAACATGAGCTCTTCTGTATTTTTAGCAAACAGAAATCTTGCGTTTACAGATAGTACAGATAATAATTTTTCTCCAATAAACTTGGCATCAGATAAAATTAATACAGATGAAAAATCTGCTACAGCATCTGTATTTGGTTTGCTAACTAGAAAAGCTATATATAGAGAAGGTGTGGGAAGTGTTTTGATTACTGATGATTTTGACATTACCAAAAAAGCAGCAGTTCCTAAAAGGTCAAAACCAGATGTAACGACTCCTTTTCCGTTTGGAAACGCAACTCCAAAACATACGGTTTTAACAACTGTTGATTATGAAAAACTAAACCTTACTGTAAACTCTTTATTTAATGATAGTATTAAAACTCGTGCTGTTTTAGTACTACATAAAAATCAAATTATTGCAGAAAAATACGCAAAAGGCTTTACCAAAAACTCTCGATTTTTAGGTTGGTCTATGACCAAAAGTATTTTAAGTACCGTAATTGGAATTTTACAACACCAAGGCGGCATAAATGTGTACGATAAAGCACCAATTGCTGAATGGCAACAAGACGGTAGAAAAAACATTACTATTCATGATTTACTGCAAATGAATAGCGGTTTAGAATGGGATGAAAATTACAACGAAATTTCTGATGTGACTAAAATGTTGTTTTTAGAAAAAGATATGACCCAAGTTCAAGCAAGAAAAAAAATGATTGGTAAACCTAATGAGAGTTGGAATTATTCTTCTGGAACTACCAATTTGTTATCTGGAATTTTACGTCAACAATTTAAAACACATCAAGCATATTTAGATTTTTGGTACACTGATTTTATAGATAAAATCGGTATGAACTCAATGCTTATTGAAACCGACATGTCCGGTAATTATGTGGGTTCTTCGTATGCTTGGGCCACTGCAAGAGACTGGGCAAAATTCGGGTTGTTGTATCTAAACAATGGAAATTGGAACGGGCAACAATTGTTTACCAAAGATTGGGTAAGGTATATTACCACACCAACAAATGGCTCTAACGGAACTTACGGAGCACACTTTTGGTTAAATGCAAATGGTACTTTTAAAGATGTTCCTAAAAGCTTATTTTATGCCGATGGTTATCAAGGACAACGTGTGTATGTACTCCCAGATCAAGAATTGGTAATTGTTCGTTTTGGATTGACAGGAAATTATGATGAGAACCTTTTTTTAAAGGAAATCATTCAAAGTATAGCATACTAAATTATTTTCCTCTAACAGATGCCAAAGCAATAGCCACAATTCCAATTACTATAGTAATATACGAATTTGTGTTGTCTTGAGCTTTTACCAAATCAACATCGCCAATTGAAATTTGAGTTTCAGGCTCAATAAGTATATAGATACCATACCCTACCAAAATTAAACCAATAATTAATAAAATAGTTTTTGCTGTTTTATTCATTTGTTGAATTTTTCTAAAGATACAAATTACAAATCAAACCCTATATTTACACCTAGTTTATTTGCAATTAACTTTGTAATTCTAGATTTTACTTCTGGAATTTTTACGCTTTCTAACACTGTATTTGCAAATGCATACATCAATAAGGCTCTACCTTCTTTCTTTGGGATTCCTCTTTGTTGCATATAAAACAATGCTTCTTCATCTAATTGACCAATGGTACAACCATGAGAACATTTTACATCATCAGCAAAAATTTCTAATTGTGGCTTTGCGTTAATTGTAGCTTTATCACTCACTAATACATTATTATTTTGCTGATAAGCATTTGTTTTTTGAGCCTCTTTTTCTACAATCACTTTTCCGTTAAAAACTCCTGTAGATCTTTCGTCATAAATTCCTTTATAATCTTGATGACTCTCACAATTAGGTTCTATATGATGTACTAAAGTATGATGATCTACATGCTGCTTTCCTTCTGTAATTGTTATTCCTTTTAAAATAGAGTTTATGCGTTCTCCTTTTTGATAAAAGTTTAAATTATTTCTTGTGATGTTGCCTCCAAAAGAAAATGTATGTACAGAAACTTCGCTATTAGTTTGTTGCTCAATGTAAGTGTTATCTACTAATGTAGCATTTACATTATCATTTTGTACTTTATAGTAATCTACCGTAGCATTTCTAGCTGCAAAAATTTCGGTAACTACATTACTTAATGCTGTATTATTTGTTAAGCTTTGATGGCGTTCTATAATTTGAACATGAGCATTTTCTTCTACAACGATTAAATTACGAGGCTGAACCAATGTTGCTTCTTCTTTGCCAGTAGTAAAATTGATAATTTGAATTGGCTTTTCTACCTCTACACTCTTTGGAATGTATATATAAGCTCCTTCGTTTGCAAATGCTGTATTTAGCGATGTTAAATTATCTTGCTTTGCTATTTTATTAAAATAATTTTCAATAACAGCTTTGTATTTTGACTTTTTTAACGCAGAAGACATTAAGCAAATGTCTTTTCCATCATGTGTAGTGTCTGATAAAAACGAACTGTATTTACCATCTATAAATACAATCTTATAAGTATCTATATCATGAATAAAATACTTCTTTACATCTGCAAATTGAATTGTATTTTCTTTATTAGGGAAAATACTATAATCATCTTTTAAAACTGAATTTAAAGAAGTGTATTTCCAAGCTTCTAATTTCTTAGTTGGAAAACCAAGCTTTTCAAAATTCTGCAGAGCTTCTGTTCTAATATCATGAATATCTGAATTGATATTGATATCGTTTTCAAAAGCTACGTATGATGATAAAATCTTTTCTTTTAACTCCATTTCCAATTATGAATTCACTTCTTCCTTAATCCAATCATACCCTTTTTTCTCTAACTCTAGTGCTAAAGAAGCGTCTCCAGTTTTAACAATTTTACCATCATGTAAAACGTGCACAAAATCTGGAACGATATAGTCTAACAATCTTTGATAGTGCGTAATTACAATTACCGCATTGTCTTTAGATTTTAATTTGTTTACTCCGTTTGCAACAATACGCAACGCATCAATATCTAATCCTGAATCCGTTTCATCAAGAATTGCCAATTTTGGCTCTAACATAGCCATTTGAAAAATCTCATTACGTTTCTTTTCTCCTCCAGAAAACCCTTCATTTAAAGATCTAGATAAAAACTTACGATCTATCTCTAATAATTCTGATTTTTCACGAATCTTTTTTAACATCTCTTTTGCAGGCATTTCTTCTAAACCTTGTGCTTTACGAGATTCGTTAATAGCCGTTTTAATAAAGTTTGTTACAGTAACTCCAGGGATTTCTACTGGATATTGAAACGATAAAAACACACCATTATGCGCTCTTTCTTCTGGAGCCAATTCACTAATGTCTTCACCATCTAACTCAATAGTTCCATCTGTCACTTCATATTCTTCTTTTCCTGCAACAATAGAAGCCATGGTACTTTTACCTGCTCCATTCGGACCCATAATTGCATGAACTTCACCTGCCTTCACTTCTAAATTCAACCCTTTTAAGATTGATTTCCCTTCTACTTCTGCTTGTAAATTGTTAATTTTTAACATCGTAAATATTTCTTTATTGTTGGCCTAACCAACACTTCCTTCTAAACTAATTTCTAATAATTTTTGTGCTTCAACAGCAAACTCCATTGGCAACTTGTTTAGTACTTCTTTACTAAAACCGTTTACAATTAAAGCAATGGCCTTTTCAGTATCAATTCCTCTTTGATTACAGTAAAACAATTGATCTTCTCCGATTTTACTCGTTGTAGCTTCGTGCTCAATTTGAGCCGTTTTATTTTTTGCTTCTATATATGGAAATGTATGTGCTCCACATTCATTACCCATTAAAAGAGAATCACATTGCGAAAAGTTTCTCGCATTTTCTGCTCGAGAATTTATTTGCACTAATCCTCTATAACTGTTTTGTGATTTTCCTGCCGATATCCCTTTTGAAATAATGGTCGACTTAGTGTTTTTACCTAAGTGAATCATTTTCGTTCCAGTATCCGCCTGTTGATGGTGATTTGTAACAGCAATAGAATAAAATTCTCCTACAGAATTATTTCCTTTTAAGATACAACTAGGATATTTCCACGTAACTGCAGAACCAGTTTCTACTTGTGTCCAAGAAATCTTAGCATTGGTTTCACACAATCCTCTTTTAGTAACAAAATTGAAAACTCCACCTTTCCCTTCTGCATCTCCAGGAAACCAATTTTGAACTGTTGAATATTTTATTTCTGCATCATCTAAAGCAATCAATTCTACCACAGCAGCGTGTAATTGGTTTTCATCACGCTGAGGAGCAGTACAACCTTCTAAATAAGAAACATAACTTCCTTTATCTGCAACAACTAATGTTCTTTCAAACTGCCCAGTTCCTCCTTCATTAATTCTAAAGTAGGTAGACAATTCCATCGGACAACGAACTCCTTTCGGAATGTAACAAAAAGATCCATCAGAGAAAACAGCAGAATTTAAAGCTGCATAAAAATTATCTGTTGTTGGCACAACTGTTCCCAAATGTTTTCTTACTAACTCTGGATGTTCTTGTATTGCTTCTGAAATAGGCATAAAAATGATGCCTTTCTCAGCTAATGTTTCTTTAAAAGTGGTAGCTACAGAAACAGAATCCATTACAATATCTACAGCAACATTTGCTAATCTTTTTTGCTCTTCTAAAGAGATTCCTAATTTTTCAAAAGTTGCTAATAAGTCAGGGTCTACTTCATCTAAACTATTTAATTTTGGTTTTTGTTTAGGTGCAGAGTAATAAGCAATTTCTTGAAAGTTAGGTTTTGGGTACTTTACATTTGCCCAGTCTGGTTCTTCCATCTTTTCCCAAACTCGAAATGCTTCTAATCTCCATTCGGTCATCCATTCTGGTTCGTTTTTCTTTTTAGAAATAGCACGTACCACATCCTCGTTAAGTCCTTTTTCAAACTTATCGCTCTCTATATCTGTATAAAAACCGTATTCGTATTCTTTGGTTTTTAATTCTTCTCTTAAATTGTCTTCGGTATACTTACTCATAAGTTTTGTAATCGGTTAACGTTTTGTTTTTATAAAGAAAAACTTTCACCGCAACCACAAGTTCTATTTGCGTTTGGATTATTAAATACGAATCCTGTTCCGTTTAATCCTCCAGAATATTCTAATGTAGTTCCAACTAAATACAAGAAACTTTTTTTGTCCACAACAATTTTCACATTGTTGTCTTCAAAAACTTTATCATCTTCATTCTTAATCTTATCAAATTTTAAATCGTAAGACAACCCAGAACAACCACCACTTTTTACTCCAACTCTAATAAAATCTGTTGTAGCATCAAAACCATCATCTGTCATTAGCTCAATGACCTTCTTCTTTGCTGTGTCAGAAACTTTTATCATAACTTTAAATAGATTAAATCTAAATTATGTGCAAATATAGGCACAAATTCTGATTTTTAATGACTTTGCTATGAAAAGAATTGATAAGATGATTGATAGATTCAATAGTGATTATGTAAACTGTTAACAAATTGTTAAAATACAGCAACAACAACTTGATAAAGAGAATTAAACTTACTTTTATTCCTTATCAAACACCAACTTTATGAAACGTTTTATTATTGCATGCATCGTTTGTTTTTCTATTCAACTTACCGCTCAACAAAAGCCATGGCCACTAGATTTAATTACTGTACCTGTACAATCTAATTATCAGAAAACATCTACTTATGCTGATGTTATGCTTTTTATTTCTGCTTTAGAAGAAAGATCTAATCAAATTTATGTAGAGTCGATGAGTGTAAGCAAAGAAGGAAAAAAGATTCCTTTAGTAGTGTTATCAAATCCCAAAGTTTCTAGCCCTGCTGAAGCAAAAGCTTCTGGCAAACCTGTGGTGTATATCCAAGGAAATATCCATGCTGGTGAAGTTGAAGGAAAAGAAATTGTTCTGCAATTAATGCGTGATATTTTATTAGGTGATAAAAAACATTTACTAGACAATCAAATATTAGTTTTTGCTCCAATCTATAATACAGATTCAAATGATAAAATGAAAAAGGGGCGTAGACCTTCTCAAGAAGACAGTCCTGTTGAAGTTGGTATAAGAGCGAACAGTCAAGGGCTAGATTTAAATAGAGATGGAATAAAAATGGAAGCTTTTGAAACTAAAGGATTGATACAAAATGTTTTAAACAAGTGGAATCCAGAATTGTTGGTTGATTTACATACCACAAATGGTACGTGGCATGGCTACGGAATAACCTACGCACCAAGCTATCATTATGCTGGAGAAAAAGCACCGTATGATTTTACATGGAATGTGCTCTTCCCTGAAGTGACCAAAAACATTGATAAAAATTACAAAGTAAAAATTGGCCCTTATGGTTACTATTCGGTTAGACAAGGATGGCCGCCAAACTTTATTTACACCTATAATCATCATCCACGCTATTTGGTAAATCAAATGGGACTGCGTAACAAAATGGGAATTTTAAGTGAATCTTTTGCGCATGATCGTTTTTACCAACGCATGAATGGCACTTATGGTTTTGTTGCAGAAATTCTTGACTTTACTAATAAGAATAGTAAAAAAATCATGGCAATAAATGCTAAAGCAGAAAAGGATGCCATCAATAACGTTATACAAAATGCAGGTAAAGTAGAAAAAGGTGTGCGTTTTAAAATGGTAGCATTAGATAAAAAAATTCCAACTTATAGAACTTATGACTACATCCCTTATACCAATAAAAAAGGAAAGAAAAGCTACATACGTTCTGGTAAAATTATAGATGTAAAAAATGTAACCAATTTATCTAAGTTTGATGCCACGGTCAGCGCAACATTGCCACGCGGGTACTACATTCCAAAATCTATGAAATTTATTGTAGATCATTTACGGATGCAAGGTATTAAAGTAACCAAACTAAAAAGACGTAAAAGAGTTAAGGGGGAAGTATTTATGGTTGAAGCTTTACATACTGCTAAACGAAAATTTGAAGGGCACTATATGGCAACCGTACAAGGAAAATATGTTGCTGCGACAAAAACCTTTAAAGGAGGAGATTATTGGGTAGATATGGCGCAACCTTTAACAAATTTAGCCTTTTATATGTTAGAACCACAATCTGATGACGGCTTAGTAACTTGGAATTTCTTTGACGCTTATTTTAAAGAAAAAGGTGTAGATACAAAGACTGTTGCTTACCCTATTTTTAAAACATATTCAACAAAATAATTCTATAGATTTGCTGTATCTTTGCGGCATGTTAGAAAACAAAAATCAAAATAGAACATCGCTATCTGAACTAGGAGAGTTTGGGTTAATTGAACATTTAACAAAACACTTTAACCTATCGCACACATCAACAATTAAAGCAGTTGGCGATGATGCGGCTGTACTACAAACTTCAGACAAACAAACCTTAATTACTACCGATTTATTAGTTGAGGGAGTCCATTTTGATTTGAGCTATATGCCTTTAAAACACTTAGGTTACAAAGCGGTGATGGTGAACTTATCTGATGTGTATGCAATGAATGGAAATGCTGAACAGATTACTGTATCTATTGCGGTTTCTAATCGTTTTCCTCTTGAAGCTTTAGAAGAATTGTATGCCGGAATTCAATTAGCATGTGAAACTTATAAAGTAGATTTAATTGGTGGAGATACAACCTCATCAACCAAAGGCATGCTCATTTCTGTTACAGCCATAGGTAAAGCAGCTAAAGAAGATGTGGTGTACAGAAATGGTGCTAAAGAAACAGATTTAATTGTTGTTACAGGTGATATAGGTGCTGCTTATTTAGGGTTACAGGTACTCGAAAGAGAAAAGCAAGTTTTTCAAGTAAACCCAAACAATCAGCCAGACTTAGATAGCTATACCTATATTATAGAGCGTCAATTAAAACCAGAGGCACGTAAAGACATTCCTGCTTTATTAAAAGAACTAGAGGTAAAGCCCACTGCTATGATTGATATTTCTGACGGATTATCATCAGAAGTAATGCACATTTGCACACAGAGTAAGGTTGGTTGTAAAATTTACGAAGACAAAATACCTTTGGATCCACAAGTAATTGCTACTTCAGAAGAATTTAATATGGACTCTACAATGATTGCATTAAGTGGTGGTGAAGATTATGAATTGTTATTTACAGTGCCAATTGCTGATTTTGACAAAATAAAAGGAAATCCTAATTTTACTGTAATAGGGCATATTACAGCACAACAGCAAGGAATGAATTTAGTTACTCGCGCAAATCAAGAAATTGCCCTACAGGCGCAAGGTTGGAATGCTTTATAAAGAAGAATAATACAACTTCTTACTCTCTTTTTCAACAAGCTTTAAGAGTACCTTTTTTTAGATTTAACACTCTAAAAAATAATCATTCAGCTATATTTTCTCTGGAAAATGTTCTTTGATTAACTCTAATATCATCTCTTTTGTCAGTGGTTTATTTTTAAATCCTGTAACATCACTAAACAATTTAGATTTTTCTCTATCATCTGGATTAATAGAGGTAGTAAGCATTACCACAACAACTTTACCTTGTTGGTTTTTATCAAGCTGTTTGTAATGTTCTAAAAACTCCCACCCATTCATAGCAGGCATATTAATGTCTAGAAAAACCAAATCTGGTTGCGGATGTTCACCTTCTTCGGTAGAGGTTAAATAATCTAATGCCTCTTGACCACTATGAACAGTCACGCATTTTTTTGCATATTGTGTTTTTTCTACCACATATCGGTGAAGAAAGTTTGTAGATTCATCGTCATCTACTAATAAAATACAGTTTAATTTCTCTTTAATCATAATTTTCTTGATATATTAAAATAAAATGTGCTTCCAACATCAGGCACAGACTTTGCCCAAATTGCACCTTTATGTAATTCTGCAATTTTGTTACAATGTGCTAACCCAATCCCTGTACCGTCGTATTCGGTCATGTGATGCAAACGCTGAAAGATAATAAAAATTCTCTTTAAATGCTTTTTTTCAATTCCAATTCCGTTATCTTCAACAGCAAATGTCCACCCTTTTCTCTCTTCAGCAAAGACTCTAACAACTGGTGGCACATTGGGCTTACTATATTTAATAGCGTTGCTTATTAAATTCTGAAACAATAATCTTAATTCTGTTTCATATCCTTTTAATTCTGGTAACTCTTCAATTATTAATGTTGCGTTGCTTTCTTCTATAGCCACAGTTAAATCAGATTTTACATCTTGCAATAATTGGTTGCAGTTTATTGTTGTAATTTCAGAGCTACTCCCAATTCTACTGTATTCTAACAGTCCTTTTACCAAGTTACTCATTCTTATGGAGGCTCCTTTAATATAATCCAAACTTTTTTGCCCAAATTCATCAAACTGATTGTTGTAGTTTTTATCTAGCAAGTCAACAAAACTGATAAGTGTTCGTAACGGTTCTTGCAAATCATGAGATGCTATATACGTAAACTGCTCTAGCTCTTTGTTCTTGTTTTTTATATCGTTAAAACTTCTATTTAACGATATAGACATTTGGTTAAATATGGCTGATAGTTCTGCTATTTCATCCTTCCCTAAAACAGATACTCTTGAGGTAAACTTGCCTTTAGTAATACCTTTTGCACCTTCCATTAAATTTTTAAGCGGCTTGGTAATTGAGTACGTTATTTTTAATGAAAAGAATACTCCGAGTAACACAAAAATTAAAGTAGAAACCAATAAAATTCTTGAACTATTATCAAGTCTTTCTGATAAGTTTGTAAATCCTTCTTCTAATTCTTTATTGTAGTGTCTTTGCAAAAAAGCCAGCCCTCTATCTATACTTGTAGAATTAGTTGCAGATTTTGTTAGGATTGATTTTGCTTCTTCAATTTTTTTTTGATTTTTATAATCGTTGGTTAACACTAATAAGTCGCTAATTTTTTTTGCATTTTGTTCAAAATACAGTGTGTTTTGAACAATAGAGTCAATGCTTTGATGGTGTAAAGAAGCAGTATTTTTTTCTAGTTTTATATGATTTAATTCCTCTCTAAAATAGGGAAAATCAACTTCAGAAATTTGTTTTATCTTATTTGTTAACAAGGTGCTATTAGCATCTACAACCTTCGTATTAACAAGCAATAGCAAAACTCTATTTGCATTTCTATACCTGTCTAATAAATTAACTTTTGGCTTAACCTCTTGCGTTAGTTTATTATGGGTTTCTTCTGCTTTTTTATTTACATAAAAACTTAATAATACTTGAATTACTATAATGATTAAAAACAACCCGTAACCCGTTAGTATCTTATTTTTAAGTTTCTTAAATTTAAACACTATTCTTTACTTTATATTTACATACTTACCTTTAGACGTATATTTAAACAACAAAAAATAAATACCACTAGAAGCTCCATTATTTTTGATGGATATATTACCACACACCCCTTCGTAATAGCGAACGTTTAACAATCTATTTCGTAACCAATCATCAAATTTAATGTTGTTATCTTTGGTTTTACGATATGATTTTAACTCGTTAAAAACTAAGTTGGCAGCATCATAAGCTTGCATTGGTGGCCAAACAGAAAAAGGAGTTTCTTTGTATTTTAATTTATAGGCATTTAAAAACTCTTGTGCTAATACATAGTTACCGCTTTCTGGTGTAAAAAATACAAATTCTGTTCCGTTAATTGCACCCTGTGAGTTTTCGTAATAATCTTCTTGCAATAGTACAGTTGATCCAAAAAATTTTGCTGTAATTCCTAAATCTCTAGCTTGTTTCATCGCAAAGCCATACTCCTTATATCCAAAAAAAACAAAAGCATCATAACCTTCTTTTTTATATTCTGTAAACTCTTTTATATAGTTGGTTTTTCCTTTTTCAAAAGAAACAACTGTATTCTCAATACCATGCTCTGTCAAGATTTTAGCACAGGTTGCACTACCTAAGGTCATAAAATCATTTGGGTAATGTAAAATAAGTACTTTTTTTAGATTCAATTCAATAATTCTATGTGCTATAACACTATGTGCTTCTTCCGTAGATTTTGCAATTTTAAAAACATTGTTATTGAGCTTATTTAAAATACTGTCATTATTACAAGGGTTTACAACAATAACATTATCTTCTTTCGCTTGCTGACTAATTGCTATTGTACCATCTGTATTACTTATAAATAAAACTTTTATTTGATGTTCTTTTCTCAACTTTTTATAGGCAGGCATTGCATTGTTCTTTTCCCACTGATCATCTTCTACAAACAGCTTTATTTTAGGTTCTTTTTTACTTCTTTTGTTGTTATATTCTTCTACTGCTAGCTCTATTGCTTTTGCAGGAGCAATACCTAAATCTGTTGCTCTAGTTGTTAATGGCCCTATATAACCTACATTGATTATTTCTTCATTTTCTTGGCAACTATAAAAAATACAAAATGCAAAAAAGAAGGTTATAACACTTCCTTTTTGTATTAGCTTCTGACAATTAACCCTGTTTCTTTTCATACTTTTTCTAAAATTTAACTACGTATTCTAGCCCATATCCTAACCCATCAATGCCTTGCGTTCTAAACTCATTTCTTCTATATTCTGCAACAACGTAGAGTTGTTTATATACTCGATATCCTAATTGATGTTCTGTTACCCAAGTAAACGAAATTTTGTCGTTGGTATAATTAACTATTTGATCTGCAAAGCCACCCAAGTATAGTCGATTATTTAAACTTTTTGGAAACAAAGCAATTCTATATACATGCTCTAATTGTGTGGCATATTTTGTTTGCGTACTGTTTCTAAACTGTACGAGCATTGAATTTACAGAATATGACATCTGTAGTTTTTTAAAAAAGCTGCTAAGACCCATTGTGTTATTTAATCGCCATCGGATACCTAATTTAATATCATCGTTAAATGCGCCATTTCTTATAACGTATTGCAGGGTTGCATCTAAAGGTGAGTTTTGACTTAACTTGTACCTTAGATTATGTTCTGCATAGGTTGTTGTTAGTTCAGAAGAGCTTGATTGACCATCGTGGTTTGTGAGCGAAAAATACTGAAGCCTATCAGAAAGTTGTAATAAAATATTATAGGTAAGTGTACTAAAACTACGTGTATCGTGATACCCGTTAAAATCTACAAAACCACTTATAGAAAAAGACTTCTCTCTTTTTTGTGAATACCCCAACTGACTTGAGCACAAAAAAAACAATATTAGCAATTTTAAAACTAAAAAAAACTTAAGTTTCACTTTTATTGGGGGTGTTGACATACTGCAATTTAATAAGATTTTTTTAATAAAATATCTGATAACAAAGATTTTATTTTTTTACTAATGCATATAACACGGTTTAACAACCCTTTACAAACCCTAATAATGCTATTGTTAATTGATTTTTATTTTCAATATGACTCATATGTCCTTCTTCTAAAAGCACATAGGTTGAATCGGTGTTTTTTGCTTCTTGCAGCAATTCTTGATAGTTTAAAATTGGATCTTTTTTCCCGATAACAAAAAACTTTTTAAAGGCACTTTTTTTTAACAACTCAAATCTTTGAGGTCTAACTCTCATTCCTTCTTGACATGCCATATACCCTTGTAATGTTGTTTGCAATGCTTCTTGTAATGCTTCGCTTATTTCTTGTTTAAACTGCTTTTTACTTTGCTTACTAAATAAATTGGTGAAAGATATTTTTACTATGCTGTTAAAGTTGGTTTGTATCATTTTATTAGCTTTAAGCCTCAATTTATTTCGTTCTTTGGTATCTGCGTAAGAGGTTGAGTTCATCAAACACAGTCCTTTTACTTTTTGATGATATTTCTCTGCAAAAGCCAGTGCAACATATCCACCCATAGAATGCCCAACTAAAATAATACGGCGTATTTTTAGATGCTTTATTACTGTGTTAACCACATCTGCCATTAGTTCCATAGAATGAATATACCCAATACAATCAGTTTTTCCATGCCCTAATAAATCAATACAAATAACTCGGTTTCTTTTTGACAGTTCTTTAGCTATTTTATTCCACATCATAGAATTTTCTAAAAAACCGTGTAGAAGTACCACAGCAGTTCCTTTACCAGTAGAGGTATAGGCTATTTGAGCATTTTTATAACTAATAAAATATTTCATAAAAACAAAAATATGTATCTTTATTCTTTAAATCCTAATCAACAAATCAAAATGTTTACCTCTCCATTTGCAAAAATTTCAAAAGATACTGAAAGGAAGTTGACTTTTTCTCTTACCTACATGCTTATTTTAGCGATTGTTGTGATGCGCTATTTTGATAGATTTTTGATCAATAACACAACCCCAAACGGAATTTTATCTTTTGAGTTTGCAAAGACTGTAGAACGCTCACAAGAAATAGTTAATTCTTGGTCTACACTAGCTAAAATCTATGCGGGTTTAAGCTTGGGTTTTGATTTTTTATTTTTACTAATCTATTCATTGTTCATTGCGTTGATGATTCATAAATTAAATGAACGCTTATGGAGTAAAAAATCATTTCATAGAATTGGAGAGCTTTTGATTTGGGCAATATTTATTGCAGCTATTTTTGATGTTGTAGAAAATACTTGTTTAATCAAACTATTAATAGGTAGCCCCAAATTGTATTGGTCTACTATTGCTTACTACTTTGCATTAAGTAAATTTATACTCATTGCTTTTGCAATGCTATATATAATTTGCAATAGTTTACTACTATTATTTAAGAGACGTTCTTAAATGAATAAAACAAAAACAATTTTAATTACAGGTTTTGCGCTCTTCTCGATGTTTTTTGGTGCAGGAAACCTAATTCTACCACCTTTCTTAGGTGTACAGTCTGGAGATAGTTGGAGCTTGGTAACCATTGGATTTTTTATCACCGCAGTTATCATTCCAATTTTTGGAATCATGGCACATGCACGTTTACAAGGCACCATGTATGATTTTGGTAAAAAAGTATCTCCTGCATTTAGTATACTCTATTGCTTTATTGTTTACGCCATATCTATTGCCTTACCCGCTCCAAGAACAGCTTCTGTAACACACGAAATGGCTATTGCTCCTTTTTTTGGTACATCTTCATTACTAACAAGTACTGTATATTTTTTGTTGGTTTTTATTTTTACCATGAATCGTTCTAAAATATTAGATCTATTAGGTAAATTTATAACTCCTCTGATTATTATTATTTTATTGGCTGTTATTTATGTAGGAATTACAACTACACCTGTAAATATTCATCCTACAAGTTTTGACACTCCTTTTATTAGTGGCTTGCTTGAAGGCTATCAAACATTTGATGCTATTGGAGCCATCGTTGTGGGTGGCGTTTTGGTTATTTCTATGAATTTTCATAAAAAAACATCATTTAAGGAAAAAAAAGAACTAATATCTAAAGCCGGTATCATAGCAGGACTAGGCTTGTTAATTATTTATGCTGGTTTGATTTATAGCGGAGCTGTATTTGGAACTACTTTTACCGAAGATGCTAGCAGAACAGAAGTACTTACCAGTTTAAGTACACAAACCTTAGGTAATATTGGCAATACTCTTTTAAGTGTTTTGGTTGCCTTAGCTTGTTTTACTACTGGTGTTGGAATTGTAACTGGAACTGCTGATTATTTCAAAGGCTTGTTTCACAATTCTCAAAAAGCCTATACTATTACTGCTATGCTAGGTTGTGGCTTAGGGGTTTTAATTGGTCAGTTTGATGTACATTATATTATTGACATAGCGTTACCAGCATTAATGTTTATTTACCCTATTACTATCATCTTAATTGTACTAAATGTATTGCCAGAAAAATTAGCAAGTCCAATAGTATTTAAAACAGTTGTTGGTGTAGCATTTCTTTTTAGCGTGCCAGATTTCTTAAAATTTATTATTGATAGTCCAGACCAATTAAGTTACATCAATAATTATATTCCTTTTTCACAACATAGTTTAGGTTGGGTGCTACCTGCAGTTTTTATTTTTGTTTTTGTGAATGTTTTTAAAATTTTTACGACTACTAAAGCATAATTAATGCAGCATGGAAGTTCAAGATATTACAACTCATTCTTTTAAAGATGTATTTTCTTTAAGTAGTATTGAATTTGAAAAAGCTTGTGTAGTAAATAAGCCAGAACAAATAGACACCTATACTATTTTTTGGATAAAAGAGGGTACAGGAGCCTATTATATAGATTTTGAGCAGTTTTCTTTTAATGGCAATGTGTTATTTTTCTTATCGCCAGGAAAAGTGTTTTCTGTACATTCAGAAAAAATTAAAAAAGCCTATCGCTTCAACTTTGTCAAAGATTTTTATTGCATTCAAACTCACGATAAAGAAGTTGCATGTAACGGAGTTTTATTTAACAATGTATACGAAACGCCTTTTATTGCTCCTTGTAAAAAAGACACTCAAAAACTCAACTTTATTTTAG
The DNA here is from genome assembly GCA_013373385.1 of Flavobacteriaceae bacterium. Lineage (GTDB taxonomy): Bacteria > Bacteroidota > Bacteroidia > Flavobacteriales > Flavobacteriaceae > Polaribacter. The sequence continues at coordinate 80,850 of JABXHX010000010.1, forward strand.
AAAACTTAATTGAAGAATTTTCTCAAAACGAAACTGCGCAATACGACATGTTGCAGACCTATCTAAAACAATTTATTATTCAGGCGGTAAGAATTCAGAAAGAAAACCATCAATTAAAAGAAACCGTAGAAACGAAGCTATTTAAAGACTTTAGTGTTTTGGTTGAAATGAATTATAAAACTTTACATGCTGTAACAGAATATGCCAGCAGATTAGGTGTTTCTCCCAAATCATTAGCAAAAAACTTTCAAAAAGTTGGGACAAGCTCTCCGAGTGATTTTATTAAAAATAGAATTGTTTTAGAAGCCAAACGCTTATTAATATACTCTACGAACTCAGTAAAAGAAATTGCCTTTGAGCTAGGATTTAACGACCCCGCTTATTTTACCCGATTTTTTACAAAAGCTACTTCAAAATCACCCCTACAATTTAAAAAAGAGTATAAAAACTAAGCTTGTCCAAGACTTAGGAACTTTTGTCCATTTTTCAAAGCTTATGTCTGTTGCATCTTTGTAGTGTAATTAAAAAACAATGCATATGAGTACAACAAAAAAACACCAATGTCCAAATTGCTGGGGGTATCAAACTTATGATGAGAACAATACAGATCAGCAAATATGCAAAAAAGATTAAACGAATTAATATAGAAAACTGAGTACACGAATTAAAACTTTAAATCCAGAAACAACTACTGGAAAATCAAAAGAATTATTTAATGTTGTGCAAAAAAAAATAGGATTTATTCCAAATTTAATTAAAGTATTTGGCAATTCTCCAACAACCTTGCAAATCTATTAAAGTTTAGGAGATTTGACCGCAAGCAGAAACTTTAGCAACAAATTTAGAGAGCAGTTAGTGTTAGCTATTGCTGAAGAAAATAGCTGTAATTATTACTTGTCTATACCTACTGCTATTGGAAAAATGAATAGCTTAACCCATGAGTAAATAGAACAAAAACAGACAGGGTATTGCAAACGGTACTAAAACACAAGCAGCTTTTAAAATTTACAGTAACACAATAATCAATCATATAAAAATTTTACAATCATGAAAAAAATTATCGCAGTAATCATTTTAATTTTAGGAGTTTCTTTTACAGCTTCTGCACAACAAACAAAAACTGTTGCTTTAGAGCAAACTAAAGGGGAATTTACCCAGAAACAGCTAACCTTATCTGAAGGTACTTATATTTTTGAAATAGCCAATAATGGCGTAGATCATAACGTAGGATTTGTTTTAGTACCACAAGGAAAAAAAGGTGAAAAACACCATATAAAAAGTGCTTATGTAACTAAGTTGGTCGCAAAAAATAAAAAGAGTACTACTAAAAAAGTGCTATTAAAAAAGGGTACTTATGAATATTTTTGCCCATTAAACCCAACACCAAGATATACATTGGTTGTTAAATAAGTAAAAGTCTTTATTAACATTTAAAGCTGTTCTATTTAGAGCAGCTTTTTTATGCTCTTTTTCGCATTCTTTTTGGTCCTAACCACAGCCAAAAACCTGTAATGGTAAAGAGTAACAACGCCAAACCTATTACAGTTGTGTAAATTAATTTTATGGGCTTGCCTTTTGTTTTAAAATACACATCTAAAATAGAGCCATCATGAATTGCTTCTATAAAATCAGAACGCCTTCTTTCTATGTGCAATAAGTTCCCTGTTGTACCATCTATCTGGATACCGTAATAGTTACTAAACACAAACTTTATCGTTCCGTCTTTTTTTCTAACATCAATCCGTTGTATTTCTGGTTGGGCTGCTGTTGTTATATGCTTTTTATAAAAGTATACAGCATTTTTATACAAACTATCAATAGACTGCCATTCTTTAAACTCTACACTTGTACCATTATAGGTTTTAGAAAGCAAGTAATTATTGCTGTTCTTTTTCCACCCTAAAAGCAAGCCAGAAACAGCTACAATAAAAAAGAATATAAATAATGTAGCGCCAAGTATTCTATGGATTTTTCTAAAAGTTCTAATAACTTTTGCTTGCTGCTTTCTATTTAGATTTTTTGCCATAAACAATATACAAACGGCGAAGCTACTTTTTTTACATAAAAAAAGCGAACCTAAGCTCGCTTTTAACTTTTATTTATAGATCATTGAATTATGAATTCATCAAATCTTCAATTTCTGCCGCATCAATTGGTATATTACGCATCAAATTAAATGGTGCACCAGTTTCTTTAATTACAACATCGTCTTCCAAACGAATTCCCATGTTTTCTTCTGGAATATAAATGCCTGGTTCAACCGTAAAAACCATGTTTGCTTTCATCGGAGTTTTTAACGCTCCATAATCGTGTGTATCTAAGCCCATATGGTGCGATGTTCCGTGCATAAAATACTTTTTATATGCTGGCCAATTAGGATCTTCGTGCTGTACATCAGCCTTATCTAGTAACCCTAACCCTAGTAATTCTGAAGTCATTATTTTACCAACTTCTACATGATACTCTGCCCAAAGAGTACCTGGTACCAACAATTTTGTAGCTTCGTCTTTTACTCTATGTACAGCATTATACACCGCCTTTTGCCTATCTGTAAAACGCCCGTTTACAGGAATAGTACGTGTCATATCACTAGAATAGTTAGCGTATTCAGCACCAACATCCATCAATAACATATCGCCATCTTTACATGGCTGATTATTTTCTATGTAATGCAATACACAGGCGTTGTAGCCAGAACCAACAATTGGCGTATACGCAAATCCTTTAGAGCGATTTCTTAAAAACTCGTGCATAAACTCAGCTTCTATCTCATACTCCATCACTCCAGGTTTTACAAAGCCTAAAATTCTTCGAAATCCTTTTTCGGTAATATCGCATGCTGTTTGTAATAGCGCTATTTCTTCGGACTCTTTTACTCCTCGTATACTTTGTAAAATTGGAAAACTTTTTGCCCAATTATGTGCTGGGAATTTGTCTTTTACTTTTTTTATAAAACGATCTTCTCTGCTTTCTAATTCAACTGACTGACGGTAGTGTTCATTGGTGTTAAAATAGATTGTTTCTGCTTCTGTCATCAAGTCAAAAAATACTTTATCAAAATCACTTAACCAATACACCGTAGCAACACCAGATGTTGCTGTCGCTTGTTTCTTAGTAAGTTTTGCACCTTCCCAAACAGCAATGTGATCGTTTGTTTCTTTAACAAAAATGATTTCTCTATGTTTTTTATCTAGGGCATCTGGAAACAATACCAATATACTTTCTTCTTGATCTACACCACTTAAATAAAAAATATCTCTATGCTGATGAAAGGGCAATGTGCTATCTGCACCAGTTGTAAAAATATCATTCGAGTTAAAAACTGCGATAGCGTTAGGTTTCATTTGGGCAGTAAATTTTGCCCTGTTTTTTATAAAAAGCTGATTGTTTATTGCGTGATATTTCATTGAAAATTAAATTTTAAGATAACAAATGTACTAATTTATCAAAAGAAAAAACTAGCAAGAACCTGTTATTTTCTAAATCAGAATCGCCTTACTTTTACAAGTATAACAATACATCTATTTAGTATTTGAATTGATTTTCAAAATGTTATAAATAGCACTCTTTTTAAATAAATCTAAAAAAAATAACGATTTATGCTATTGCTAAAATATATAGCGCTACCTTTGTAGCTAATATTATTATAATTTAAATACAATGAAAGGTACAGTAAAATTCTTCAACGAATCTAAAGGATTTGGTTTTATTACTGAAGAAGACACAAACAACGAACATTTTGTACACATTTCTGGATTAGTTGATGAGATTAGAGAAGGTGATGCAGTAGAATTTGACTTGAAGGAAGGTAGAAAAGGGATGAACGCAGTAAACGTAAAAGTTATTTAATACATATACTTTTTTAGTTTAAAACGCCTGTTAAATGCATTTAACAGGCGTTTTTCTTTTTAACACTTTAGTAAAACGTTAACAATTATTTTTTTTGCGTTCTTTATTGCAAATAGTACCTTAGAGGCATCAAACTAACTAAATCATGAAAAAAACATTTTCTTTAGTCTTGGCATTATTCATAGCGGTTTTTACCATGAATGCCCAGCAAGCAACAACTGCAAATCAAGTTGAAAATGCGTTGCAGCAAAAAGCTAAACTTACAAAAAGCTCAATTGTAAAAAATATTCAGTTTACCAATATTGGTCCAACTATTATGAGTGGCCGTGTGGTAGATATTGATGTTAATCCAGACAATACAACTGAATTTTATGTGGGCTACGCCTCTGGCGGATTATGGTACACAAACAACAACGGTACTTCTTTTACTCCTGTTATGGACAATTCTCCAACACAAAATATTGGCGATATTGCTGTAGATTGGAAAAACGGAACCATTTGGGTTGGTACAGGAGAAAGCAATTCTTCTCGTTCGTCCTATGCGGGAATCGGAATTTTAAAATCTTCCAACAGAGGAAAAACTTGGCAGCATGTTGGCTTGTCAGATTCTCATCATATTGGCAGAATTCATATCAATAAAAATAACCCTAATGAAGTTATTATTGGTGTTATCGGTCATTTGTATTCTAAAAATAAACAACGTGGCATTTACAAAACTACCGATGGAGGTAAGTCTTGGAAACAGGCATTGTACATTGATGATATGACTGGTGTAATTGATATTAGTGTATCGCCAACTAATCCAAATATTATGTATGCTGCTTCTTGGGAACGTATGCGTAAAGCTTGGGATTTTGACGGAGACGGAAATGGCTCTGCCATCTATAAGAGTACAGACGGAGGAGATTCTTGGAAAAAAGTAACTGGAAAAGGGAAAGGGTTTCCTGTAGGAACCGGAGTTGGTAGAATTGGTTTGGCTGCTTTTAATGACAATGTAGTGTATGCCTTTTTAGACAATCAATTTAGAAGACCTGCAAAGCCTGCTAGAAAAAGCAAAGGCTTGCAAAAAGACGATTTTAAAACGATGTCTGTGGCTGATTTTTTAAAATTAGACAACAAGCAATTAAACAGCTATTTACGCAACAATCGTTTTGATAAAAAAGAAACTGCTACCACTGTAAAAGCAGCAGTAAGAAATGGCAGTCTAAAACCAAATCATTTAGCAACATATTTAGAAGATGCCAATTCTAGGTTATTCAACTCGCCAGTAATCGGAGCAGAATTGTACAAGTCTACAAATGGCGGTAAAACTTGGAAAAAAACACACAAAGGATATTTAGATGGCGTATATAGTTCTTACGGATATTATTTTGGAATTATGGGAGTGAGCCATTTAGATCAAAATAAAGTATACATTGGTGGTGTGCCTTTGCTAAAATCTGATGATGGAGGAAAAACATTTACAAATATTGGTGCTTCAAATATGCACTCAGACCATCAAGCAATCTGGGTTAACCCTAAAAAATTAGGTCATGTTATTGATGGAAATGATGGTGGAATTAACATTACATTTGATGATGGTAAAAACTGGTCTAAAAATAATCCGCATGCAGTAGGGCAGTTTTACGCCATTAATGTAGATAATAAAAAGCCGTATAATGTGTACGGTGGTTTACAAGATAACGGTGTTTGGTACGGTTCTAGTAGTTACCGCTTTTCTCGCGGTTGGGAAGGTAACGGAGATTATCCGTACAAAAGTATTGGCGGCGGAGACGGAATGCAAGTTCAAATTGACAGCAGAGACAATGAAACGGTGTATTCTGGCTCACAATTTGGGTATTACTTTCGCATAAATTTAAAAACAGGGAAGCGTATTTCTATTCATCCAAAACATCAACTAGGAGATTCTCCATATCGTTACAATTGGCAAACACCTATTTTACTATCACCACACAACCAAGATATTTTATATATGGGTGCCAATAAATTATTACGTTCTATGGATCAAGGAGTAACTTTTGACGTAATTTCTGACGATTTAACTACTGGAGGTAAAAAAGGAAATGTGCCCTATGGTACCCTAACCACTATTTCTGAAAGTGCTTTTCAGTTCGGATTGATTTATACCGGTTCTGATGATGGGTTGATTCATGTCACCAAAGACGGAGGAACTACTTGGAAAAATATTACTGGAAATTTGCCAAAAGGATTATGGATTAGTAGAGTAATTGCTTCAAAATTTAAAAAAGAAAGAGTCTATGCAACACTAAACGGATATAGAAATGATGATTTTTCTGTTTACGTATTTATGTCTGATGACTATGGACAAACTTGGAAAAACATTAGCAGTAATATACCAACATCAGCGGTTAATGTAATTAAAGAAGACACTAAAAACAAACACATTTTATACGTTGGTACAGACAACGGTTTGTATGTAACTTTTAACAATGGTAGTTCTTGGCATCCATTTTACAAAGGATTGCCAAACGTTGCCGTACACGACTTAGTGATTCAAGAAAGAGAAAATGACTTGGTTGTTGGTACGCACGGAAGAAGTATATACAAAACTAATATTGCACAGTTGCAACACTTTGATAAGTATAGCACAAAAGCAACACATCTCTTTAAGTTAGCGCCCATACGTTATAGTTCTCGTTGGGGAAGTTCTTGGAATCAATGGTCTCAAGCATATACACCGAATATAAACATTACGCTGTTTTCTAATACAACTAAAAAAGTTGCTGTTACTGTTTACAAAGAAGAGACTTTAGTTAACACGTTTTATGTTTCTGTAGACAGAGGATTTAATACCATACCTTTTGATCTTTCATTCTCTAAAAAAGGTAAAAAAGCTTTCGAAAAAGCTACAAAAACAACATTAAGAGCAGCTCAAAATGGCATGTATTATCTACCTAAAGGAACTTATACTGTTAAGGTTGGTAAAGAGCAACAACAACTAGTAATTAAATAATTACCCCCTACAAAACTATTAAAAACAGTACTTTTGTCTTTATGAAAAAAGTACTGTTTCTTTTTTGCTTTTTCTTACAACTTCAAGGATATGCTCAATCTAACTGGAACGCATTTAAAAAATTGGAATGTCCAGAAAAAATCTGGGTATTTTTTCACTTAGCTAAAGCTAAAAAAGCATTTTTAATTTCTAAAGAAGCACAGCAAGTTTCAGATTCTATAGCCAATACGCCTTTATTAGATGGCGATAAAAGTGGTGGACAAGTAGATGCATTTAGACATGCGTATTGGTTGGCAAGATTGCATCAAGAAATTGGAAAAAATGCTGCCAAAAGATTGGGTATAGCACACGAAAAAAGCAACTATAAACAATTCAAAAAAAAGCAATTTGAAGAAGGTGAAATTCCAGATAAAATTTCTTCTGAAATGGATTTGTTTAATAATAATGTCGGATTATCATTCACAGAGAAAAATGTTCCATATCCCAAAAACGGATTGATTTATAGAATTGCAAATGCCATCTTAGCTGGCAAGTTAAAAGTCATAAAAAAAGACCGTTTTGGAAATTACCTAACTTGTAACGGTACAATCATTCCTAAGAGCAAGTTAAAAAACAGCTGGGAAAACAATAAATGTATGGTTAACTCTAATTATAAATTTAACTAAATGCAAAAGGTGTATTTTATTTCGGGAACCATGTGTACAGTAGATTTATAGTAATTTGTTTTTCCGAAGTTAGCGTATATTGAACCAATTCATATAGACATTACCTCAGTAACATCTTTTGATGAAATCAACCAACTAATAGATAATTCGGTTGATGAAAACTCAATTATTGTTGGTTTTTCTTTAGGTGGCTTTAGTGCTATGAATTTTGCCATTCAGCATCCTTCTAAAGTAAAAAAATTACTTATTATCTCGGGACATATGATTCCTCTAGAAAAACCTATTGAGTTAACACATATTTTAAACTTACTTTAATGCTATTCCTTTTTAAGTATTATTTCTATAAAAAAATAAATACAAAGCAATAGGGGTAATCCAATTAGGAGCTCTTTCTATAAATGCCCAAATTGATTCACCTGATATAGGTCTAATAAGTGCAGTAGCAAATGTCCAAAAACAAGCCCAAAGTATAACTATTCTAAAAGGCTTTATTAAAACAAATAAAGCTACAAGAATATCTACTACTCCAATAATAAACATTATTTCTAAAGCTCTATCTCCCTTTATACCAAAAACTTCTAAATACGGAATCCATGCCGCATTTTTCCCAATAGCTATTAATCCATGACCTAAGAAACAAAATGCTACAGCAATTCTTAGCAGCCAAATTATTTGATTGGTTTGATGATTATCTACTAATTTATTCATTAATATTTATTACTAAAAAAGTCTCTTTTTTTAAAGGTGACAAATTTCTTTTAACTATTTTAAAATTGTTTGTTGACAATCCAATTTTTAATGTATATGTATGTGATTTATTAAATACTTTTGGCTTAAAAGTTTTCCCATTAATTCTTATTGTATATAGTATTTCATTAATAGTTTCATCTATCACTTGAACAATCGGATTTTCAACACCATTAATTCTTAATTCTGGGAGATAACTTGCTGCTTTACGTCCGTAGTTTTGCTCTTGTTTAATTGTTATTGGCCATCCTTTGTATTGGTCTTTATTTCCATTTGCCGGATTGGCTGACCTAGGCCAACATTCTAAAATTATTTCTCTTGTTCTTTTATTTAACCTTACAATTCCATAACCAGTTGCTCTATCGTGTAACCTTGAAGGTTTTTTGTCTGTAAACGTAGGGTTTGAAACAGCGTAAACAGTCATTTTATTTCCAAAACCATCTTCAAATTCACCTGTATATTTTGGTTTATTTGGATCTCTGTTAATTCCATTTTCTAAGGGATACCATCTTCTTGGCCAATGGTTAGAAATTGAAGGGACACATAAAGCAAATCCACCATCACCCCAGTCATCTATACCGTATTGAATTGTAGAACCCAAGTGTTGGTCTCCTGCCAAGTGAACTGCAAATGCTTTTCTAATAATTTTCAATGCTTTATTTCTTCCTGTTTGTGGCCACCCATTAGAATCTAAATCTGCTACAGGTCTATCATTCTCAGCGTAATCGCCTTCATGCATTATTCTAAGTGTTGGTATTATTGCTCCAGACATCGCTTCTTTTGGCAATGTAGCTACATTAGCAAAAATTGTTTGAGATAATAACATTTTCATTGTAGTTTGCTCACTCCAGTCTGACACCCAATGGTTTAAAAACAGTAATTGTCTGTCACCTAAAAGAGTTGCTCCTTTTACATCTCCCTCTGTTTTCATATCAAACTTTTTATTTTGTGCCCAACCATTCCAAATATTTGCTTTTGGCAATAATCCTTTAGGGGCAGATTTAAATTTTCTGTCTTCAAGAATTGCAAAACTTACTCCTCCATAATCCATATCAGTATAATATGTATTTATACCTTGTTTTACTGGTGTAGGATCAAATGGGTTTGGAAAATGACTAGTTTGTGTTTTTTGAACCATATTTACCCACTTAGGTGGCATTTTGTACCCACCAGCATCTTGGGCTTTTGCTCCCTGACCATATTCTTTCGGTGTAGCTATACCTCCAGCTCCCCAAATATTTCCATGATACACATCATGATCATCTGTAATGCTAATTGTTGGCCTATCTTTCATTAAATCTCTAAATGCCCAACCAAACATATACCATTTTCTTAAATAATCTAATGTAGCTTTGTCATATGGTGACCTTTGAACACCAAAGCCTCCACTTGGCTCATAAATCTGATCTCCAGAGAAAAATAACAAATCAGGGTTATGATAAGCAACTTGCTTTGTTATATCTGAATTTGGAAAGCCTAGATGATCATTTCCTGTAAATCCAGCAACAACAAACTCTTCTTTATTAACTGGATCTTTTCTAATCATACCTTCCCAAAAACATTGCTCTTTGTATTTTATTCCTTTATCAATCTTATATGAAACCCTATACGGAATATTTTTTTCTGCTTTCCAGTTAAAAACATTAAAGGTTGCTGTTCTTGCATCTTTATCTATTGAAGAAGAATCAATAACAATCCATTTATTCTCTTTTTTTATTTCTAAATATACTTTTTCTTTCCCTAAAATTACTGGCGCCATTTGAGCTGTTAATTTTAATACCTTTCTGCTTAATGTATATTGAGAAAATAAAATTGGCCCAAATTTATAATCATTATATGTTGAAATTTTACTTCCTGAAACTTGCCAATTTGAAAATGACACACTTTTTTGAAGTCTTCTTTTATCTGATTTCTTTAAATTATAATGGCTTACTAAAACTATATCTCCATGAATAGTTTCAGAAGGTTTAAGTTCTTTTTCTATCTTATTCAGTAATTTTTTACCTGTTATGTCAAAAAGTGAAAGTGTTATTTTAAAGTTACTTTTGAAAGGTGCATAGTTAAAAGCTAAAACAACACCACGCTTCAACACATTTTTAATTAACGGTTTTGAAGTTTTTTGTTCAAATGTTCCTATAAACAAATCTCCTCTAGTTGTAACACCAGCATTCAAGCCTTTTCCAAAAATTGCATTATCTCTAAAATCATTGAACTCTCCTTTTGATCCAATACTAAAACCAACCCAGTTTTCATTTTTTTTAGACTCAATTAGTTGGTGTACCTTAATCTGTACACTTGTGTTTATTGTTCCTGAATTTGAATCAATTTTTTTAGTTAATAAGTGTACATTTCTGTTTTTATCACTAACCAAGCAGTTAAGTTCTCCATTCTCAACATTCCAGTCTTGTAGTGGGTTTGACCAGTATTCTGGACCAATCCATGTTCTTTGTGAAGTTGTATTAAAATCACTTGTAAAATTATTTTTAGTACTATTACTATTACAGCCTTCAAAAAGAACAATAACAAAAAGTAAATACAGTACTCTTATTCGATTAAAAATCAATTTAAACATATTTTTGCTTCGATTAAAGTTTGGCTAAAAATGCAGCTTGTAAAAACTAAAGCAATATAAACAATTTTTCTTTATTTAAACAAATTCTAAATACTGTAGAAAACAAAAAACTTACTTGCTAAAACTACTCTTTAACCTTAAATTTGTTCCAATTATTTAACTAACAATATAATGAGCGGATTTTTAAAATCTTCAATAGGAAGAAAAGTAGCAATGGCACTTTCTGCATTTTTTCTGATGTTCTTCTTAATCATTCACTTGGCAGTCAATATTACATCGATTTTCAGTGAAGATTTATTTAATAAACTTTCACACTTTATGGGTACAAACCCTTTAGTACAGTTTGCTTTGCAGCCTGTATTGATTTTTGGAGTGGTATTTCATTTTGTGATGGGTTTTGTACTAGAACTTAGAAACAGAAAAGCTATTGGCGTTTCGTACGCAAAAAATAATGGAGCTGCTAACTCATCTTGGATGAGCAGAAACATGATTTATAGTGGTTTAGTAATCTTAGCGTTTCTTGTATTACACTTTATTGATTTTTGGATACCAGAAATTAATGTAAAGTACATTCAAGGAGATATGTCTGGATTGGTAGAAGAAACTCAAGATTTTCGTTATTACGAAGAACTACAACATAAATTTCTAAGTCCGCTAAGAGTAGGTGCTTATGTAATTTCTTTTGTGTTATTAGCATTGCATTTACTACACGGTTTTACTTCTGCATTTCAATCAATGGGAGCAACAGCTGGTAGAAAAAAAGCAATGCAAACATTCGGAAAAATTTATGCTATTGCAATTCCATTAGGCTTTATTATAGTTGCTGTTTGGCATCATTTTAATCACCATTAATTTTTAACAATATGAGTGTTTTAGATTCAAAAGTACCAAAGGGTCCAATTAAAGATAAGTGGACAACTTATAAAGATAAAATTAACCTTGTAAATCCTGCAAACAAACGTAATATAGATGTTATCGTTGTTGGTACAGGATTGGCTGGTGGTTCTGCCGCTGCTACTTTAGCAGAGTTAGGCTATAATGTAAAAGCATTTGCTTACCAAGATTCACCTAGACGTGCACACTCTATTGCTGCACAAGGAGGTATCAATGCCGCTAAGAATTATCAAGGAGACGGAGACTCTACCTACAGGTTGTTTTACGACACCGTAAAAGGAGGTGACTACCGTTCTCGTGAAGCCAACGTATATCGTTTGGCAGAGGTTTCTGCAAATATTATTGATCAATGTGTGGCACAAGGAGTTCCTTTTGCTAGAGATTATGGTGGATTGTTAGACAATCGTTCTTTCGGTGGAGTACTCGTTTCAAGAACTTTTTATGCAAAAGGACAAACAGGTCAGCAATTATTATTAGGAGCCTACTCTGCAATGAACCGTCAAATTGCACGTGGTAAAATACAAATGTATAACAGACACGAGATGTTAGATGTTGTTAAGATTGACGGAAAAGCAAGAGGTATCATTGCACGAAACTTAATCACTGGAGAAATTGAACGTCATTCTGCACATGCTGTAGTTATTGCCTCTGGTGGTTACGGAAATGTATATTTCCTATCAACCAACGCAATGGGCTCTAATGCAACTGCTGCCTGGAAAATTCATAAAAAGGGCGCTTTCTTTGCAAACCCTTGTTATACACAAATTCACCCAACTTGTATTCCACGTTCAGGAGATTATCAATCTAAATTAACATTGATGTCAGAATCGTTACGTAACGATGGTAGAATTTGGGTGCCAAAAAATATTAAAGATGCAAAAGCCATTCAGCAAGGAAAATTAAAACCAACTCAGATAGCTGAAGAAGATAGAGATTACTATTTAGAAAGACGTTATCCTGCATTTGGTAATTTAGTACCACGTGATGTGGCATCGAGAGCTGCAAAAGAACGTTGTGATGCTGGTTATGGTGTCAATGCAACTGGAGAAGCAGTGTATTTAGATTTTGCTTCTGCTATTCAAAGATATGGGAAAGAGCAAGCTAAAATTCACGGAATAAAAAACCCATCTAAAGAAAAAATTACTGAGTTAGGTGAAGCTATTGTAGAAGCCAAATACGGAAACCTTTTCCAAATGTACGAGAAGATTGTAGATGAGAATCCGTATAAAACCCCGATGATGATATATCCTGCAACGCACTATACTATGGGCGGAGTTTGGGTTGATTATAACTTAATGACAACCGTAAAAGGATTGTACTGTATTGGTGAAGCGAATTTCTCTGACCACGGTGCAAACCGTTTAGGAGCATCTGCCTTAATGCAAGGATTGGCAGACGGTTACTTTGTATTACCATATACCATTGGTGATTACTTGGCTGATGAAATTAGAACTGGCGCTATAGCTACAGACACAAAAGAGTTTGAAGAAGTAGAAAGCGAAGTAAAAGAACGTATCAATTTCTTCATTAACAACAAAGGCTCAAAATCTGTTGATTATTTCCACAAACGTCTCGGAAAAATCATGTGGGACAAAGTAGGAATGTCTCGTAACGAAAAAGGACTGAAAGAAGCAATGGCAGAAATCAAAGCCTTACGAGAAGAGTTTTGGAAAGAAGTAAAAGTTCCGGGGAAAGCAGAAGAAATGAATCCTGAATTAGAAAAAGCAGGACGTGTGGCTGACTTTTTAGAGCTAGGTGAATTATTTGCTAAAGATGCCTTAATGAGAGAAGAATCTTGTGGTGGGCACTTTAGAGAAGAATCTGTAGAACTTGAAGGAGAACAAAAAGGAGAAGCAAAACGTAATGACAAAGAGTTTGCTTTTGTTGCTGCTTGGGAATATAAAGGAGAACCTGCAGATGCTGTGCTACATAAAGAAGCATTAGAGTTTAATGATATAGAATTAAAACAACGAAGTTATAAATAGATGTTAGTCTTGAGATATGAGATATTAGATTCTTTAATTTAATGCCACTCAATACTCAATACTCAATACTTAAAATCTAGAAATATGAATTTGACATTAAAAATTTGGAGACAAAAAGGACCAGAAGACAAAGGGAAATTGGTCGATTATAAAGTGAATGATATTTCAGAGCACATGTCTTTCTTAGAAATGATGGATGTTTTGAATGAACAATTAATAGAACAAGGAGATGAGCCTGTTGCTTTTGACCATGACTGTAGAGAGGGTATTTGTGGAATGTGTTCTATGTATATTAACGGTGAAGCTCATGGGCCTGATCGTGGAGTAACCACGTGTCAGTTACATATGCGTATGTTTAACGATGGTGATACAATTTATATTGAACCATTTAGAGCAGCTGCATTCCCTGTTATTAAAGATTTAGTGGTTGATAGAACTGCTTTTGAACGTATACAACAAGCGGGTGGTTATATTTCTGTAAACACCTCTGGTAATACACAAGATGCTAATGCCATTCCCATTTCTAAGCACGCTGCTGATGAAGCCATGGATGCTGCAACCTGTATTGGTTGTGGTGCCTGTGTAGCGACTTGTAAAAACTCTTCTGCTATGTTGTTTGTTGGAGCTAAAGTATCTCAATATGCGTTATTGCCTCAAGGACAAGTTGAAGCTGCAGATCGTGTAAGAAACATGGTTGCTCAAATGGATTTAGAAGGTTTTGGAAACTGCACCAACACTGGTGCATGTGAAATTGAATGTCCTAAAGGAATCTCTTTAGAAAACATTGCTAGAATGAATAGAGAATTTTTAAGTGCATCTTTTATAGATTCATAAACAAAAAAATAACTAAAAATAAAAGCCTGTTGCATATGCAACAGGCTTTTATTTTACATTATATTGATATGATTATGGATTGATCGTCCAAGAGAAATAATATTGAGAACCAATTCCACCAACACCTGGTGCACTAAAGTACTCTTTACCACCTAAGTTAGCTCCACCAATTTTAAATATAGATTTGTATTTAGGTAATCTATAATTAATTTGAGCATCGATTACAGATCTTGCATCAACCATTCCGTCATAGAAAGAAGATTGCCATAAGAAAGCATCTTGCCATCTAAAGTTTACATTAAATCCTAAGTTTTTTAACAAATCGGTATTTCCAAACTGTACTTTAAACTTGTGCTCTGGAGTATTAAATCCTGCCTCAAAGTTAGGATCAGAAGCTCCTTTTTCTTGAAATTTAGCATACGAATAGTTGAATCCTAAATCAAATCCGCCTAAAACTTTTGTAGAAATACCTAAACCTAAACCATAAGAATTAATATCTGCATCAGAGTTAGAATCAAAAGCAATTCCTTTATAATCTCCATTACTTAAAGCAATCAAAGCAATCGGTGTAACACCTTGTGCACCACCAGTAACCGGTCCTAAATCTACTCTATCTGTTAACGCTACACTACCATATAATGGTGCAACAGCATTTTTACTAGCAATAAAGTCTTTGTACTTGTTGTAATATGCATTAAAGTCAATTGTAAACCCTTCAATCAATCCTCTATATCCAACTTCAAAAGCAGTTACATGCTCAGGTTTTACTAGGTCAATATTAGATTTTTGTAAATCTGCAGGATTTTTACTTCCTAAGAATTTTACCAATGAACTTGCTGTCCAAGAATTATTATAGGCTTGAGTACCTGTTAACACTTTTGTAGATCCAATGCCTGCAGCACCACCAGTTACTGCATTGATATATCCTGCCAATGCCGGAGCGATTCCTAAAGCATAAGGTTGAGATCTATATCTAGCTAGGTTGTCTGATGCTGTACCAATTAAAATACCTCCTCCAGAATCTAAACCGATGTACTGATCTTGTGTCGTTGGATTTCTAAATCCTGTTTGTACAGAAGCTCTAAAGTTGTGGTTTTTATTTTCTCCAGCTGCATACGCCAATGATATTCTTGGCGACACATTTCCTTTAAAGTTTTGAGCTTTATCATATCTACCAGAAGCTGTTAACTTTAAACGATCATCCATATACTTTTCTTGGAATTGTACATAAGCACCATATTCATTATAGTTAATTGGACCGTCATAATCTGTAAAAATTGTTCCGTAAGAATTTAAAGAGTACTGTCTAAAAGAGCCTCCTACTTGAATATCTCCAAAATCTAAATACTCACTTAAATTCATATTTGCATCTGCGTGGTACAGTTTAGTATTGTCTTGAAACTTAGAGCCTGTTAATAAGTTAGGGTCTGAAGTCACTTTTGCTTTAGCAGCGGCATACCCAGCTGAACCTGGAGCTAAACGATTTCTATCAGCAAAAGCTCTCGCAGCATCATGACTCATTCCTGGAACACCTAATCCAGCAAAAGCACCTAGATAAGCACCAGCATATTCTTGAAACCATTGTTTATCACTTTTCCACTCTCTATTTATGTTAATTGCAGCAAAACGTGTATCGTAAGAATCTCCAGCATCTTCAACAGTTGTATATCCTCTTACAAAAAAGTTTTTACCTCTTACTTCTAATTTATGTTGTGCTAAGTAAAAGTTTTTAATATTGTATCTGTTTTGACCTTGATAAATGGTGTTACCTGTACCAAATTTAGAATTCCATATAATTTCTAAGTCTTCGTTACCAAAAGGTCTGTAATTTAAAGAAACTCCCAGCTTCACACTTTTTGCTTTGTTGTCCATTAGGTCTACATCTCTATATCCAGTCCTTGTAACTCTAGAGCTACCTAAGGTTCCTACAGGTGTACTTGCTAATTGATCCCAATTAAATGTTGTCCCTACTTCATCTCCATATACGTTTAACCCGTTATATGCTGGATTTCCAACATGGCTTGTTGACCCAGGGTTTGTCTCATCTCTATAATCTACAGCAAACCAATCTGTACCTTCTAAATATGATAAAGTTGCTTTTGCTGCAAAGTAATCAGAAAAAGCATATGCCATACGGATACTAGTATCTACATAACCATTCGATCCAGCTGCATCTTGTACTGTTAATCCTTTTTTAATTACATAACTAATCCCTTGGTCGTTAAATGGACTTTTACTTGTCATAAACATAATACCATTAAATGCATTTGCACCATATAATGCAGAAGATGCTCCTGGTAATAACTCTACTGTTTTTACATCAAGCTCAGACATTCCCAATAAATTACCAATTGCAAAGTTTAATGCTGGAGATGAGTTATCCATACCATCTACTAATTGCATAAAACGCTCGTTAGAAAAAGTTGCAAAACCACGTGTATTTACAGACTTAAATGTCAAACTGTTTGCATTGATATCTACTCCTTTTAAATTCTGTAAACCATCGTAAAAAGAAGGAGAAGATGTATTTCTAATAGCTCTAATATCCATTCGTTCAACCGTTACAGGAGACTCCATAATACGTTCTGGTGTACGCGAAGCAGATACAACAACTTCATCTAAAGAAGTTGCATTCTCTACTAAAGTTACTGTAATTGATTGATTATTTTTTGTAATGGCTATTGTTTGAGTTTTAAACCCAAGCATTGAAATCTCTACATTAAAAGGTGGAGTTTCTGTTACTTTTAAAGTAAACTTTCCGTCAAAATCTGTGGTAGTACCTACCGCTTTATTTTCAACCTTAATATTAGCGCCTGGTAAAGGCTCTCCACTAGCATCCGATACTTTTCCTGAGACAGATGTCTGGGAAAACATTGCAACACTAGTAAACATTGCAAATGCAATAAGTAATAGTTTTTTCATAATGTAAAATATTTGTTATCTATCTGCAAAATACAATTTTTTTTGAATTAGTTGAATTTCTTTCTTGAAAATTAAACTTCTAATAAATTATGTGAGCAATTATTATCAAATGTATTAAAGTTAGTTTCTCTAAAAAATTTCTTTGTTTGCTTGTTGCAAATTGTAACTTTGCACAAATCTTTTGATACATTTTGGAAATAATCCACTCACTTTCTAACTACTTGGCTAAAGAAAAAACCATTGTTACTATTGGCACATTTGATGGCGTACATATTGGACATCAAAAAATAATTGAACAAGTTGTACAAACCGCAAAAAAAACGGCTAAAAAATCGGTTTTATTAACCTTTTTCCCTCATCCAAGAATGGTATTACAAAAAGACAATTCTATAAAGCTAATTAATACTATAGAAGAACGCGCTGCCTTATTAGCTAAAACTGGACTCGATTTTTTAATCATTCATCCTTTTAGTAAAGAGTTTTCTAGATTAACAGCTTTAGATTTTGTAAGAGATATTTTGGTAAATCAGCTCAATGTTTCAAAATTAATTATTGGTTACGATCATCATTTTGGGAAAAACAGGGAAGGAAACCTAGAGCAACTCACAGAATATAGCCATTTATACGGTTTTGAGGTACAAGAAATTCCTGCGCAAGATATCAACCAAGTAGCAGTGAGTTCTACAAAAATTAGAAAAGCTTTATCAGAAAAACATATAAAAACTGCCAACAACTATTTAGGGTATCATTTTATGCTCACGGGAAAAGTAGTAAATGGAAAGCAATTAGGTGGTAAAATTGGATTTCCTACAGCTAATATTGATGTAAATGCAACTTATAAGCTGATTCCAAAAACAGGTGTCTATGTCGTAAAATCTAGCATTCATAACACTGTGGTTTACGGCATGATGAATGTTGGCTTTAGGCCTACAATTAAAGGTCAACATCAAACTATTGAGGTTCATTTTTTTAACTTTAACGAAAATCTTTATAATAAAGAATTAACCATAGAAATTCTTTATTTTTTAAGAGACGAACAAAAATTTGATTCTATAGAAAAATTAATAGAGCAATTACGAAAAGATAAAAAAAATGCTGAATTTTACTTACAAAACAATCTCTAAAAGGCATTGGTAAATTGTTGCCGTTGCTGTATCTTTGCTGTTCTTAAAATTTAAAAGATGTTACAAGTTCAGTTTATTAGAGACAACAAACAAACTGTTTTAGAAGGCTTAGCAAAACGTAATTTTGCGAATGCAGAAACGATAATTAATGAAGTAATTACTACTGATGAAAACCGTAGAGCAACACAAACTTCATTAGACAATGTTTTGGCAGAATCTAATAAAATTTCAAAAGAAATTGGACAGCTTTTTAAAAGTGGAGAGGTTCAAAAAGCCAATCTTTTAAAAGAAAAAACCACGCAACTTAAAGAACAATCTAAAGAATTAACCGAGCAATTAAACTGCATAAGCATTCAGTTACAAGAATTGCTGTATCAAATACCTAACGTTCCACATGCATCGGTAAAAGCAGGAAAATCTGAAGAAGATAATGAAGAAGTTTTTAAAGAAGGAATCATTCCAAATTTAGGAGAAAACGCATTACCTCATTGGGAATTGGCAAAAAAATACGACATCATTGATTTTGAACTTGGCACAAAAATTACTGGTGCAGGTTTTCCTGTTTACAAAGGAAAAGGAGCCCGTTTACAACGTGCCTTAATCAATTATTTTATAGATAAAAATGTTGCTGCAGGGTATAAAGAATATCAAGTTCCTCATGTAATCAACGAAGCTTCTGGTTTTGGCACAGGTCAATTACCAGATAAAGAAGGACAAATGTATCATGCTACTGTAGATAATTTGTATTTAATTCCTACTGCAGAAGTACCTATAACCAATATGTTTAGAGGTAATTTGTTATCTGAAACCGATTTTCCTATCACTGCAACAGGTTATACACCTTGCTTTAGAAGAGAGGCTGGGTCTTATGGAGCACACGTTAGAGGATTGAACAGACTGCATCAATTTGACAAAGTAGAAATTGTTAGAATTGAACATCCAGACAATTCTTATTCAGCACTAAATGGTATGGTAGAACATATAAAAGGAATTCTAAGAGAGTTGAAATTACCCTATAGAATTTTACGCCTTTGTGGTGGTGATACTGGATTTACAGCTGCATTAACTTTTGATTTTGAAGTGTATTCTACAGCGCAAGAAAGATGGTTGGAAATAAGTTCTGCTTCTAACTTTGAAACATTTCAAGCAAACAGATTAAAACTACGATTTAAAAATAAAGAAGGAAAAAGTCAGTTAGCACACACGTTAAATGGAAGTTCTTTGGCTTTGCCTAGAGTTTTAGCTGGAATTTTAGAAAACTACCAAACTGAAAAAGGAATTAAAATTCCAGATGTGTTAGCGCCGTATTGTGGATTTGACATGATAGATTAAGTATATCAGTCTTAAAATTATAGATAATAAAAAGTAAGCTTCGATAGTTCTTTGAAACTTACTTCTTTAGTTTGCTACCACAGCAACCATTAATCTTTTATACTTATTCATTTCTAATAGTGCGTTTAAATACGCTCCTATTTGACCGTTTTGCATAAACTTCTTAGAATTGCTTTTTGCTTGTTCGTATTGTTTTGTTAGTTCACTCATCATTCCAAATTTATTAATTCATATATCTAGAAGACAAGTTTCATGCCAAAATGTTACAATGTATTTTCAGAAAACAATTGATTTAATAAAAATTTAACGTTCTTGTTCTTATCTTTGACTATCATGAAAAAACTTTTTGTAGTCTTCTTATTATTTGCTAATACACTAATATTCAGTCAAAATGATTATTTATTGGCCGAAAAATATTATCGTGATGGAGCTTTTGAAAAAGCAATCCAATTATTTAAAGAACTCTACCATAAAAACTCTAACAACACTACCTATTTAAAAAGATTGGTAAGCTTATATCAAGAAACTTCTCAATTTAGTACTGCTGAAAAAATAATTACAGACAAGCTGAAAAAAAATCCGCAGCACACCTACTTATATGTAGAATTGGGTTATAATTATGAAAAGCAACACCAAAAAGAAATTGCAAAAACCTATTACACCAAAGCAATTACTTCTATAAAAAATAATCCTGCTATGGGTGGTTATATTGGTAGACTTTTTAAAGAGAATGCTTTACTAGACTATGCTATCGACGCCTACCAAGAGAGTATGAAATACACAAAAAATGAAATTTTTAAATTTCAGATTGCGCAGATTTATGGTGAAAAAGGTGAATTTGAAAAAATGTTTATCGCATTTATTGATTTAATTGATAGTAACGTTAATTACCAAAACACTGTACAACGTATGGTTAGCAAGTATATAACTGATGATAAGCTGCACAAAAACAACATCCTTTTTAAAAAAGCACTGATTAAAAAATCTATTAGCAACCCAAAAGATGTGTGGAACAACTTGTTAAGTTGGTTGTTTGTGCAACAAAAAGAATACGAAAAAGCACTAATACAAGAAAAAGCGCTGTACAATCGCAACCCTGAATTTATCGTAAACATTATTGATTTAGGGTATAATGCCTACGATAACAAAGCATATAAAACTGCCAAAAGCTGTTTTGATTTTATTCTAGACAAGAGCCCACATTTAGATCAAAAACTAATAGCTAGTTTGTACAGAATTCAAATTGCAATTGCTACCAACCAACCAAATGTAGATGAAATGTTTACCACTGCTTTTCTTACCTATGGAAAAAAAGCAAGCACATTAAAAATTCAATTGGCCTATGCAGACTACCTTACATTTAAGAAAAACCAACCCCAAAAAGCACTCCAAGTTTTAGAAGATGCTTTACAAGTAACCTATTCAAAATTTTTAAAAGCTGAAATTAAATTAAAGCTAGGAGATGTACAGGTCTTTTTAGGAAATTACAACCGCGCATTGATTTATTTTTCTCAAGTACAAACCAGTATTAAAAATCATCCTTTAGCTCAACAAGCTAGATTTAAAGTAGCACAAACTTCGTATTTTAAAAACGACTTTACCTGGGCTTTTGCACAATTAAAAGTATTAAAAGCATCTACATCTCAACTCATTGCCAATGACGCGTTAGATTTGTTTTTAATCATATCAGACAATAAACCTAAAGATTCTTTACAAACAGGCTTGCAATTATATGCTAAAGCAGATCTGTTTGCCTTTCAAAACAAAAATCAACAAGCAATAGACACTTTGCAAAAAGTACTTATTAAATATAAAGGACAAAAGATAGAAGATGAAGCACTCTACAAGCAAGCTGGCTTGTATACAAAAACACAGCAATATCAAAAAGCAATCAACAATTACACACAAATTATTGTCCTTGACAAAGAAGGTGTTTATGTTGATGATGCCTTGTATCAAATTGCAGAACTTTATAATACTGCTTTAAATAATAAAGAAAAGGCTTCTGAATACTATCAAAAGATTATTTTTGAACATCCTTCTAGTATTTATTTGGTAGATGCCAGAAAGAAATATCGAAAGTTAAGAGGAGATATCATTAATTAATGTACTAATGTTTAAATGTGCCAATTACTACAACTGTTTCATTAATTCATTGGTCATTGATTCTTTGACTCATTAAATCATTAAAATTATGTATATATACAACGTAACACTTAGCATAGATAAGAGTGTGCACAAAGAGTGGTTAGAATGGATTCACAATCACATTCCAGAGGTGTTAGCAACAGGTAAATTTATTTCAGCTAAATTAACCAGAGTTTTAGTAGACGAAGACATAGAAGGGTTTAGCTATTCTGTTCAATACCTGTCTAAATCTCGTGAAGACTTAGACAGGTATTACAAAGAAGATGCAGAACAATTGCGCTTGGCAGGTATACAAAAGTTTGCAGATAAAATGTTAGGTTTTAGAACCGAACTAAAAGTTGTAAAAGAGTTTTATGCCAACGAAATACAAAACTAACTATGAGTGTTAAAGCAAAAAAGCATCTCGGTCAGCATTTTTTAACGGATGAGTCTATTGCTAAAAAAATAGCAGATACTCTTACTTTAAAAAAATACACTACCATCTTAGAAATTGGCCCAGGAATGGGTGTTCTAACAAAGTATTTACTCGAAAAGAAACCCAAGGTAACTGTAATGGAAATTGACTCTGAATCTGTTACTTATCTACAAGAAACATTTCCAAATGAGCATCTAAAGCTAAATACAAGCAAAGAGAAATTTCAAATAATTGAAGGCGATTTTTTAAAACAAGATATCTCGCGCATATTTGATCATCAACAAACGGCAATAATTGGAAACTTCCCTTATAATATTTCTAGCCAAATTGTTTTTAAAGCGATAGAAAATAGAGCCTTTGTTCCTGAGTTTTCTGGCATGTTTCAAAAAGAAGTTGCCCAGCGCATTGCAGAAAAAGAAGGAAGTAAAACCTACGGTATCTTATCGGTTTTAACACAAGCTTTTTATGATGTAGAATATCTATTTACCGTTCCGCCAACTGTTTTTAATCCACCACCAAAAGTAGATTCTGGAGTTATTCGATTAATCAGAAAAGAAAATTACACCTTACCTGTTGATGAAAAATTATTTTTCCGCGTTGTAAAAACAAGCTTTAATCAACGAAGAAAAATGCTAAGAAGCAGTTTAAAATCCTTTAATCTTTCGGATTCTTTAAAAGAAGACCCTATATTTGCGAAACGTCCAGAGCAATTATCTGTTCAAGAATTTATCAATCTGACCGCAAAAATAGCAAATCATGGCATTTGAAATTACCAACGAACTCATAAACAATGTTACTTTATACGTTGAAAACAGCAACGATAAAGCACTGAATGAGTTGTTTGAAGAAATGCATTATGCAGATATTGCTGAGGTTTTAGAAGAAGTCTCTTTTGATGAAGCCGTTTATATTATCAAACTTTTAGATAGCGAAACTACTTCAGATATTTTAATAGAGCTTGATGAAACCGTAAGAGAAAAAATATTTGAACAGCTTACTGCCAAAGAAATTGCAGAAGAAATTGAAGAATTAGACACCGATGATGCAGCTGATATTATTGCTGAGCTTCCAGAAGAAAGACAAGAAGCGGTAATGTCTCAAATAGAAGATGCAGAACATGTAAAAGAAATTGAAGAATTACTTACCTATGATGAAGATTCTGCGGGTGGATTAATGGCAAAAGAATTAGTACAGGTAAACGAAAACTGGAATGTCTTAAAATGTGTAAAAGAAATGCGTATTCAGGCAGAAGAAGTTACTCGCGTACATTCTATTTATGTTGTTAATGATGCTGGTCAATTAAAAGGAAGACTCTCATTAAAAGATTTATTAGTCGCTTCAACTAGAACCCATATCTCAGAAATTTATATTCCAAAAGTAGATGCTGTGCATGTAAATGACAGTGCAGAGGATGTAGCAAATATTATGAGAAAATACGACTTAGAAGCGATACCAGTTATTGATGATAACGAAATACTTTTAGGTAGAATTACCATTGATGATATTGTAGATGTTATTAAAGAAGAGGCAGACAAAGATTACCAAATGGCAGCGGGTTTAACTCAAGATGTAGATTCTGACGATAGTATTCTAGATCTTACAAAAGCTCGTTTACCTTGGTTGTTTTTAGGGTTAGTTGGAGGTATTGGTGCCTTTTTAGTCATGGGAGGTTTTGAAGAATCGTTCTCTGAAAATGCAATCTTATTCTTTTTTACGCCTTTAATTGCTGCAATGGCTGGGAATGTTGGTGTACAATCTTCTGCAATTATAGTACAGGGCTTAGCCAATGATGATGTTAAAGGTAGTATTAATAATCGTTTGTTAAAAGAAATGTTATTAGCAGCCTTAAATGGTGTAGTTTTAGCTGTTTTCCTATTTCTATTTGTATGGGTATACGAAGGCAAAATAGATACTGCTTTTGCTATATCTATTTCTTTGGTAGTCGTTATTATTGTTGCTGGCCTAATTGGCACTTTTATTCCATTGTTTTTAAATAAACGCGGTATTGATCCTGCAATAGCAACGGGTCCATTTATAACAACTAGTAATGATATTTTTGGTATCTTAATTTACTTTATGATTGCCAAAATTATTTTAGGCATCTAATAAAAAAGCTCTTGGTTTTTCAACCAAAAGCCCTTTTACTCTTTCTCTCTAATTGTTTCCCTACTAACAATTAGCAATTCCCACTGATTGAGTTTAAATTTGGAATTCTTTAATTCTAATACAAAGATATATTCAATTTAAAAGAAACAGTTGCGTAGAACCGCAACTGAAAATGTAATTTTCCGCAAAAAAAAGTATTTAGTCTATAATTCCGAGTTCTTTAGCTTTTAAAACTAAATCAGTATTATTTACAGCATTTAAATCTATACGTAAGTTAGAAAGTTTGTTTTCTATAGATCTAAGCTTTAATAAAGAGCCGTCTTCTTTTTTAATAATACCTTCTAAGTTGCTAATCTTAGTTTGCTTTGGCAATTCTTTAAGTATTTGTATTGCAATCTCATCCATCTGTATAGCAATACAGGCTCTCTTTATTAGTTTTTGATGTACTTCATGCGAGTAATAAAAATCATTAGATAGCATTTTTTGAATTGCAAAATTTAATTCAGTAGCATCGCATTTGCTTTTTAATAAATACGCAGAAGGTTGTAAATTATGAATTACGTTATAAATTCTATTTGTTTCGGTATGACCTGTAATCACAGCTATTTTAACCGGAATGTTTTCTTTTTGTATGGCTTTTATTAAGCTTTCTCCTCCGTCAATATCAGTTCCAAAGTTTTCAAAGCTCAAATCTGTAAATAAAATATCAAACGATTCGTGCTTTAGTTTATCAAATGCTATATCACAGTTTGTTGTAGATTCAATTTGATAGGCTTCTATTTCTTTAAGTGAAGTAACAATACCATCAATAATTAATTGATGATCATCTACAACTAAAATTTTTAATTTCTTAGACATGTACAGGAATTTTTAATGCAATGGTTGTTCCAACATTTTTAGTACTCGTAACTACAAACTTACCATTTAATTCTTCAACTCTTTCTTGTTGATTTTTTAAACCTATGCCCTTTTTTATCTGGGTTGCGTCAAATCCAATTCCGTTGTCTTGTATTTTGAGCATTATATTTGTTTTATCCTTTGTAAACAATACTGTTATTTGTGTTGCGCTTGCATATTTTTTTGCGTTTTGCAAACTCTCTCTAACAGCAAGAAACAATACTCTTTTAATTGGACTTTTAATTTCTTTCCAATTAATTTCATTTATACCATTCAGTTTAATTTTACATGCTGGCGTAAAATAATCACTTACTAAATTAATAAGCTGGTCTTTAAAAGAAACCTCATCAAAACGAACACTACTTAACTGATGAGACAGTTCTCTTACATTATTTTTAAGCAAATCAATTTTTTGAGCAATGTCTTGTTGATTTGTTTTTTCTAACCGATGATGTAACATGCGTAAATCTCCTGCAACTTCATCGTGTAACGATTTTGCTATCTGCTGACGCTCTTGCTCTCTAGCTTCAACTTTTTGTAATTGGGCTTCAAAAGCTAATTTTTTTCTTCTATGTTTAAACACTAATACACTTATGCCGAGAATCAATAAACTACCAAGAGTTACTAAAAAGCTAATCACTTTTTGTTGCTGTTCTTTTTCAAGCTGAATTTGCTTCTTCTCGTTTTCAATTTTTAAGGTTAGATTCTCTTTTTCTTTTTTATCTGTTTCATAACGTACTTTTGCAAACTGATCTTTTAATGTACGTTCTCTTTGAAGTATTGTATTATTAAGCTGAACATATTCTTTAAAATATTTTTTGGCTTCTTGGCCATTGGTAACTTCCGACAAAATCAATAAGCACTCTAAAATTCTTTTATTTGCTTTCGCTTTTCTAGCTAATTTTAATCCTTCTATAGCGTGGTGCTTTTTCTTGTTTACATCTTTATAAAAATCAGATAATACAGAATGAGAAATTGCCTGTCCAAAAATATCACCTGCTTTTTCTCTTCCATCCAACACCTCTAAATATCCTTCTAACGCTAACTCTCTATTTCCTAATTTAGCTTGGCAATAAGATTTGTTATCTAAAAGAAACCTGTAACTGTATGGGTACTTAATTTTTACACTATCAAAACGCAAGCCTTTCGTAAAGTATGAAATAGCTTTTTCATATTTTCCCTCCAAATAATAAGTTCTACCTACATTGTTTAAATAAGCTAAAATATCTTTTCCTTTTCTTATTTTATCTGGGTTTTTTTTATTGCGCTCATTAGAATAATTATAATATTTCCTTGCCTCATCATTTTTATTCATTTGATTTAAAGCTCTACCAATAGTATTATATAAACTAACTGTGTATTTATTTTCTTTTAAAGGTTCTATGTATTTTAATCCTTCAAATGCCGTAATCTCTCCTCCTAGATAATCTCTTTCTTCTAACTGCATAATTGCCATACTTAGCAAACGTCTAGCCACAGCTAGTGAATCATATATCTTAAGAGAAATATTTTTTGATTGATGATAGTAATAAAAAGAACTGTCTTTTCTATAATTTAATTTATGAATTAATGCTTTAAAATGATAATACTTCGCAAGCAGAGTAGAGTCTAAAGATTTATTGTATAATTGTAACAAATTATTACTTGCTAAAGTAATGTTAGCTGTATCTTTTTTAATATAGCTCTGTGTTCCAAAAACAACATTTGCTTTTTTTACTAACGAATCTACTGCTACTTCTTGAGCAATGGTAACCGCTTTTTTATAATCGACTAATTGAGACGTTTTTTTCCCTTTTTGTAAATAATAAGCAACCGAGTCTATTTTTTGCTGTGCAATATTACTTTGTAAAAAAAAGAAAAAAAGAAAAATATGTAGAGAAAATCCTTTTTTTAAACACATAAAAAACGAAGCACTTTACAAAAGCAAAGTGCAATCAATTAAAAATTAACGTTTTGTGTCTCCTCCAGAGCCGTCATTTCCTGATCCGCCTCCAGTTCCATCATTCCCTGTTCCGTTTCCATTTCCATTTCCGTTTCCTCCAAGTTGCTGCCTTAATAATCTTTTTTGTACATTCATATTGTGTTTCATTTTTATTTTGTTTTATAATTGATTATTCATTGTATCGCACTGTTTACAGCCTCTATAAATATATTGTATTCCTATTAATATTCAAAGACTTATTGTAGTTTATTAAACAAATCCCACAAAACTACCCCACAACTTACTGAAATGTTTAAAGAATGCTTGGTTCCCAATTGCGGAATTTCAATGCAAACATCTGATGCAGAAACAACTTCTTGCTGCACGCCTTTTACTTCATTACCCATAATAACAGCATATTTTTGGCTTTTATCTGGTATAAAATTATGTAACATTGTACTATTTTCTGCTTGTTCTATAGACAGTACTTTTACGTTCTCTTCCTTCAGCTTTTTTACCAATTCTAACGTATCTTTTGCATATTCCCAATCAACCGATTCGGTAGCCCCTAAAGCTGTTTTATGAATCTCTTTGTTGGGCGGGATGGCAGTAATTCCGCAGAGATAAATTTTTTCAATTAAAAAAGCATCGCTTGTTCTAAAAACAGCACCTATATTATTTAAACTTCTTATATTATCTAACACAACAATTAATGGCGTTTTTTGCACTTGCTTAAACTCATCAACTGTAATTCTACCAAGCTCGCTATTTTTTAGTTTTCTCATAAAAAGTGTTATCTTTAAATACGAATAATTATCTTCGCAAAACTAATTTAAAAAATCCAAAACTCTTGGCAAAAACCAACCCAAAAAAGGTAACTCCGTTAATGAAACAATACAATGCTATCAAGGCTAAATACCCTGATGCAATGTTGCTTTTTAGAGTTGGAGACTTTTACGAAACCTTTGGTGAAGACGCTAAAAAAGCAGCAGAAGTTTTGGGTATTATTTTAACCAAACGCGGAGCTGGTAGTGAAAGTGAAACTGCTTTGGCAGGTTTTCCACATCATTCTTTAAATACCTATTTGCCTAAATTAGTTAAAGCTGGAATGCGTGTGGCTATTTGTGATCAGTTAGAAGATCCAAAAATGACTAAAAAAATTGTAAAACGCGGGGTTACCGAATTGGTTACTCCAGGAGTCGCTTTAAATGATGAAGTTTTAAATACTAAATTCAACAACTTTTTAGCAGCAGTACATTTTGATACTTCGACACGCTCAGCAACAAAAAAACATATTGGAATTTCCTTTTTAGATGTGTCTACAGGTGAGTTTTTAGTAGCGCAAGGTGATGAAGAATACATCGATAAATTGCTACAAAACTTTAATCCGAGTGAAGTGTTGGTTGAAAAAAAACACAAACAACAATTTTTTGAGTTGTTTGACAATCGATTTTACACTTTTTATTTAGACGATTGGGTTTTTCAATCTGAATTTGCACAAGAATCTTTGCAAAATCATTTTGATGTAAAAAGTTTAAAAGGTTTTGGAATTGCTGATTTAGATAATGGAATTACAGCAGCAGGAGTTGTATTGCATTATTTATCGGAAACCCAACACAACCAATTATCTCACATACAGAATATCTCTAGAATTGCAGAAGATAATTATGTTTGGATGGATAGATTTACTGTCAGAAATCTAGAATTATATCATGGTACATCAGTCAACTCTGTTACGCTTTTAGACATTATTGACACTACCATTTCCCCTATGGGAGGACGTTTATTAAAACGTTGGCTAGCATTGCCTTTAAAAAATCTAAAACAGATTCAACAACGTCATGAAACGGTTAAGTTTTTAATTGATTCTGATGATTTCTTTGAATTAGTTACCTATCAATTAAAACAAATTAGCGATATAGAACGACTGATTTCTAAAGTCGCCACAGGAAAAGCTTCACCAAGAGAGGTTGTGCTATTAAAAAACTCTTTAAAAGCTATTTTACCTATTAAAGAAGCTGCAGAGAAAAGTAAAAATTCGTCTGTAAAAGAAATAGGAAAACAACTAAATGATTGTACAGATTTAATTACTAAAATCTCAGAAACACTTTTTGATGATGCACCAGTAAATATCAATAAAGGAAAAGCTATTGCAGATGGAGTTTCGCAAGAGTTAGATGATTTAAGAACTATTGCCAATTCTGGAAAACAATATTTAGATGATATGTTAGCTCGTGAAACTGAGCGAACTGGAATCACAAGCCTTAAAATTGCTTTTAATAATGTTTTTGGTTACTATATTGAGGTAAGAAATACACATAAAGATAAAGTTCCTGAAGAATGGATTCGTAAACAAACTTTGGTAAACGCTGAGCGTTATATTACTGAAGAACTCAAAGAATATGAAACCAAAATCTTAGGTGCTGAAGAAAAAATTCAGGCCTTAGAACAAGAAATTTTTGCAAAACTGATTCAGTATATTATCAATTTTGTACAACCTGTTCAGCAAAATGCTAACGGAATTGCGCAATTAGATTGTTTATTATCGTTTGCCAAAACTGCTATTGACAATAACTATGTACGTCCGGTTTTAGATGAAAGTACCGATTTAGAAATTAAGAATGGTCGTCACCCAGTAATTGAAAAGCAATTACCAATTGGCGAAGAATACATTGCTAATGATGTGGTACTGAACAGAAATCAACAACAAATTATTATGATTACTGGGCCAAATATGTCCGGTAAGTCTGCTATTTTAAGACAAACCGCTTTGATTGTGTTATTGGCACAAATGGGAAGTTATGTGCCTGCTCAAAATGCTAGAATCGGAATTGTAGATAAGATTTTTACGCGTGTGGGAGCTTCTGATAATATCTCGATGGGAGAATCTACTTTTATGGTAGAAATGAATGAAACGGCTTCTATTCTAAACAATATTTCTGAACGTAGTTTGGTCTTGTTAGATGAAATTGGTCGTGGTACTTCTACTTATGATGGAATTTCCATTGCTTGGGCCATAGCTGAGTTTTTACACGAACATCCATCAAAAGCAAAAACCTTGTTTGCTACACATTACCATGAATTGAATGATATGACAGAAACGTTTGAACGTATTAAAAACTACAATGTTTCTGTTAAAGAATTGAAAGACACCATTATTTTCTTACGTAAATTGGTTACAGGTGGCTCAAACCACAGTTTTGGTATTCATGTTGCCAAATTAGCCGGAATGCCTAATAGGGTAATTCATAGAGCTACTAAAATCTTAGAACAATTAGAGAAAAACCAATCACATAGTGACGTTCGGCAAACTGTAAGAGCTATTCAAAAAGAAGAAATGCAACTTAGTTTTTTTCAGTTAGACGACCCATTGTTAGAAGATATCAAAGAAGAAATTTTAACAACCAATATTGATACCTTAACACCTATTGAGGCCTTGATGAAATTGAACGAAATTAAGCGGATGTTGACGAAAAAATAAAAATAACTACTATCTTTGCCACAAGGTATGAATACACATTTTTTATTTATTGGTGGGCCAGAAATATTAGTCATTGGATTAATTGTAGTGATGTTATTTGGTGCAGATAAGATTCCTGAAATTGCCCGAGGATTAGGTAAGGGAATGCGTCAGCTAAAAGATGCCACCAATGATATTAAAAGAGAAATTAACGAAACTGCCGAAAAGCAAGAAGTTTCTAGTGCCAAAACCTTGAAAGATGTTACCAAAGAAATCAACAAGGTAAAAGAAGATATTGACGAAATTACGGGCCCTGTAAAAAGGCGCTTCTAGCTTTTTACTTTACCCTACTTACAGTTAATCCGTCTCTAATAGGTAGTAAAACTGTTTCTATTCTAGCATCCGTATTTAATAATTGGTTGTATGTTACCAACACTTCTGTATCTATGTCTTTGGGTTGTAATTTCTCTACTACTTTTCCGCTCCACAATACATTATCTGATAATATAATCCCACCAGAGTTCATTTTATCAATCAGCAAATTAAAATAGTTAATGTAATTTGATTTATCTGCATCGATAAAAACCAAATCAAGACTAGCATCAATTGTAGGAATAATTTCTAAGGCGTTCCCCACATATTGTTTTATTTTATTTTGATAACCCGATTTTTCAAAATACTTGTTTTGTAGGTCAACTAACTCTTCGTTCTTATCTATAGTGTGTAGTGTTCCATTTTCAGACAAACCTTCTGCTAAACACAGTGCAGAATAGCCAGTATAAGTTCCTATTTCTAGAATGGTTTCAGGTTGTATTAGTTTAGAAATCATAGACAAAACACGTCCTTGAAAAGCGCCACTTAACATCCGTGGGTTCAAAACTTTTTGCCAAGTTTCTCTAGAAAGTTCTTTTAAAATCTGTGGTTCTTGTTGCGAATGTTTTACAACATACTCATCAATTTTTTCGGGTAAAAAGTGCATAATTATTACGCTTCAAATTCTTGCAACTGCTTTTTAAGTTGCTCTTTGTCTTCGGTAGACATACATTTTTTATGCTCTTTACAATCTGTTGCTCGCATTTTGTAAATCTGAGACAATTTGTTGTTTTGCTTTGTATACAATGAACAAACTTTACAAAAAAGAAAATGAAAATTCAGTTGAATTCTTTCAAATAAAGTTGACTCACCATATTGACTTTTATCACAAATGGTTGTAGCTTCATCGCAAGTAATTTTTAACTTTAAGCCCATTTCTTAATTATTAAACCAATTATCTTCCATACATTTTCTTAACTGAGTTCTTGCTCTGTGGATGATTACCCAAAGGTTGGACGCAGTAATATCTAACTCCTTACAAATTTCTTCTGTTTCAAATTCTTGAATGGTTTTCATTCTAAAAACCATGGCATATTTTTCTGGAAGATACTCTATACACTTGTCTATAGTTGACTTCAACTCGTCAGATTCTATATACTTATCTGCATCATTACTCCAAGTTTGAGGCACGCGCTCTTCTAACCAATTCCCTTCACTATCACCATCTTCGTAAAAATTCATTTTAACCTCTGCTTTTCCTTTTGCCGAGTTTATTTTACGATAATAATCAATGATTTTTCTTTTTAAGATGGCAACTAACCAAGTTCTTTCAGCTGCTTTTCCTTCAAAATTTTTGGCAGATTTCAATCCAGCAAAAAAGGTTTCTTGAACTAAATCTTTTGCTGTATCATTATTATTTACACGGGTAACGGCATAATTAAACAGGTAATCTGCATAATTATCTATCCATTTATTAGGTTGTAGTGTATGTTTTGTTTGACTATCTGACATTCTATTTTATGAATATCAAATATATTCATTTTATACCAAAATTTAGTGCTATAAAAATAGTTTATTTCTCTGACGGATTACAACCTTTTCTTTTACGGGTATCTATTAAATAAATTATCTCCCAATTCCCATTGTTATTAAAAAGTTGAAAAGAATTTACACCACAATGGCTAAACTTACCTTTGTTATAAAACTCATAAGGTGTCCAAACAGAAGCTAAATTTCCATCAATCTGTATGTTATAAGAAAGTATTTTTTCGTAGTAATCATCTGTAGGTTTTACATTCTTAGCAAAACCCATTAACGTTTTGTATACATTAGGAGTACCTCTTAATACTTTTTCTCCTTTAGGTGTTGTAAACGTAGTTTGTGCCACTAAATCTTTACGAATCGTTTTCTTTAAAAGAATTGTATCTCCTTTATGAAATCCCTTAAAAAAATTTTCGATCGTAGTTTGTACTGCTTTTTTTTCTGATACTTGTTGCGCTTGTATTGTTAAAGACAGGCTTAATAATAAAAATAATGTGATTTTTTTTTTCATTTTTGTTTGGATTGTTTTGGGTAAAATTATTCAAATCTTTCTCTCGAAAAAATTCTTGAATAAAGATTAACAGAAGATTAACTCATTTAAAAAACAAGCAGTAAACCGAATAATTACGTATTTTTACGCCTATTAAAACAAATAAAATGTCTGTAGCAAAAAAAGAATATAAAAGAGTAACTACAAAATCTTTGGTAGAAATGAAATCTAACGGAGAAAAGATTTCTATGTTAACTGCCTACGATTATACCATGGCGAAAATAGTGGATAGTGCTGGTATTGATGTTATTTTAGTTGGTGATTCTGCATCGAATGTAATGGCTGGCCATGAAACCACTTTACCAATTACATTAGATCAAATGATTTATCATGCAAGCTCTGTTATTAGAGCTGTAGAACGTAGTTTGGTTGTAGTAGATTTACCTTTTGGTAGTTATCAGTCTGACCCGAAAGAAGCGTTGCGTTCTTCGATTAGAATTATGAAGGAATCTGGCGGACATGCAGTAAAACTTGAAGGGGGAAAAGAAATAAAAGAATCTATAAAACGAATTTTAAATGCAGGAATACCTGTAATGGGACATTTAGGATTGACACCACAATCTATCTATAAGTTCGGGACATATACTGTTAGAGCAAAAGAAGAAGAAGAAGCTGAAAAATTAATTGAAGACGCTTTAATGTTAGAAAGAGTAGGTTGTTTTGCTGTGGTCTTAGAAAAAGTCCCTGCCAAACTAGCTAAAAAAGTAGCAGAGAGTATTTCAATTCCTGTTATTGGTATTGGTGCTGGGGGTGGTGTAGACGGACAAGTTTTGGTAACGCACGATATGTTGGGTATGACACACGAGTTTAATCCACGTTTTTTACGTAGGTATTTAGATTTATATGCTGATATGACCAATGCTTTTAAGCAATATAATGACGATGTAAAGTCAAAAGATTTTCCAAACCAAAGTGAGCAGTATTAATTCAATGAGTTAATGAATTAATTTGAAAATGAGATAATGAGAATCCTTCATTTAGATAGTAATCATCCGTTACTTTTAAATCAATTAAACGATTTAGGTTTTATTAATGATGAAGATTATTTGTCTTCTAAAGAAGAAATTGAAGCTAAAATTAATTTATACGACGGTATTGTAATACGAAGTAGATTTAGTATTGATAAACAGTTTTTAAACAAAGCAACTAACTTAAAGTTTATTGGTAGAGTTGGTGCAGGGTTAGAAAATATTGATTGTGTGTATGCAGAAAAAAAAGGAATTCATTTAATTTCTGCACCTGAAGGTAATAGAAATGCGGTTGGAGAACATGCGTTGGGAATGTTGTTATCACTTTTTAATAAACTAAACAAAGCTGATAACGAAGTTAGAAACGGAAAATGGTTGAGAGAAGAGAATCGTGGAGTTGAACTAGATGGTAAAACTGTTGGTATCATTGGCTATGGAAACATGGGGAAATCATTCGCTAAAAAATTACGTGGTTTTGATGTTGAAGTGCTGTGTTATGATATCCAACCAAATGTCGAAGATGAAAATTGCAGGCAAGTTTCTTTACAAGAAATCCAACAGAAAGCAGATGTTTTAAGTCTACATACACCTCAAACTAAGCTAACAACTAATATGATTGATACAAATTTCATCAATCAATTTTACAAACCTTTTTGGTTGATCAATACTGCAAGAGGTAAATCTGTTGTTACTAGAGATTTAGTTGATGCGCTAAAAAATAAAAAAATTTTAGGAGCAGGTTTAGACGTTTTGGAATATGAAAAATCTTCGTTTGAAAATTTATTTACAAACAATCTACCTGAAGCTTTTGAGTACTTAATTAATGCTGAAAATGTTCTTTTATCTCCGCATGTTGCTGGTTGGACGATTGAAAGTAAGCAAAAACTAGCGCAAACTATTGTAGATAAAATCAAACAAAAATTTTGCTAACTTGTAACAATGAAAAAAACTATTGTTGTTTTTAGTTTATTAATCTTAGCAATACTTTTACTCTTTCAGTTTAGTAAATATACTTTTATCTCTAACAACCTTCAAATAGAAATTGTTATTGGAATAATTGCTATTGCATTTTTCTTTATTGGAATTTATATCAACAAGAAAAGCTTACATAAAACAGACACTCCTTCTGTAGAAATTAATATGAAGAAAATTGAAGAGTTAGGAATTACAAAAAGAGAATATGAAGTACTGAAAAAAATTTCTGAAGGATTATCTAATAAAGAAATTGCCACTATCTTATTTCTTTCAGAAAGCACAATAAAAACACATGTGTCAAATATATTAGTAAAGTTAGATGCTAAACGGAGAACGCAAGCAATTCAGATTGCAAAATCACTTCAAATTATTTAAATTATAGCTTTAGTATAGTCATTTTGGCACTAAAGTATGAGTTCCTTTTTTTAAATATCTAATACTTTTGAAGCATTAACTTTAACTATTAAAAAATGAAAAATACAATTATTAGATACGGTTTGTATGGATTTCTTGTTGGCTTACTTATTTTTAGTTTACACCTCTTTTTTGGTATTAAACATTTAGATTATTCTACCAACGAAATACTCGGATATATCTCTATCTTTATTTCTTTATCATTTATTTTCTTTGGAATAAAACACTACAGAGATCATATAAATAATGGACTCATATCAATTAGTAAAGCCATAGTTATTGGTCTAGCAATTTCTATACTAGTTGGTTTAGGTATAGCTATAGCAGATTATATTTACACAAAATTTATTGATCCATCATTCTTTAGTAACTACGAGCAAAACCTAATAAAGCAAGGAAGAGAAGATGAGATTATTAAAATGACAAGTTTTTCTGCAGCTATATTTATGTTGGTTCTAGTAACTATAATAGGATTTATTATATCTCTAATATCTGCATTAATTTTACAACGAAAAAAGGAATAGACATATGAAAAAAAGAGTAACTGGAATTGGTGGGTTGTTTTTTAAAACAGAAGATCCAAAAGCTACAAAAGATTGGTATAAAAATCATTTAGGTTTTAATACGGATGATTGGGGTTATACTTTTTGGTGGAAAGATGAAAAAGGAAACAAATGTTCTACACAATGGAGTCCATTTGACAAAGACACAAAATACTTCCAGCCTTCAAAAAAAGACTTTATGTTTAATTATAGAGTTGAAAATTTAGTTGAATTGTTAGAGGAATTAAAAAAAGAAGGCGTAATCGTAATTGATACGATTGAAGAGTATGAGTATGGTAAGTTTGGCTGGATTGTAGATTTAGATGGAAATAAAATTGAGCTTTGGGAACCAAAAGACGCAACTTTTTTATAAATTTATACCTCATCTAAAAAACATCTTATGCAAGTAGTAGACGAAAACGGAAATACAGTACCACAACAAAGTAGTAAAAGAATAGCTGCTGGAATCTTAGCAATTTTACTGGGTCAATTTGGAATTCATAAATTTGTTTTAGGATATACAAATGAGGGTATAATTTTATTAGGACTTACATTAATTTCTTATGTTCTAATGTGTGTAGTAATCGGAGCATTTCTTGTTTTTATTCCAGCAATTATTGGGGTAATTGAAGGAATTATTTATTTAACTAAATCAGACGAAGAGTTTGTATATATATATCAAACCAATAAAAAAGCTTGGTTCTAACTTATTAAAAACTCATTTTTTTACAAATGGGTTTTTTATTTCAATTATTAATCGTAATATTGCAATATATAATTTAACTATGGGTTTAACTAAATCACAAATTTTCAGTCCAGAGCAGAACGAATTGGCTGCTTTTGCCAAAGTACTAGGTCACCCAGCAAGAGTTGCTATTTTAGAATATATTACAAAGCAACAAAGTTGCATTTGCAATGATTTAGTAGAAGAAATTGGTTTAGCTCAAGCCACTATTTCACAACATTTAAGAGAATTAAAAAATATAGGCATTATTCATGGCACTATAGAAGGAACAAGTGTTTGTTATTGTATTAACCCAGAAAAGTGGTTAGAAATGCAGCAAAAACTTGTGATGCTATTTTCTAATATTAACAAAAGTTGTTGCTAAAAAAATTTAACATTATTAATCGCAATATTACAATAAATGAAAACAAAAGAATTTTTAGACCTTATTAAAAATCACTTAGACAAACAGTTGGTTTTTGAGTATGCTCCTACAAAATGGGTAGGTGCGAATTACCATATTACAGAGGTAAAAAACACAACAATAGATTCGGTTGATTGTGGAGGAAAATCTGACGCATGGCAAGAAACAGTAGTACAATTATGGGAAAGTCCTATTGAAATAGGAAAACGCACCTATATGAAAACTAAAAAAGCGTTAGCTATTTTTAAAAGAGTTGATGGTATTAAACCATTATTATTAGATACTGAAATTAAGTTTGAATATGGAAATAAAGAGTTTCATGCCGCTCAACTAAAAGTAAATTCATTTGATACAGATGAGAAATATTTAATTTTTAAATTACACACTTATAAAACAGCTTGTAAAGCAAAAAACGACCCCGTAAAAAAAGTGATAAAGCAAGTAACAGAATGTTGCAGTCCTGCTGTGGGTTGTTGCTAATAAAAAAGCCAAACTTTAAGTTTGGCTTTTTTCTGTTTTATTGTTTTGTTCTTGAAGCTCTGTAGCTTTTCTTTCTAACTCCGCCTGAAATTCTTCCATTACAGGTTTTACAGTACTATCAGGTAAATCAGATACTCTTATATACATTAACCCATCCACTGCGTTATTAAATTTTGGATCAACATTAAATGCCACTAATCTTGCATTCTGTTTTACATATTTCTTTATCAATACAGGAATTCTTAATGCTCCTGGTTCAATTTCATCAATAATTTTATCAAACTTTTGCATATCAGCTTTAGATGCATCAAAAACAAAATCTTTATCGTCACCCTTTAACTTTACTTTAAATTCTTTTTTAGGGTAAATATATTGCGCAATGTATGGATCGTAATAATGAGATTTCATAAACTCAATCATCAGTGATTTAGAAAAATCAGAAAACTGATTGCTAATACTAACGCCGCCCATTAAATATTTATGCTCAGGATGTCTAAGGGTAACATGTACAATTCCTTTCCACAACAAAAATAAAGGCATTGGTTTTTGCTGATATTCTTTAATGATAAATGCCCTTCCCATTTCAATGGTATTCTCTAGCATAGAATACAACTCAGGTTCAAAGCGAAAAAGTGTATGGATATAAAAACCCGAAATTCCGTATTTTTTATAGATTTCTTTTCCTAAACCCATTCTATATGCACCCACCAACATCTCAGATTCTCTATCCCAAAGAATTAAATGATGGTAGTATTTATCAAACTTATCTAAGTCTATAGATTTATTAGTTCCTTCGCCTACATCTCTAAAGGTAATCTCTCTTAACCTACCTATTTCTTGTAATAAATTTGGTATGTCTTTTGCCCTTGCAAAAAAGACCTCGTAATTTTTACTTTCTAAAAGCCTATGGTCATTTTCTCTTAGTTTTTCAATCTCTTTTATAAAATATTTAATATTCTTTTGAGAGATAATTTTCTTAGGGGGTTTTTGTATTTTTAAATTTTGAGCAGATAATATTTTTTGTCCTTTTTTTTCAAAAGGGTTTGCCAACATATAGGTTTTCTTTCTGATAAACTCATAAAAAGAAGAAATATCTTTATACTCATCTTGGTCTTTTACAGAAATTGGCTTTCCTATTCTTACCTTAATTACCCTGTGCTTTTGCGAAAGCAATTCTGATGGTAATTTGGCCGTTCTAAACGTATCGCTAATCTTAGACAACACATAAAACATTCTGCTGTTTTTTGCGTGAAAATAAATAGGAATTACTGGTACTTGTGCCTTTTTTATCAAACGAACTGCGCCTTGTTCCCAAGGCTTGTCAACCATTAATTTACCATCTCTATAGGTAGAAACCTCTCCTGCTGGAAAAATTCCTAATGGATTGCCTTCTTTTAAATGCGATAATGCACTTTTAATCCCCGCCACACTAGATTTGGCATCTTTGTGTGTTTCAAACGGATTTACCGGCATTACATATGGCTTTAATGGCTCAATTCTATGCAGTAAAAAATTAGCAATTATTTTATAATCAGAACGCTGTTCTATCAATAGTTTTAACAATAAAATTCCGTCTATACCTCCTAACGGATGATTAGAAACAGTAATAAAGGAGCCTTCTTTCGGGATTCTTTTTAAATCTTCTTCAGGAATTTCAAACTCAATTTGAAATTCTTTTAAAATGCCATTTAAAAAATCTAAATCTTTTTTATGCTTGTGGTTATTGTATATTTTATTGATTGTTGAAATACTTAGTATTTTCATCAATATCCAACCAATAAACGTTCCTAAAAACCCATATTTAGAAACCCCTAATACATTTGCAATTTCTTTAGATGTAACTAAACTCATTCATTAAAAATTGACATAAATACAAACTTACTGTAAAAATGTTAGTTGGCAAATTATTTTTCATCAATAACTAACTGTACTGTCTCTCGGCTAATTTGCTTGAGCAACAACTTACCTTTTAACTCTATTTGTTCTATTGCTTTTTTATCAAAATGCCTTACAGTATACAACGTTACGTTGGTATTGTATTTAATTTTGTATTTGGTATGCAATTCATCGTAAAACTGATTAAAATTAAAAAAGTTATCTTCTAAACATACCGAAAAACTAATGGCAGAATTTTGTATTAGGTTTACTTTTAGCTTATCTAAATGCAATTGCTTAAAAATTGCACTCAAATTTTCTTCTACCATAAACGAAAAATCTTTGGTAGAAATAGACACTAAAATCTGATTCTTTTTTACAATAAAGCAACTGGTTTTTGGGTGTAAATCTACCCCTTTACTCACTTTAGTTCCTTTACTTTTTAGATTGATAAACGAACGCACATACAGCGGAATTTTTTTATTTTCTAAGGGTTTTATAGTTTTTGGGTGAATGACTGATGCCCCATAAAAAGCCATTTCTATTGCTTCTTGATAGGATATTTGTTCAAGTAAAACAGTGGCATCAAATACTCTTGGGTCTGCATTTAAAACGCCATCAACATCTTTCCATATGGTTACACTTTCCGCTTGTAAACAATAGGCTAAAATTCCAGCAGAGTAATCAGAGCCTTCTCTACCTAAAGTTGTCGTCGTATTGTTTTTGGAGCTAGCAATAAAACCTTGCGTTAGATATAAAGCTGCAGTTAACTTTTCACAATTCTGCTGTGTAGCTTCCCAATTAACTGTGGCGTTTCTATGATTCTCGTCTGTTTTTATAATTGTTCTAATATCTAACCATGTTGCATTTATTTTTTGCTCGTTTAGATAATGACTTACAATTTTAGTGGACAATAACTCGCCATAAGACACTACTTGATCGTAGATATAATTGTAGTTTACAGCAGTATTGTTAATTAAAAATCCTTGTAATTGCCCCAATAATCTATTTGTTTCTTGATAAATAGCATGCTCTTTTTCAAACAATTCATCTATAATAGCAAAATGAAATGTTTCAATATACTGAAGCGCTTCTTTTAACTTTTCTTTTTCGTACAGATAACTATACACAACCTTTTCTAGTGCATTTGTTATTTTGCCCATAGCAGAAACAACAATCAATGTATTTTCTACACCTTCGTATTGTAATACGTTGACAACATTTTTTACTCCATTAGCATCTTTTACAGATGCGCCACCAAATTTAAATACTCTCATTAATTGCCTTCAATAAAATTTTTTAATGCTTTTTCTCTCATATGTACAACTTGCCAATCATCTAAAATAGTCGCTCCTGTACTTTTATAAAAATCTATCGCATTGGTATTCCAACTTAACACATCCCAAACTACTCTTTTTGCACCCAAATTATAGGCAAATTGTAGCACAGCTTTGTACAAAGCTAAACCTACTCCTAAACCACGTTTTTCTTTGGTAACTATTAAGTCTTCTAAATGAATAATGCGCCCTTTCCAAGTAGAGTATCTTTCATAAAACAACGCTGTTCCGATAATTGTTTTGTTTTCTTTTGCTACAAAGGTTTTAAATTTTGAATGCGAAGAAAATCCGTCTTTAATCAAATCTTCTTCGGTAATTTCTACTTCTTTTGGCAGCTTTTCAAATAAGGCAAGTTCTTTAATTAAGACTAAGACATCTTTCATGTCTTCTTTTTGACCTTCTCTAATGATAAAACTCATATTTATTCTTTATATACAACAAATTTAAACGATATTTGTATACCAATTACATTTTATTTGTTATGAGCAGCACACATATGACGCTCGGTGAATTTATCATCGACAAGCAAAAGCATTTTAAATATTCTTCAGGAGAACTTTCTCGACTTATCAATTCAATTCGTTTGGCTGCTAAAGCCGTAAACCATGAAATTAGAAAAGCAGGATTGGTAGATATTACAGGAGCAGCTGGTGATATAAATGTACAGGGAGAGGCACAACAAAAATTAGATGTTTTAGCCAATGATTTGTTTAAACAAACCATAATTAACAGAGAAATTGTTTGCGGTATTGCTAGTGAAGAAGAAGACGATTATATTATTGTTGAAGGGAAAAACAAAGAGAACAATAATAAATACATTTTATTGATGGATCCTCTAGATGGGTCTTCTAATATCGATGTAAATGTTTCTGTCGGAACCATTTTTTCTATTTATCGTAGAGTTTCTCCTTCTGGAACTCCTGTAACAAAAAAAGATTTTTTACAAAAAGGTAGCGAACAAGTTGCTGCTGGATATGTTGCTTACGGAACCTCTACTATGTTGGTTTTTACCACTGGAAATGGCGTTCATGGGTTTACATTAAATCCTGCAATTGGAACATTTTATTTATCGCATCCAAATATTCAGTTTCCATCAAACGGAAAAATTTATTCTATTAATGAGGGGAATTATGTCCATTTTCCTCAAGGTGTTAAAGACTTTTTAAAATACTGTCAAGAAGAAAAAGAAGACAGGCCTTACACGTCTCGTTACATTGGTTCTTTGGTTTCAGATTTTCATAGAAATATGATTAAAGGTGGTGTGTACATGTACCCAACAAGCACTATTGGCCCAAAAGGAAAATTACGCTTGCTATACGAGTGCAATCCTATGGCCTTTTTGGCTGAACAAGCTGGCGGAAAAGCCTCTGATGGATATCGTAGAATTATGGATATTCCTCCGACTGAGCTACACCAAAGAGTTCCTTTTTTCTGTGGAAGTAAAAGTTTAGTAGAAAAAGCAGAAGAATTTATGGCCAAATATCCAGAGGATGCAAACTATTAACTTACTGTTGGTATAACTATTATTTATCCTGTTATAAATTATCTATAAGGCAAACGGTTGTTTGCCTTATTTTTTTCAGTTACTTTTACCATTGAAAAAAAGAAATATTAATCATATAAAAATCAAACAATTATGGCTTTTAAATTACCAGAATTAGGATACGCATACGATGCGTTAGAACCACATATTGATGCAAGAACTATGGAAATACACCATAGCAAACACCATAACGGATATACAACAAAATTAAACGGTGCCATTACAGGAACTGACTTAGCTGATAAATCTATCGAAGATAT
This sequence comes from Flavobacteriaceae bacterium, assembly GCA_013373385.1. GTDB lineage: Bacteria > Bacteroidota > Bacteroidia > Flavobacteriales > Flavobacteriaceae > Polaribacter. The sequence goes on from JABXHX010000010.1 coordinate 123,641, forward strand.
TTTAACAAATTTAGATATGAGCAATGCTGGTGTTAGAAATAATGGTGGTGGGTTTTACAATCATTCATTGTTTTGGTCTGTAATGAATCCTGCAGATAAAGGAGAGTTATCGGGTGAATTAAAGGACGCTATTGAAGCTGAATTTGGTTCTGTTGATGCTTTTAAAGATGCTTTCTCTAATGCTGCAGCGACACAGTTCGGTTCTGGTTGGGCTTGGTTATGCGTACATAAAGGTGGTAAAGTAGAGGTGTGCTCAACACCAAATCAAGACAACCCGTTAATGCCAGGAGTTACTTGTAGCGGAACACCTATTTTAGGATTAGATGTTTGGGAACACGCATACTACTTGAACTACCAAAACCGTAGACCTGATTATATCAACGCTTTTTTTAATGTAATTAACTGGAATGAAGTTGCCAGAAGATATACAGCAGCTAAGTAATTTATGTTAAGTATTATAACGGAAAAGCACCTCAATTGAGGTGCTTTTTTAATATCTATTTTTGAGGTCGTAAGCTTTTTAGCCTTTCTTCAAAGTTTGTTTCATCAATAGGTAATATTACTTCTTTAAATAAGTTTATCAATTTTTCAGAGTGTTCTTCTGATTGTTGTTTTACTATATTAAAGTATGTGAAACTACTCCAAAGTATTGCCTTTAATTTTGTTTTAGTGTTATTCCACATTCTAATTTCTACGCGCAACGTTTTCTCATTATATGCTATTAATTGAGAATCGATAGTTACTTCTTCCATTAAGTTTGCTGGCTTTAAATAAGCTATTTGATGAAAACTTACTACCCAGCTTTTACCTGTTGTTATAGCATGGTTGTAAATGTCTAAATCGTAATTTTCTATTAATTGATCCTCTCTTGCATTGATTAAATAATTAAAATATGATGCATTATTTAAATGATTAAATGGATCACAATCTTGAAATCTAATTTTTGTTTTGCTTTCTAAAATTTTTGGTAAACTCATAATTTGTATTTTTATACCGATTGGTATATTTTTGATTAAAAAAATATTATTGTTCTAGTTCATTTTCTATTATTTCTTTCATATGTACTGACAAATCTTTCATATACTCTTTGTCATTCATAATATATGACATATACACTGCTCCTTCTATCATAGAGAAAAAACGCTTGGCATATAGTTCACTATCAATTGCTTCTTTAATTTCATTTGCTTTCTTACACTCTTCAATTAACAAAGTAAATTGTTTTAAAATCCTTAAGTTATAAGACCTTACTTTACTTGTTATTAATGAATTTTGATTGTTAGAGTCTACACCAATATTTAAAATTGGGCAACCACCAAACTCCTTATTATATTCAAAATAATTCTTGTAAAAACTTGCTACATTTTTTAATTGTTGCAAAGGAGTTCTTCCTCTTTTTACATGCCTATTTAAATCACTTAAAACTCTTCTGACTGAATACAAAAAAGCTTCTAATGCTAATTGTTCTTTGTTTTGGAAATTACCATAAATTGCCCCTTTTGTTAATCCAGTAGCATTTGTAATCTTAGATAAACTCATAGCAGAATACCCATTTTTATTGAATATTGGAGCTACAGTTTGTACAATAAAAGCTTTTGTTTTTTCTGATTTGGACATCTAAGTAACGTTTACTTATACAAATATATAAAATTATACCAATCGGTATAATTAATGTTAAAAAATAAGCAGATATAATATCTGCTTATTGTGTTTAATATGCTCTTTTATTGTTTCCTTCATAGAAGTTAATAAACGCTTCATTCACCACTCTATGTCCACCATCTGTTGGGTAATCTCCTGTAAAATACCAATCTCCTAAATTATCTGGACAAGCTATATGTAAATTAGCCACTGTTTGATAAATTACTTCAATATCTGCATTAATCTCTGCTGTTTTTAACATTTCAGCAATTTTATCCGAAATCTGATTGTCTGTAAATGGTGCGTAAATCTCTTTAACATAATTCACAATGTCTGCATCAGTGTTACCTCGTTGTGTAATTGCTTTTTTATAAACCTGATCTACAATATGATATTGATCGGTGTCTTTTAACAATTCTAACGCTGCTTTAAATGCTATAAAATCACCAATTTTTGCCATGTCAATTCCGTAACAATCTGGGTAACGAATTTGTGGTGCAGAAGAAACTATGACTATTTTTTTAGGTTTTAATCTGTCTAAAATTTTAATAATACTTTTCTTTAAGGTTGTCCCTCTTACAATACTATCGTCAATAATTACCAAATTGTCTGTAGGTTTTACAACGCCATAAGTGATATCGTAAACATGAGCAACTAAATCGTCTCTACTATTGTCATCTGCAATAAAGGTTCTTAGCTTTGCATCTTTTACAGCAATTTTTTCAAATCGAGGTCTTTCTGATAAAATTTCTGTTACTTTTTCTGCTGATAATGATTTACCTCCAGCTAATATTTTAGCTGTTTTTTGCTGATTCAACACATCTTCTGCAGCCTCTGTCATTCCGTAGAAAGAAGTTTCTGCTGTATTAGGAATGAATGAAAAAACAGTATTAGAAATATCGCTGTCTATAGATTGCAATATCTGAGGAAAGACTAATTTTCCAAGATTTTTACGTTCTTCATATATAGCAGCATCACTTCCTCTAGAAAAATAAATACGTTCAAATGAACAAGCTTTTTTAGGTTTCTGCTCCAAAATAGATTTCACAGAAGTTTCTCCGTTTTTCTTAATAATTAAAGCGTGGCCTCTTTCAAGTTCTTCAACTTTATCTATATCAACATTAAATACTGTTTGAATTACTGGTCTTTCTGATGCAACCACTACTACTTCATCATCTTTATAATAAAATGCAGGTCTAATTCCTGATGGGTCTCTAAATACAAAAGCATCTCCATGACCAACCAAACCTGCCATTGCATAACCACCGTCCCAATTTTTAGACGATCTTTTTAATACATTTTGTAAATCTAAATGCTCTTCAATAAAAGGAGAAGCGTCTTTTTTATTGAATCCAGCTTCTTTTGCTTTTAAGTATAGTTCAGAAACTTCATCCTCTAAAAAATGTCCTATTTTTTCCATTACAGTAACGGTATCTGTAAACTCTTTTGGATGCTGACCAAGTTCTACTAAATCATCTAATAATTGCTTCGAATTTGTCATATTAAAATTTCCTGCAACGATTAAGTTTTGATGTTTCCAGTTAGATTGACGTAAAAATGGATGAACACTTTCTATGCTGTTTCTACCAAAAGTACCGTAACGAACATGTCCTAAAAATAAATTACCTACATAGGGCATATTTTCTTCTTGCCACTGCACATCGTTTACCTTATCTGGGTTTTCTTCTAGAACGCCATTAAGTCTTTCGTTGATTTGTCCAAAAATATCTTGTATGGGCTGTGATTGATTGGAACGAATTCTACTGATGTATCTTGTTCCTGGATTCACATTAAACTTGATGCTTGCAAAACCAGCACCATCTTGACCTCTGTTGTGCTGCTTTTCCATTAACAAATACATCTTATTAATTCCGTAAAAAGCGGTGCCATATTTAGCTTTGTAATATTGTAATGGTTTTAGCAAACGAACCATTGCAATTCCACATTCATGTTTTAAAGCGTCACTCATTTGTTTTTTAGTTGTTTTGTGGGTTTTAAGTTATAAAAAAATCCGCAGCAAAATGCGCGGATTTAAATTATTCGATTTCTATATCAAATTGTGTTAGTTGTTTAAATGCGTGTAGACGCTCTGTAACCTCTTCTCTTGTGAGTTCTTCCATACGTTGTGTTCCAAATTTTTCTACACAAAACGACGCTAAGTTAGAACCGTAAATAATAGCATTCTTCATGTTCTCAAAAGAAACATCTTCTGTTTTTGCTAAGAATCCACAGAATCCCCCTGCAAAGGTATCGCCAGCTCCTGTTGGGTCAAAAACTTCTGCTAATGGTAATGCCGGTGCATAAAACATATTCTCTTCATTAAACAATAACGCTCCGTGTTCTCCTTTTTTAATTACCACATATTTAGGCCCCATATCATGAATTTTCTTAGCTGCATTTACCAAAGAATATTCTCCGCTTAACTGACGCGCTTCTTCATCATTTATGGTAATAACATCAATTCTTTTCATTACTTGATGTAAATCATTTAATGCAATATCCATCCAAAAGTTCATCGTATCTAGCACCACTAATTTTGGCTTTACTTCCATTTGATCTAGTACAGATGCTTGTGTTAAAGGATGCAAGTTGCCTAGCATTACTACCTCAGCATCTTTAAAGTTTTTTGGGACTACAGGTTTAAAGTGCTCAAGTACATTTAATTCGGTAATTAATGTATCTCTAGAGTTCATATCGTTATGATACCTGCCGCTCCAGAAAAATGTCTTACCGTCTTTTACAATTTCTACTCCATCGGTATTTATCCCCTTAGCATTCATCATCTCTAAATATGCTTTTGGAAAATCTCCACCAACTACAGAAACAATACCTGTCTTTACACCAAACTGAGATGCCGCCAAGCCTACAAAAGTTCCTGATCCTCCTAAAATTTTATCTGTTTTGCCAAATGGCGTTTCAATAGCATCAAATGCAACAGTACCTACTGCTAATAATTTACTCATGTTGTAATTTCTGGTCTTTCTAAAAAGTTTAATAAAGCAATCTGTTAAAGAGATTACTTCACTACGCTCTCAATGACGTTTATTTTAATTATAATATGTAATTTTGCGCTTTCAAATAAAATCTGTCTGCGACAGTGCAAAAATAAGTTTAAAAAATGACTATCAAAGAAATACAAGAAGAAATTATTGATGAGTTTTCTATGTTTGAAGACTGGATGGGAAGATATGAATATATTATAGACCTTGGTAAATCATTGCCTTTAATTGACCCTACATATAAAGAAGACAGTAATTTAATTAAAGGATGCCAATCTAAAGTTTGGTTGCATTCAGAACTTAAAGGAGATACATTGCTTTTTACTGCTGATAGTGATGCTATTTTAACTAAAGGAATTGTAGCGCTCCTGCTAAGAGTTTTTTCGAATCAAACACCTAAAGAAATTTTAGAAGCAGACACTGATTTTATTGACAAAATTGGACTAAAAGAACATTTGAGCCCAACAAGAGCAAACGGATTGGTTTCTATGCTTAAACAAATTAAAATGTATGCAATAGCTTTACAAGCTAAGTAAATCTATTGTTGTACTTTTGTAATCTTAAACTTTTTAAAATGACAGATGCTGAGTTAGAAGTTATTGGAGATAAAATTGTTAGGGTAATCAAAACCATTTACGACCCAGAAATTCCCGTAGATATTTACGAGTTAGGTTTGATTTACGATGTTTTTGTAAACGAAGAAAATGATGCAAAAATATTAATGACTTTAACATCTCCTAATTGCCCAGTGGCAGAATCTTTACCAAGAGAGGTAGAAGATAAGGTAGCTTCTTTAAAAGAAATCAATAATTGTGAAGTAGAAATTACTTTTGATCCTACTTGGACTCAAGATATGATGAGTGAAGAGGCAAAATTGGAATTAGGTATGTTGTAAAAAAGTTATTACAACCAAAAAGTAAATGGCAGAAGAAATAATAAACAGAGTAGCAAACAGTAATTTAATTACTATTGATCTTGAAGATTTTTATCCTCAAGGCAACCGTGTTGTTATTGATATTAAAAATTGGCTGTTTCAAGAAATAGTGTTAAAAGAAAAAGAATTTAGACACTTTGTTGCTGAGCACGATTGGGAACAATACAAAAACGCTTATGTTGCACTCACCTGTTCTACAGATGCCATTATACCTTCTTGGGCGTACTTATTAATAACAACAAAGCTAAGTGAGCTTGCAAAAAAAGTGGTAGTAGGTAATTTAACCTTGCTTGAGTCTGTTATTTTTGAAGACGTAATTGCTAAAATAAACACTGAAGATTTTAAAAATAAACCCGTAATTATAAAAGGCTGTGCTAACAAGCCCATACCACCATCGGCTTACACAAGGTTAATTCAAAAAATACAACCTGTGGCCAAAAGCATTATGTTTGGCGAAGCTTGCTCTACAGTACCACTATATAAAGCTAAAAAATAATTTTTTTAGTTCTCTAATTCAACCTATTTTTGCAGCTTACAACCAAAAAGTTACCCGTTGAAAAAAATACTTTTTTTCTTGTTTCTATCTGTTTGTGCTATAGCTACTTCACAAGAAGTAAAGAAGGACTCTATTAAGGTAAAAAAAGACAGTATTATACTCAAAAAAAATAGTGTTAAAATTAAAGACAGCATTACTATTAAAAAAGATAGTGTCCCTAAAAAAATTATTGTAAAACCTAAATGGAAAATCAATGGAACATTTACTTTTTTATTCAATCAATCTACTTTTACCAATTGGAAATCTGGAGGAGATAATACCATTGCAGGAAATATAGGCATCAACTACGATTTTAATTATAAAAGTGGTCAGTTAAACTGGGATAATAGAATTATTACTGGCTATGGTTTGAGTAATATTAAAGATGCAGGGGTTAAAAAAACCACAGACCGTTTTGAATATAACTCACTACTAGGTTTAAAGTCTAAAAAATATTGGTTCTTTTCGTTTATTTTAAACTTTAAAACACAATATTCTAGAGGATACGATTATAAGAAAACACCAAAAATTGCTATTTCAGACTTCTTCTCGCCAGCTTATTTAACCTTTGGGCCAGGGATGTTATGGAAAAGATCTGACAATATGACTGTAAACATTGCTCCCGCAACAGCTAGATTTACTTTTGTTTCTGATGAGTTTTCTGGAAAATACGGTGTAGAAGCAGGTGAGAACACAAAATTTGCTTTAGGTTTTAACCTCTCTGCATATATAAAGCTTAAATTTATGGACAATGTTACCATGCACAATATTTTGGCTTTGTATTCTAACTATTTAAAAAGAGCGCAAAATATCGATGTAGATTATCAGATACGATTTAGCGTGCCTTTAAATAGATATTTAGGTATGGACATCTTATTACACACACTTATAGATGATAATGCATCTAGTAAGGTACAATTTAAAGAAATCTTTGGCTTAAGCTTTAGGTACACATTTCATAAAAGATAAACAATCAAAATAAATCATATTAAAAATGACAAAAAAAATTAACACTCTTATTTTATTGCTATGCGTTGTTAGTATCAATGCTCAGCAACAAACTAATAAAGAAACTTCTTCTTGGAAAAAAACTGGAACAATTTCTTTTTTAATGAATCAATCTTCTTTTTCTAATTGGATTGCAGGTGGAGATAACTCTATTGCTGGGAATTTTGGTTTAAACTATGATTTTAACTATGCTAAGGGGAGTGACTCGTGGGATAACAAATTGATTATTGCTTACGGATTGACCAATGTAAAAGGAACTGGAACACGAAAAACGGATGATAAGTTTGAGTTTAACTCAATGTACGGTAGAAAAACCAAAGGAAATTGGTCTTATTCATTTTACCTAAATTTTAAAACTCAATTTACAAACGGATATGACTATTCTCAAACACCAAAAGTAAAAACCTCTGCTTTTTTAGCACCAGGATATTTAAGTTTTGGCCCAGGTATGTTATGGAAAAAATCAGCCAACTTTAAAATTAACATCTCTCCATTAACCTCAAAAATCACATTAGTTTCTGATGAGTTTTCAGGAAAATACGGTACAGCTGTTGGAAAAAATACTCGCTATGAATTTGGCTTTAATAGCTCATTGTATTACAAAACTACATTGATGGAAAATGTAAGCATAGAAAACATTTTAAATGTGTACTCTAACTATTTAGACAATCCGCAAAATATAGATATTGACTACCAATTAAACCTAGTCATGCAAATTAACAAGTACTTATCTACAAATCTTAACATACATACTATTGTAGATGACAATGCTTCTAGCAAAGTACAGTTTAAAGAGATTTTTGGCTTGGGAGTTAATTACAAATTCTAATCAACCAATCTTAAAAAACCAAAAAAGCCAGCACTGAGCTGGCTTTTTAATTTCAACTATCTTTTGGTTTTCTTTTCTTCAATAAAACTTGTAATCTTTATTTTTTCAATAGTTTTCTTTGTGTATAAAAAGTGTTACTCCATTATCTTGTGCACCCATAACTAAATAGTTAGCGTTTTTCGGAGTCCCGGCAACTGCGTAATATTGTGTAATTGCCAATCCATTTGATAAGCCTGACCATTTTACATCTAAAGAAGCATCCTCTTTAAAAATACCGCCGTCATTTGTAGAAAATGCAAGATAAAGAATAAAGAACTACAACCATATAAGCTAAAACAATAATTAGCTTATTTACAATAAAAACAGAACTAAAAGAAAATATAATACCTAATAAAATAGTAACTATTGTTTTTTAGTATCTTTGTTTTACCAAAACTTTTTAATGGGACTTTTAATTTTATTTGCTTCTCTTTCTATTTTATTTTCGTTTCTGTGCTCCATACTTGAAGCAGTATTGCTTAGTGTAAACCCAACTTTTATTGGCATTCAAAAAAAGGAGAAAAAATTATATGCACATCAGTTAGAAAAATTAAAGGAAGATGTTGACAAACCGCTGATTGCTATTTTAACTTTAAACACCGTTGCACACACTGTTGGAGCAATTTTAGTAGGTGTGCAAGCAGAACAACTCCCTTATAAAATAGATATTTTAGGAGTAAATATTGTAGGTATTGTATCTGCAATCATGACTGTTTTAATTTTAGTAGTTTCAGAAATAATTCCGAAAACAATTGGTGCTACCCATTGGAAAAAGTTAGCAAGAATTTCTACTGTGATTTTATCTGCCATGATTTTCTTTTTTAAATGGACGGGAATTCTTTGGTTGTTACAACTCTTTACTAGAATTTTTGGAAAAGGTGCACATGAAAGCGTATTGAGTAGAGAAGATTTTTCTGCCATGACAGATATTGCAGAGAAAGAAGGAATCTTTCATGAGTCTGAAAGTAAGGTTATTAAAAACTTATTGAGTTTTAAAGAAGTGTTGGTACGCGATATTATGACACCAAGAACCGTTTTAAAAACAGCAAATGAAGCGCAAACCATCCAAGAGTTTTTTGACGAACATGCTACTTTGCGTTTTTCTAGAATTCCTGTTTATCAAGAAAATCCAGACAATATCACAGGGTATTTTTTAAAAGACCAACTGTTAGAAGCCATTATTAATGGAGAAGGAAATAAGCCTTTAAGTGAGATTAAAAGAACCATTTTAATCACAAACAGAGACTTGCCTATTCCAGATTTGTTTGAACAATTAATTGAACAAAAAGAACATATTGCTTTGGTTGTTGACGAGTACGGTTCTGTAAGCGGTTTAGTTACCCAAGAAGATATGATTGAAACACTTCTAGGTCTAGAAATTATGGACGAAAGCGATAATATTGAAGACCTACAGCTACTTGCTCGTAAAAGTTGGAAAAGACGTGCTAAACGTCTTGGGATTATTGACGATTTTGATTTTGAGGATTAAATACTATTCTGTATACTCATCATATAAAAAATTATTGTACGGAAAACGTTGTACATGAATCTTTTTAACTTCGTTGTAGACTTTGTCTTTAAAATCTTCTAAATTTTCTTTATTGATAGCAGAAATAAAAATTGCCTCAACATCATGCTGATTCATCCAAGTTTTTTTCCAATCTTGTAAGCTGTAATGCTCCTTTCCTTTTTCAGTAATCAAATCATCTTCATCAATCGTTTCGTGAGTATAGGCATCGATTTTATTAAACACCATGATGGTTGGCTTACTGGCACTTTCAATTTCTTGTAAAATGGTATTTACTGATGCAATATGTTCTTCAAAATTAGGGTGAGAAATATCAACCACATGCAATAATAAGTCAGCTTCACGCACTTCATCTAAGGTAGATTTAAAAGACTCTACCAGTTGTGTTGGGAGTTTTCTGATAAACCCAACCGTATCTGTCATTAAAAAAGGAATATTTTTTACCACTACTTTTCTCACCGTTGTATCTAATGTTGCAAACAGCTTATTTTCGGCAAAAACATCGCTCTTACTAACTACATTCATTAACGTTGACTTACCTACATTGGTATAACCTACCAATGCTACACGCACCATTTTTCCACGGTTTTTACGCTGCACAGCCATTTGTTTATCAATAGTTGTTAATTTCTTTTTTAATAGAGCTATTTTATCTCGAATGATACGCCTATCAGTTTCAATTTCTGTTTCTCCCGGCCCACGCATTCCAATTCCTCCTTTTTGTTTGTCAAGGTGAGTCCAAAGTCTGGTTAAACGAGGTAAAATATATTGACATTGTGCCAGTTCTACTTGGGTTTTTGCAGAGCTTGTTTGGGCACGTTGCGCAAAAATGTCTAAAATTAAATTGGTTCTATCTAAGATTTTACAATCTAATGCTTTTTCTATATTTCGTAATTGCGCAGGAGAAAGCTCATCATCAAAAATGGCAGTACCAATATTATGCGTTTCTATATAGCTACGCACATCTTCTAATTTACCTGCACCAATAAATGTTTTAGGGTTAGGTTTTTCTAATTTTTGAGTAAATCTTTTTACTGCTTTTCCTCCAGCAGTTAAGGTCAAAAACGCTAACTCGTCTAAGTACTCTTCCAGCTGGTTTTCATCTTGATGCTGTGTAATAACACCAATTAAAACTGCTTTTTCTGAAGTAACTTCTTTTGCTTCTATCATGGTTGCAAAGATACAAAGAAATCCATTCTATACTACGAAAAAACTCAGCCAGCTGGCTGAGTTTTTCAATTAATTAATTCAAATAATCTTTCGTGTCCTATCTTATATTTATGCTTTTATTATTTTAACTGGCATCTTATAGATCTTCATTTTCTTGAATGCTTTCACATTTACCTTTTTGTAGTTCAGTTTCCTTTTAAGGTAGTCTACTAAAAATTGATTTTCTGATGTTACTGAAACAATTACAAGCTGATTATCGCTATTTACTAAAATTGATACTTCTGCCTTTGCAATGTCTGCATTTACAAGTGGAAATTCATTGCTACCTAATAACTTTGTAATTTCTACCCTTAACTGTTCTTTTGCTTTTTCAATTGGATTGTTGTTGGCAACTAATGTGCTTGCACTTAATGTAAGTCCTAAAAATAATACTACTAACTTTTTCATTTTTTAATTGTTTTAAGAGTTAATTTATCTTTTTGTTTTATACTGTAAAAATACCTTAGCAACAAAAAATTTAAGGCACATATACAATTAACAAAAAGCATTGTTTTAGTTATATAAATGAAAAAAAGGTGAAAGTTTACATCAAATTTATATTGATAATTTTTACCTAAAAACAATAAGGTATTATTAAATATTTAAAGAATAGACTTGATTTTTTAATATGTAGAAAATTAATTATGCCTTTTAACTGGAATTGTAAAAGATCTACATTACCTTAATGTTAAACAAGATAAAAACTCAGAAGTGTATTTTTTATGAATCTCTATTTTTTAACCAGTTCTTTAGCTTTTCATCATTAAGCTGGTATTTTTTATATTTACCATCTCTATATCTGTGGTAAATAAATATAGGCATCAATACAAATGATAAATAAAAAACACCTAAACCCATCACGATTTGGGCTTTTTGATGTTGTGTGTTTAACAAATAGACACCTACACACATCCAGACAATAAATATGATAAACAATACTTTTAAGAATATTTTCATGACTAGAATTTAGACCTCAAATTTACTAAAGTTTAGGTTAACTTGTTACTTCAATCAATTTGTTTCTATAGGCTGTTAATAGTTTAGATTTTGAAATAAACCCAATGTAGGTTTTATCTTTTACAACAGGAAGATTCCACGCTCCTGTTCCTTTAAATTTACCCATAATCACTTCCATAGAGTCGTTGTAAAAAATGACTTCTGGTGCTGGCTTCATAAAAAGAGAAACAGTGGTACTATCATATAAGCTTTGGTCAAACATTATTGAGCGAACATCATCTAATAAAACGATGCCTAAAAATTGTTGATTTTCGTCTAACACTGGGAATATATTTCTGCTTGATTTTGCTACACCTTGTTTAAGCATTTCACCCAACGTCATTTCACTTTGCAGTACACTAAAATTGGTTTCTATTACCTGATCAATCTTCATCATCATCAAGGCATTTTTATCCTTGTTATGCGTAATTAGTTCTCCTCTTTTAGCTAGCTCAATAGTATAAATAGAGTTTGAAACAAAATACTTAGTAAGTGCATAAGAGATTGCTGCTACCAACATTAGTGGCACAAATAAATCGTACCCTCCTGTAATCTCTGCAATTAAGAAAATAGCCGTTAAAGGAGCATGTAATACTCCCGCCATCAAGCCAGTCATACCAATTAAAGTAAAATTAGATTCTGATACTGAAAACCCAAATTGATTGACAACCTTAGCAAAGGCATTTCCTAATGCGCTACCCATTACGAGCGTTGGTATAAAAATCCCTCCGACTCCACCAGAAGCAAAGGTTGTTGTCATTGCAATGGCTTTAAAAACGGTAATCATCAATAGCATTACAATGACCATCCATGCATTGTTTAAATCAATATTATAAGGGATGTCTGCCAATGCAGATTTAGTGTCTCCATCTAATAAACTATTGATCAATCCATAACCCTCACCGTATAGTGGCGGAATAAAAAACAATAATACTCCTATAGCGAGTGCCCCAACAATCAACCTTTTTAAATTGTTAGAAAATCGACTAAAAAATCGTGTAATAGCTAAATACATCTTAGAAAAATATACCGAAGCGATACCTGTACCAATTCCCAATAATACATATAGTAAGATGTCTTTAATTTCGAATGCATCTTGTAATTTGAATCCAAATAACACATTTTGTCCTAAGAAAAAATAAGAGGTAATTACTGCTGAAACTGATGCTAATAGTAATGGAACTAAAGAGGCAAAAGCTAAATCTAAACTAAAGATTTCTACCGCAAAAATTATCGCAGCCACAGGCGCTTGAAACATAGATGACATTGCTCCCGCAGTTGCACAACCAATTAGCAACATTCTGGTTTTGGTATTCATTCTAAATAACTGAGAAACATATGATCCAAACGCTGCTCCTGTACTTACCGCTGGACCTTGTAACCCAGCAGAACCTCCAAATCCAACCGTAATTGGTGCAGTAATTAACGAAGCAAACATCTTGTGTTTTTCTATAATTCCGCTCTTTTTTGAGATGGAATATAACGTGGTTGAAATTCCGTGACCAATCGGTTTTTTAATCAATTTAACTTTAATATAGTACACTAAAATCAAACCTATAATTGGAAAAATAAAATACAACGAACTTTTAAAGTCTTTCATAAAATTACTTTCTAACATAGATTCTATAAAGAAAGTCATGTTTTTTAGTATCAATGTACCTAAGCCTGCTAAAAAACCTACCAATATGCTCAATACATATACAAACTGACGTTCAGAAATATGTTTATATCTCCAAAGGTGGATTTTAGTAAATATGTACTTGGCTGTTGGCAATGAGAAAAAATTAATGGTTTTTCATAATCTTAAAAGTAACAAAAAATCCCGCAATAGCGGGATTTATATTTTTATGCTTAAATATCTAATTTGATACTCAACTCCTTTAATTGTTCATCATCAATTGCTGCTGGTGCATCAATCATCACATCTCTTCCTGAATTGTTTTTTGGAAACGCAATAAAATCACGGATGGTTTCTTGACCTCCTAAAATGGCAACCAATCTGTCCAAACCAAAAGCCAATCCTCCGTGTGGTGGCGCGCCGTATTCAAAAGCATCCATCAAGAATCCGAACTGAGCTTTGGCTTCTTCTTCGGTAAATCCTAAATGCTTAAACATAATGGCTTGTGTTTCTTTGTCATGAATTCTAATAGAACCTCCACCAATTTCGTTTCCGTTTAATACCAAATCATACGCATTGGCTTTTACCGCACCAGGATCTATATCTAATAATGCTAATTGTCCTGGTTTTGGTGATGTAAACGGATGATGCATGGCATGGTAATGACCTGTTTCTTCATCCAGTTCTAATAATGGGAAATCAACTACCCAAAGTGGTGCAAATTCATCTGGTTTACGTAAACCTAAACGCTCTGCCATTTCCATACGCAAAGCAGATAATTGTGCTCTTACTTTATTAGTGTTTCCTGATAGCACACAGATTAAATCTCCAGCTTTCGCTCCAGTTGTTGAAGCCCATTTTGCTAAATCTTCTTGGTCATAAAACTTATCTACAGATGATTTAAATGAACCATCTTCATTACATTTTACATACACCATTCCTAAAGCTCCAACTTGCGGACGTTTAACCCAATCAATAAGCTTATCTATTTCTTTACGCGTGTATGAAGCTCCTCCTGGAACAGCAATTCCAACTACCAATTCGGCGTTATTAAACACACCAAATTCTTTGTGCTGTGCCACTTCATTTAACTCACCAAACTCCAT
>JABXHX010000096.1 GCA_013373385.1 Flavobacteriaceae bacterium
CCTAGAGGATTGATGCCTAACCCAAAAACTGGTACCGTAACTATGGATGTTGCAAAAGCTGTATCTGACGTAAAAGCTGGTAAAATTGACTTTAAAGTTGATAAAACTGGTATTGTACACGCAGCAATAGCAAAAACATCATTCGACGCTGATAAAATTGCTGACAATGCAAATGAATTAATTCAAACAATTGTTAAACTTAAACCTACAACAGCTAAAGGTACATATATTAAGAGTGTATACATGTCTAGTACTATGAGTCCTAGTGTTGCAGTAGATGTAAAATCAGTTTAATAGCAGTTAAAACTTAGAAATTATGACTAGAGAAGAAAAATCGCAAGTAATCCAAGATTTAACAGCCAAACTAGCAGATACAAACACTATCTATTTAGCAGATATATCAGGTTTAGATGCCTTAGCAACTTCTAATTTAAGAAGAGCATGTTTTAAGGCTAATGTAAAACTAGCAGTTGTTAAAAATACATTGCTTACTAAAGCAATGGAAGCATCTGATAAAGATTTTGGAGAGTTACCAAGCGTACTAAAAGGTAACACATCTATTATGATTTCTGAAGCAGGTAATGCACCAGCTAAAGTAATCAAAGAATTCAGAAAAAAATCTAAGAAACCTTTATTAAAAGGAGCTTTTGTTGAAGAGGCTATCTATGTTGGAGATGACCAATTAGATGCACTTGTAAACATTAAGTCTAGAGAAGAATTGATTGGAGATATTATTACATTACTACAATCGCCAGCTAAGAATGTTGTTTCAGCATTGCAATCTGGAGGTAATAAGTTGTCAGGAATATTATCTACTTTATCAGAAAAATAAATACGCGCACTAATAAACTAAAATAAATAAAATTTTTAAAAACAATTAAAATGGCAGATTTAAAAGATTTCGCAGAACAATTAGTTAACTTAACAGTAAAAGAAGTTAACGAATTAGCTACTATTTTAAAAGAAGAATATGGTATTGAGCCAGCAGCTGCAGCAGTAGCAGTAGCAGGTCCAGCAGCAGGTGGTGCTGAAGGAGGAGCTGAAGAGCAAACTGAATTCGATGTAATCTTAAAAGCAGCTGGAGGTTCTAAATTAGCAGTTGTAAAATTAGTTAAAGAATTAACTGGATTAGGATTAAAAGAAGCTAAAGGTATTGTAGATAGCGCACCAGCACCAATTAAAGAAGGTGTATCTAAAGATGAAGCAGAAGGGCTTAAAGCATCTTTAGAAGAAGCAGGAGCTGAGGTTGAGCTTAAATAAGCTTTCAGAGCTTTAACAAACTAAGGTTTAGGTCTTTAGAATAAGTGTTCTTAGACCTAAACCATTTTGTGTATATATTCGTTCTATATTTAACATCGATTTTTAATCAAAAAAATTTCTCTTTTGACAACGAAAAACACTACCGAAAGAATTAACTTCGCGTCAGCAAAATTGGGTACAGACTACCCTGACTTTTTGGATATTCAAGTAAAATCATTCCAAGATTTTTTCCAATTACAAACAAAAGCTGAAGAGCGTGGTGAAGAAGGTTTATACAAAACCTTCATGGATAATTTTCCAATTACAGATACACGTAACAACTTTGTATTAGAATTCTTAGACTACTTTGTAGACCCACCAAGATATAGCATACAAGAGTGTATTGAAAGAGGTTTAACTTACAGTGTTCCTCTAAAAGCACGTTTAAAATTATACTGTACAGACCCAGAACACGAAGATTTTGAAACCATAGTACAAGATGTATATTTAGGTACTATACCTTATATGACCAACTCTGGTACCTTTGTAATTAATGGTGCAGAAAGAGTTGTGGTTTCTCAGTTACACAGATCTCCTGGTGTTTTCTTTGGGCAATCATTCCATGCAAACGGAACCAAGTTATACTCTGCAAGAGTAATTCCTTTTAAAGGATCTTGGATAGAATTTGCAACAGATATCAATCAAGTAATGTATGCTTATATTGATAGAAAGAAAAAATTACCGGTAACAACGCTATTTAGAGCGATAGGTTTCGAAAGAGATAAAGATATCCTTGAAATTTTTGATTTAGCAGAAGAAATTAAAGTTTCTAAAGCTGGTTTAAAGAAAGTTTTAGGACGTAAATTAGCTGCGAGAGTATTAAAAACTTGGCACGAAGATTTCGTAGACGAAGATACAGGAGAAGTAGTGTCTATTGAGCGTAACGAAATTATCTTTGATAGAGATACTATCATAGAGAAAGATTATATCGATGAAATAATTGAATCTGGAGCTAAAACAGTATTGCTTCATAAAGAAGATAATCATTTAGCAGATTATGCAATTATTCACAACACATTACAAAAAGACCCTACCAATTCAGAAAAAGAAGCGGTAGAACATATATACCGTCAATTACGTAATGCAGAACCACCAGATGAAGAAACTGCAAGAGGTATTATTGACAAGTTGTTCTTCTCAGAACAACGTTACAATTTAGGAGAAGTAGGTCGTTTTAGAATGAATACTAAACTTGGTTTAAATGAAGATATAGACCAAAAAGTATTGACTAAGAACGATATTATTACAATCATCAAGTATTTAATTGAGTTGATTAACTCTAAAGCAGAAGTAGATGATATTGATCACTTATCTAACCGTCGTGTTAGAACTGTTGGTGAGCAATTAGCTGGTCAGTTTGGAGTAGGTTTAGCACGTATGGCACGTACCATCCGTGAGCGTATGAATGTTCGTGATAACGAAGTATTTACGCCAATCGACTTAATTAATGCAAAGACTTTATCATCTGTAATCAACTCATTCTTTGGAACCAATCAGTTATCTCAATTTATGGATCAAACCAATCCATTAGCAGAGATTACACATAAGCGTCGTTTATCGGCATTAGGACCTGGAGGTTTATCAAGAGAAAGAGCAGGTTTCGAGGTTCGTGACGTTCACTATACACACTATGGTCGTTTATGTCCGATTGAAACACCAGAAGGACCAAATATTGGACTTATTTCGTCATTATCAGTATTTGCTAAAGTAAATAACTTAGGATTTATTGAAACTCCGTATAAGAAAGTTGAAAACGGACTGGTATCAAAAGAAGATCCTATTTACTTATCGGCAGAAGAAGAAGAAGGAATGAAGATTGCACAATCGAACCTTCCTATAAATGAGGATGGAACTTTTGCAACAGATAGAGTTATTGCTCGTGAAGAAGGAGATTTTCCAGTAGAAACTCCAGAGAATATTAACTATATGGATGTGGCGCCAAACCAAATTGCGTCAATTTCTGCATCGTTAATTCCATTCTTAGAGCATGATGATGCCAATCGTGCATTGATGGGATCTAACATGATGCGTCAAGCAGTTCCATTATTACGTCCTGAATCTCCTATTGTAGGAACTGGTTTAGAACGTAGAGTAGCTAAAGATTCAAGAATTTTAATTAATGCAGAAGGTGCAGGTGTTGTAGAGTATGTAGATGCAAATAAAATCATCATCAAATACGATAGAACTGATGAAGAGCGTATGGTAAGTTTTGATGCTGATGATAAAACATACGACTTAATTAAGTTTAGAAAAACCAATCAAGGTACTTGTATCAACCTAAAACCAATTGTACAAAGAGGAGATAGAGTTGAAGAGGGGCAAGTACTTTGTGAAGGATATGCAACACAAAAAGGAGAATTAGCGTTGGGTAGAAACATGAAAGTAGCCTTTATGCCTTGGAAAGGGTATAATTTTGAGGATGCGATTGTGATTTCTGAAAAAGTAGTTCGTGAAGATATCTTTACGTCAATCCATATTGATGAGTATTCTTTAGATGTTCGTGATACAAAATTAGGAACAGAAGAGTTGACAAACGATATTCCGAATGTTTCTGAAGAGGCTACAAAAGACTTAGATGAAAACGGAATGATTCGTATTGGTGCAGAAGTAAAACCTGGTGATATCTTAATCGGGAAAATTACACCAAAAGGAGAATCAGATCCAACTCCAGAAGAAAAATTATTACGAGCTATTTTTGGTGATAAAGCAGGTGATGTAAAAGATGCATCATTAAAAGCCTCTCCATCATTAAGAGGAGTTGTAATAGACAAAAAGTTATTTAGAAGAGCAGTAAAAGATAAGACCAAAAGAGCGAGAGATAAAGAAGCAATAGCGGCTTTAGAGCATTCTTTTGTATCTAAATTTGACGATTTAAAAGATCAATTAGTAGAAAAGTTATTTGCTTTAGTTAGCGGAAAAACGTCGCAAGGAGTATCTAATGATTTAGGAGAAGAAGTATTGCCAAAAGGTAAAAAATTCACCCTTAAAATGTTAAATGCTGTAGAAGATTATACACACTTAACACAAGGCTCTTGGACAACAGATAAAGATTTAAACAAACAAGTAGGTGAGTTAGTTCACAACTACAAAATTAAAGTAAACGACTTGCAAGGTAACTTACGTCGTGAGAAGTTTACCATTTCTGTAGGAGATGAATTACCAGCCGGAATCTTAAAGCTTGCTAAAATTTACATTGCTAAAAAACGTAAATTAAAAGTAGGAGATAAGATGGCAGGACGTCACGGAAACAAAGGTATTGTAGCACGTATTGTGCGTCAAGAAGACATGCCTTTCTTAGAAGACGGAACACCAGTAGATATTGTATTAAATCCATTAGGGGTACCATCGCGTATGAATATTGGTCAGATTTATGAAACTGTTCTTGGATGGGCAGGTCAGAAATTAGACAGAAAATATGCAACACCAATTTTTGATGGTGCATCATTAGACGAAATCAATGGTTATACAGATGAAGCTGGCGTGCCAAGATTTGGTCATACTTACTTATACGATGGTGGAACAGGAAAACGTTTTGACCAACCAGCAACGGTAGGTGTAATTTATATGATTAAGTTAGGTCACATGATTGAAGATAA
>JABXHX010000086.1 GCA_013373385.1 Flavobacteriaceae bacterium
CTTGGTTCGAGCCCAAGAGGGGGAGCAATAGAAAAATAGCCTCTAGATTTAATTCTAGGGGCTTTTTTTATGAATTCTGTAGAGAGGATGAACACTAATTTATTTCAATGTTCACCCTATTGTAACCCAGATTTCCTCAGAATGAGTTGCAAATGAGTTGCCATTTTTTTGACACGCAAAAGCCTAACACAACCATGTTATGGCTACAATTCAACTTACATTAAAATCTAGAGCCAGAAAAGACGGCAAATATCCTGTAATTATCAGGATAAGACACAACAGGGAATACTTTGATATTCCTACCAATACATCAATACCAAAATCAAAATTTGATAAGAAGAAAGGGAGAGTTATTGGAGACAAAGAAACTCAACTGTTTCTCGATGAACTCATGGAGCTTCATGGAAGAAAAGTCAGAACCTATTCCTTTCAAAATCTATCGAGGGAGTTCACACTTAAGGAGCTGAAAGATTTCGTATTGAATAAGCCTGCCAACGAGATTCTTGTGATAGATTTTTGGAAGGACACTATAAAACAGCTTCATAAGTCTGGTCGTGGGGGATCTGCAAGAACTTACAAAAACACCTTATCGGTCCTTCAGAAAATTATTGACCTTGAAAGGCCATTCAGTGCTATTACAATAAAAGACCTGTTACTTATTGAAGAAGTTTTGAGGCAACGAGGTAATAACTACAATTCAATAGCGGTTTACATGAGGGTTCTTAGAGCCATTTGTAATAAGGCCATCAACCAGAATATTGTAGGATTTGATTGGTACCCATTCAGGAAGTATAAAATCAGGAGAGAGAAAACTATTCCTAAAGTATTGACTCTTGAAGACATGAAATCCTACTTTCAAGCTGAGATCGATCAAAGTGATCCTCTTTTTAAGGCTTGGAATATCGGAAAGCTTCTCTTTCTGCTCAGAGGTATCAACCTAAGAGACTTAATATTTCTCACAAGGGAGAATATAAAAAACGGTAGGATCATTTACAGAAGAGGAAAAACAGGAAAAGTCTATAGCATTAAATATTCAAAGCTGATTGAAGAAGCTTTCTCATATTTTTCTCACAACAGAAAATCCATTCTTGGGATTGTAACCGATGAATTATTGAATAACCCTTCAAAATCACTTGAATCCAGAGCTCAAATAACAAAGCGAATTAATACAAAGCTGAAAAAACTGGGTGAAAAATTCGGTTTTGAGGTCCCCTTAACGACTTATGTTTTCAGGTACACTTATGCCAATGTTGCAAGAAAACTAGGCTACAGTAAAGACTTGATCGCTGAAGCTCTCGGTCATGAGTATGGCAATAAAGTTACCGGTATCTATTTGGAACTATTTGATCAAGAAACCCTAGATCGAATGGCAGAACAGATTGAAAACACCGTTTCTAACCTATCTAGTTAGAATTTCAATTCAAGTATTAAACACTAACCAAAAAAGTTAAGGCACTCCTAATGGGGTGCCTTTTTCATTTCTAACCTAAACAACAAATATCATGGAACTTAGAAAATCAAATCGCTCACAAGCAAAGATCAGAATCGCATTGCAAGGTGCTTCAGGTACTGGGAAAACTTACTCCTCCCTCCTGTTAGCCTTTGGACTATGTCAGAATTGGAATAAGATAGCAGTAATTGATACAGAGAATCAATCAGCTGATTTGTATTCTCACCTTGGGGAATACAATGTTTTGATCCTAAAACCTCCATTTACCCCTGAACGATACATTCAAGCTATTGATACTTGTGAAAAAAGCGGAATGGAAGTCATCATCATTGATTCTCTCAGTCATGAATGGGAAGGAGAAGGAGGTATCCTTGATGTTCATTCCAAAATGCAGGGAAACAGCTTCACAAACTGGTCAAAGTTAACCCCTAGGCACAATGCTCTAATTCAAAAGATCCTTCACTCCAACGCTCATGTTATAGCGACAGTAAGAAGCAAGCAGGATTACATCATTGCAGAAAAAAACGGCAAACAAGTGCCTGAAAAAATCGGATTGAAGGGTGTCCAAAGAGATGGTCTGGAATATGATTTTAGCCTTGTCTTTGAGATCGATATCCATCACAATGCATACTGCACGAAGGATAGAACACAGCTATTTCAAACTTCTGGACCTTTGAAGATTACCAAAGAAGTAGGAGAAAAAATACGTGGTTGGTGTGAACAATCTTCAAAGCTTCTGGAGAGCGGATCGAGAATTGAAGAAACCATTAAGTCAATCGATAATTTGGAGGATCTCCATAAGTTCTACAAGGAGTGTGAGAATGGATCAGAATATCTCGAGCTCTTCACTAAACAAGCTGAACTCATTAGAAAAAGTCAACTCATTAACCCTTTTAACTTTCATCGAAATGGAAAATAGAGAGAAATTGGAATATGGAGATCTTGCTGAGGTCTCCGTTTCCTACCTGTATAAATCCGATCTGAAGAGTAGACCCAAGATCACCAACCCTTATGATGCATTTCAAGTAGCTTGGAGGGTAATTGATAAGGACCTGATAGGAATCCAAGAACAATTCTTGGCCATCTATCTAAACATATCTAACAAAGTAATAGGTACACGATGTCATTTCTGTGGAGGGATCAGCAGTGTAACGGTTGACATTAAAATTCTTCTAGTTACAGCTATAAAATTGATGGCCTCCTCTATCATTGTAGCTCACAATCATCCATCAGGAGTACTGAAACCTTCAGATCAAGATCTTCGACTTACAGGAAAATTGAAAGAAGCCCTCAAGCTTCTTGATATTGAACTTTTTGATCATCTTATCATCAGTCCTGAAGGGAACTTCATATCAATCATTAATTAATAAAATTTTATTTAAAGCTCTGAATTGCAAAAGTTTATTTTAATATTCAGAGCTATTACGCCCTTCTCTATAGAGACGAAAAAAAATAAATAACTAAATAATTTGTTGGGAAATAATCACAAGTTCCCCTTAGCTAAAAATCTCTCAATTTTTAGGACTGAGGAAAAAATGCAACCTCTCAAGACAAAACTTATACTTCACGGTACGTCAAAAGCCTAAGCTTTCTACACCCACCTCGGTCTACCCTCTTTATTTCGAATTTTCTTCGAAACGTCCGAGCTGAAGATTTCGATTTTGCCCCAGTTCTTAAGACTATCGGGGACACCTTACCGCTATGTTTTTCTATTATTTCAAGAACGCAGCTACTACCCGACTTCTGACCTGGAGTTTATGGGGGCTTCCCATCCGTCATCAGGTGATTATGCACATGGGTTTTAGTACACAGCCTCAATCATAAAGATACAAAATTCAAGGATTTCTACCATTCCATATTCATAAAAAAACAGCTTCATTTTCATTTAAATACACAAAATGTTACTTTTTTCATTAATTTTTCTTTACAAGACTCACCATAAACTTTATAGGATTTAATGAGACCTTTTTAAAATAGCCAATCATCTATTTTCTCCTTTTTGGTTATCTCAATTTCTCCAATCCAGTCATTGAAATAAAGGTCGAAGAACTAAAAAAAGATCAAGATATTTTGAACCAACGTCTTCATCTACGAACCATTTCCTATGACTCCTAAGCTTGAGTTCTTGAAGGATGTCCTAGAAAAGATAAAACCAGTTTATCCAATTCCGGATCTAAACATTAATTTTAGAAAAGAACCTTTACCAAATCCCTTTCCCCATGACACAGGAAGAATTTTTCGAACGACTTGGAATTAAAGATTCCTTCACACCTCCAATATCCAGTGGATATTCTCAGCTTGATAAAATAATCAATGGAGGATTTTCGAATGAGGTTGTAACCATAGCAAGCAGACCTGGTCATGGGAAGACAGCCTTTTTGTTTAACCTGATGATGAATTTCTCTGTTAAGCAAGACCTTAAAGGAATAGCCGCATTTCCGAGATTATCAAAGAAAGACTTTGTATTGTATCTAACTTCCTGGGTTATCAATTCAGATGTATTTGACAAAGAGGTAACGGAGGCCATTCTTGAAGATGTCTATCCTCATTTCATGAACCTCTCTACAAAAAGAGTAAAGACTTTACACAGAATTTTACCCTTGGATGAAATCTTCACAATGGCAGAAAACGAGGAAGTAAATTACATCATTTTGGACGACTACTTCAGGAGCTACGACTTGCAACATGATGCTGATAGATTCGCAAATGATTACGTGAAAATTCAAGAATTCATAGCTCGAAAGAATATTTCTGTTTTTGTTAGCTTATTAACCTCTAGAACAGCAGAAAAAAGAGGAGGAGAAATGAAACCAAGACTCAACGATATTTATGCCGGCGATTTGGTAAGCACCTATTCCCATAAAGTCATCCAGCTCTACAGGCCAGAAGAATATGAAATTATGTGTAGGGAAGATGGAATTTCTTCCAAAGGTGATTTGGAATTGATGATTCAACAAAATTCCAAAGGGCGAAAAGGATCTATGCGCTTTTTCTTTGTACCCCCTGGAAGAATTCAAGAGGATATTAATAGTGAGCTTAAATCAAATTTTGATAGAGAGGAAAGAAAGAATAATCCATACTAACGATAATCGCTAATTAACTTCACTTAAGGGTCTTATCGAAAGGTATGTGAGACAGACACCTACACATCCCCTTCATGAAAAAAGCATAATTTATAAAAGCTGTTGGAAGTTAAGGCCATAAAAGATAAATAGCATTAATCCACCACATTTTTGAACCCACCCAAACGAAATATCATGTGAATTTTTCAATTAAACTCTTATTTTTAGGTATCGACTTTTTCAAAAAATGCTCCAAGACCTTATCAAAGATCTCCAATCAAACCTGAGAAATTATAGTCAAGGAATTGCCAAGCAAAACCTGCTGGTAGATATCCCTTGGACGATGGTGGATGGGAACCTGAATCTTCAAAGACTTATTTTCAGAAAAGACAACTCACTTTACATAGTAAGAGAAGGGGAAATTCAAGAAAGTAAATGGGAATACCTACCTGCCATGAATTCCTTAGTGATTGAAGTGGGAGGAAAGAAAATTCTAATGAATGAAGTTTTCGCTGATGGAAAAGCTTTGATTTTAAAGCGAGATGGAATGGCATTGGACTTTTTATCCTTTGCGAATCAAAATGAATTGCCTGATTTGAATTTAGTCGGACACTTAAAACAACTTATAGACTATGAAAAGACAAAAAATAATCAAGATCCCCAGGTTGAGTTTGAGCAAACTAAAGGAGGCTGGTTATATCTTCTCTTTGCTATTACGGTTCTTTTGACCTTCTTTTTCATTCTTTATTACATATTAATATGACCCAAGAACTCGAAAAGACCCTCTGGGCAGCTGCTGACAAGCTCCGCAACAACATGGATGCCGCTGAATACAAGCACGTTGTACTAGGGCTGATATTTCTCAAGTATATCTCCGACCGATTTGATGAGCTCTATGCTAAGCTAAAAGAAGATCCTTATGCAGATCCTGAGGATAAAGATGAATACTTGGCTGAGAATGTTTTTTACGTTCCCTCTTCAGCCCGTTGGTCTTACCTTCAGCACGAACGAGCAAAATTGCCCACCATTGGGAAGGATATCGATGATGCCATGGATGCCATAGAGCTTGACAACCCTTCTCTAAAGGGAGTGCTTCCAAAAGACTATGCTAGACCTGCATTAGACAAGAAGCGTCTTGGAGAACTTGTGGATTTGATTGGTAATGTGGGATTCAATGCTCCTGGTCAGAACAGCAAGGATCTCCTTGGGAGAGTTTATGAATACTTCTTGGGAATGTTTGCTGATGCAGAAGGAAAGCGTGGAGGACAGTTTTACACCCCTGAAAGCATTGTGAAGCTTTTGGTAGAAATGCTTGAACCCTATCAAGGAAGAATCTATGATGGATGCTGTGGGAGTGGAGGGATGTTTGTCCAAAGTGAGAAGTTTCTAGAAGCGCATGGAGGAAGAATTGGAGATATTGCTGTTTATGGTCAAGAGAGTAATCCTACCACCTACAAGCTAGCAAAAATGAACCTTGCAATCCGTGGGATTGATGCGAAGATTGAACTGGGAGACACCTTCCATAATGACAAGCATAAAGACCTGAAGGCGGATTACATCATTGCTAATCCTCCTTTCAATATCTCAGACTGGGGAGGAGAGCAATTGCAGGATAGCCATCTCTGGAAGTATGGAACACCACCCACTGGAAATGCGAACTATGCTTGGCTTCAACTATTCATCAATAAACTTGGTCCTAATGGTACCGCAGGGATAGTTTTGGCAAATGGGTCTATGACCACCAATTCAGGAAATGAAGGAGAAATCCGAAAGAAACTGATTCAGGAAGGGGTGGTGGACTGCATGGTAGCCTTACCTACTCAGCTGTTTTTCAACACACAAATTCCTGCTTGCCTTTGGTTCCTCTCTAGAAATAGAACCAATCCTAAATTCAGAGATAGAAGCAATGAGATTCTTTTCATCGATGCCCGTAATCTGGGTCAGATGATTTCCAGAAAGAATCGAATGCTTAGTGATGAGGATATCGCCAAAGTGGCTAACACTTACCATTCTTGGAGAAATATCAGTGGAGATTATGAGGACATCGCAGGATTCTGTAAGTCTGCCTCTCTAGAGGAGGTGGAGGCCAACAACTTTGTACTAACCCCAGGAAGATATGTAGGAGCGGAAGACTTGGAAGATGATGGAATTCCCTTCGAGGAAAAAGTCGCCACCATCACCTCAAGCTTGTCTGAGCAGTTTTCAAAGTCCAATGAGCTTCAGGATAGAATCAGATTGAATCTGGCTAAAATTGGGATTGAGTTATGAGTGGATGGCAAAACTTCAAATTAGGCGAAATCATCGAAGATGTTGCAATGGGACCATTTGGTTCTAATTTGAAAAGAGACAATTTTATTACTTCTGGTGTACCAGTAATTCGAGGAGGAAATTTAAATGAAGGAGGTTTTGATGATGAATTATTTGTATTTGTTTCTGAAGAAAAAGCTCAATCATTAAAAAGAAGTCTTGCTTATCCAGATGATCTTGTTTTTACTCATAGGGGTACCATTGGGCAAGTTGGATTAATTAAAAAGGGGAAATACCCATATTATCTGGTTTCTCAAAGTCAAGTCAGGCTCACAGTAAACAAAAAATTTCTTGACCCAAAATTCCTGTTTTACTGGTTTAAATCTCCAATAGGACAGTATGAGCTTTTGAAGAACAGTGCTCAAGTTGGTGTTCCATCAATTGCAAGCCCTACAAAATCTTTGAAGGAAATTGATATTTCTATTCCCCCTCTCTCCACCCAAAAAGCCATTGCAGAAATCCTCTCCTCTCTGGATGATAAAATCGAGCTAAACAATCAGATCAATCAGAATCTGGAAGCCTTAGCCCAAGCTTTGTTTAAACAGTGGTTTGTTGACTTTGAATTCCCAAATGAAAACGGAGAACCCTACAAGTCTTCAGGAGGGGAAATGGTGAATTCTGAATTGGGTGAGATTCCGAAGGGGTGGGAAGTGAGAACTTTGGAGGATATTTCAAAATTAATCAGGGGGATTTCATATCGTAAACATGAACTCGTTGAAAAAGAAGAGGGTTTACCATTCATCAATTTAAAGTGTTTTGCTTTAGATGGGACATTTCGTCAAGATGGATTAAAGTACTTTAATGGAAAGTATAAAGACCATCAAATCATACAACCAAATGATATTTTAATTGCAGTAACGGACTTAACTCAAGATAGAATTGTTATTGGTCTTCCAATTATTTGGAGCAGAAGAGAAGCCGCATTGCCGTCATTGGATGTTTGTATTGTTCGACCTAAAAAAAATGGCCTGAACAATTTTCTTTATTATGAATTCAAAACTCACAGATACAAATCGAGGATAATTGAATTCGCTAATGGTTCAACTGTCTTACATCTTAGTGTAAAAGGTTTAGAAACATACAAATTCGGTGTTCCACCAATAAACTTATTAAATAGCTGGAATGACTGTATTTCACCAATTTTAGAAAGGATTGAACAAAATATAAGCGAAAACCGAGAACTAACCAATCTTAGAGACACCCTTCTCCCCAAGCTTATTTCAGGAAAACTGGAAGTCAACCAAATCGAAAAGGAGGTTTATGGTTGATCTTAATACCATAAGGATTTTTCGAATGACACATATTGAGAATATCCCACACATTCTTGAACATGGGATTACTCATGCGTCCTCAGAAAAAGCAAATCCAAATTATGAGCCTATTGGGGATAGCTCAATCATAACATCCCGAAATTCAAAACCTGTTGAGGTGATGAGAAAAATGATTGGAGATTTTATTCCCTTTTACTTCAGCTATCGGACACGAATGTTATTTGTTATTCAATATGGTCTAAATGGAGTAAAAAAGGTTAGCCCAGATAAAATAGTATATTGCGTTTCAACTGTCCAACAAGTAATTGATTCAGGAAATAGATTTATATTCTCAAATGGCCATGGGAGCAGCTATCTAACTGAATTCTTCAAATCAAGCCAAGTTGAATCAATAGATAAAATTGTTGATTTCAAGGCCGTTGCAAATAAAAACTGGGTTGACGAGTATGACACAGATCTAAAGAGGAGAAAAGAAGCAGAGTTTCTTGTATTGGGCGATTTAGCGCCAGATTTTATTTCAGGCTTCGTCACCTATGATGAATTTGGAAAGAATAAGTTAATTGAATGGGGCGTTCCTCAAAATAGAGTAGTATTCAGGGAAGATTTCTATTTTTAAATATGATCCAATTTGTAGAAGGTAATATCCTAGAAAGTCATGCAAGCGCTCTCATCAACACGGTGAATACTGAAGGAGTGATGGGAAAAGGAATTGCTCTTCAATTCAAAAAAGAATTTCCACATAATTTTAAAGTCTATGAAAAGGCCTGTAAGGAAGGTCTTTTAAGAATAGGAAAACTTTTAGCTGTAAGAGACAAATCTTTACTTGGAGGAGAAAAACTCGTTATCAACTTTCCAACTAAAACATCTTGGAGAAAGCCTTCCGAATACCAATACATTGAGGAAGGTCTAAAAGACTTGGTTCATTTAATCCAAAAAGAAAACATACAATCGATTGCTATTCCACCACTTGGCTCGGGTCAGGGTGGTTTAAACTGGGAAAAAGTCAAAGGACTGATTCTTTCCCATCTTGAAGGCGTTAATGCGGAGATCTTAATCTATGAACCTACCGCCAGGATTCAAGAAAAACTGAAGAAAGAAAGGGTAAAACTTACGCCTGCTAGGGCTATGCTATTGGCTGTGCTTTATGAGTTGGTTAGAAACGGTGAATTTGCTTCTGAGTTTGCAGCGGAAAAAATCGCCTATTTCCTTCAAAAATTTGGTGCTGAGGAAGAATTCAAACTCAAGTTTGAATCCAATTTCTATGGCCCCTACTCTAGTAAAGTAAGGCACGTGCTGTACTATTTGAATGGAAGCTACATCAAGGGCTATTCTGCCAAGGATAAAAAGCCTTTTGAGGAACTAGAAATGATCATGGAAGGGGAATCTGATGTGATACGATTTTTAAATCAACCCGAGAACAAGAAATACCTTCAAATAGTGGAGCGGACTAAAAGATTTCTGGAAGGCTTTTATTCCAACTTTGCCTTGGAACTTTTATCCACAGTCGACTTCATTGAAAAAGAATTTCAATTGAAAGAGGAGTCTGCCATACGGGAGAAAATTGAAAATTGGAGTGACCGTAAGAAGATTCTTTTTTCTAACCCTTCCTTTATAACCATAGCAATTAAACAATTGCAAAAAGTATGATTTTTTCAATTCATGTCAGCAGTCATCTCAGAAGACCATATTGAGCAAGTATTGATTCAGGAGCTGATCGAGCTGGGATACACCTACCATCATGGAGGTGAATTATCCCCCGGTGGAGGACAACCTGAGCGAAGCTATCAAGAGGTGGTGCTGAAAGAGAGACTGGGAGCTGCGATAGCCAAGTTTAATCCTGCTGTTCCCTATGAAGCACAAGAGGAAGCAATCAAAAAGGTTCTTCGAGCGGATAATCCAGAATTGGTGATGAACAATTACACCTTTCACAAGTATCTGACTGAAGGTGTGGAGATGGAATACCGCAAGGGTGATCGGATTGTAGGAGATAAAGTCTGGTTGGTGGATTATCAGAATCCAGAGCAGAATGAGTTTTTGGCAGTTAATCAGTTTACCATCATCGAAGGGAATCAGAACAAACGACCCGATGTGATTCTCTTTGTGAATGGGCTGCCTTTGGTGGTGATTGAACTCAAAAATGCTTCAGATGAAAATGCAGATCTGAATGCAGCTTTTAATCAGTTGCAGACCTATAAGAAAGCTATTCCCTCCCTTTTCCATTACAATGCCTTATTGATTGCATCAGACGGTTGGGATGCTTTGTATGGTTCACTTACAGCGCCCAAGCAGTTTTTTCTTCCTTGGAAATCTATTGATGGGCATTTGGTAGCTGATCCTGACATTCCACAGATGGAAGTCATGACTAAGGGACTTTTGAAAAAGGAAGTACTTCTGGACCTCATCCGTCACTTTACTGTATTTCACAGCAATAAAGAAAAGCTATCCAAGATAGTCCCCAGGTACCACCAGTATTTCGCAGTCAATAAAGCCATTCAAACCACTAAGAAGGCTACAGCTGAAACTGGAGATCAACGAGCAGGAGTCATCTGGCACACACAGGGTTCAGGTAAAAGTCTCAGCATGGTATTCTATGCTGGGAAATTAGTTCTAGAACTGAATAACCCCACACTGGTCATTCTCACAGATCGAAACGATTTGGATGATCAGCTATTTGATACTTTTTCCCTAAGTCAAGACCTATTGAGGCAGACACCAGTTCAGGCAGAGAATCGGGAGCAATTAAAGAAACTTTTGTCTGTGAGCTCTGGGGGCGTAGTGTTTACCACAATTCAGAAATTTCTACCCGAAGTGGAGGAACGGATTGAGTTAGGGGAAGGTAAAACCAAGAACATCAGAGGCACTTACGAACAGCTTTCTGATAGAAGAAATATTGTGGTGATTGCTGATGAAGCCCATAGAAGTCAGTATGATTTCATGGATGGGTTCGCAAAGCACATGCGGGATGCTTTGCCCAATGCATCCTTTATTGGCTTCACTGGTACTCCGATAGAAACCACAGATAAGAATACGCAGGCAGTATTTGGTGATTACATTGACATCTATGACATCCAACAGGCTGTAGAGGATGGAGCAACCGTTCGGATCTATTATGAAAATCGACTAGCTAAAATCAATCTCAAGGAAGAGGAGAAACCTAGAATTGATGAGGAGTTTGAAGAACTCACAGAATCAGAAGAACTCACAGCTCAACAACGCCTGAAATCTAAATGGGCAAGATTAGAAGCGATTGTAGGTAATGAACACCGCCTGAACCTCATAGCAGAAGATATTGTCAAGCACTTTGAAGACAGAAACACCATTCTGGACGGGAAAGGAATGATAGTCTGCATGAGTAGAAGGATTTGCGTGGATTTGTACAATGCTATTGTTAAAATTCGTCCTGAATGGCATGATAAGGATGATGATAAAGGAGTGATCAAAGTAGTCATGACAGGTTCCTCCTCAGACCCTCTCCCTTTCCAACCACACGTCAGAAGCAAGCAACGCAGGAAAGACCTTGGAGAACGCTTAAAAGACCCCAAAGACCCCTTAAAACTCGCTATTGTAAGGGATATGTGGCTCACAGGTTTTGATGCTCCTGCAATGCATACCCTCTACATTGATAAACCTATGAGAGGTCATAACCTAATGCAGGCTATTGCACGGGTTAACAGAGTCTATGGTGGCAAAGAGGGAGGATTGATTGTTGATTACATTGGAATAGCTACAGATCTCAAGAAAGCTCTCTCAACCTACACAGAAAGTGGAGGGAAAGGTAAGCCTGCATTTGACCAGGAAGAAGCTGCTGCAATTATGATGGGAAAATATGAGATAGTTGCTCAGATGTTCTCAGAAAAACCCAAAGATCCAGACTTAAAGACTGGGTTTGATTACAAAGCATTTTTTGGACTGAATGCAAAAGAAAAACTCTCCTTCCCTATAAAGGCAGCGAATTACATTCTAGGACTAGAGAATGGAAAAGACAGGTTCCTAAATGGAGTAACAGCTCTAAGCAAAGCTTTTGCTATTTCAGTCCCACATCCTGATACGATTGAGATACGGGATGAAGTGGGATTATTTCAGGCTATTAAGGCTAGAATAGTGAAGGTCAGTCAGTCCGGAAAGACGAGATCAGACGAAGAATTAGAAACGGCTATTAGGCAAATTCTTTCAGATGCTATTGTCACTGATCAGGTAGTAGATGTTTTTGATGCAGCAGGGTTGAAGAAACCAGACATTTCTATTTTATCAGATGATTTCTTGGCTGAGGTACGGGGAATGGAGCACAAAAATGTCGCATTGGAACTTCTGAAAAAGCTTCTGAATGATGAAATTAAAGTCAGAAAGCAAACCAATCTGGTTCAATCCAAGAAGTTCTCCGAAATGCTAGAAGGAGCTGTTAGAAACTACCAAAACAACCTTATCTCCTCAGCAGAAATCATTGATGAACTGATCCGATTAGCCAAGGAAATCAAAGAAGCTGACAGAAGAGGAGAAGATTTAGGATTAGATTTTAGAGAGTATGCTTTTTACTCAGCTTTAGAGGTAAATGATAGTGCAGTTAGTGTTTTGGGAGATGATATTCTAAGGCATATCGCAAGAGAATTGGTGGACACCATTCAGAAGAACACCAGTATTGATTGGACTGTAAGGGAGAACGTTCAAGCTAAAATGAGGATTGCTGTCAAGAGAATTCTAAGAAAGCATGGTTATCCTCCAGACATGCAAGAAAAAGCCACAGAGACTGTCTTAGAACAAGCCAAAATGATGGCTACATGGATTAACAAAGAACCCAAAAATTATCAGCTACCTCCAAGCGGAGAAATGGGAATTGCTGCTGAGGAGTAAAGATTTGAATTCCAAAAAGTAGATGGTGAGATTGAGAGATTTGGATTAAATCTTACAGGGGCAAATAATATTTTTTTAATTGAACAAAGTGGGATTAAATAGGTCGGTATTTTAAAAACCGAGTTCAAAAAGCTAAAAAAATACCCATTTTATGGTATTTTCTGGCGTAAAAATTTTTCATATCATTCTGGACTGAAATCTTAGTCTTCAAGAATGAATAATGATTATCATATTTTAAAGGAAGAGGTTCCACAAAATCATGGAGGATATGGAGCCTCACTTTTTGATCCCAGATGGAAAGCCAAACGAACAGAGATTCTTAATAGGGATGGGAATAAATGCAAGATCTGTGGATCAACAGAATCTCTTCAAGTTCACCACAGGCAATATCATTTCAGCAGAACTTTGAACGCTTTTAAAGAGCCTTGGGAATACCCAAACCATCTTATGGTAACACTTTGCCAGAATTGCCACCAGAAAGGACACAGAATCTATAAAGTACCAACCAAATACATCAAATAAAATGGGATTGTTTGATTTCTTCAAGCGCAAGAACCAGTCAGAAAATGGTTCTAACTTATCAGATCAGGCCTCAAATGAAATACCTAAGGATATTTTTGTAGAAGAGGCAGAACCAAGCGAAAGCTCAAATGGATTAAATGGAAAACCAGACCTCAAAGGAATTGAGCTTATCTACGATTTCTTACAAGCCGATTATGAAAGTAGAGGGTATAATGATTCACTCATTAACCCTGATGACTCCTACAAAACGGAGAACATTAAACTAATTAGGTATGATCTTGATATTTTGATTCAAAAAGTCACCACCTACTATGAGGATCTAATTAGGGAAATCGACTTTCATATGGAATCAAGAGGAAGAGCAGGTTTAATTGACCTTGTTGAAGAACTAAAGACAAAAAAGGAAATGGTTCTTGAACACATGGAGAAGGTAACTGCCTTAAAAAAAGAAGCTGAGAACAACAATGGTATAACCCAGCGAATTGTATTATCCTATCAAAGGGGATTTATGAGAGGACTTTCCGCCCTTACTCAATCAAAAGTACTTAATAAAGAACTATGAAGGATTGGTGGTTAAAATTAGGCTGCTTCTTAACTGGATACAATTACCAAATAGTAAAAAACTCAAGTGAGGTCACAGCAAAAGCTGTTAAAAAATACCTGTCAGCTTTATTGATCATTTCTGGGGTATGGGGCTTTATTGGGTTCACTTTTGCCGAAAGGTACCTAAAAGCAGACCTAGTAGGCTCTATTATTGGTTCAATTGTGCTGATCATTTTAGTAATTCAAATTGAGCGGCAAATCATACTTTCAGTTGGGAGAAATAATTGGGCAGCAGGTTTTAGAATAGTTATTGGATTGGTTATGGCAATTTTAGGATCGGTGATTATTGACCAAATCATTTTCAAAGAAGATGTTGAGAAACAAAGGATTTCAACTATTCAAGAAGAAGTGAATGATTTGCTTCCTATCAAGACAAAAGAATTGAAAAACCAAATCTCTCAAATAGATTCAATGATTTCTATGAAGGAATTGGAAAGGGAACAAGTGTCCAATGAAGTTAGTATGAAACCAACGATTTCAATTCCTAGTTCTTCCGGAATTTACGAAGCAGATTCTACTGGAAAGATGGTTTTGGTAGGTAGGCAAGTGAACAATAATAGCATTCCAAATCCTAAACTAGAAATGCTTCCTCAGCTTGATAAACAGCTAAATGACCTGAGGGAATCAAAAAATGAAAAGGAGACCATGGTTATTAACATGCAGGAAGTTTTGGAGGAAGAGTTAAGGTCAAAAATTGGGTTTCTCGATGAGATTAAAACTCTTTTTTCAATTATTGGAGACTCCCTAGTTGCCTTATTCATTTGGATCCTTTGGTTCATTTTCTTCCTAGCCATTGAATTGTTTGTTTTGGTAACAAAGCTTTCTGATCATTCTAATGATTACGACAAAACAGTAACTCATCAAATGAGTGTAAGACTCAAAATGCTTGAGGAATTAGCCAATGGAAGATAGATCTTAAAATCTTTAAAAGCCAAGTAATGAAATATTTCAAAGCAATTCTTCCACTGATTTTCATCATTTTTTTACCTAGACTTTCAAATGGTCAAGGAATAAGTTGCCAGGAAGTCTATGAAATAGTTACCGAAAACTATGATTACAAAGATACTGTCACTCCAATAGGTTCTTCGATGCTAACTAGGGTTACCTATTACACATTAGATGGGGACGGTTTTGTGGTGGCTAACATTAAAAGGAATGAATATGACTTCCGAGGAACACCTTACATTTTTTGTGGAATTTCTAGTCAACGGTGGGCTAGATTCAAAAATGAAGGAATGTTCAATTCATGGGGTGAATCTTTTCATGCTTACATAAGGGATTACACTTGTAATTGTTATTAACTCCAAATATCATTTAGGAAAAAGTACATGAGAACACTGTTAATAATTTGTATGGGAATCCTTCTTCTTGCTTTAATTGATTTGCCAATCGGGTACTACACTTTTCTTAGGATTGTTGTGACTATTGGAGCAGTTGCAGTAGTGGTAACAGAATTTCAAAATGGCTTTAACTTTTGGGTTATTGCTTTTGGAATTATCGCAATTTTATTCAACCCTTTAATTCCTATTTACCTCGGAGAAAAAAGTGCCTGGGCGCCAATTGACTTGATTTCAGCTATACTATTTGGAATAAAATCATTTACAAATCAAAACAAAAAGGTCTATGAATAAGAAAAATGTCACTTATCTATTTTTGTTTGTTGCCTTAGCAACTTTATTAACCTCTTGTGCGCCAGAAGGATATGAATCTCATGAATCGGGATTTTTTGCTGGAATTTGGCATGGGTTAATAATCGTATTTTCAATAATCGGAAAAATATTTGGTGCAGACATCGGGATTTATGCTGAACACAACACAGGGTTTACCTATTGGCTCGGTTTTATTATTGGAATAGGTGGATTAGGTGGAGGAGGATCTGCTGCAAGAAGGTAAAAAACTTAACACGATATTGCCTTTAGTTTATGGAATGAAATCAGCTATCTGTGGAGCCTTTTCTTATTATTAAAAATTCCTTAAGATGAAATTCACAGCCATCTGATCCCATAAACTACTGGCAATTTAAAGCTATGGGTCCAGAAATATCTTCGAGTAGGGCAATTTAATTGTATTCGTGCTCACAAATAAAAGTAGTCGGGAGGTTTACCTCTAATTTTTTTAAATTCTAGAACCTTAAGACATCAGTTCAAAACAAATGGCAACTACCAAAATCCAGAACAACGAAGTTCGAGTACCATTTTTAAGTGATAAAATGTCCTATATCACTGGACTTGATCCCCTTGGTCTTCAAAACCCCTCCTCGCGCGCCTACACGTATTTACTAAACGGTCTAAATGTCGTTTCTAGAAGGATCAGGAATTATAGTTTCTATTGTTGGCTTCTAAATGAATTTTCAAAAAAAGTCACCTCGAGAGATCCAAAAATTCAAAAAGAGTTTGTTCGTAAGGCGGAATACATCATTGCTCTAAGTTCTGTTTTTAATGGTCTTGAAGGAATAAATGGAAGCACTTATGCTTCCAAAACTCTAGAATCCGAGGATACGGACATTATTCTTTCTGAAGGAATTTACAATCGACAAGGAACTACTGACAATACTTATTGGAAGTATAGCTTTGGGATTTTTGGTCAGTACTACATGGGATCCATGAGACAAATTAGAATTATCGAAGAAGTAGCAGATGAATTTGGAAATCCACTTGGACTTTACCGTGTTACAAAAAAATATGATTCTAAGTCTATTACTGGTGAGGACTTGGCTGAAGCTTTTTCAAAAAATATCCCATCCCATAAACAGCAATTACTTTTAACCTGCATTGAAAACAACCTTATTAATCGTCAACAGCTGGGAGAGCTTTTTCCTGAGTTTAACATGTTCTCAATTCCTCAGGAATCAGAAGAGAATACTCTTCTAATCAAAATGATATTTCAACCCGATGATCCAGAATTTTCTGAAGAGGAGCCTTCATTTAACCGCAGAAATACTTTTTCCTATGTCTTAAACTATGCCCATAATAACCCTGAAAACCTTAAAGAACATAATTTTACCAGATGGGCATATTATCAAAAAGGTCGAAGGGATAAAAATTTTGACGAAACGCTTTTTGGGTGGTATTACTACCAGTTCAATGAATTTTTCCGACTGCTTTGTACAGCTTGTTTAAATGGGATCCTCAATAGACTTGAAGAAGAGGAAGGATGGATTCATTTATTCAATCTTATCCAACAATCTGTGGAGGGAACAATAGAGGAATTAGAAAAATCCCACAGAGTTAAATCAAGTCTACCTGTTAGTGAAATACTTTCAATGACTTTTGGACTAGAGGAAAATTTGTGCGATAAAATGTTGGATGAAAAAAAATGGGTATCCATGTCTTATGCCATTCAATTACTTTTCAAACTATTCCAGGAAAACGAAAACTTCATTGAGGAGCTAAGTGAATATGTCCATGAAAGAGCAATCGATTCTGAATTCGATGTTATTTCCTTTTTTCAAATTGAATTCAAGAGGTATCAAGAGTTGACTCTTAGTGAGTTTCTAAAATCCTTTTACCTAAATCAGGTCATTTACCGCCACCGAAATGTAGCCTACAGAAAAATGGTTGGAAATCAATCTACAGAAAAGTTTCTTTTTGAGGATAACTACCTCCGCCACATATCGAATTTTGCACCTGATTACACTGCCTCAAGGATAGGCACAGTAATAACTTTTCTAAGAGATCTACATTTAATCGATGGTGAAAATAAACCAACAAGTGCAGGAATCAACCTAAGTGATTCAAGAAATGATAATTAGAGAAAGACAAAATATCATTGACTTAATCAGAAAAGATGCATACCACTCTTGCATAATTACATCTTATTCTTTTGACTTCATTTTTTTTGAAGAAAGGTTAATGCCAGCCTTGAAATCTGCAGGAGTCAAGAACATAAACTTGTTTTTAGATGGGAATTACTTTGACGAACAGTTAGAGAATTCCATTGGAAGAGAATTCCAAAGCCAAAGAACCTACAGCATCAATACTATTTATCAAAAGGGAATATTTCACCCCAAAATCCTCTTGTTTATTGGGCAAAAACAAGCCCTACTAATTATTGGATCTGGAAACATTTCTACATCAGGAATGAGTAGCAATGATGAGGTTTGGGGTGCATTCCACATTAGTTCCATTGAAAGTCCCAATGCCCCTTTACTTTCAGAGTGCTGGTTCTATTTGGAAGGATTTTTAGAAAGCTCTTTAGGTTTCAACCGAGAAAAAATAAACTGGATTTTTGATAGGGCACCATTTTTTAATCAATTGAAACAAATAAAACCAAATGGGTTTATTCCCCTCAACAGAGAATTGGATATCGCATTTATAGCAAATGATAAAAATGGATCAATCTACCAAAAGCTACATAAGATCATTGGAGATGAAAAGATAGAATCACTCACAATTGTATCTCCTTTCTTCGATAAAGATGGTAAGGCCCTGACAAACTTTCTTAATGATTTTGAAATTGATCGAATAACCTGCCTTACAGACACAGATTCAGGGATTCTACCCCTACACCTTGATGACACCCTGCATTCGAGTTTTAATTTTTATGAATGGAATGATTGTATAAAAGGAGGTGAGCAGGATGTAAATCGGCTTCATGCAAAAATTTTTGATTTCATGATGGTTGATGGAACCGAGTTTTTGCTCATTGGAAGTTCCAATGCAACAAAAAGTGCACTAGGCTCTTTGTTAGAAAGTGCTCAAAACGATGAATCCTCAATTCTTTTAAAAAGAAGGTCGAAAGTTGGATACTTAGAAGAGTTAGGGATTTCAATTTCTGGAATTCAACCTTTTGTTTTATCTGAAAAGAAAGCCATAAAAAGCAAACCAACTGAAATTCATCCATCATCAGGTAAACAATTCAAAATACTCCATGCAGAGAAAGATGGTGATCAATTGCACTTGATTTTAAACACAAAAGCTAGTGATCAAATTGAAATCATCATTCGTGACAAAAATTTAAATTTATCCGAAAATCACCTCTTAAATGGAGGTCAAAAAGAAGTAAGAATAAAACTCAATTATCCTGATAAAGCTGAACAAATTTTCTTATCCCAGAATAACAACAGGATATCAAATATCCGTCCTATTCAGGATAAATTCATGCTCTCTAAAACTAATCCAGATCCAAGGCAGGCGAAAATCAACAAGCTAATTGAAGACCTATCAGAGAATTCTGAATTCTCATCAATTGCTTCGATTTTCCAATATCTGGATTACACAAGAGAAGAAGAAGATGCTCCCCAAAAAACAATTACTCATCGTAATCCTTCAATAATTAAAAAGACGGCTGAAACAGAATATGAGTCTCTTTCAGAAAAGGAATTTAACGAACTACCTGCTGTCCAATTTCATGTTAGGGAATCAATGAACCATCCCAATGTACAATTAGCAGATTTAATTAGGCTAATAGGAAAAGGTATGGTTTCAAGAAAAGAAAAAATATCAGAAGATATTGAGAGTAGCCTATCAAGCGAAGAACCAGAGAAGCAATATCGCGGAGAGGAACAAATAAATGAAACTCAAATTCCTGAAGTAGATGGTGAAAATATCAAAAACAAACTTCTTGATCACATAAGAAAGGTCCACCAGAACTACTTTTCTCACATTGAGAGCCAGATTAAAAATCAAGACCTTGACAAAAGAGAAGGTG
This sequence comes from Flavobacteriaceae bacterium, assembly GCA_013373385.1. Lineage (GTDB taxonomy): Bacteria > Bacteroidota > Bacteroidia > Flavobacteriales > Flavobacteriaceae > Polaribacter. The sequence goes on from JABXHX010000086.1 coordinate 19,713, forward strand.
ATATCATAACCTTAAAAGAAATTTCCAATTTTATCATCCTGTTTGGGCTTCTTAATGATCTCTTCAGGAAGACGTATCAAATTGAAGCAAAGGAGTTTGCCATCTCTTATCAACAAAAGATAAATGAGGAATTAAAAAGAATTGAAAAAAACTTCCATCTCATCAAGTCGGAAAAGGTAGATCGGGACAACCTCAAAGTTTCATTTTACTACGTTCAGAAAAATTCTCTCGAAAACTTAAAAAATGAACTTAATAAAATATCGCCAACACTTTTAATCCCACAAAAGGAGTCAAAATCCAAAACTTTCATTTATAAATATTTTAAAAATTCAACGTTGGAAAGGAATGATGAAGATGGAATAAAAAGTATTCTAGCCGGGACACTAGGTTTATTTCTTCTTCATGTTGCAAATTCTGGAGGCTTCAAAACTTACAGATATGAGGTACAAAAAGCAAAAATGAACCAATTTAGAAACACTCTTTTTGAATTCGCTACAGTTCTGATACTTCGGATTGATTGGCAGGAAAATGAACTTGAATTCCGTGATTTACTATTACTTGATCTTCTTCATTTAATTCTACCACAATGGACGTCTTATGAGGAAATATTATCTAGATTGGAGGCATACCAAAAAGAAAAAGGATATTCTTTCAAAAAGAACCTTGAATCCTACCAAACCCGAATACTTCAAAAATACAATGCTTGGAGAATCAATTATAAAAATGATCGACCATCATTGATTGAGATCAAAACTACACTGTCAAACAATTCTATAATTTTTAAATCAAACATAGGCTTTGCTTCAATTGGATTTGTGAATCAAGACTCAATAGGAATTCGTAAACCAGGACTTTGGAAGTATTTGAATGAGAACAGATATCTAAAATTGAAGCATCCTAACCATCAAGTAGTTGTCTTCCAATAAATAACTTCAATTCAGGTATTCTCCTTCATCTCAAGATAAAATTCACAAAACAGCCTGATACTAGGAAAATGTTCACCATGAAATGATGAATTAATCAATGTGGGGAGCCTTGGAGGTGTATTTGTTAAATCCCAAAATAGTTTATGATAATCCTCAAGCCAATCTGAGATATTCTCATACCTTTTTAAAGATCCAATAGCTTCTTCGCATCGAACCTCCATAATTAAGTATTCAACCCGAGTCTTTGGTCTCATATTTTTATTTTTTCCAAAAGTGATTTGTGAAAAAAAGAAAAGGGTACTCCCAATTCGCCACCCCTCTTTTGTATGAAACCTTGGGGTTATCCCCTTGGTCATGTCTAACAAAATCAAAAAAACATCATGGAAAACCAAGTAAGTATCCCTGAAAATGGGGTGTTGAAAAACCATCATGACTTTTTCCAAGAGAAAAAGAGTCAGAGGAGAAAACCCTTTATTGAATCAAACACAATTGAAGTGGAATTGTCACATTTAGAAACAGACTGCATTATCCCAGTTTTTGCAAAAGATAATGAGCGAACAATCTCCCATCAAGAGTTTATCGAAGTATCAATAGAGGCAGTCAGTAAGGTGCTTCAAGGCTTTTCTATAGAGGAGCCTGAAATCCGAGTAAGTCATCAGATTAAAGGAAGAGTTCCTGAAGCAATCCATAAAAGCGCTAAAGACCTTCTAGAGCGTGAAAAGACTATCTATTACGAACGAATGGCATTTGTAGCAAGAATACCGAGTCTGTTTGATTCTATTGGAGGTAACGATTTAGAGTTGTCCTTTGGAGGGGTCAGAAGTTATAATCTTGAAAACCTGTATCAGAAAAAAGGGAAAGAGAAATTCAAATTCTTCATTGGTTTCCAAAACAAGGTATGTTGTAACCTCTGCATCTCTACAGATGGCTATCAAGATGAACTTCTTGCTTATAGTACGGGGGAACTTTTTAAATCTATTGTTACCCTAGTGGAGGCCTATCACGCTGAAGAACAATTAAGAAGGTTAGAGAATTTTGAGAATGTGACTATTACGGAATCTCAATTCGCACAGGTTGTAGGAAGGTGCAGACTTTATCAGCATCTTCCAAAAGCAATAAAAGCTGAAGTACCTCTATTATCCCTTAATGATGGTCAGTTCAATACAGTAGTAAAGGATTTCTATTCTGATGAAAACTTCAAAAGAGATGAGTCAGGAGAAATCAACCTCTGGAGATTTTATAACCTCCTCACACAAGCCAATAAGACTAGCTACATTGATACCTTTCTGGGGAGGAATGTAAATGCCCTCCTCCTTAGTCAGGGAATTCAAGAAGCCTTGGAAATACCAAGTTCGAAGTATAATTGGTACCTTTCATAAACTATTAATTCACCGCTTTTGCGTGTTAAAAGAGTTGCCAAAAAATGTTCAGAACTCATAAAGCATTGATCCTCATCCTCTTCAGCTGGTTAGAGCACATGACTGTTAA
>JABXHX010000049.1 GCA_013373385.1 Flavobacteriaceae bacterium
CCCTTGTTATCATACTTGTGAAATACAATACGGTCTTCTAAAGCGTTAGAGCCTTTGGAGGTTTGGATTTTAGAAGGAACGTAATGACCTTCAAAAGTTCCATAGATTGTTTTTTGATGTGCGAGTAGCGTACTTGCTTTAAGGCTTTTTGTTTCTATAGGATCTAATCTGTTTTGATTTTTTAAAGTTGTGCCGTTTGCAGGATAAACATATTGTGTTTTTAAGGTATTGCCTTTGCTATCTGTAGTGGTAACTTCTGTAGGTAAACCTGCCAGAGCAGAAACTCCACTTCCATAAGTGTTGTTCTGAGTTGTAATGACAGTGCCAGAATCAAAATAATTTGTGGTAGTAATGGTAGAAATTCCTCGCCATTTAGCAATAGTTTGAATACTATTAACATCATAACCAGAAACACCAAGAGACCCCGTTGAATTATTACTCATAGACTCATATACAATATTCCCAATATAACAATCTAGTATTTTTTGTTTAGTACTATCTTCAAAATAAGAGTAGTTTGTTTTACTGATCATATCTACTAAAGTTCCGTTCTTCTTAAAAACACTCTGTTCAGTTAAAGTTCCATTTAAAAGTCCTGTATTACTTCTGGAATCGTTAAAAATAATTTCACCATGAATAGGTATTCCAGTTTGATCTCCAGTAACACTAAATTTTTTTTCAATACCACCACCTTCAAAGTTTTCACCATATCCAACAGTTACCGTTCGGTACATATAATGATTGGCTCTAGTTAGGTTTAGAGGAACTGCTCCATTTGATGTGAATATGACTCGATAATAACTTTCAATATACCAACCAGAAAATGGGCCTAAAGAGCAAGACATATCTACTTTCTTTGTTTTAATATATCCGCCAGACCTTATCGGTTTTTGAGAGGTAACATACTGCCCAGCAATAGCATTTTCTTTAGTTGTGTAATAATACTTAGTTATCTTTGGTAGTTCACCTGAAGAGCTTAATGCTTTTATTTTTTTTATTCGAATAGCTGATATCCCAGATTCATATTCTAATTCAGTATATCCTTTGGTCGGGTAGATAATTTTTGTTAAAATACCTTTTATAGCAGAATTAAAATCAAAAGAGCGATCACCTCTAACAATATTAAAACCATCACCCTCTGTATTGGGTAATAAACTCAGGTTTGTTTTTCCATTATAGTATCCTAATTCATCTTGTGATAAGCTTAGCCTTCTAGGTAAACTTGTTGGAGAATTATATTCAAAGCTATATTTTTTCCCATTAGAAGCATTCCCTAAAGCATCTTTCTCTTCAATAAAATTTAAAAATAGACGGTATTTTTCGTTATTGCTATTAGGAACATAGAAGTGGGATAACGCTCCTGCATAAGGAACAGTACTAGCTACCTGTGTATAATTAAAAGAAAATTGTTTTATTTGAGTGTTTAGATGATTTTTAATAACAACTGCATCTAGCTTATAATCATCAATATCTAATCTACTTTTTGTAGATGAAAAAACAACCGAACCACTATTTCTATTAGAAGTAATTTTTGTAAGAGTTTTTCCTTTTACATAAGAATCCGTTAAGCATCTTGTTTTTCCTTTAGGAGGTAAAGTTACCCCACAAAGTTCAGTCAATGATGTATTTTCATTTTGACTATAAGACTCGGTAAGGCTTGATAAATAAAAATAATCAGAAGTATTTCCATATTCAAAAGTAATTTCATCACCTAAATAATGTGCAATCTTACTTAAATACCATGAAGTAATTTTAAAATCTGAAGAAGGAGAATGACTACCACAATTTGTTCTACTTTTAGTCTGTTCAGTAACAGTAAACGTATAAACAACCCCTTTAGGAGTTGTGATTTTAAATCCTGCTAAAAAATCATTGTTATTGATTTTTTCTATTTTTAATTCTGATTCTTTTTTTACTAGTATAGGAGTCATTGTTTCATCTAAAAAGAAGCTTCCAGAATATCCGTTAAAATTAAAGTTGAATACATCTGGGACGTAATCGTAATTTATTTTTTTAGCAACATTGTCTATAAAAGTATAATACGCTGTAGGATTTGTAGTCTTTAGAGTCTGCATAGAGCTATATGAAGGAAAAGTTCTATAAGTTGCATCTTCATCTGCTACACCTCTTATGCTTCTAGTAATTACACCGCCAGCATTCAAATTCCAGCCTATACCAACCCATGAAGCAACCTGACCTACTTTTACTCCAGAAGTAGTATAACTAAGGCTTATAGGCACAGATAAGTTAGGGGTACTATAGGTATATAATGGCACACTGATATTTGCCATACCAGTAGCTTCATTTACAGGAATATCTCCATATTTCCCTAAATTATAAGCAGTAGGAGAAGGAGAGATAAGATCTGGTAGTTTAGGTTTAAAGTCCCCTTGTCCTTGTGCAAAGGAAACTACATTACATAGCAAGGCTATGCTACAAAAGAGCAATAGTTTTTTCATAGTAATATTAAAGTTTAATCGTGAATATTTTTGTTTGGGGAATAGCAATTTTTCTTTTTATTAACTTCTTTTTAAG
>JABXHX010000052.1 GCA_013373385.1 Flavobacteriaceae bacterium
GCAATTATCATCTAGCGAATTAAAATGAAAACTCCTGATTTTTCAACAACTACCCCTCCTCGACTTACAAATCGTCCTCGATAAACATAATTTCCATTAGGGACTTTCTTTCCATTCAGTGTTCCATCCCATCCCATCGTCTCTAGTGAGTTGGCTTCAAATATCAATTCTCCCCAGGTATTGAAGATATAAAACTCCATGGAAGCTATTCCTCTATATCGAGGTTTGAAATATTGGTTCTTGGTGCCGTCAGGAGTGAAAGCATTTGGTACCATGATTATATAGTCGTCAAATACCTGAATGACTCGCTGATACTCTGCCACGCATCCAAATTCGTCTATGGTAGTCAAAGTGACGGTATAACTTCCCTTCTTTTGGTATTTATGAGTTGGGTTTTGTTCAGAACTAGTAGTACCATCTCCAAAATCCCAGTTCCAAATTATTATTTTCCCTAGAGATTCATCTTGGAAATCGACAGGTTCCTGAATCTGAACTTCGCCATTTGTCAAGACATTTCCACCGCCAAGATCTACTTCATAATTAAATTCTGGAACTAATTCTGTATCAGAAATAATCACTTGAATACGTTGTTCTGGAGACCAACAAGAAGATCCTTTAATACTGCTACTAACACGATAGGATCCTGTTATATTAACTTCATCAATATCTTCCAATCGCATTGCTCCTCCTTTTGGATCCACAATATTGTAGTCATATAAATTTGGATTAAACCCTTCAATAAATTGAGTTAAATCCACCGTGCCTTGCGGATCACAAACGATAGAAGGATTAGATACTCTTAAATTTGGAATACCAAATACTCTTACTTCCACGGGTATTAAATCGGGTTCGCAAACTCCAGCACCAGATACTCCCACGTAGTAAATGTACGGTTCGGTTCTGCCACTAAGTCCACTGATAGAAAGTTCACCAGTAGAAGCATTTACTTGATAGGTCAATCCTCCGGAAGTTCCTGAAGAGATTTGACCGGAACCATTTGAATTTTCATACCAGGTAAATATAGGAGTGATGCCCGTTTGAGTAGTGCTCGCTTGTATACTGGCTGTCTCTCCCTCGCAAATTTCCACATCGGATGCAGAAAGAGGAGTTGGAATATCCTCCAATTCAATTTGAGCCGGAATACTCAGTTGACAATTTATTCCGTCTGGATTTTCATCCAAGATCAAGAAAGAATAGCTTCCTGATTCCAAATTTTGAAGATCTACTTGACCTGAAGGAGAAGCAAAGGTTCCAAAGCTGGCTCCGTCTTTGGTCACCTCAACAGTGTAGTTTCCATAGCCTCCACTGATTGCAAAGGAGATGCTTCCATCAGCCGTGTTACAAGTAGGATCTACGAGTGCGGATTCGGAATAGCTCAGTGGAGCAGAAGGGCCTTGTACTTCAATATTTGGGCTTGACACGACACATCCTGTCCCACTTCGTACATATCCAGTATAAATTCCCGGGGCAACATCAAAAGTCCCTGAGTCCTGCCAGTCATTGCCGTTTAGAGAATATTCAAATGTGCCATCGCCAGCGCTTCCTTGTAGATTGATGGTTCCATTATCCCCAAAACAAACCTCATTACTAATTGCATAACTAAGTGAAGGGATTCTATTGATCACAACTTGCGCCGAGCCGATAAAACCTTCACAAATATCTGTGCCAGAAACAGTTGCATAGTAAGTATGAGGAGAATCTGAGGCATCCAATCCTGAAATGGTTAATGTTCCATTTGCTGCTATTTGGAAAATGTGGCCGTTTGCGTCTGGATTTGGATCAGATACAATTGGAATGGTTGCTGCTGCATCTTTAAACCAGGAGTAAATGGGATTAGGTGCTGAAGGATTGATTGAAGGAATCAGCACTGCATCTTCCCCTTCACAAATCACTACATCGTCGATAATGATCTGAGTAGGACCATATTCCAAAGTCACAGTGTTTGAGATTTCTACACATCCTTCAGCATCGGTGACTGTCAAATAATAGTCTCCCGGCGCCAAATCATCAAATTCAACTTCCGGTCCCTGGAAGGTGGAGGTTTCAATGGCCGAGCCATCTCTGAAAAGCGTCACCTCATAAGGGGCCCATCCTCCACTAACTTCTGTAGTGATTATACCAATATCTTCTCCACAATTAGGATCAATCCGCGTAAGAGGATCTACTTCCAAAGGTGCATCAGGGCCTTCCACCACAACGGTGAATTCTTGAAGACAAAATCCTTCATTGCTTACAGAAATTGTATAAGTCCCCGGTGCGTACTCAGCAGCTTCAAGTTCAGACTGAGTCAAATTATTTCCAGAAATGGAGTATTTGTATAGTGGGTCAGCTCCGGCTATTATTCTGATTTTGCCATCTTCGGCTCCAAAACACTGCTCTGAATCAGTTTCGAATACAGGAGCAGGAACGTTTCGCACCAAAGCTTCTACTGAGACATTTTCGTCATTACATACTACATGTAAATAATAAGTGTAAGGATCACTATCTCCTGCTAACCCTTTGATGGTCAGGATACCATTAGCATCAATGGAATAGCTTACAGATGGATCAATCGCATCTGGACCATTGCTGATTTCTTGGGTTCTGGAAGCATCCTTATACCATACCAATTCAGACCCTGATGATCCGGAAACAGTATTAACCGGGGTCAATATGACTTCTTCGCCTGCGCAGATTTCTACAGGAGCGATCTCGAAGTTAGGCCGAGGCTGCTCTTCAAGTACAAAGCTTTCCACAAAAAGACAGCCTTCCGCATCAGTGATAAGCAAGAAATATGTGTCTGGTGATAAATCTATTGCTTGAGTAGGGTCTGTGGAGATTACCGGACCTGTTTCACTTCCTTGTCTCCATTCTACAGCGTAATTTCCCCAACCACCCGAGATCTGAAGATTTTCGATGCTACCATTAGACAGACCGCAACTGCTGCGAAGAATATCAGGAGCATTGATCGCGATTGGTGTTGTTCCTAAGACCTCTCCACTTACACTGAAAACACAATCATTCCCTCCAGTGCTTCTTATGTCAATGGTATAAGTTCCAGGACTTAGATTGGTGAAAAGCGTTGTACTTTGCCAGTCTGCGCCACCATTGATACTGTATTCAAAATTTCCATCTGATCCACTCGCTGAAACCTCGATGCTTCCGTCTCCAGCTTCAAAACAAGCTTCATTTTCTATGGCTAATGTTGCTGTGATAGGTTCTAGTACCGTTATGTTTGCCTCAAATGGAGGGTTAGGACAATACCCTGGTCCTTCGGCTACCAAATAATAAGTGTAAGTGCCTGGCTGAAGTCCAGTCACTGTCAATTCAAGATTATTAGCATCGACAGTAAAAACTAAACCGTCTGCGTCGGGTGTAGCATTAGAACTGATGGGGTTTTGTTGATTCGGATCTTTGTACCAAGTCAATTCTGGATTTCCAGCGGTTGTAATTACCGGTAAAATGGTGGCTACATCTCCGGCACAGATTTCATCTGTCATTGGATCGATGCTGATAGGAATTCCAATATCATCAACCAATACTCTATTTAAAACTTTTGTACATCCGTTGCTATCGGTAATCATTATTTGATAATCCCCAGGAGCCAAATCTTGGAAAATAGTGGGTAAACTAGGACTATTTGTTGTGGAAATGAGCGATCCGTTTTTCAATAAATCCAGAGTATATCCGGGGGTTCCACCTGAAAACGATACTTCAATTAATCCATTTTCTTCTCCACATGCAGGCTGAATAAGTTCTTCCTCAATTAGAAACAACTCTGGCGCACCAATTACCTCCCTAGTAATAGTCCCTATACAATTAGAGCCAGCTTGGACATCAATAGTGTAAACTCCTGGTATAAGTCCAGAAAAAGTATTGGAAGGCTGAAAAGGACCACCATCCAAACTATACTGATAAGTTCCAAATCCGCCAGAAGGATTTACAACAATTTGACCTTCCCCTTCCCTACACAAGTCATCAATCACATCTGCATTAATAGTAAGTGGAGATAATACTAAGACTTGTACCCTCTTGAGTTGACCAGCTGGAGTGGCACAAAGATTTTGACTAGGGTCTGCAGCAACTTCGACAAAAAATTCATATGGTGTGGTATTTTGAGGAAGTCCCGTGATCGTCAATTCACCCGGGGATACTAAAGAGTACATTACTCCTCCTTCCACAAGACCATCAGTTATAAGCTGGGTTTTATTATTATCCTTCCACCAAAGAAAAGTAGGGTTGTTTGCGTCGGTTGGATCTTCTAATTCTGGAATAAATTCCACTGGGGATCCCTCACAAATTTCTTGGTCATCTATAACTACCACGACTGGGGTACCTCGCTCATCTAGGAGCGAAAAAGGACCAAAGACATAATCGCATGGAGAATTAGTGGCCGGATTTCTCACGGCAAGTTCATAATTCCCTAAATTCAATCCTGTAACCCCTACATTTGCTTGCAAGTAATTCCCATCTTGAGTGACGGTTTGAGTATAATTACTAGTAGGGATAACAGAAATAATATTTCCATTTGTATCTAGTTCCCTCCATTCATAATCAAAACCTGGAACAAGATCTTTCAAAATCACATTTGAAATAGATCCATCATTTTGACCATCACAAGTAGGACCAATAATGGAAGCAGATCCATCTATATAAGGATAGGGGTTAATTATGATATTTATTGGTTTAGGCTCTGATATTTGCCCAAAATTATCTGTTACCGTATACCAAATGGTTGTAGTTCCAGCTGCGCCAGCAGAAGAAGTAAATTTGATTCTTGGAACTTCTATGTCAGCTCCATTTATATTTTCCAAAAAAATAAAAGCCTCAAATTCACCAAGATTAGTTGATTCAACCAACCTTTCTTGTTTACAAACCTCAATTTGACAAATACCGGATTCACAATTTTGCACATTAGTAATTTGATCAAGCTGATTTTGTACCGCTAGGGCCTCTGCTTCCGTTTTATATAATTGAATACATTGAATTTGAGAATTGATATTCTGTAAGTTCACATCTAATTCAAAAAATTCTTCCTCACCAATACAAGCGCTTGCATTTAATGCACTAGTGACAGGTTTGTTTAATTGATCTTCATTCGAAACCTGCACCGTTACATTTCGAATTTCTTGATAGGCCTGTTCTGCACCGGTGGCGCCTGCAAAACCAATTTTAAACGTCTCTGGCACTGGTTGACTCGAATCAGGGATAAATTCAGTGTTTAAAACTTGAACTAATTGAGGTCCAACTCCCCCAGTATTGACAAGCATATCAACATTGATATCAAAGCCTTGAGAAGGATTTGACGGATTTTTTGGCTTAAAATCTATAAAAACCTTCCTGTACCCGGTCTCAGAACAATCATTAACTCTACCCGCAGAACTTAGAGGAAATTGAAGTGAGGGAGCTAGAAAATATGATGAGGGAAGAGAGGGGGAATCGCCCTGATAAGTAGGATCAGGGTCCAATAATGTTAC
>JABXHX010000061.1 GCA_013373385.1 Flavobacteriaceae bacterium
ATAATTCTAGCTCCAGAAACTCCTAAAGGGTGTCCAAGTGAAACAGCTCCACCATTTACGTTTACTTTATCAGCAGACAATCCTAAAATTTTCATATTTGCTAATCCAACAACTGAGAAAGCTTCGTTTAACTCAAAATAATCGACATCATCAATAGAAACCCCAGCTTTTGCTAATGCTTTTGGTAAAGCTTTTGCTGGTGCGGTAGTAAACCATTTTGGTTCGTGAGCAGCATCAGCATATCCTTTAATTTTTGCTAACGGAGTTAAACCTAATTCAGCAGCTTTGTCAGCAGACATTAGTACTAAAGCAGCTCCACCATCATTAATTGTTGAGGCATTGGCAGCAGTTACAGTTCCTTCTTTGGTAAAGGCAGCACGTAAAGTAGGAATTTTCTCCATTTTTACATTTTTATATTCTTCATCTTCAGAAAAAATAATTGGTTCTCCACGACGTTGCGGAATTTCAACAGGAACAACTTCATCTGCAAATTTACCTTCACTCCAAGCTTTAGCAGAGCGATTGTATGACTCAATTGCAAAAGCATCTTGATCTTCTCTAGAAAAATTGTATTCTACTGCACATTCATCAGCACAAACTCCCATAGCTACTTGCTCATACGCATCAACCAAACCATCTTTTTGCATACCATCTTCCATCTTAATTGGTCCAAACTTAGAACCATTTCTTGCATGTTGATAGTGTGGAATCATACTCATATTTTCCATACCACCAGCTACAACAATTTCTGCATCACCTAAAGCAATAGTTTGCGCAGCTAACATAATAGATTTCATACCAGAAGAGCATACTTTATTTACTGTTGTACAAGGAACTGTGTCTGGTATACCAGCAAAAATAGCAGCTTGCCTAGCAGGTGCTTGACCTAACCCAGCAGAAACTACATTGCCCATAAAAACCTCTTGAACCATATCTGGTTGTAAGTTTATTTTTTCTAATGCTCCTTTTATGGCTACAGCACCTAATTTTGGGGCAGGTATAGAAGATAAACTTCCCATAAAACTACCTATTGGTGTTCTTGCTACTGATACAATAACTACTTCTTTCATATTAAAATCTATCTAAATGTTGTTCTTTAATTTTCTATCTTGCGAAAATAACCAATTTATTGTGAGCAATAAAATATATGATTATAAATAAAGTTAAATCATATTTTTTGATTGCCATACTAATTTAAAGTAAGTTTGTGTTTCTATTTAAGAGTAAAAGATAATGAGTAGTTTTATTAATAAAGTATATAAAAATAATGCGATTGTTTATAAAGTACTCTTATTTCTTATTTCCGTAGTTGCTATTGTTTATTTGTTTCCAAAAGGAGGACAGTTTAAATACGATTTTACCAAAGGAAAACCTTGGCAATACGACAACTTATATGCTACTTTTGATTTTTCTATTCAAAAAACTGAAGAAGAAATTAATGCAGAAAAAATTGCCTTAACTAAAAACAACAAACCTTATTTTGTATACGATATTGATATCGTTTCTAAGGTTAGATCTGATTTTACAGAAAAAATTAACTATATCCAATCTAACGATTCTATTGCTACAGAAAATATGCTAAAATATATAGCAATAGGTAATGCTGTAATTAGTAAGGTTTATATAAACGGATTTATAGACCTTGCCAATCAAGGTAAATTAGTGAGTGATAATGAGGTTGTTTTTTTAAGAAAAGTTAATGAAGTAGAACAAGTTGTTTACGGTAAGTTTTTAGTTTACAAAGAAGTTTTAGAACTGATAACGAACCACATTGGGGATTCTCCTTACAGTTACGGACAAAATAAGCTGCTCAACATTTTATTAGAAGTGATTAAGCCAAACATCACTTTTGATGCAAACTTAACTCAAAAAGCGTTAGATGAATCTTTTAAACATATTTCTTATACCAAAGGGTTGGTTTCTGTAGGAGAGCTGATCATCTTAAAAGGAGATATTGTAGAAGGTAGAAAACTAGCCATATTAAACTCTTTAAAAAAAGAATCTGAATCTAAAGTGTGGACGGAGACAAATTACGTATGGATTGTTTCTGGGTATACCATATTGGTTTCTTTAGCCTTGCTAATGTTGTTGCTGTTTTTACAACAATATAGAATTGAGATTTATAGAAATAACAACAAAGTTACTTTTATCTTTTTCAATGTATTTTTAATGGTGCTAATACAAACTCTTGTAGTAAAGTACAACTCAGATTATTTGTATGTAGTGCCGTTAAGTATTTTGCCCATAGTCTTAAAAGCTTTTTTTGATGCAAGGTTGGGTTTATTTGCACATGTTTTAACAGTTTTATTGTTAGGCTTTATTGTACCTAACAGTTTTGAATTTATCTATTTACACATTATTGCAGGGATGGTAACCATATTAACGGTTTCTGATTTGTATAAAAGAGCAAGTCTTTTTATTTCTATAGGACAAATTACACTGATTTATATGGTGACCTATTTCGCTTTTTCTATTATAAAAGAAGGAAATGCCTCTCAAATAAATTGGGAGTATTTTATTTTATTTTCTGCAAATGGGCTTTTATCATTCTTATCATTGTTCTTTATTTACATGTACGAGAAAATCTTCGGACTAGTATCTGATGTTACCTTATTAGAACTCTCAAATACAAATACAAAACTGCTAAGAGAATTAAATGAAAAAGCTCCAGGAACCTTTCAGCATTCAATGCAAGTAGCAAATTTAGCAGAAGCAGCAGCAAATGAAATAGGTGCAAACTCTATGTTGGTAAGAACGGGGGCTTTGTATCATGATATAGGTAAGATGCTCAATCCAATGTATTTTATCGAAAATCAATCAACAGGGGTAAATCCACATAACGATTTATCTCCAAGAGATAGTGCCTCTATTATTATTGACCATGTAATTAAGGGAATTGAATTAGCTAAAGAACACAGGTTGCCAGATAGAATTATTGATTTTATAAGAACACATCACGGAACAAGTTTGGTATATTATTTTTACATGAAAGAGAAAGAAATGAATCCAGAAGATGATGTAAAAAAATCAAAATTTCAATATCTGGGGCCAATTCCTTTTTCGAGAGAAACAGCAATTTTAATGATTTGTGATGCGGCAGAAGCAGCAACCAAAAGTATTCAAAACCCAACAGCACAATCTATCGAAACATTAATAGAAAAGATTGTTGAAAAGCAAAAATCTGAAAATCAATTCATTAATTCTGACATTACATTTAGAGAGATAGAAAAAATTAAAAAAGTAGTAAAAAAGAAGTTGATGAATATTTATCATCTAAGAATAGAATATCCAGATTAACGCTTTTTTTAGAAAAAAGATTAAAAAATGATTGTGAAATTGTAATTGTAATCTTACATTTGCACTCGCAATTTTTAACAAACACATTTAGTGTTTATTTTAGGAGAGGTGGCAGAGTGGTAATGCAGCAGATTGCTAATCTGTCGACCTTATTGGTCGCCAGGGTTCGAGTCCCTGTCTCTCCGCTAGTTTTAAATTGCAATCGGGGTGTAGCGTAGCCCGGTTATCGCGCCGCGTTTG
>JABXHX010000055.1 GCA_013373385.1 Flavobacteriaceae bacterium
CAACAATGTATAACCGCAATTACGGCGGATTCGACTACGTCCGAATCCACTCGGAATTGCTAACGTCATTGCCCAACCGAAAATTAACACATATTAACCCGTAACTGACGGTTATACGAGACCGTTGGCAAACATTACCAAAAGAACTCTGAAATTAATGATTCCTGATTTTAATAAAAAAACTGTTGAAACTTTAGCAAAAAGAGCTGCACATGAATGCTCAAATCCAGATTGCAGGGTTTCAACAATAGGACCAAATTCAGAATCTGACAAATCAACTTCAATTGGAGAGGCGGCACATATTTATGGAGCTAGACCAAACTCAAAAAGATTTCTTAAAAGAATGACTGACAGCTCAAGAGCAGAAATCACAAATTCAATTTGGTTATGTAGAAATTGTCATAAATTAATTGACACAGACGAAAACAAATATCCAAGCGAAATTTTATTTAAATGGAGAGATATCCACGAAGAATATATAACATCAAAATTAGGTAGTAAAACTGACAAGATTTTATATAACGAACAAAAAATAGAACTTAAGGATTTTGAACATTTTCCATCTGTTATCAAACGTATTATAATAGATAAACCTGAAGGTTGGGAATGGAGATTAGCAGCGGAATTATTGAGATACTTTAATAACCCTTTATTCAGAAAATTAGATGACCTTAAAGATGGTCTTTATATTAAAGATCAAGAATTTGTTAATGATACCGAAGTTAATAATTGGATAAGTAATCGTTTAACCGAATTAACTAAATTGACAAATCCAATTGCCTTACAACTTCAACAATTAAACAAAAATTTCGGCCCAATTGGTAAGCCTGGGAATTATAGAGAAATTCTTCATACCTCTGAATTAATTAAAAATTCGATAGAACAAATTATTAAGTTTGAAGAAAGAGTTCATTTCGCAATTGTTTCCGAAAAATATAATGGCTTAATGGAACTAATAAAAAATGCGATTGGATCACAAGTTAAAAAACTTTCAAATATACCTGAGAGTTTGGATAAAATTGTTGCAATGATTGGAACAGAACATGGAGGAACTTCTGAAAACCCTCTTCTAATTCAAGAAACAATAACCTTTGAGTTACCTGATAATTGGCAGAAACAATTTAATCGAGAAATAAATAAAATACAATATAGTGCCAGTTCTTTAGATAATAGTTCAAGCGGGTGCCTTTCTTTAATCATTATTTTGTTAATAGTCGGAGTTTTATTCTTTATATAAAAGATTAGGATTCTTTTCGATCACAATTTTCTGAATGGCATCTAACAAATCATGTGTGTAACGAGAAGCTGAAAGTTCTACCATTTCACTTCCTACACAGTAAGTTGCTAAATAATGAACCATTTTTAAAGATTCAAAATAATCATAAACTTCTTTGTGTGTTAATAGTTCTAGTAGTTCTTTTTGTGCAGATGTAACTTCTATATGCTCTTTTTTCATAATAGTTTGAAATTTTCAACTTGTCATATATGACATTAACTTACACAAATATAAACCTTTTCTTGACTTGTCAAATATGGCAAGAATGGAAAAATCAGAAATATTAAAAATTATAGGTCAAAACATCAAAAGAATTAGACTTGAAAAAGGCTTGACACAAGTAGATTTGGTTGGTAAAATAGAAGCTCAAATTGACACGACAAATATTTCTAGAATTGAAAAAGGAAGAACAAACGCAACGATTCATACTTTATTTAGAATTAGTCAAGCTTTAGAAGTTCCTTTATCGGAAATTTGCAAGTTGAATTAAAAAACGATTTGCCAACACCGTATAAAAATAATTGCGGTTTCGTGCTTAATCAAAGGTCGTTGCGTGTTTGTAACGTCTGAATTTCCTTCGGAAATTCCTCGCATACAAACCCGCAACTATTCTTATACATAAACGTTGTAAAACATTAAAAACTATGAATAAAAGATTAACAATACTTTTTTTAATAATAAGCTTTTCAATTAACTCTTTCAGTCAAGATATGTCTTCAAAACTTGCCAAGGAAATATGTGCATGCTTAGAAAAAGAAAAAGTGACATCAATTGAAAAAATGAATCCCTGTTTTGAAAAAGCTTTTGTTAATAACCTGAAAGAAATATATAAAGTTTATAAAATTAAAACAATTGAGGAAATTGATTTAGACAAATTTGGCATTGAAGTTGGAAGTAAATTAATGAAAGAATGTGATTACGCAATTAACAACTTAATGCCTGATGAAAATAAGTTTGAGAAAGATTTTGTGCCTAAAAAAAATCTTGATTGTTCTAATCTAAAAGCTGGAGATTATTATTATTTAACATCTAATACAGATACTCAAAAAAAGGACACGACATTTGTCACTATAAAAAAGAAGATGTTTTTGGAAAGAATGAATAATGGACGAACCTATTCAATGCTAGATATAAACTGGTTAGATAAATGTAAATTTGAATTGATTTTCAAACACAGTAACGACACTATTAAAAATGGAATGAGTGAACCAGGTGAAAAATATAAATATCAAATAGTTTCTTCTACCCCAAACTCATACATCCTAAAATTATTTTGGAAAAAAAGAGAATTTAAAGTTGAATTTTTTAAAACTGAATAACGTTTCACAACAACGTGTATAATTAATTACGGCGGAATTTTCCTGCGAAAATTCCTCGTATATTTACAAAGGTTTGTGCAACGGCGGAAAATTGCTCGCGCACTTTTCCGTAATTAATCATAACACAAACACGTTGCAAGTAATAGAGGAACACACTCAGACGCAAACAATTCGGAATTTTATAAAACTGGAATTGGACAATCAAAACGTGAAAGAAATCTTGCGGAAACTTACTCAAAATCGGAATAAATAAACAACTGAATTTTGAGCAA
>JABXHX010000073.1 GCA_013373385.1 Flavobacteriaceae bacterium
GTTTTTAGGAACAGAAAAATAGACTTGGTCTTTTATTTGGTATGTAGTGTCTCCTCTTGGAATAATTGTCTGGGTTTCTCCTTCTCTTTTAATTGCTATGGTAATAAAATCTACATTCGAAAATTTTTCTTTAGCTTCTTTAACAGTTAAATCTAATATGGGAGAACGGTATCCTAGCGATGTTCCCATCACGTTAAAAACGCCTTTTTCAAAAGCTACAGTATCATTAAAAGAAGACTGGTACAATAGCATTTTAATTTCGTTAGCAGCAAGTTCTTGTGGGGAAATCATAAAATCGACTCCAAACTTTTTAAAATCAATTACATCGTTTTTTAAAAACTCTGGATTATCTATTCTCGCAATTGTCTTCTTTACACCCAAAGCTTTTCCGATAACAGATACCGTAAAGTTTGTGTTTTGAGATTCAGTAACCGCAAGTAGTAAATCAGCAGATTCTATGCCTATTTCTTTTAGAAGATTTACAGAAGTTGCATCTCCTTTTTTTGTATAAACATCTAAGTGGTTGTTTATATATTCTAATTTATCTCCGTCAAAGTCAATGATATAAGTATCTTGAGCCTCGTACG
The DNA here is from genome assembly GCA_013373385.1 of Flavobacteriaceae bacterium. GTDB lineage: Bacteria > Bacteroidota > Bacteroidia > Flavobacteriales > Flavobacteriaceae > Polaribacter. The sequence goes on from JABXHX010000073.1 coordinate 588, forward strand.
ATAATAATTTTGCTAAATGAAAACCAACATCACCAGCACCAGCTATAATAATTTTCATAATGTAAAATGAAATATAGAGTACAAAGGTATTGTTCTTTAGTTGTTTCTGCAAAAAAAAGATTTTTTATTATATTTAGTGTTAAAAATACATATGAAAAAGTTGTCTATAAAATCATGGGCATTAGAAGATAGGCCTCGAGAAAAATTAATGCTTCACGGTAAATCTGTATTAACAGATGTAGAACTAATGGCAATTCTTATTGGTTCTGGGACTAAAGAAGAAAGTGCAGTTGAGTTAAGTAAACGAATTTTTAATTCTGTAAACAATAACATCAATCAATTAGCAGGGTTGTCTTTAGAACAACTCATGCATTTTAAAGGGATAGGAGAGGCAAGAGCTATTTCGATTGTTACTGCTCTAGAATTGGGAAAGAGAAGACATTTTGAAAAAAAAGAAGAAAGACCTATAATAAAGAGTAGTCTAGATGCATATAACATATTGCAACCTATACTTGGCGAGTTGCAGCACGAAGAGTTTTGGGTATTATTTTTAAATAATTCAAATAAAATAATAGCCAAACAACAATTAAGTAAAGGAGGTATTACTTCTACAATGGTTGATGTAAGACTGCTTTTTAAACGAGCTTTAGAGTTTGCTTCTATAGGAATAATTGTAGCACATAACCATCCTTCAGAAAAATTAAAACCAAGTAATGCAGATAAGCAATTAACTCAAAAAATTAAAGAAGCAGGTGCTATTTTAGATATAAAGTTGTTAGACCATATTATTATCACTCAAAAAGATTATTTTAGCTTTGTAGATAGTCAGCTACTTTAATTCACTTTTTAGCATTGATATTAGTTTATACGCATAAAATTACTCCAAGACTCCGATATGTTTTTAAACATATTTTTACGCGAATATTGTTAATTCCGGTTGAGTTTACTACTACGCTAGAAGAGTTTATAGCTTATAATGGACTAAAGATGACGTATACCAAAGCGCCATTAGGAAATGAGTTTTTTATTAGAAGTAACGATTTGTTATTTGAACAAGGAGTAAACGATATTGAGATAAATGTTTTTACTTGGGATGATATACCTTGCTTTTTTAATTCTAGTACAAAATCAGTAATTCCGTTTGATATTTTTGCAGCAAGCTTCTATTTGTTAAGTAGATATGAAGAGTATTTGCCACATGTTAGAGATGTACACGAGCGTTTTACAGCAGCGCAAAGTATTGCGTTTAAACATCAATTTTTAGAAAAACCACTGGTAGATATTTGGGCATATAAATTGTTAGAAAAACTACAAGAAAGATTTCCAGAATATACTTATCAGAAAAGAAACTATACATATGTTTCTACCATAGATGTAGACAACGCGTTTGCTTACAAGCACAAGAGTTTAGTAAGAACTTTTGGCGGGTTTATAAAAGATTTTTTTACCTTAAAATTGCGAACTTTTTGGGATAGGTTTGTAACAATTACCAACATTAAAAAAGATCCGTACAATACATTCAATAAAATTTTAAAGCTAAAACAGCAGTATAAAATACCAACTACATTCTTTTTTTTAGTGGCAGATTACACCACTTTTGACACCAACGTATCTACATCAAAAAATAAATTTAGACTACTGATAAAAAACATGGCAGATTATGCAAAAGTAGGTATGCATCCATCTTATTTTTCTATGAAAGATGAAGTTTTGCTTAAAAAGGAAAAGGAGCGTTTAGAGGCAATTACAAATACGCCAATGGAAAAATCTAGACAACATTTTTTAAGATTTAGTTTGCCAGAAACATATCAAAGTTTAATTGATTTAGAAGTAAAGGAAGATTATTCTATGGGCTATGCAAGCCATGTTGGATTTAGAGCAAGTACCTGCACGCCTTTTTATTTTTACGATTTAGATTTTGAAATTCAAACTCCGTTAAAAATTGTACCTTTTGCCTTAATGGATACTACCTTAAACGATTATATGGACTTAACACCAAGACAATCACTAGGAAAAATTAGAGAACTTAAAAACGAAGTAAAAGCTGTAAACGGAACCTTTGTTACCCTGTTTCATAACGAAAGTTTAAGCGATTATTTACGCTGGAAAGGGTGGAGTAAGGTCTATGAATCAATGCTAAAAATTGCTGTAGATTGATATGATTCAATACGTAAAAAGAAATCAACTTAATGAAAAAAAATACAATGCTTGTATTGCTACATCCATACAATCTAGAATTTATGCTTTTTCTTGGTATTTAGATATTGTTTGTGATAATTGGGATGTTTTGGTGTTTAACGATTATGAAGCTGTGATGCCATTGCCTTGGAAAAAGAAATTTGGAGTTACCTATATTTCTCAGCCTTTTTTTACACAGCAGTTAGGTGTGTTTTCTATAAAAGAGATTACTGAAGAAACGATACTTAGGTTTCTCAAATCTATTCCGAATAAGTTTGTGAAAATTGATTTGCAATTCAATTCAAAAAATAAAATTGATAAAAAAGCAACAACGTTAAAAGATAACTTTATATTATCTGTTAAGAAACCTTATAAAGAACTTTATAAAGATTTTTATAAAGGGAGAAAAAGCGCATTAAAACAATCAAAAAAGAACTTGTTATCTGTTGATGAAATTACTTTTGATGATTTGTTAAAAATTGCTCAGCAAGACTACAACCATTTGGTATATACGGAGAGTGACTATAAAAAGTTAAGCCTTTTGTCAGCTAAGTTGAAAAGTAATGATCAAGGTTTTTTATTAGGTGTATTTACAAAAGAAAAGACATTGGTTGGCGGAGCTATTTTTTTAAAGGATAATTTTAGAATAACCTACTTGTTTTCTGTTATGAATGCAAAAGGAAAACGTTTAAACGCAGCAACTTTTTTAATTGACAGCGCTTTAAAAGAATATGCAGGTAAACATTATTTGTTTGATTTTGAAGGATCTATGAATGTTGGTATTGCTGGTTTTTTTAAGAGCTTTGGTGCAGAAAACGAAAAATACACACAATTAAAAATGCATGCAGTTCAAAGAGTATTTATTTAGGATAAGTTTTTTATATCGTTTTTTTTCAGTTCATTTTTTAATGAAATGTGCAAAAATTAAAACAATAAATCCTTTTTATCATTTTGTTGTAGATGGTAGAAATGAATTGACCAATTATTTATACACTCCAAAAACAAAAGCTCAATTTAATAAAGATTTGCAGTTTTTAAAAAAGTATTTTCACTCACTCACAGCAAAAGACATTGCTAACAGCAACCATAATCTAGACTCTTTTGGGTTCTTTCTTTCTTTTGATGATGGATTGTCCAACTTTTATTCTGTTGTAGCACCAATGCTGTTAAAAGAAAAGGTACATGCTGTTAATTTTTTAAACTCAGATTTTATTGATAACCAAGATCTGTTTTACCGTTACAAGGTAAATTTATTGATAACGCACATTAGAGAAAATGTTTTTTTGGAAGCGCAAAAAAATGAGATTGCTAAAATTATAGCACTTAATAAAATTACTAAAAGCAAGCTAATTAATACCTTAAAAACTTTATCTAGTAAAGATTCAGACAAGTTAGATAAGTTAGCTAAACTATTTAAAATTTCTTTTAAAGAATTTTTAAAAAAGAAAACGCCTTATTTAACAACCGAACAAATTCTTGAATTAAAGATGCAAGGTTTTTATTTTGGTGCACATAGTAAAAACCATCCGTATTATGCAGAAATTTCTTTAGAAGAGCAGATAAAACAAACCATAGAAAGTGTTACAGTTGTTGAAAATAAATTCAATTTAGCAATGCGTTTGTTTTCTTTTCCTTTTTCCGATGATGGTGTTGGCGATGCTTTTTTTGACACAATGAAAAAAGAGAAGATTATCACTTTTGGAACAGCAGGAATTAGAAACTCTGATAATCCTTTGCGATTTCAAAGAATACCTATGGAATACAATACTGTGTACAGTGCAGAAACCATCATTAAAGGTGAGTTAATCTATCATATCTTAAAAAAAATAATAGGGAAACAGTAAACTATTCTTGCGTTGCCTTTAAAAAGCGATTGTTGTAAAGTTGCCAAAAAATAATGGTTGAAGCAATGCCAGTTAGCCACATTAATGTTGCCGAGGTAATTGCAGCGCCTTTGATTCCGTATATGGGAATCAAGAAATAATTACTGCACATATTTAAAATCAATGCAACCGATGTAATATAAAAATTAATGTGGGCTTTCCCGATAGATGATAGTAGGTTACCAAACAATCCTCTAAAAATTAAAATTCCGAAAATCCCCACAATTAAAATTAAAAAGGAACTATTGTATTGTATAAAAGTGTTATCGAATAGACGTAAAATCCACTCAGAAAAAAAAACAAAAAAGATACAAAAGAAAATGCTTAAAAGGCTAAATAGCAACATGTAACTTTTAATGTATTTTACAATGTATTTTTTGTTGTAAATATGTTCTGTAAAAGCTACAAAATCGGTATTGATAAACGCCCGAGGTAAAAATAGTAAGCTTAAGGGAATTAACGATACATACTTGTAATTTGTGACCATTTCAGGATCTTCTAATAGTATTCCTATCAATAAAATATCAATAACAAAAAGAAGTTGTGTTACTACGTTTGATAAACTGGCAAAGGCTCCATATTTCCAAAAAGCCCAATTAACAATATTTAGTTTTTTACTCGGTGTAAAATAGGTAGCAAACTTTCTATATAAGAACAACACAGAAAGAATTGGAGTTAATACCAGTGCAAAAGCGTATCCTTTTTCTTGATACAAATAGCTTAATAAAAAAACGGTTATGGTTAAAAAGAGGGTGAAAATTACTTCTGCTAAGGCAAATAATTTATTGTTGTAAAAGAGTCTAAATAGAACTTTAATCAGCTCAAAAACATACATTGGGAGTAAAGAAAAAGCAAACAACGCAATGTAATACGTTGTTTCTTTAAACTGAAAATCTATGAAAAGCGTTGTAATTATAATTACAACAATTAATAATAAAGTTGCAGAAATACCTTTGTAAAAAGTATAGGTAAAAAGCTGCTTTTTTTCTTCAGTAGTTTTTAATAATGCGCCATACCTCAATAAACTTTGATGCAAGCCAACACCACTTATAGGTATTATAAATGCTATAATATTATAAGCAAATAACACGATGCCCAATTCTTTATTCGGTATTAATTGTAATGCGATCCAAGAAGCAACAAAAGACAATAGTCTAGCAACTATGGTGGTAAGTAAAATATAGTTACCTGCTCTGGCTATAAAGTTCGATATGTAGCTTTGTAGTAAATTCAAAAAATAATCAATATAAAGCTTTAAAATATAAATCAGAGAAGAGGGCTGATACTACTTTTGGACTAAAGTGTGCCTCTATAAACCTGTGCATTTCTGTTGTATTCTCTTTTTGTTGTTGCTGATAAATTTCAAGAATCTTATTTGTCAAACCTGTAACATCATTGTAATTTACTACGGAAAGATAGTTGCTTTTTTCTAGCTCTCTAACAATTCCTGTGTTGGTGGTAATTGCCTGTGTACCACAAGAAATAGCCTCTAAAGTAGTTATTCCAAATGTTTCATATTTGCTAAACGAAACACATATGGTTGCGCTTTGTATATGTGTAGCTAATGCTTCTTGACTTAAATGATTTATAAACACAATATTGGCAGTTTTAAAATCTAAGTTAGCAATTAATTTCTGATAAGCTGCACCTGTGCCACCAATAAACTTCCAAGCAACATTTGGCACAATATCTTCTAACAGTTTTGCAGCTTTTAACATTTCAGCCACATTTTTTGCCGTGTCAAAATTTGAAATATGCACAACGGTTAAGTTTTCTTCTTTTGAACTGTGTGACGGCTTAAAAATATGAGTATTGATAACGTTTGGAACTACTTTGTAATTGCCTTTAAAACCAATGCTTTGCATCTCTTCTCGTAGAAAAGTGCTAACAGGGCAAATATATTTTGCTTTTTTTACGATGTACTTTGAAATTAGTTTTTCTCTCCACGAAAACGCTTTTGAATTCGCAGTCAAATAGCCAGACCAATGCTCAGAAATAAGGTACGTTTTCTTTTTAAAGTACTTTAAATGTAAAGCAAATATTCCGAACGGAAATAAAACATTAAGATGCACCAAATCAAAAAAGCCAATTTTTTTAAGAAGTCGTTTATACATAGCAAAAAACCGAAGCATTTTTAGAACTGAATTACTGGTGTATTTTACATAACCAATATAAGAGGTAACATTATTTATCGTTTCAATTTTTATTGTTGATGTTGAGATAGTTTTATCAGAAACCATATGTAAAACACTCACTCTATGTTGTAATGCAACAGCTTCTGCATGTCGTTGAATAAAATCTCCATTAGTAGGAAAAACCTCAGAAGGGTACCAACTACAAAGAAAAAGTATGTGTAATTTCTTGTTCAAAAAAAAGATTCGTTTCTACAAATATAAAGACTTCAAAGAGTTTTAATGTTTACTTTATATTTATATTTTTACCAAATGAAAGCAAAGCATATTTTCTTTGATTTAGATCATACCCTGTGGGATTTTGAGAAAAACTCAAACTTAACATTTCAACATCTGTTTAAAGAGTATCAAATTCAATTAAATCTTCAATGTTTTTTAGAAGTATACGCTCCGATAAATTTTAATTACTGGAAACTTTATAGAGAAGAAAAAGTAAGTAAATCTGCATTAAGATATGGTAGATTAAAAGATGCATTTGATGCTTTAAACTATCGTATTAGCGACGATTTGATTCACCAGTTGGCAGTCGCCTATATTGATGTATTGCCTACCAATAATTACTTATTTGAAGGAGCGATAGAGCTGCTTGATTATTTAGCGCCAAAATACAAACTGCATATTATTACCAATGGATTTGAAGAGGTTCAAAACTTAAAGTTAGAAAAATCGGGCATCAGAAAATATTTTGATAAAATAATTACGTCTGAAGCTGTAGGAGTAAAAAAACCGAACCCAAAAGTTTTTAAGCATGCTTTAAATTTGGCATCAGCAACAGTAAGAGATAGCTATATGATCGGAGATAATTTAGAGGCAGATATTATTGGTGCACTAAACTGTGGTATTACTAGTATTCATTTTAACCTAGAGAATGTTTTTTATGAAGATAAAAATTACACATCGGTTGCTCATTTATTAGAAATAAAAAAATATCTTTAATGCTTAGTTTTGAGTTTTTAAAAATGAAAAATTTACGAATAATAATTACACTATTAATTTTTGCAAACGTTTCAATTTCTTGTGTTAAGAGTTTAGATTTTGAGCAAATAGATAATTTTTCACCGAATCCAATTTACACAACAACACTCGCGTATTTTACACTAAATCAGCAAAACTTTTACAATCCAATAACATCAACTGATATCTTATTCCCTATTGAAGATATTAGTCAGTTTACAGTTTTAGAGAATAGTTACATAAGAAAAAACTTACTAAAAGTTGAGCTTGATTTTGCTTTAGAAAACCAATTTGACAGACAGTTTGAATTAAAGCTAGATTTTTTAGATGTTAATAATAATATAACGCATACTTTTACTCCTTTTGTTGTTGCACCAATGGATGCTAATTTTACGAGAAAAGAAACCATACAAATAGCCAATAATAGACAGTTCTTGTCCACAAAAAAAATAAGAATCAGTATTCAAATGTCTCCAAGTTCAAATGGATCAAATTTAGACCCAAATCAAGAGCGAAAACTGCGATTTAAATCTGCAGGAACATTTTTTCTAAAAACATAAAAATGAGTATCAAGAAAATCCTTTTTATACTGGTGGTTTTTGTTGGTTGTTTTAGTTTTGGACAAAACAAAAAGATACTGTTTGGTTTTGCAGAGTTGCCACAAACACTGATGTTAAATCCTGGAGCAGAAACAAATTTTAGATTTCATGTAGGAGTTCCACTACTTTCAGGTTTGTCACTTGAAGTTGGAGCAACAGAGGGAAAAATATCTGATTTGTTTTTAAACGATCAGGTGAGTTTTAATACAAAATTCGAAAACTTTATTGCGAAATTATCGCCAAGAGATTATATGAGTTTTAATACTCAGATAGAAGTGTTAAACGGCGGATATAGAATGAATAAAAAAGCATACTTGTCGTTTGGTTTTTACGAAGAGATAGATATGATTGGCTATAATCCAAAAGATATTGTTGAGTTTTTGTATTATGGAAATCAACAAAACCTCTCTAGACCAGTACAATTTTCTCAAATAAACTATAGAGCAGAAGTTTTAGGTGTGCTGCATGCAGGGATATCCTATAAACTCAATAAAAAAACTACAATAGGTAGTAGGTTTAAACTGTATTCTGGCGGTATACAGACAAGTTCAAATAATAATTCTGGTTACTTTACTACAACAGTACAAGGAAATAATATTTATAGACATCATTTTACAAACGTGAATGTAAACTCATATTCTTCTGGTCTTTATAATGATGATGGTCAGCTAGATATTGATGCTGGAGAAATTTTTAACAATACAATTTTGAGTAAGAATATTGGAATAGGAGTCGATGTTGGTTTTACCTATCATTATTCTCCACAAATAGAAATTACAGGTAGTATTTTAGATGTTGGTTTTGTTAGATATTCTAAAAAAATTGGGAATACTTCAATTTCTGGAAGTCACCAAATAGACGGAATTGGGTTGGTATTTGATGGTGGTAATACAGATTATTGGGCACAATTAGACAGTGAATTAAGAACTAATCTGCCAACAAACACTAATAAAGACAGCTATGTTGCATGGAGACCTATAAAGATGTATGGTGGAATAAAATATGGTTATGGTGAAGCAAGAACAGAGAAAGAATGTTATGAGCCATATAAAGAGTATTATAAAAACTCAGTTGGTCTACAGCTCTTTGCAGCAACTAGGCCCTTAGCCACTCAAACAGCTGCAACAGTGTTTTTTGAACGTAGTTTTAATGAACAACTTTTTACAAAATTAACCTATACGGTTGATGCATATTCTTTTTCGAACGTAGGTCTTGGTATTTCGGCTAAAGTTGGTAAATTTAACGTGTACGGATTGGTAGATAATATTTTCAAAATGACTAAGCTAGAAGAAACAAGCTACATATCTATACAATTCGGAATGAATTTAATTTTTGATTAAAATGAAAAATACGCTTCTTTTATTGTTTTTAGTAATTAGTGTTTCTGTAAAAGCGCAGAAATTTAACACATATAAATACATTATCGTTACTAATAAGTTTGATTTTTTAAGTAAAACTGATCAATACCAAACAAGCTCATTAACCAAGTTCTTGTTCAACAAAAAAGGATTTACTGCGTTTTTAAGTGATGAACAACTTCCGCAAGATTTTAATACAAACAGATGTGAATCTTTGTTTGCATCTGTTGTAAAAACGTCTAGTATGTTTGTTATTAAAACAGCGGTACAATTAAAAGACTGTAATAATAAAGTGGTGTACACAAGTAGTATAGGTAGAAGTAAAGAGAAAGATTATAAAAAAGGATACCACGAAGCAATTAGGAGAGCATTTGAAGATCCAATATTTCTAAATTACAATTACAAGCTATCAAAGAAAGGTGCTATCCCTATAAAAGACAAAGTAACAACCTTACCAAAAAAAGTGATTGTTACTACAACTTCTACTCATAATACTGTACAAAAAGTATTGTATGCTCAGAAGAAGGAGCAAGGTTATCAGTTAGTTGATACCACCCCAAAAATTGTTTTTACAATTTTAACTACATCAATAGAAAATTTGTTTGTTTTAAAAGATAAAAAAGGAATTTTCTATAAAAAAAATACTAACTGGTTTGTTGAATATTACGAGAATAATAAGCTGATAAAAGAAAAGTATCAAGTGAAATTTTAGTAATTATACTTGTCTTTCCAACGTTTTTTTAGCAGTTCTTTAAACTGTTGTTCTCTTGTATTATTACCAGGTTCGTATAGTTTCGTATTGCTAATTTCGTCAGGTAAAAACTCTTGATTTACAAAATTGTTTTGGTAATTATGAGCATATTGGTAGTTTTTGCCATAATCTAAGTCTTTCATTAATTTAGTAGGAGCATTTCTTAAATGCAACGGAACAGATAAATCGCCTGTTTTTCTAACCAACTCTTGTGCAGCACCGATGGCCATGTAAGAGGCATTGCTTTTTGCAGAATTAGCTAAATAAATTGCACATTGACTTAAAATAATTCTAGATTCTGGGTGTCCAATTACAGCTACTGCCTGAAAAGTATTGTTGGCCATAATCAAGGCAGTAGGATTTGCATTTCCAATATCTTCTGAAGCTAAAATTAGCATTCTTCTTGCTATAAATTTCACATTTTCTCCGCCTTCAATCATCCGAGCCAACCAATATACAGCAGCATTGGGGTCGCTACCTCTTATTGATTTTATAAAGGCAGAAATAATATCGTAATGCTGCTCGCCAGTTTTATCATAATGTACTGTGTTTTTTTGTACATTTTGAAGCACAAAGTCATTCGTGATTTTTATCTCTCCTTCTGAAGAGCCAACTAACAATTCAAAAATATTAAGGAGTTTTCTCGCATCTCCACCCGAAATTCGTAACAAAGCATCTGTTTCTTTTAAAGTAATTTTCTTTTTAGAGAGGGCAGTGTCAATTTTCATCGCTCTATGAAGCAAAGCAATCAAATCATCTTTGTCAAAAGAATTTAAAATATACACTTGGCAACGAGATAATAATGCAGGAATCACTTCAAAACTCGGATTTTCTGTTGTAGCACCAATCAAGGTAATCCACCCTTTTTCTACCGCTCCTAATAAAGAATCTTGTTGCGATTTGCTAAAGCGATGAATTTCATCTATAAATAAAATAGGATTTTTCTGTGTAAAAAGTCCGCCACTTTGTTTGGCTTTTTCAATAACTTCTCTAACGTCTTTTACTCCAGAACTAATGGCACTTAATGTATAAAACGGACGGTTAGATTCTTGTGCAATAATAATTGCCAAGGTCGTTTTACCAATACCAGGTGGTCCCCAAAATATTAATGAGGGTATCAATCCTTGTTTTAGGTGTTTGGTTAGAATACCATGTTTGCCAACTAGGTGTTGCTGACTAATATAATCTTCTAATTTTCTGGGTCTAATACGTTCTGCTAATGGCTCATTCATAAAGTAAAAATAGGAAAGTTTTATGACAGATTTTCAGTTAAATTGATTTGGTTTTGTTTTTGCTTATCTTAGAGTATGAATTCACAAGATCAATTCAAATTTTCTACCCAAGTAATTACAATTCCAATATTATTTGTGTTTGTCATTTGGTTTGTGTATTGGGTTGAGATCCGGTTTTCTCTTAATTTTACAAAATTTGGAGTTTTGCCAAGAAGCCTGAGTGGTTTAAAAGGAATTGTATTTTCACCTTTTATACACAGTGATACCAAGCATCTTTTTAATAATTCTATACCGCTGGTAGTCTTAACAGCAAGTCTTGTTTATTTTTATAAAAGGGTATATGCAGAAATTTTATTTTTTGGAAGTATCTTGACGGGCTTATTTACATGGATTATTGCTAGAGAAGCATATCATATAGGTGCAAGTGGAGTAGTGTATTTGCTTTTTAGTTTTGTTTTTTTTAGCGGTATTATTAAGAAGCATTATCAGTTGATTGCGGTATCATTGGCTGTCATTTTTTTATATGGAAGTATGGTTTGGTACGTGTTGCCAATTAAAGAAGGTATTTCTTGGGAAGGTCACTTATCAGGTTTTATAATTGGGTTGATTTTTGCTTTTTTATATAGAAAAAGAGGGATTGTTAATGAGAAATATCAATTTGAACAAACCGATTTTGATTTGTTATTTGATGAAGAAGGGAACTTTAATCCACCAGAACAAGAAGAACAACCAGAAGAATAAGAAAGTCTACAACATTTTTTGGCGGGTAGCTTCATATAAGAAAGCACCACAAGCTACAGAAACATTTAAGGATTCTATTTCACCCAACAGAGGTAACTTTGCTTTGTAATCTACCATTTTTAATACAGAAGGATTCACCCCTCTGTGTTCCGAACCCATAATGATTGCTATAGGCTGATTAAAATTGATATCAAATATTGAACTATCGGTTTTTTCTGTGGCAGCCACAGTTTTTATACCAGAAGCTTGTAATAAAAATAGTGCATCTTTTATATGATCTACCTTACAAATTGGTACTTTAAAAGCTGCACCAGCAGAAGTCTTAATAGTTTCTGCATTTACAGGTGCACTTCCGTTTTTTTGTATAATAATTCCATTAACCCCAGTACATTCTGCAGTTCTAATAATAGCGCCAAAATTACGTACATCAGATAGTTGATCTAATAATAGAAATAATGGAGTGTTGTTTTTTTCTAAAGTGCTATCAACTAGTTCTTCTAGATTATAGAAATCAATGGGAGAAATCTGTGCAACTACTCCTTGATGGTTATTTCTTTTAGATAAATGATCTAATTTTTCAACAGGAACAAGACTGGTTGAAATTCCATTTTTCTTAATCAATACATTTAATTCAGAAAATAGATTCCCTCTTAAATCTTTTTGTATATATATTTTACTTATGGTAGCGCCACTTTTTATCGCTTCTATAATAGCTCTAATTCCAAAAATAATATCTGTTTGTTGTTCCATGGCGCAAAAATACGTATAAATAAAAAATCCCACCTCTATTAGGTGGGATTTTAAAATAAAATATTTTTATTTTAAAGAAGCATAATAATCAAGTACAGTTATTACATCTGCCGGAGACTTGATATTGATATTATTACTTTTAATATATGCTTTTACCTGCTTCTTTTTATCCTTTAAGGCTTTAAGAATATGTGATTCTTTAAGTTTAATTTTTTCGTATTTACCTTTACTATTTAAAATATAGTACGCTTCTTTTTTAACAAATTTAGCAACTTTTGTATTATTTAAACTAGAAGTCCAACCACTAGCATTTGGGTCTTTCATTTTTTTAATGGACTCAAGAATAAAACTTTTTTTCGGAGCATTTAAGAGTTGGTAATACTTTGTTTCTTTTTTACCCCTTTTAAATTTATTGCCCTCAATTTTAGTAAAAATATACTGCTTTTTGTTTTTATCTATTAATACAAATCCAGAGAACAAACTGTTGTCTATTACAAAGATATCTTTTTGAGAATTTGATGCTTTGTAAGTAGGGTTGTTATTGTAAATATCTAAATTTAAAAGTTTTTTAGAAGACATTTTTCCATTATTGTCAACCAAAAAGCCCTCTACCCAGTCATTAAGTAAAAATTGATGACCTTGAGTGTCTTTTCTATTCATTTTAAAACCATCAGAGAGGCTAGAGCCACCTCTTAAGTTTTGACTGTTGGTAACAAAGGTGATTGATACCAATAGAAGAGTAGCGATTAATTTTTTCATGTGTTTTTTTTAAGTTAATATATAAATATCTTAATGCAAAAAGCCTGCCAAAACAGCAGGCTTTATGTTAAATATAAAAAATTATATTATTTATTAATCCAAAGAACAGTGTCTAAGTTATCAGGACCTTGTGCATCAAGAGCAGCCTGGTAATTGTCTGCATTTAAAGACCCAGCAGTTGCAGCATATCCATGTCTCTGAGGGATATCTGTACCATTTACTAAACTTGCAGGAGCAACTAAAGCAATTTTACCATCACGGTTCATCGCTTTTGCTCTTCTCCAATCAGCCCAGCTATTGTAACCTTGTAAGAATTGAGCAACCCATCTTTCGTAGGCAATATCAGATTCATTTACATAAGGTTTTGTAGCTTTATAAGCTGTTGCATCTGCTGCAGCAACCCCCCATTGATCCATAGAAGCTTGTATACCATTCGCATACCAAGTAGCAGGATCATCAGTAGTCCAGTTAAGAGTAGTTCCAGCTCCAGCTTCAGCTCTAGCAAAACATACTTCTGCGTAAGTAAATATCATTAATGGAGCATCTCCTTTAAAGATGATGTCTTTCGTTATCCAAGAATAATTATCTACAGTAGAGTTAGATGCTCCATAAGGTGCACCCGCGTACTTTAAAGTACTGTTAGATACATCTGCCATTTTAGCAAGTCTTGGGTCTTGTGGAGCAGTATCTGTTCCAGCACCAATCATTTTGTTTACAAAAGTATCACTCATTAAGTAATCTCTTCTTGATTCAAAACGATCTTGCCAAGGGTTGTCATTGGTATTTTCTTTTAAATAAGTGTACTTTAAGTTTTCAGAAACAGAAGAAATTGCTTTAGTATAAGATTCTAAAAATTTAGCTTTACCAGTAGCAGGATCAGCTTTAGCCAATCTTAAAGCCATAGTCATTTTAAGTGTGTTTCCAAATTTAGCCCAAGTAGCCATATTACCTCCAAAAAGGATATCTCCTGTAGGGCCATTACTAGAACTCATAGTACTTAAAGCATTGTCAATCATTGCAAAGATACCATTGTAGATTTCTTGCTGAGTATCATACTTAGGGAAAGGATTATCTAACCCTTTGTTAGCTTCAGAAAATGGTAACATTCCCCATCTATCAGTCATTATATTAAAGTAGTAACTCTTTAATAAATTTGCAACTGCAATTTGGTTTGCGTTAGAACCGTTTGCTTGTGCAGCAACCTTTGTGTCTGGGTTTTCATTTAACTCAATAATTCTATTAAGGTTTGTGATAACCCCATAGTTTGGGCTCCAGTTTAAAGTTTGGTATCTAGACTCCTCATCGTATTGTCCGTTAGATAGATACTGTACATATAAGTTAGCTGTAGTAGCAGAAATATAACCACTAACAGTTCTTTGCGCATTGGTCATTAGCAATGCTGTTGAAGCATTACTCGGACTATTTGGATTCACATTTTTGTCTCCAAAGTCCACCGTGTCACATGCTGAGAACGAGAATACTACAGCAAGTAACATTAGTGCTATTTTGTTTATATATTTTTTCATTTTAATACTATGTTTTTATTAGAATGTTAATTTTACATTGATACCCGCAGTTCTCACGTTTGGAGACTGTCCACCTTCTGTCCATAAACTCTCTGCTTCTGATGGGTCTAATCCTGGAATTGCAGAATGTATCATCCATACATTGTTTGCAAATAATCCAATATTAATATCAGAGAAAGGAGTGTTTTCTATCATCTTTTTATCAAAAGTATAGTCAAAACGGATAGTTCTTAACTTCACATAAGAAGCATCGTATAACCATCTTTCATGTAATGCAAATAATCTACCCCAGTATAATTGAGGTTCTACATAGTATGCAGCATCTGCTCCAGTAGTCATGTCTACACCTTCT
Source organism: Flavobacteriaceae bacterium (assembly GCA_013373385.1). Taxonomy (GTDB): domain Bacteria; phylum Bacteroidota; class Bacteroidia; order Flavobacteriales; family Flavobacteriaceae; genus Polaribacter. The sequence continues at coordinate 15,863 of JABXHX010000073.1, forward strand.
ATTAAAACACCACCTGTGTCTGCATTAGCATCAGAAACTTTAGTAGAGTGCCAGAATCCAGCAGAACCACTAATAGGGTCTCTTACAGGGTTTCCTGCAGCATTGTTACCTACTGTTTCAATACCTAAACCAGAATAGTTGTTAAACATTCTTGTTACAGAAAATATTTTTCCTCCTTTTTGGAAGTCAATATCAAAACCTAAGTTAAAGTTTTTATATCTAAAGTTGTTAGTAAAACCTCCAGTAAAGTCAGGTAATACATTACCTAAGTATTGGTTAGTGTCAAATTGTGGACTACCAGTACCAGATAATAAAATTTTACCAGCAGCATCTCTTTTAAATGCTCTACCGTAAATAGCACCCCATTCTTCACCAACTCTTTCTTGTAATTGAATACCTCTCCAAGAAGTAGACAATACATTCGTTGTAATACCTTCAGCAATAAAGTCTACAGTTCTTTTTAAAGTAGCAAAGTTAATGTAAGTTTCCCATACGAAATCTTCTGTTTTAATAGGAGAACCATTAATTCCTACCTCAATACCTGTATAAGTTTGTTGACCACTATTACTTCTTGTACTTGTATACCCTGTAGCTGGATCTAAAGAAACACCCACTGGTAATTCTTTATCCTTTTTGTTAAAATAAGTTACGTCAAAACCTAGTCTACTTCCAAAAAGTTTTACCTCAGTACCAATTTCCATTTCTTGTCTAACACCACCTCTTAATTGTGGATTCACATAAGTTCCACCCACAAATAGCGTACCTTTAGAACCGTATGGTGTACCAATTCCGTATGTTTCTTGTAAAGCGTAAGCACCAGGGAAACTTGGAGCTTGTGCAAACGAAGCTCTTAACTTACCAAAGCTTAAAATATCGTTTTGAGGAATAACTTTACTGAAAATGAATGCAGCCGAACCACCAAATGTTTCCACTCTGTTATCATTTTCGAATGCAGTTGAAGACCAGTCTAAACGAGCAGACCCGTCTAAGAATAAAATTCCTTTATAACCTAAAGAAGCTTTAGAGAAAATAGATTTTCTTTGAGTTGTAGTTCTTCTACTAGATACATTTGGTCTATCAACAGAAGTATTTAAGCTGTAAAAACCATGTGTAGTTAAACCACCACTTGTATTTGCATTGATAGATTTACTATAGAAAGAAGTGATTTCAAAACCAACACTTGCACTAATGTCAAAATCTTCAGTTATATCTTTGTTATAGTTAACAATACCAAATAATTCATCAGTAGTGTTATAACTTTCAGCTTCCGAATAGCTAGGTAATACTTGACCACCTAATTGATCAAAAGCGCTTCTATTGTTAGATTCGTAAGAGTTCAATGTTTTTCTAACTTCAATACTTGCATTGATATCCTCATTTAAAGTATATCCTAATCCCATTCTTCCATACATAGCATTCTTTGTTTGGAAATTTAAGTTTTCATATACTTCAAAGTGTGGGTTATCCCAATATAATGGAGCAGTGTTTGTTGGACCATTGATGTTCCAAGAAACAATTTTACCATTTCTTCTGTAATTTCTTAGACGATTCATGTCTAATTGACGTTGCCACCATTGGTTAAAGTTAGAGCCTAAGTTTCCGTAACCATTGTCTGGGAAATTTTTAGTTCTTCTATCTTGATAGTTAACCATTGCAAATGCTTTTAGCTTATCGTTAATGTCAAAAGATGCATTAATGCTAGCATTTACTGTTTTTCTATCTGAGTTTGGAGAAACAGCAGTTCTGTCAATATTAGCAATATTTGCTCTTACAGAATACTTTTCACCACCTTTAGAGAACGTTAAAGCCGTATTATTTGTAATACCTGTTTCGTAGAAATCTCTAACATTGTTTGGGTTTGGGCTAAAAGGTCTTAACTTACCCCACTCAGCGTCACCTTCAATCCAAGAATCCCAGTGACGAACCATTTGACCATCTAATTTTGGACCCCAAGACTCATCTGCATAGTACTCAACCATTTTTTGTCCATCAAAAGACGACCAAGCCGCTGGGTGAATAGCAGGATTAAAATTGAAAGTTAAGAAATTTTGAGAATAACCACCACCATATTCATTTTGGTATTCTGGTAATAAGTACACTTGCTCCATTGCCGTACTGTGGTTTACTTGAATAGTGCTTTGTCCTTTCTTAGCACTTTTCGTTGTAATAACAATTACCCCGTTAATTCCATCAGGACCATATAATGCAGTTGCAGCAGCTCCTTTAAGTACAGATAATTCTTCGATGTCATCAGTATTAATATCAGAAGAAGCAGAAACTTTAATGTTATCTACAATGTAAAGAACATTAGAGTCACCTCTTAAACGGATAGAAGAGTTTCCAAAACCAGAGCTTGGTGCCCCACGAAACTGTACCCCAGCTACTTTACCAGCAAGAGCGTTACTAATATCAGTTTCTCTAGATCTAACTAGATTTTCACTTTTTACAGTTTGTTGAGCAAAACCTACACTTTGTTTTTCTCTTTTAATACCTAAAGCGGTAACTACTACTTCATCCAATACATTTGCGTCTTCAACCATTGTTACATTAATAGTGTTTGAAGATCCTACAGTTTTTTCAATAGTTTTATATCCTAAGTAACTAAAGCTAAGTACATCCCCTGCTTTAGCTTTTATAGAATACTTACCATCGAAATCAGTTTCAGTACCAGTAGATGTCCCTTTAATGAGTACACTTACCCCTGGTAAAGCTCCTGAATTATCAGAAACCGTACCTGAAACAGTTTTTTCTTGTGCAAAAGATATTTGCACCACCAACGCTAGTAATAGCGTTAAAATTCCATTAAACTTTGTTTTCATTGTGTAATTATTTGAATTAATTAAAGCCAAAAATCATAAATAAAAGTTAAATACACAACTAAAAACTAAAAAAAAGTTAAATGATTAGTGTTAAAATTTCAATTATTGACTGTTTTTATTAAAAATAAGTTAACATTTTAATACTAATATATGACGAATTGCTAATTGAGCTCTGTTTGTTGCTGCGGCCAAAAATATATGCAATGTCTATACTGTTGTTGCTGTTTTGTTTCTGATAGCCAATACCTAAAGAAAATAAGATGTTATTTTGGTTTTTCAATTCAAAGTACCCTACATCATGAATACTATATAGGTACGATTTACCTGTTGCTTTCAATCGCAATTCGTTTTTTAAATAAGAATATGCTGAACTAAGTATAGATTGTTCTTTAAACCCTCTAATGCTATTGCTGCCACCTTCTCTAAACAATTCGTTAACTACAATGTTTTTTGAGAATAATTTGCTTGTTTTGTTGATGACGACCCAGTCTAGCTTATTGTTAAGTTTGATTTTCTTTAAAAGGTCAAACGAAATTAAAGCTTGCCTTGTGTTTGAAGCTATTTTTTTTCCATACAAAGCATTGATGTTGAATTGAAAGTTGTTTGGTTGATTTGCGAAATAGCTGTATCCAAGACCAAACATTCTTTTGTGGTAATTAGTAACTTCAGGGTCATTATTGCCTGTGGATGATTTTTCGTTGTTATAAATAAAATGAACTCTTGATAGTTGGTTGACTGGATATTGAAACGAAATAGCTGTGGCTATATTTGTAAATGTAGAATCTTGTCTAAAGATTTGAAAATTTAAATTAGCAGTGATGTTGCTTTTAAAAAGGTAGGGTAAGTTGCTTTTAAAAATAAAAAGCTGAGAGTTGTTTCCGTTGTTCTTCCAGTTAATTCCTAAAGTTTCACCATAATTTAAAGTATTGATAAGATTTATGTCTAGATAGCCTCTAAGCTGTAAAGAATTATTTTCTGTAGAGAAATTGATCAATCCGTCAAAAGTATTTGCTTTTTGTTTATTTAGGTATATATATAATATGGTAGAGTCTTTGCTAAATAAAACTTCAGGAGTCTTAATTTCTTTTATAAAATTTAATTGATTTGTGCGTTGCGAAATTTTAGAAATAAGATCTTTATTGAAAATAGTGTGCTTATTCAGGTTTAAATATCGTTTTAAGTAGTTAGAAGAAAATCCGTCGTAGCCTTTGACGATGATTTTATCGACGACCCTTTGCTGTTTATTTTCAATATGAAGCTTTGCATAGAGGGTGTCTTTTTTTATTAAAATATTTTTTAGAGAAGTTATTGTAAAAGACTGACCTTTTTCTGAATAGTAGTGTTGTATATTAGATAAGGTCTGCTTTAGATGTTGGATGTCAATTTTTATAGTACTGTTGCTTGTATGTAAAGAAAGGGCTTCAAGTGTTGCTTGGTGTTTTTTGTTATAAGATACAATTGCAATATGAGTCTTTTGGCCTAGGTTTAGATTAAAAACATAAGAATTGTTTTTTTTGACACTATCTGTAATTGATAAGGAAAAATATCCTTGAGATTGTAGCGTGCTAATTACACTATCTTTTGTTTGGTGTAGTTCTTTTAGCCTCGTATGTTTCTTTTGAAAAGGAATCTTTTGTATGATGTTGTTTTCAGTACTGTTAAGGCTGTGTATCATTAACCGATAAAACGTCTTTTTCTGACTAAAACCAGTTGTAGAAAAAAATAAAAAAAAGGCTATATATATATATGGTGTAATTTTTTTATTCAAAGTGCAAAAATCTTTTAAGGTAAATGTAAGTTGAAAACTAATAAAAGCAATACAAATTAGAAGCTTTTAAAAAATAACTTGTTGGTATTTGAATAATTAGAAATTAATCGTACATTTGCAAACTCTTAAAAAGAGACAAATTTTAAATAAAACGTAATTATTAACAAATTAGTATGCCAACGATACAACAATTAGTACGTAAAGGAAGAACCAAAATAACTAAGAAGAGTAAATCGGCTGCTTTAAAATCATGTCCTCAAAGACGTGGAGTTTGTACTCGTGTTTATACAACTACACCTAAAAAACCTAACTCAGCAATGCGTAAGGTAGCAAGGGTGAGGTTAACAAACGGTAACGAGATCAATGCATATATTCCGGGAGAAGGACATAACTTACAAGAGCACTCGATAGTATTAGTTAGAGGAGGAAGGGTAAAAGATTTGCCAGGTGTAAAGTATCACGTAGTACGTGGAGCTTTAGATACAGCGGGAGTTGAGGGAAGAACTCAACGTAGATCAAAGTATGGTGCAAAACGCCCAAAAAAGTAATTAATTAACTTTTTTAATGTAAAGACATGAGAAAAAGAAGAGCGAAAAAAAGAATTCTTTTACCAGATCCAAAATTTAACGATCAATTAGTTACACGTTTTGTAAACAACTTAATGTGGGACGGTAAAAAATCAGTAGCCTTTAAAGTATTTTATGATGCTTTAGATATCGTAGAAGAAAGAAAAGGTGAAGAAGAAAAATCAGCATTAGAAATTTGGAAAGAAGCGTTATCAAACGTAATGCCACACGTAGAAGTTCGTTCTAAACGTGTTGGTGGAGCTACATTCCAAATTCCAATGCAAATCAGACCAGATAGAAAAGTATCTTTAGCTATCAAATGGTTAATCTTACATACACGTAAGAGAAATGAAAAAACAATGGCGCAACGTTTAGCTGCAGAGATTTTAGCTGCATCTAAAGAAGAAGGAGCGGCAGTTAAGAAAAGAGTTGATGTTCATAAAATGGCAGAAGCTAACAAAGCATTCTCTCACTTTAGATTTTAATAACAATGGCTAGAGATTTAAAATTTACAAGAAATATTGGTATTGCAGCACATATTGATGCTGGGAAAACCACAACTACAGAGCGTGTATTGTACTACACAGGAGTTTCACATAAAATTGGAGAAGTACATGATGGTGCTGCTACAATGGACTGGATGGAGCAAGAGCAAGAAAGAGGTATTACAATTACGTCTGCTGCAACAACTTGTACATGGCAATTTCCAACTGAAAACGGAAAGCCAACTGCAGATGCTAAAGGATATCACTTTAATATTATTGATACTCCGGGTCACGTAGACTTTACTGTTGAGGTAAACAGGTCTTTACGTGTATTAGACGGATTAGTATTCTTGTTTTCTGCGGTAGATGGTGTAGAGCCACAATCAGAAACAAACTGGAGATTAGCAGATAACTATAAAGTGCCAAGAATTGGTTTTGTAAATAAAATGGATCGTCAAGGATCTGATTTTATGAATGTAAACCGTCAGGTAAAAGAAATGTTAGGTTCTAATGCAGTGCCTATCGTTTTACCAATTGGTGAAGAGGCTGATTTTAAAGGAATTGTAGATTTAGTAAAAAACAGAGCCATTGTTTGGCACGATGAAACACAAGGATCTACATTTGATGTAATCGAGATTCCAGAAGAATTAAAAGCGGAAGCAGCAGAATACAGAGCGTTGTTGATAGAAGAAGTAGCAAGTTATGATGAGAACTTGTTAGAGAAATTCATGGAAGATGAAGATTCTATTACAGAAGAAGAAGTGCATGCAGCATTAAGAGCAGCAGTAATGGATATGGCAATCATTCCAATGATTTGTGGTTCTGCGTTTAAAAACAAGGGAGTGCAATTTTTGTTGGATGCTGTATGTCGTTATTTACCTTCTCCGTTAGATAGAGATAATATTGTAGGTACAGATCCAAATACAGGAGATCAAATTGTACGTAAACCAGATGCAAAAGAGCCATTTTCTGCTTTAGCATTTAAAATTGCTACAGACCCATTTGTTGGTCGTTTAGCATTCTTTAGATCATATTCAGGTAGATTAGATGCAGGTTCTTATGTGTTGAATAACCGTTCAGGTAAAAAAGAACGTATCTCACGTATCTATCAAATGCATGCTAACAAGCAAAATGCATTAGATTATATTGAGGCTGGAGATATTGGAGCAGCAGTAGGATTCAAATCTATTAAAACAGGAGATACTTTATCTGATGAAAAGCATCCAATTGTTTTAGAATCTATGGACTTCCCAGATCCAGTAATTGGTATCGCAGTTGAGCCAAAAACAAAGGCAGATGTAGACAAATTAGGATTGGCTTTAGGTAAATTAGCTGAAGAAGATCCAACGTTTACAGTGAGAACTGACGAAGCTTCAGGACAGACAATTATTTCTGGAATGGGAGAGCTTCACTTAGATATTATTGTAGATCGTTTAAAGCGTGAGTTTAAAGTAGAGGTAAACCAAGGTCAGCCTCAAGTAGAATACAAAGAAGCATTAACAGCTTCTGCAGATCACAGAGAAGTATATAAGAAACAATCTGGTGGTCGTGGTAAGTTTGCTGATATTGTATTTACAATGGAGCCAGCTGAAGAAGGACAACAAGGATTAGTATTTGAATCTATTATTAAAGGTGGTAATGTTCCTAAAGAATTTATCCCTTCTGTAGAAAAAGGATTTAAAGAAGCTATGAAGAATGGTCCTTTAGCAGGTTACGAAATGGATTCAATGAAAATAACTTTAAAAGATGGATCTTTCCACGCGGTGGATTCTGATCAATTATCTTTCGAGTTAGCTGCAAAATTAGGATATAAAGCTGCCGCTAAAGCTGCTAGAGCCGTAATTATGGAGCCAATTATGAAATTAGAAGTATTGACTCCTGAAGAAAATATGGGAGATATCGTAGGAGACTTAAACAGAAGAAGAGGTCAAGTTTCTGATATGTCAGATAGAGCTGGATCTAAAGTTGTTAAAGCAACTGTGCCATTATCAGAAATGTTTGGTTATGTAACAGCTTTAAGAACCATGTCTTCTGGTAGAGCAACTTCTACAATGGAGTTCTCGCACTATGCAGAAACACCATCAAATATTTCAGAAGAAGTAATTGCAGCAGCAAAAGGATAATCTACTAAATAGAAAAACGATGAGTCAAAAAATTAGAATAAAATTAAAGTCTTACGATTACAATTTAGTAGACAAATCTGCTGAAAAAATTGTAAAGACAGTAAAGAGTACAGGTGCTGTAGTTAACGGACCAATTCCTTTACCAACTAATAAGAAGATTTTTACAGTATTACGTTCACCACACGTAAACAAAAAATCTAGAGAGCAATTTCAATTATCTGCATACAAAAGATTATTAGACATTTATAGTTCTTCATCTAAGACTATTGATGCTTTAATGAAGCTTGAGTTACCAAGTGGAGTTGAGGTTGAGATCAAAGTATAAGTAAAACACAGTTGACTAGTCTAGTTTTCTAGGCTAGTCAATTACATGTCCGGAGGGTTTCGCGAAGGAAAAACGGTAAAACATATTCAGCGTTGAATTTGTTTTGACGCTGTTTTTTTTCAAACAAATTTAAACGACAAACAAATAAGTAAATAAATTAATAATTAATTAAATATGTCTGGGTTAATAGGAAGAAAAATAGGAATGACCAGCTTATTCGATGAAAACGGAAAAAATATTCCGTGTACAGTAATCGAAGCAGGTCCTTGCGTTGTTACCCAAGTCAGAACCGAAGAGGTTGACGGCTACAATGCGTTACAACTTGGTTTCGATGACAAAAAAGCAAAAAGCTCTAATAAAGCTTTAGATGGACACTTTAAAAAAGCTGGTACCATTGCTAAAAGAAAAGTCGTAGAATTCCAAGGATTTGAACAAGAGTATAATTTAGGAGACACCATTACTGTGGAGCACTTTGAAGAAGGTGAATTCGTAGATGTATCAGGTATTTCTAAAGGAAAAGGTTTCCAAGGAGTTGTGAAACGTCACGGTTTTGGTGGAGTTGGTCAAGCAACACACGGTCAACATAACCGTTTAAGAGCTCCAGGATCTATTGGAGCAGCTTCTTATCCTGCAAGAGTATTCAAAGGAATGCGCATGGCAGGAAGAATGGGAGGCGATAGAGTTAAGGTAGAAAACTTAAGAGTTTTAAAAGTAGTTGCAGATAAAAACTTGCTTGTTGTAAAAGGAGCAGTTCCAGGGCACAAAAACTCATACGTAATCATTCAGAAATAATGAAAGTAGCAGTTTTAGATATTACAGGAAAAGATACCGGTAGAAAAGTTGAACTTTCTAGCGAAGTATTCGGAATAGAGCCTAATAATCATGCTATCTACTTAGATGTAAAGCAACACTTGGCAAATAAAAGACAAGGAACGCATAAATCTAAAGAAAGAGCAGAGATTACAGGAAGTACAAGAAAGATAAAAAAACAAAAAGGAACTGGTACTGCAAGAGCAGGTTCTATCAAGTCTGGTGTTTTTAGAGGTGGTGGACGTATGTTTGGACCAAGACCAAGAAATTACGCTTTCAAATTAAACAAAAATTTAAAGCGTTTAGCTCGTAAATCTGCGTTAAGTACACAGGCAAAAGAGAACAATTTGGTAGTAGTAGAGAACTTTGATTTCGACGCTCCAAAAACTAAGAATTTTGTTAATGTGCTGAAAGCATTAGGGTTAGAAAACAAAAAATCTTTGTTTGTGTTGGCTGAGTCAAATAATAACGTATATTTGTCATCACGAAATTTAAAAAGTTCAAAAGTTGTAAGTACTTCAGAATTAAGTACTTACAATGTTTTAAACGCAGGTAAAGTTGTGTTTATGGAAGGAGCTTTAGAAGGAGTTGAAGCAAATTTTAGCAAATAATAGATATGAATATTTTAATTAAACCTATTATTACAGAAAAAGCAACTAACGATAGCGAGTTAAATAACCGTTATGCATTTGTTGTAGATAAAAGAGCTAACAAAATAGAAATTAAAGGAGCTGTAGAAGCTGCTTACGGTGTTTCTATCACAGCTGTTAAAACAATGAATTACCCAGTGCAGAGAAATACCAAATACACAAAAAATGGTATTGTTACTGCAATGAAAGGTTCATACAAAAAAGCAATTGTACAGTTAGCTGAAGGAGAAACTATTGATTTTTATAACAATCTTTAAGTAAAAAGACAGTATGTCAGTTAGAAAATTAAAACCAGTAACACCAGGTCAGCGTTTTAGAGTAGTAAATGGGTTCGACACCATTACTACTGACAAGCCGGAAAAAAGTTTATTAGTTCCGAAAAAAAGATCTGGAGGTCGAAACAATCAGGGTAGAATGACTACACGTAA
>JABXHX010000007.1 GCA_013373385.1 Flavobacteriaceae bacterium
CCTGAGGTCGGCAGTTCAAATCTGCTCCTCGCTACAAAAAAACCGAGATAATTATATCTCGGTTTTTTATTTTCTATAAAAAATACAAGTAAATTGCTAATACTATGAGACAGATAATTATACCAGATTGATTTACTAACCTCCATGGAGCAATTTCTACTTGCTTCGTATATTCAATCTGATATGCTTCTCTTCTTGGTCTAAACTTACCAATTATTAGCATGATGAGTGTATTTAACACAAATAGTATTGCCATCACATGTAAAAAGTGTGGATAATCATCTTTACCAACGACATATGGTTTGATAATAAATTGACTGATAATGTATAAAACTGAACCAGAGATAATGCCGACTTTGGCTGCTATGGCAGGTACGTATTTAGTAAGATATCCAACCATAATAATGGTAAGGATGGGGATACTATAAATTCCATTTGCTTCTTGTAAATAATCAAAAAGACCATCTGACGCATATATTAACATAGGTGCTACCATCATAGCTAAAAAAGCTAAAAGCAATCCGAATCTCTTTCCTGCTTTTACCACTTGCCTTTCATTTGCTTCTTTGTTGAAGTACGATTTATAAATATCTAAACCAAATAACGTTACCGAACTATTTAATACAGAGTTAAAGGAACTAAGAATTGCTCCAAACAAAACAGCTGCAAAAAAACCTAACCAAATAGGTGGTAATACTTTTGAAACCAACATTGGATAGGCTTCATCTGGGTTTTCTAATTGCCCGTTAAACATATGATACGCAATAATACCAGGTAACACTACAATTAATGGGCCTAGTATTTTAATAAATGAAGCTAACAATAATCCTTTTTGGCCTTCTTTTAAATTTTTAGCACCTAATGCACGTTGAATAATTGCTTGATTTGTTCCCCAATAAAAAAGCTGGACCAACATCATTCCTGTAAAAATTGTTTCAACGGGAATTGTAGATTGTGCATTACCAGTGGATTTGAATTTTTCTGGATGTTGATTCATTAAAACTGATATACCTTCAGTTATACTCCCATCTCCAATTGCTAGCAATCCAAAAATAGGAATTAACATTCCTCCTATAAGCAAACCAATTGCATTGATCGTATCAGAAACAGCAACAGCTTTTAAGCCTCCAAAAATTGCATAAATAGATCCTATGATTCCAATACTCCAAACAGATATCCAAAGTGCTTCTTGCTTTGTTACCGCTAACAATTCTGGAATACCAAACATATTATTTATTGCCAACGCCCCAGAATATAGCACAATTGGAAGCAGTACTACTACATAACCGCTTAAAAACAATATAGAAGTAATTGTTTTTGTTGTTTTATCGTAGCGCTTTTCTAAAAATTGGGGAATTGTTGTAATACCACTTTTTAAATATTTTGGCAGTAAAAATACAGCAGTAAACACCATTGCTATTGCTGCTAGTGTTTCCCAAGCCATTACGAGTAAGCCATCTTTATATGCAGCTCCGTTTAACCCTACAATTTGCTCTGTTGAAAGGTTTGTTAATAATAAAGAGCCTGCTACAACAACTCCTGTTAAACTACGACCGCCTAAAAAATATCCGTCAGAGGTTTGGTCGCTAGTTTTTCTACTCTTGTAGTACGCAATAATTGCAACCAATATAGTAAATGCTAAAAATGTAATAATTTGCATAGTATGTATTTAGTTAGTGATGCTATTAAAAGGAAAGTGTAATAATAAAAAAATCTCTAGAGATTCTAGAGATTTTTTTGTGCTTTTTAAATAATTATTTTTCCCCCCAAATTATTTTAAAGCTATTATATTGTAAGTTTAATTTTGCTATCGCTTAATTATACAACAAATATACGACTGATATACATATGTTAATTTCTATTTTCGTTTAACAGACGCAAAATATAGATAAGTGGTTGTTTTTTTTAGTTAAACGGTTTTTAACTTTTACTAAACTAAAAATACTATTAGTAATAATTTGTATAATTTCATTCTTAAATACCTTCTTTTTGAGCTTATAGTTAAAATTAAGAAATAGAGGTATTAAAAGTAAAAAAAGCCTCAACAATGGTTAAGGCTTTTCCTCTTAATTCAAATTCAATTCAATAACAAGGTTTGATTTAGTTTTAATTACGTTTAACGATTTGGAAAAATTAATTAAAAATTGAATTGTTTCTTTGTTGGGTTGCTCCTTAAAATTCGGAGACTTTTCAGAGTAAAGTTGCATCATATACTAGATTTTATTTCTTTGATTATTAACCTAATAACGACACAATTTTACTTTTAGTATTAATTCACTAAAATAATTTTATTTTTTTCTATTAGTTTTCTTAAATTAATTAATGCATAGCGCATTCTGCCAAGCGCAGTGTTAATGCTTACACCTGTATTCTCAGAAATTTCATTAAAACTCATATTCTTATACATACGCATAATTAACACTTCTTTTTGTTCTTCTGGAAGCTCTTTAATCAACTCTTTAACATCTGCATGAATTTGTTCTTTGATTATTTTTTTTTCTGCATCTAAAACATCATCACTTATCACAGAAAAAATATCAAACTCATCTGTACCATTAAATGATGGCATTCTATTCGATTTTCTAAAATAATCAATAATTAAATTGTGAGCGATACGTACTACCCAAGGTAAAAATTTTCCTTCTTCGTTGTAATTACCTTTTTTTAAAGTTCTTATTACTTTTATAAAGGTATCTTGAAAAATATCTTCAGTAATGTCTTTATCTTTAACTTTACTATATATAAAACTAAATAAACGTTGTTGATGTCTTTTAATTAAAACTTCTAAAGCAAATTCATTACCGTTGATGTAATTGCTTACTAAAGTGCTATCAGGGATTAGTTCTTTTTGCATTATAAAATTACTTTAAGAAAGCAAGTGGCTTTCTGGTTTGTATTGTTTCTATTAAACAGTTAAAGTAATTTTATGCTATATGCGTTTGTTTTTGAGTGAATTACTGTACCAAATATAGAAAAAATCTTTTTATAAAAGCAAGTTTTTATTTTTTTTACAAAAAAAAGAACATTCTTTTAATTGAAAAATTGGTACTTTTAAAGCTTATTTTTTCTAGCAAACAATGACAAATCTCAACAATATTAATCCCAAAGAAAGCATTATCATAAAAGGTGCTAAACTGCACAATTTAAAGAACATAGATATTGTTATTCCTAGAAATAAACTAGTAGTTATTACTGGACTTTCTGGCTCAGGGAAATCTTCATTAGCTTTTGATACACTGTATGCAGAAGGACAAAGAAGATATGTAGAAAGTCTATCTTCTTATGCGCGTCAGTTTTTAGGCAAATTACACAAACCTAAAGTAGATTATATTAAAGGAATTGCTCCTGCAATTGCAATAGAACAGAAAGTAAACTCAACCAATCCGCGCTCTACAGTTGGCACCTCAACAGAAATTTACGATTACATTAAATTATTGTATGCGAGAATTGGTAAAACCTTTTCGCCTATTTCTGGTAAAGAAGTAAAAAAACATACTGTTACCGATGTAATCAATCATGTAAAAGAAGTTGAATTAGGCTCAAAACTATTGCTTCTGGCTCCCATTCAAATTTCTGAAGACAGAGATTTAAAAACCTTATTAAACGTTTTCTCTCAGCAAGGGTATGCAAGAATAAAATTAAACAATACTGTAGTAAGAATTGAAGCTTTCCCTTTTGAAAGCTATAAAAATGAGCCCTTAACGCTAGTTATTGATAGAATTGTAACCAAAGACGATGAAGACTTTTACAATCGATTGGCAGATGCAATACAAACAGCTTTTTTTGAAGGAAAGGGAATCTGTGCAATTGAAAATCTAAGTACAAATGATACTACAACTTTTAGTAATAAATTTGAATTAGACGGAATTACTTTTTTAGAGCCAAACACACATTTTTTCAGCTTTAATAATCCGTATGGCGCTTGCCCAACTTGCGAAGGATATGGAAATGTTATTGGTATTGATGAAGAATTGGTCATCCCAAATACGGGACTTACAATTTATGAAGATGCCATTGTGCCTTATAAATCAGATTCATACAAGCATTACAAAGAAGCATTGATAAACCATGCAATAGATTATGATATACCAATACACAAACCATGGTTTGAGCTTTCAGAAAAGCAACAAGAAACAGTTTGGAATGGCACAAAAAATTTTAATGGTATTCATCATTTTTTTCAACAACTAGAAGAAAAAAGTTACAAAATTCAGAATCGAGTGATGCTTTCTCGTTACAGAGGGAAAACAAAGTGTGCTACTTGTAACGGCAAACGTTTGCGAAAAGAAGCCAATTTTGTACAAGTCGATGGAAAAACAATTTCTGATTTGGTTACCTTGCCTATTGATGAATTAGGTAACTTCTTTAAAAGCATTACACTAAACCCGCATGAGCTAACAATTGGAAAACGATTGCTTACAGAAATTAATAATAGACTGCAATTTTTACAAGATGTTGGCTTGAGTTACCTAACCCTAAACAGAACTTCCAATTCTTTATCTGGAGGAGAAAGTCAACGAATAAATTTAGCAACCTCATTAGGAAGCAGCTTGGTAGGTTCCATGTATATTTTAGATGAGCCAAGTATTGGTTTACACCCTAAAGATACAGAACGTTTAATCGGAGTTTTGCAAAACTTACGTGATTTGGGGAATACTGTTATTGTAGTAGAGCATGACGAAGATATTATGAAAGTTGCCGATTATATTATTGATATTGGCCCAGAAGCAGGAACCTTTGGAGGTAAAGTAGTTGCTGAAGGTAACTTTGAAGAAATTTTAAAATCTAAATCTCTAACCGCTCAATATCTTAATACTACTTTACAAATTGACATCCCTAAGAATAGAAGAAAAACAACCAATTATATTGATGTAATTGGAGCAAGAGAGCACAATTTAAAAAATATTAATGTTCGTTTTCCTCTAAACAATTTAACAGTAATTACAGGAGTTTCTGGTAGCGGTAAAAGTACTCTTGTAAAAAGAATTCTATATCCAGCCATGCAAAAAAAAATAGTTGGATACGGAGAAAAACTAGGACAATTTACCGAACTTAAAGGCTCTTTTGATAGCTTAAAGCATATCGAATTTATAGATCAAAATCCAATTGGACGATCTTCGAGGTCAAATCCGGTAACCTATATAAAAGCTTATGATGACATCAGAAGTTTATTTTCTAGTCAGAAATTAGCAATCGTTAGAAATTATAAACCTAAACATTTTTCATTTAATGTAGAAGGCGGACGCTGCGAAACTTGTAAAGGTGAAGGAGAAGTGACCATAGAGATGCAATTTATGGCAGACGTACACTTAGAATGTGAAAATTGTAATGGTAAACGATTTAAAAAAGAAGTCTTAGAAATTACCTTTCATGGAAAATCAATTGATGATATATTAAATTCAACCATTGATGATGCGGTTGCTTTTTTCACTGAACACGAGCAAAAGAAAATTGTTCAAAAATTAAAACCGTTACAAGATGTTGGTTTAGGTTATGTTCAATTAGGTCAATCATCTTCTACACTTTCTGGTGGTGAAGCGCAACGTATAAAATTAGCTTCATTTTTAGTAAAGGGTAACACCAAAGACAAAGCCTTATTTATTTTTGATGAACCTACCACTGGTTTACATTTTCATGATATTAAGAAGTTGTTAGATTCTTTTAATGCTTTAATAGATAGAGGTCATTCTATTATAGTTATTGAGCATAACATAGAGTTAATAAAATGCGCAGATTATATTATTGACCTAGGTAAAGAAGGTGGTAAAAATGGTGGTGATCTATTATTTCAAGGAACTCCAGAAGAACTAATTGAAAACAAAAAATCATATACTGCTTCTTATTTGAAAGAAAAATTGGTAGCTTTATAACATGTTTAATTTAGCAGAAAATCAAAAGGTACATGCAGTAAGAATTTTAGCTATTCTTTCTACTTTATCAATGATGCTTTACGCTCCTGAACTTTGGATATCAACAAAAGATTTCCCTGTAATCCCTTTATTTGATTGGATTCCAATTCCAACTTCTCCATTCGATACTATTTTAGCTGGTTTATTTTTTGTAAGTCAAGTTGTTTATATCTTTAAACCTAAACGTTGGTTAGGCTGGCTAGTTCTATCATTATATGTATTCTTATCTCTAGTAGATCAAAATAGACTACAGCCTTATTTTTACCAAAGTGCATTAACCATTTTTGCCATCGTATTATTTAAAGAAAAAGCGTCTTCTAAAAAAGTGCTATATACTGTTATGCTTATCTTTTTAGCTACTTATTTTTGGAGTGGTATTCAGAAGTTAAATGGTATATTTTATGAAGAATGGATGGGTGCTTTATTAAAACATTTTGGTTTTATTCCTGAAGCTTTATTAAAAGCATTTACCTATGCTGTGCCATGGCTAGAAGCAATTATTGGAATCTTTTTATTATTTAATAAAACGAGAAAATTAGGTGTTATTGGAATTGTTTCTATGCATTCAATTATTATAGTAATGCTATTATACCTTGGCTATGGTTTTAATGTGATTCCTTGGAATGTACAGAACATACTCAGTGTACTTATTTTATTTTGGGTTTTTAAAACCAATTCATTTAATGAATTATTTACGTATGCTTTAAATTTTCAAAAAACAATCATTATAGTATTTACTTTCGTGCTACCATTAAGTAACATGTTTGGCTATTGGGACCATTTATTATCATTTAGCTTTTTTACTTCTAAACTAGATTATTATTACATTCAAATTGACGATTCTCTTAAAGATAAACTTCCTGAAGGGGCAAAAAAATTCTATCGTTCTAACGAAAGTATGACCGTTATCTATTTAAATGAATGGGCTGGTGAGATAAATAAAGTACTACTCTATCCACAACCAAGAGTTGCTAAAAAAGTTGAACAATATGTACGCTCTTTTGCTGATGAATCTACTATTGAAAACCCAACAAAATTGGTTGTTTACAATAAATAAAAACTCATTTTTCTACGAATTCTAATTCAACCATAACGAATTCTAAAACACACCATATTTAACTCTATTCTCAAACTACATTTGATGTATAACCATTTTAAATCATGTAGTTATGAGAGTATTTATCTTTCTTTTTCTGATAGCATTTACAGGAATCTCTTTTGGACAAAAAGCAGAAAGTCCATATTTAAAAGTAGTAACTAAAAATGCTAATATCCCTCTACAAAGTACTAAAGCCAATGTACAAATAGTTGGAACTATTGCACAGGTTCAAATTACTCAAACCTATCAGAATTTAGGAGATAACCCCATAGAGGCATCTTATGTATTTCCGATGTCAACACAAGCTGCAGTACATAACATGCAAATGACTATTGGAAATAGAATTATAAAAGCAGAAGTTTTTGAAAAGAAGAAAGCTGAAAAAATATATAAGAAAGCTATTAAAGAAGGTAAAAGAGCTGCAAAGTTAGACCAACACAGACCAAATGTATTTAAAATGAAAGTGGGTAACATTTTACCTAATGAAACTATTACAATAGATGTCTTCTATACAGAAATGATAGCACCTGTAAATAAAGAGTATCAATTTGTTTTTCCTAGTGTGGTTGGTCCAAGGTTTACTGGAGAAAGCACAAAAAATGAAACAGTTTTCAATCAACCTTATACAAAAAAAGGAATTGCAGACACGTATAAATTTAATATTGATGTTAATATCAATGCAGGAATGATCATTCAAAATATCAGCTCTAATTCACATAAAGTACATGTAAATTATCCTGATGCTACATCAGCAGAAATAACATTATCGGCAGAAAACCTTAATCCATCTAATAGAGATTTTATTTTAAACTACTCTTTAAGAAGTAGTAAAATTAACTCGGGTTTATTGTTGTTTGAAGGAGAAAAAGAAAATTTCTTTTCTCTATTAATAGAACCTACGTTACAAGTTACATCTAAAGAGATACCAGCAAGAGAATACTTGTTTGTTGTAGATGTTTCAGGTTCTATGATGGGTTATCCAATAGAAGTAAGTAAATCTTTACTAAGAAGTTTATTGAGTGATTTAAGATTGAACGATAGATTTAACATACTGCTGTTTTCTGCCGATAATACTGTTTTCAAACAGCAATCTGTTGTCGCAAATCAAGAAAACCTAGAAGAAGCCATTCAGTTTTTAAGTGGATCGTATAACAACTATGGAGGCGGAACTAGATTATTGAATGCATTGAAAACAGGTTATAAAATGCCAAGATCAATTAAAAATGTAGCGAAGAATGTAATCGTGATTACTGATGGTTACATTAGTGTAGAGAAAGATGTTTTTCAGTTTATTGAGCAAAACTTAAACAAGGCTAACGTATTTACTTTCGGAATTGGAAGTGGAATTAATCGCTATTTAATTGAAGGAATGTCTAGAGTTAGCAATAGTGCTTCATTTGTAGCTACTACCAAACAAGAAGCTTATAAAGTTGCTAAGGAGTTTAAAAATTACATTGCCTCTCCTCTATTAACTCAGATTGAATTACAAACAAACGGGCTTGAAATTTATGATATAGAACCAAAAACAATTCCAGATGTATTTGCCAATAGACCCATCTTAGTTTATGGTAAATATAAAGGAAATCCTAAAGGGAATATTACAATTAAAGGTTATCAAGCAAACAAGCAATATAATGAGACAATCAATATAACATCTGGTAAAAAGAGTAAACAAAACGAAGCTCTAAAATATTTATGGGCAAGAAAGAAAATAGAACGCCTCATAGATTATAAAAAGAATTTTGGAGAAGATGTTAAAAATGAAGTAATAAAACTAGGATTACAATACAATTTAGCCACTGAATTCACCTCTTTTGTAGCTGTAGATTATGAAGTCATTAACAAAAAAGGAAAGCTACAAAAAGTAAAACAGCCATTGCCGTTACCAAAAAATGTAAACAAAACAGCTGTGGGTGCAGCTGCCAGTATTAAAGGAAAATCAAAATTTAAAAAATCATTTTCAATAATAATAGCATCAACAATAAGTAGCAGTAAAAAAAGAGCAATTAAAATGTGGTTAAAAAGTAAATATTCAACAATTATCAATCAATATTTAAAAAAATACAAACAGATTAAAATTCATATTGATGCTGGGGGTAAAATTGTAAAAATTGAAAAAAAAGAAAACAACAAATGGGTTGTGGGTAGGGATTTTAAAAAGCACATACAACTACTACCAAACAACTTAATAACAAATAAAAATTTAGTAATAACCTTAAAACAATAAAGCCATGAGACACACAATTAAAGAAGCAGGTTTAATAATGACATTACTACTGCTAATCGGAACATTTGCTAGCTGTAAAAAAACAGTAAAGAAGGAAGTAATTGCAGACAACACTATTATTACAGAAGTAAAAGAAACACCTAAAGCAATTAGAGAACCATTGGTGTTTATAGCTGGTGTAGATTCTGGAGACAATGATTTTTATGCATCTGCAAGACAATATTTTATTGAAAATGAATATGAAGTTGTTGATGATGCGTTTTCTTTAGAAGAAATAATTAATTGGCTAAATAGAAATTACGATGAGCGTTTGTATGGAGAAATTCATATTGTAAGCCACAGCAATCCTTGGAAAGGAATGAGTTTAGAAACTGTAATCAAGGGAGAACGTGTTACGGTACAATCTCTAAAAAAGAACGCAATTGAAGGTAAAGTACCAGTACTTAAAGATGTAATTGCAGCTGATGCAAAAATTGTATTTCACGCTTGTGGATTGGGCGAAAATAAAAAATTACTACAAGTATTTAAAACTATTTTTACAACAAGTAATACACCAAAAATTGTAGCATCACCATATTATACTATTTTTAGCAAAGACACATCTAAGCACTATTTAGCAAAACCTTACTATGGATATTATCCAACAGCAAACTCACCAGGGAAAGTAGATTTAGCAAAAGAATTTGCCAAAAGCTACCCAGAAGAGAAAGATATAGATTGGTACAATGCATTAAACAATGAAGAAGAAAGATATGTTGGTGAAGCCTATACACATCAGTTTAATATACCGGTTGAATGGGAAATTGATTATTCTGATTCTGATGAAACAATACCAACCTTTAAATGGCAAGAAGAAATTATGGATTGGATTTCTGAAAATGAAGAATTAGCAAAAGAATTTAGCAATTACAACATTCCGTTAGAAAAGTTTAGATGGAAAGCATATAAGAAAGGAAGTAAGTTAATTATTAAAGGAAAGACAACCGTGCTTTGCGTATTAAAACCTTTAATTAAACCTTATGGAGACTTACAACATATAGAGCCAGAAATAGACAATTTACGCTTGTATAATGTGGAATAATGTTTGATTTAGTTAGATAAAAGCAGTTGCTTATTTTTGAGTAACTGCTTTTTAACTTATGTTTGTTAAGCATATATGAACTACGCAAAAAAAACCATATTATTCATCTTAATTATTGCTACAAACTGTATTGTTGGGCAAAGCAAAGCATTTAAAAATTACTCGCTTAAAGATGGCTTACCACAATCTAATGTGGTAGATGCAGCACAAGATACTTTCGGTTATCTTTGGTTTGCAACACAAGGTGGCGGACTGGCAAAGTTTGATGGTGCAACCTTCACCATTTTTAATCAAAATAACGGATTAGCATCTAACTACGTCAACGCATTACTCTACAAAAAAGACAGCTTGTTTATTGCTACTGACAACGGATTGACCATAAAAAGCAACAACAATACAACACATTTTAATACACCAAAAATAAATGCCATTTGCAAAATTAAAGATGCAGTTTTTCTAGCAACAAACCAAGGTGTGTATCAGTTCAAAAAAAACTACGTAACACCAATACAAATCAATTTAAAAATTGATTTATCAGTCATATCAAATATCAGCTATTACAACGCCCATTATTGGGTGCAAACTAACGAAGAACTTTGGAAAATAAATACCTTAGTTAACCCTACTCATATTACAAAAGCTACGTATCAAGAAATTAAAAGTCTCCCAAAAAACTATACGTATAGGCTACAAATTCCGAATGATATTAAAAGCGTAACCAATAAAATTTTTAAAGACAAGACTGGTAATTTTTGGATTTTAACTTCTACTGATGGTATTTACAAACCTATTGAAAACAGTTTTACACATATCAATACAATTAACAATCAAAAAATTAGAAACATCAACGCCATACATGCACTGAATAATATGATTCTTTTTTCTGATGGAAATTTTATTTATCAAAAAGACAGTACTGGTCTTAAGCAATTTAATACTCAAAAACACTTTTTTAAAACAACGAGTATTACTTCAGACAAAGGAGGTAACCTATGGTTTGGTTCAGAAAATAATGGCCTTTTTATTTATAGAAAACAACAAGACACAAGCTTAGCCAAACCCTTTACAGTTGAAAACTTAAACAGTGCTAATGGCCTACCTGTTAATGCTATTCAACAAATTATTATAGACGATAAACATGTTTGGGTAACATCTAAAAACAACGGAATTATAAAACTCGATTATGATTTTGAAAACGGAATTGTAAAAAAGATTATCCGCTTTAATAAAACTAACGGATTAAAAGATACTCAAATAACCAGTACCCAACTGCATCGAGGTAAAATTTGGTACACAACAAAAAAGGGTAGTATTGGATTTATAGAACACAATTCGGTCACTCAATATGCAACCATCTTTAGAAAAAAGACTACCATAAGCAGTATTGCTTTTAAAGATGATATTATTTACCTCGGAACTTTGGGTAATGGCTTATGGAGAACAAAAAGCAATGATGTAACTAAGTTAGAAAAAATAAGCGACTCATATAGTAGTTCGCAAAATGTATATCAAATTTTAGTTGATAATACCTCTCTTTGGATTGGTTCTGAAAAAGGTTTGGATAAGATTGATATTGAAAACAATCAAATTAAAAAATCTACACATTTTAATGCAAACGATGGTTTTACTGCAGTAGAAACCAGCAGAGTTTCTATAAAAGACAAGCAAGGTGTGTTGTGGTTTGGTACTGTAAACGGAATCACAAGGTTTGAACCAAAAGAAATAAAGATAAACAAGACGACCAAACCCGATATTTTTTTTGAAAAAATCACTGTTAATTTTCAATTAATTGATAGTATACCGCTAACAAAAATTAAGAATATATTTCAGCTAAATCCAACACAAAACAACCTTTCTTTCAGGTTTAAAACGATTGATTTTAATTACCCAGAAAGGATACAATATCAATACGAAATCAATGGAAAAAAGAGCAATTGGTCAACAAATAACACATTAAATTTAGCAAATTTAAAATCTGATCTTTACATCTTAAAAATACGATCGAGAATTTCTCATAACCAAGTAAGTAACACTAACACATTTGCGTTTTTTATCGACAAACCTTTACTCAAAAAAACATGGTTTCTTTGGCTGATTTCTATAACAGTTTTTTTAATTATTCTATTTTCAATATCGCTCTATATAAGCAATTTAAAAAAGAAAAGTCAAGAAAAAATAAATAAGCTAACTTTAGAAAAAAACCTAATTAAACTAGAACAAAAAGCTTTACAATTACAAATGAATCCGCATTTCATTTTTAATGTGTTAAACGGAATAAAAGCTTTGGGGAATAATGGAAAAACCACAGAGCTTAATAATACTGTTAGTAAGTTTGCCACCCTTCTAAGAAGTACTTTACAAAACTCAAGAAAAGAAGAAGTCAGCTTAAAAGAAGAGATAGAAACATTGACCAGTTATTTAGAGTTAGAGAAGCAGCTATCATCTAAAGCATTTGAATATACTATTAAAACTGATTTCAACGAATTGGATGCCGAAGAGATATTAATTCCGCCAATGCTCATTCAACCTTTTATAGAAAACAGTATCAAACACGGATTTAGAACCTTATCAAATACAAATTTAATTTCTATTTGTTTTGGCATAAAAAACAACTTTTTACATTGTAATATTACAGACAATGGTATTGGTTTTGTACAATCACAAAAACAAAAAACAAATGCAACACACAAATCTGTAGCTATAAAAGTTACCAAAGAACGCATTAAGAACTTGTCTAAATTTAGCACTATAGAAATGAAAGAATTAAAAGAAAACAAGAACATATTAGGCACCAAAGTAACATTTAAAATTCCTTTAAAAACAGATTTTTAAATTAATATGAAAAGAAGAAAATTTATACAAAAAACAATATTAGGAACAGTTGGAATTAGCTTTTTTACTGGTGTATACTCATGGCAAATAGAACCCTTTTGGCTACAGTTTGTCGAAAAAAAAATGCCCATAGAAAACCTACCTAAACATCTTATTGGTAAAACTATCATGCAAATAAGCGATGTGCACGTTGGCAATAGATTTAACTATCAATATATCATAGATTCATTTAAAAAAGCACAACAATTAAAACCTGATATTGTAGTGTATACAGGCGATTACGTTTCTTACGAAAGCAAAAAACAATTTGAACAATTAACACATGTTTTTAAACATGTAGTTACCGGGAAAATAGCTACTGTTGGTATATTAGGAAATCATGATTATGGACATAATTGGTCAGAACAACAAGTGGCTAGTAAAATAACAACTATTTTAGAAAATGCTGGCTTAGAAATTTTAAGTAATGAGCAAACAAATGTTAACGGACTACATATTATAGGGTTAGATGATTATTGGGGGTTAAATTTCAATCCTAAAGAAATCATGAAAAAAGTAAGTAATACTAATGCCAACCTAGTGCTTTGTCATAACCCAGATGTTTGTGATTTAAATGTTTGGTATAATTATAATGGTTGGATTTTAGCTGGACATACCCATGGCGGACAAGTAAAACCTCCTTTTTTAAACCCACCTATTTTACCTGTAAAAAACAAAAACTATACTGCTGGCGAAATTGACTTAAAAGACGGAAGAACTTTGTATATTAACCGAGCATTAGGTCATCTTTGGCAGGTAAGATGTAATGTTAGACCAGAAATTACTGTATTTAAATTGGAAGAAAAAACATGATACAACAAACTGCAATTTTAGTAGATGACATTCCTCAAGCATTAGAAATGCTACAAAATGATATTATCAATAAACATCCTAACATTCAAATTATTGGCACTGCACATGGCGTAGTAGACGCAGCTAAGTTATTACAAAAGCAGCAACCTGATATTTTATTTCTAGACATTATGTTGGGTGATGGAACTGGCTTTGATATTCTAGAAATAATACCAAATTTACAGTCTAAAATTATATTTATTACTGCTAGTGACGAATATGCTATCAAAGCTTTTAAGTTTGCTGCTATCGATTATGTGTTAAAACCGTACTCAGACGAAGATTTATCATTAGCCATTAACAAAGCTATCAAAAGTATTAGACCTCATCAAGCGCAATTAGATGTATTACAACAAGCAGTAAACAATCCAACTCAAAAAGCTCAAAAAATATCTTTACATACCTTAGATAAGATTATTGTTGTTGAACTAGATGAAATTGTAAGATGTAAGTCAGACAACAATTACACTACTTTTTATTTTGACAATGGTTCAAAAATTATGGTGACAAAAACGTTGAAGTATTTTGCAGACTTACTAAAAGGGAGTCACTTTATAAGAGTACACCAAAGCCATCTAATAAATACAAAATTTATCAAAGAATACATCAAATCTGATGGTGGCTACCTTGTTTTAAAAGACAAAAGCACTGTCCCGGTTTCTGTTAGAAAAAAAACTGAAGTACTGCAGTTTTTAGAAAAAATATAACAAAAAATCTTTATTTGTAGTATTTTTTACTATATTTGATTATTATTTGTTATACATGAACAAACAAGACAAAGACAGAACAAACAGAATTATTCAAATTTACAATGATTCCAGACTCACACAAAAAGAGTTTGCCCATCGTATTGGAGTATCACAACAATTAGTAAGTGCAGTAATAAATTATAAAAAGAAACCTAACCAAACCATACTTTTTGGCATCATAGATAATATGGATGAAATTGATCCAATATGGTTATTAAAAGGAATTGGAAATTATAAAAACAACTATGTAGCCCCGTATGAAAATAGCCCCCTAATTGTATCTCATATTACCAACATAGTTGAGAAGCGTTTTGAAGTACTTTCTAAAGAACTACTTCAAAGAGTATCAAGTATTGAAGAAAAAGTCAGAATGTCTAACGCCTTAAACATCCTAAGAAGAATTGATCAAGACAATTCTAAATTAATCTCTGAGAAAAACAAAAGTAAAGGATTAGGCGATAAACTACGAGGCTAACCCTTTAATATTTGATACCGCTTCTAATTTAAAATTAATTAAATCAATTAAAAATTCTAACTTTTCATTAGCTCCTTTTGCATTATACTTTTCTAGCACATTAATTGTTTTTTCTGTTGCTTCTCTGTATTCTACAGCATGCTGTTCCACAGGTACTTCTACTTGGTACAGCAAAGAAAAGTAATCTATCATGTTGTTAAAGTAAATTTTATCTTCTTCTTTAACTAACATTCTATACTTGTTTAGAAAAACTACCAATTTATCAATTCCACTAAATTCGTCAATTTTACTTTTCATTTTTTCTTGCAATGACATAACTAAAATTTTATTTTTTCTTAAAGATATAAAAAAAATAGTATTTTATAATTTACTATATAAGCAACATTACCACAAATGATGATTATTATATGTTTTCACAGATTAATATAAAGAATTTAAAAAAGAAAACACTTTTTCAATAAGCAACTGGCATTCTTTTTAGACTCATTCAGAATAAACTTCAAAAAATATGATGGTCCTAAGTTTGCTGCACAAAAAAAGCCTTTCCATTTCTGAAAAGACTTTTGGGTGAAAGACCGGTTTCGAACCGGCGACCTCCGGAACCACAATCCGGCGCTCTAACCAGCTGAGCTACAATCACCATTTGCTGTTAGCGGATGCAAATATAACTCATTTTTTAAAATATCTAAAAGATTTTTTTAAATTAATTTACCCAGGCTTTCTACAGCAACGTAACGTTCTGTGGTAAAACCTTCTGCAGATTCTACTCCAATTAATCGCCCTAAATCATTGGCTCTGTATACAATACTATCAATAAAGTTTTTACTCGTTATTGGCGTTTCAGGCTCTTTACTATCTGGATCAAAAAATTGAGAACTATATGCTTTTACAGATTCTATTTTAATATCCATAAAACCAGTTACATCTACTACAAAATCTGGCTTAATATTTTTCCACTGAATGTAATGATACACTTGCTTGGGTCTCCATTTATCTTGTTGCTTACCGTCCAATTCTGTTTCAATTTTTAATAAACCACTTAAAAAGCAAGCATCAGAAACAACATTACTCCCTTTTGGATGATCAATATGTCTATCATCTATAGCATTACATAACACAATTTCTGGTTGATATTTGCGAATCATTTTTATAATTTCTAATTGATGTTTTTTGTCATTTACAAAAAACCCATCTGCAAACCCTAAGTTTTCTCTTACAGAAATTCCTAAAATTTCCGCAGCTTTTGCTGCTTCTTTATCACGTAATTCTGCAGATCCTCTTGTGCCTAGTTCCCCACGAGTCAAATCTACAATTCCTACTTTTTTACCCAAAGAAATTTCTTTTGCTATGGTTGCAGAACAACCTAATTCTACATCATCTGGATGGGCTCCAAAAGCTAAGATATCTAGTTTCATATTTTTATTTTATTCATGAGATTCCTCCACTTTAGTCGGAATGACATATTTATTTTAAAATTTGTTCTAAAGATTGCTCAATATCAGCAATCAAATCTTCTGTTTCTTCTATTCCTACAGAAAAGCGTATCAAGCCATCTGTAATACCTTGATTTGCTCTCTCCTCTGGACTTAGTAATGCATGAGATGCAACAGCAGGATTTAACATAGTACTTTCTACACCTGCCAAACTCATAGACGGTTTAATCAATTGTAACTTACGTTGAAATTCCACAGCATCGATTCCTTCGTTTAATTCAAAAGACAACATCCCTCCAAATCCTTTCATTTGTTTTTTTGCTAACTCATGATTCAGATGTGACTCCAACCCTGGATAATACACCTTGGCAATATTGGGATTAGATTCTAAATAGTTTGCCATTTTCAATGCATTTTCACTTTGACATTTAACACGTAAGTTCATTGTTTTTAAACTGCGTTCTAACATCCACACAGTAAAATCACTTAAACTACCACCTAGGTTAATTGCTGTATTCCAAATCTTTTCTATAAACTCATTTGTGGTAGCTACGGCACCAGCTAAAATATCTGAATGTCCACCCATATATTTAGTTGCTGAGTGAATCATAATATCAATTCTAAAATCAATTGGTGTTTGATTGATAGGTGAAGCAAATGTATTGTCAATTATAGTTACTATATCTTTAGATTTAGCCAAATCAGAAACTGCCTGTAAATCAGTGATGGTTAACAACGGATTAGAAGGCGTTTCTACATATATTACTTTCGTATTAGGCTGAATACATTCTTTAAAAGATATAATATCTAAATCTTTCGTAAATGAATATTCAATTCCAAATTTCTTAAATTCTTCTAATACAAAATTGTAAGTGCCACCGTACAAAGTTTGCTGTAAAACAATATGATCTCCCTGCTTTAAAAATGATAAAATTGTGGTGCTAATCGCCGCCATTCCTGAACCAAAAATCAGTGCACTCTCTGTTTTTTCTAAAGCAGCAATTTTTTTACACAAAGCTTCTTGATTAGGAGTATTTAAATACCGTGGATAACGCTTAATAGCCACATCATCAAACGCATATGAAGTTGACATATAAATTGGAGAAATAGCTCCTTTAAATTGCGTGTCATCAATACCTCCTACATGCGTACAAATTGTATTAATACCTAAACTCTTTTTATTCATAATTTAAACCTGAACTGTTTTCCATTTCCCTTTTTTAAATAGCCAAATACCAATAACAGCTATTAAAACTTCTGCTAAAGTTATTGATAAAAATACACCCATTGGTCCTAAATCAAAATAAATTGCCGCTAAATACGCAAATGGTAATTGGAATAACCAGAAACACACAAAGTTTATATATGTTGGTGTTTTAGTATCACCAGATCCATTAAAAGACTGAATAATTACCATTCCGTAAGCATAGAAAATATAACCTGCTGCAATAATTTGCAAGCATAAAGCTCCATTTTTAACAACTACTGGATCTTCACTAAACCAGCTTAAAAATGTCGGTGCAAAGATTACATAAATTACAGAAACAAATCCCATAAAGTAAGCTGCATATTTTCCTGTTATCCAAACAGATTTCTCTGCTCTATCAGGCTTTTTAGCTCCTAAATTTTGGCCGACAAGAGTTGCTGCTGCATTACTCATTCCCCAAGCTGGCATTAATGTAAACATCATAATACGTATTGCTATGGTATAACCAGCCAATACTTCGCTACCAAACTCAGACATAATTCGCATTAAAAAAACCCAACTAGATGTTCCTATTAAAAACTGTCCGATTCCTCCTAAAGAAACCTTAATTAAATTAACCATTACAGTTACCTTAATTACTAAATCTCTAAATGCAATTTTAATTTTTCCAAATCCATAGAACAAGGCAATTAATTGCCAAACTACTGCTGTACCTCTACCAATAGTTGTAGCAATAGCTGCTCCTTCTACTCCATAAGCTGGAATTGGACCAAATCCAAAAATAAATATGGGATCTAAAATAATATTCAATCCATTAGAAAGTATTAATGTCCACATAGCAATAGAAGCGTTACCTGCTCCTCTAAATATTGCATTGATTAAAAACAGAAACATAATGGTTAGATTACCTCCCAATAAAATTTGAGTATACCCATAACCTTCTTCTATTAAATCTAGCTCTGCTCCCATTAACCCTAATATTTCTTTAGGGTAAAGAATTCCAATAACACTAATAATCATAGCAACTGCAAATCCTAAAATAATGACTTGTACTGCTGCTTGACTTGCGCCTTTTTTATCTTTTTCTCCAATTCTTCTTGCTACCACAGCTGTTGCTGCCATACTTAAACCAATAGCAACTGCATACACTAAGGTAATTACAGATTCTGTTAAACCAATGGTTGCTACAGCATTTACACTTACTTGTGATACATAAATTATATCTACCAAAGCAAAGATTGACTCCATTAACATTTCTAGAATCATGGGTATAGAAAGCAAAAAAATCGCTTTACGAAGACTACCAGAAGTAAAGTCTTGATCTTTACCTGTTACAGCCTGCTTAAAAAGTTGAAATATAGTTGTTGTTGATTGTTGATTGTCTTGTGACATAATGATAAATTTATAAAAATAATAGATAACAGTTTTAAAGAATATAAAAAACTGAATTATTGGGGTCGTGTAAAAACGACAAAACGGAAGTCTATTAAACAATCATAAGATTACAAATATGCGAAATAATTTTAAATCTGAAAATTAATTTCAATATCTTCGCTCTTATGTTGAAAACACTCATAATTGGTAATGGAAATGTAGCTTCTCATTTTATAAAAGCTTTTACAAAAGCAGGGACTATTGAAGCTACTCAACTGGATTCTAGAAAGATTGACACTATTTCTGATTATGATGTTATTGTTATTGCTATTTCTGATGATGTAATAGCAACCGTTTCAGAAAAGCTAAAAGATACTACTAGTTTAGTAGTTCATACATCAGGTACTGTAGCTATGAATGTTTTACAGACAAAACGAAAAGGTGTTTTTTATCCATTACAAACATTTACTAAGGATAAATCAGTTGATTTTTCTAAAATTCCTTTTTGTATTGAAGCAACAAATGCTACTGACTTGCAAATTTTAAGTACACTTGCAAAAGCTCTAGATGTAAAAGCGTATGAAATTTCTACTGAGCAACGTAAGAAGTTACACATTGCTGCTGTATTTGTAAATAATTTTACAAACCATATGTATACAATTGGCAAAGATATTTGTGATGAACACCAAGTACCTTTTGAGATCTTACTACCATTAATTGAAGAAACTGCTAAAAAAGTAAAGGAATTATCACCAAAGGAAGCCCAAACAGGACCAGCTAAAAGAAATGATATAGAAACCATTCAGAGTCATTTAGAAAATTTAAATTTGCATCAACAAGAAATTTACAGCCTACTTACCAAATCAATCCAAGAAAATTAGACATGGAAAAAAGTTACAAACAATATTTATCTGATATTAACACATTAATTTTTGATGTTGACGGTGTTTTAACCAATGGTATGGTTACAGTTTTTCCTAACGGGGAATTGGTACGTCATATGAATATTAAAGATGGTTATGCTTTAAAAACTGCTGTAGATGCCGGATTAAATGTTTGTATTATTTCTGGCGGAACAAATGAAGGAGTTCGTAAACGATTAGAAGGTTTGGGAATTACTGATATTTATTTAGGTGCTCATGATAAAATTCAACAGTACAACGAATTACTTGAAAAATATAAGTTGACTCCAGCTAACGTATTGTATATGGGAGATGATATTCCTGATTATCCTGTAATGAAAGTGGTTGGGCTACCGTGTTGTCCTAATGATGCTGCTCCAGAAATTCAGCAAATATCAAAATACATTTCTTACAAGAAAGGTGGTGAAGGGTGTGCACGCGATATTATTGAACAAATTTTAAGAGTTCAAGGAAAATGGAATGAAAATTTTGATGCTAAATATGATTAAATGAAAAAAATACTTTTTTTACTTTTAATGCTTTCTTCTACACTTTCCTTTTCACAATCTATTATAGGAAAATGGAAATCTATTGATGAAAAAACTGGTAAAGATGAATCAATCATAGAAATATATTTTGAAAAAGGAAAGTATTACGGAAAGATTATTCAGTTATTAAATCCCGAGAAAAAAGGTGCTATTTGTGAAAAATGTACTGGTAAAAACAAGAATAAGTCTATTAAGGGATTGGTGATAATTAATGGATTAAAAAAGAATGGCAATGAATGGTCTGGAGGAAAAGTATTGGATCCTAAAAACGGAAAAGAATATAAATGTTTTATCACTTTTAAAGACAAGAATACGCTTAAGTTAAGAGGCTATATTGGTTTTTCTGTTTTTGGAAGAACTACTTATTGGTATCGTGTTGATAATCAATAAACAGTATTCAATTAACAATTATCAGTTATCAATTAGGAGTTAGGAGTTAAGCCTAAATGTTAGTAACTTCAGAAATTCTATTTTTCACTTTTAGTCTTTAGTCTTTAGTCTTTAGTCTTTAGTCTTTAGTCTTTAGTCAAAACTAATTTTTCTCTTCAAGCATCGGTACAAAAGCAAAATCTCCTAGTTCGTGCTTTTCAAATTCTTTTGGTGATTTTCGTATAAACAACGTCATAATCTGTGTTTTATCTCCAACAGGAATCAATAATCTACCACCAACTTTTAACTGACTTAATAAAGCTTTTGGAACAAAAGGTGCTCCTGCTGTTACTATAATTTTATCAAAAGGTGCAATTTCTGGCAATCCTTTATAGCCATCACCAAAAATGAGTTTTTTAGCTCTATATCCTAATTTTGGTAGAAACAATGATGTTTTTTTAAATAATTCATGTTGACGTTCAATAGAATATACCTCAGCTTTCAATTCTAACAAAACAGCAGTTTGATATCCTGAACCTGTGCCTATTTCTAATACTTTTTCACCAGGCTTTACCTCTAATGTTTGTGATTGAAATGCCACAGTATAGGGTTGAGAAATCGTTTGCTCAGCAGCTATTGGAAATGCTTTATCTTGATACGCATGTGCTTCAAAACTAGAATCTATAAACAAATGACGAGGAATTTTTTTAATTGCATTCAACACCCTTTCGTCTGTTATTCCTTTAGCATTTAATACACTAGCTAGCTTTACTCTAAGTCCTTGATGTTTATGTGTATCTTTCAATTTTAATAAAAGTTTGGGAATCTAAAAGTACTAATTAATCTAAAAAAGTAGCTATAAAAGTGTATCTTTGTTATCGCAAAATTTTAGTTGATTTTACCTCTTAAAAATCAATAAAAAACGCATTAAAAACTTATGATATGTTAAAAGTAGGAGTTCTTGGGGCTGGGCATTTAGGAAAAATCCATCTTCGCTTATTAGAACAATCAGAAAAATATAAACTCGTTGGTTTTTTTGATCCTTTTACAGAAAATGCAAAAAAAGTTGCTGATGAATTTGGTTACAAATTGTTTAACTCTGTAGAAAGTTTGATTGATGCTGTTGACGTAGTAGATATAGTTACACCAACCTTATCTCATTTTGATTGCGCTAAACAAGCCATAGAAAAAGGAAAACATATTTTTATTGAAAAACCAATCACTAAAACTGTATTAGAAGCTGAAGCAATTAGAACCTTAGCAAGCCAACACCATGTTCGTGGACAAGTTGGTCATGTAGAGCGCTTTAATCCTGCTTTTACAGCTGTAAAAGACATGATTGAGGCTCCGATGTTTATAGAAACACATCGATTAGCTGAATTTAATCCTAGAGGAACTGATGTTCCTGTTGTACTAGACTTAATGATTCATGATATTGATATTATTTTAAGTGTCGTAAATTCTCCCGTAAAGAACGTACACGGTAGCGGTGTTTCTGTAATTAGTGAAACGCCAGATATTGCCAATGCACGTATTGAGTTTGAAAATGGATGTGTTGCGAATTTAACTTCGAGTAGAATTTCTATGAAAAATATGCGTAAGTCGCGTTTCTTCCAAAAAGATGCCTATATTTCTGTAGATTTTCTAGAGAAGACTGCTGAAGTTGTAAAGATGAAAGACGTACCTAAAAATCCTGATGAATTTGCAATGATACTTCAAAACGCAGAAGGTGTTAAAAAGCAAATTTATTTTGACAACCCTGAAATAAAATCAAATAATGCCATCTTAGATGAGCTAGAAACATTTGCCGATGCTATCAATAATGACACCACTCCTATTGTTTCTCTAAAACAAGGAGCGGCTGCTTTAAGAGTGGCACAACAAATTATAGATTGTTTCGATAATTAATAAAAATCAAACCTAATGAAAAACATCGCCGTAATCGGATCAGGAACTATGGGAAATGGAATTGCGCATACTTTTGCTCAATTCGGATTTCAAGTTCAATTAATTGATATCTCTCAAGCAGCTTTAGATAAAGGAATGGCAACTATTACTAAAAACTTAGATAGAATGGTTGCTAAAGAAAAAATTACAGAAGCTGATAAGAATCAAACTTTAAATAACATTACAACCTACACTTCTATTAAAGATGGTGTTCAATATGCTAGTTTGGTAGTTGAAGCTGCCACTGAAAATGTAGATTTAAAATTGAACATTTTTAGAGAATTGGATGAAGTTTGTCCAGATGATACTATTTTGGCTACAAATACTTCCTCTATTTCTATAACACAAATTGCAGCAGTAACCAATCGTCCTGAATTGGTAATTGGAATGCATTTTATGAATCCAGTTCCAATTATGAAATTGGTAGAGATCATTAGAGGGTATACTACTTCTGATGAAGTAATGCAGTTTATTGTTGATTTGACTAAAAAAACCAATAAGATACCTGTTGAAGTAAACGATTATCCAGGATTTGTGGCTAACAGAATTTTGATGCCAATGATCAACGAATCGGTTGAAACTTTATACAATGGCGTTGCTGGTGTTAAAGAAATTGATACCGTAATGAAATTAGGTATGGCACATCCAATGGGTCCATTACAGTTAGCTGATTTTATTGGCTTAGATGTATGCCTTTCTATTTTAGAAGTATTGTATGAAGGATTTAAAAATCCAAAATATGCTCCATGTCCATTATTAGTGAATATGGTAAGAGCTGGTAAGCTAGGCGTAAAATCTGGAGAAGGATTTTATGACTATTCTGAAAGTAGAAAAGCAGAACATGTAGCAAAGCAATTTGCATAAATGAATATTACAAAACTCTTTTTAGGTTTACTTTTTATTAGTGTGATTACAACTTCATACGCACAAAAATCTAAAAAGAGTTTTTTGTTTTCTCCATCTAAATATGGTGCACAATTTGTGCAAGGAAATGAACAAAATTTCTTGTTTGACGATACCGATTATTACTACAAATCTAACAGTATCAAAGGACAGTTTTTCTATCCACTAACACGCTTTAAAACTATTGCGATTTCATTGTTGATTCAGCCACAAGTTCAATTTGTAAAACACCAATTATTAAATGAACATTTTGTAAGACCAGAAGAAGACAACTACCAAGTAAAAAGACAACAATTTACGAAGCTAAAAAACTTATCTATAACAGCATTAGAGTTTACTGTTGAAGCAAAACAACAATTATTTACTGGTTTTAGCTTGTATATACAAGCTAGCTTGGGTTTAGCATATATTGATACAGAAACTGAGCGTTTAGCTCAAGGGTTTACATTTATAGAAAACGGAACCTTGGGTTTTGATGTCCAGCTAAACTCTAAAACATCAATTCAATTATTTAGCGGGTTAGGACACGTTTCTAATTTTAATTTTACTATGCCTAACTCTGGATACAATACTATGAATACTGGTATTGGTTTTTTAATATTGTATTAAAAAAAGACTGTCTAAAAACTTATAATGTTCTTCTAGACAGCCTTCCTATTCTTAGTTAATTTATGCTAATTAATTTCTTTTCTTTTTATCGTCTTTCTTTACTTTGTTCCAGATTTTAATTTCGTCATCTTTAGTTACACCAGAAAGCACTTCTACATTTACTCCATCAGATGTTCCTAGCTTTACCTCTTTTTTCTCAAACTTATCACCTACTTTCACTTCCACATAAGGTTCTTCTGTTTTCTTATCAAAACGCAACAAGGCTTCTTTTATAGACAATACACTGTCTTTCTTTTCTAAAATAATGTCTGCATTTGCACTATAGCCTGCTCTAATAAAATAGTTCTTATCTAATCTAACATCAGCTTTAATTTTAAATTGTACAGCTCCGCCTTCTTCCGTTCCTTTTGGTGCAATAAAATTTAATTTAGCAGGAAACTTTTTATCTTCAATAGCTCCTAAAGAAACTTTAATTGCAGTTCCTTTCACTAATTTACCAACCTCAGACTCATCAACTTTACCTTCAAAAATCATCTTTGTCATATCAGCAATACTAGCAATAGTTGTTCCTGCATTAAAGTTGTTAGATTGAATTACTTGATATCCCTTTTTAACCGGAATTTCTAATATCATTCCAGAAGCAGTGGCTCTAATATTGGTGTTTGCTGTTTTTCCTAAACCAGCA
The DNA here is from genome assembly GCA_013373385.1 of Flavobacteriaceae bacterium. GTDB lineage: Bacteria > Bacteroidota > Bacteroidia > Flavobacteriales > Flavobacteriaceae > Polaribacter. Next base: position 25,241 of record JABXHX010000007.1, read on the forward strand.
GTAGAACCTTTTTTAATAATTTCTAAATCAGATTTGGCATTTTCTAAATTTACTTTTGCATTGTTATAACTCAACTCAGCTGCTTCAAAATCCTTTCTAGACACCACTCCTTTTTCAAACAAGTTCTTTGTTCTATTGTATGTTATCTTTGCATTATCAAAAGTTAATTGTGCATTTTTTACTCTACCAGTAGCGCTGTTCAACGATTGAATATTAGGCACAACTCTTACAGTTGCAATTAAATCTCCTGCTTTTACAATAGCACCTTCTTCTAAAAATATTTCGTCAATAATTCCAGAAATCTGAGGTTTAATTTCAACTTCTTCTAATGGAATTACTTTACCTGTTGCTACAGTTTTTTTAACAATGGTAGCTTTGAATGGCTTTTCAGTTTCATATTCTATGATACTTTTTTTATTCTTTTTGCCAAAATAAATTAAGGCAGCAATAAATAAGACTCCAATTGTTATTAAAATAAATTTTGCTCTTTTACTCATGATTGTTAATTGTTTTATTCTTCTCTTAAAGCTTCTATTGGTTTTATAATGGTTGCCATATAGGCAGGAATCATTCCTATCAATGTACCTAATACAATTAAAATTGTAAAGGCTATTAAAATAATTGGGATATTAACTGTTGGATTCACTAATGCAGCATCTTCTCCTTGACCAAAAAGCGTATCAATAACATATAGTACTACTGCTCCAAAAAAGATACCCAACATACCAGCAATTGTTGTCAAGAAAACAGATTCTAAAATAACTTGCTGTCTTATTTCTTTTGGTGTAGCTCCAATAGCCCTTCGAATCCCTATTTCTTTGGTACGTTCTTTTACTGTAATTAATAAAATATTACCTATGGCAAAAACACCTGCAATTAAGGTAGCTATCCCTACGAACCAAGTTAAAAACTGCATTCCTGTTAAAAATCCAGTTACTTTACCAATCTCAACTCCTAAGTTAACACTCCCAAATGCTCTACTATCTTCAGGATGTACTTTGTGTAAGTTTTTAAGTGTCAGCAAAATATCTTGTTCCATTTGTTTGATATCTACACCATCATTAGCAGTAATCATCATCCAATCAATTTTATTGGCTCTGTTATAGACTTTTTGGAAAGTTGTAAAAGGAATATAAGCTGCATCTCCGTCAAAACTAATTCCATTTGAAGGTTGATACACTCCAACAACCTTGTAATTAATACTATTTATTTTGATGTACTCTCCTATTGGGTTAACATTTTTATCAAATAATTGCTTGTAAATATCTTCAGCAATTACGCATACTTTTGCTTCAGACAAAATGTCATTTTCATTGATGAAACGACCATATAATAGGTTCTTTTTTTGTATTTTATCAAGTACAGGATAATCTCCACTTACATTAAAATTTCCAGATTTAAAGTCTTTGATAATTAAATTATTTGTTTGATTTCTAGGTGCTAATAATTTAATTTCACTACTAAATTCTTGCTTTAATATTTCTATATCACTTAATTTTAAACGAAGCCTTCTTCCTTTTTGAAATCCTTTAAATGGAGTATCAGTAGATTGCGTCCACACAAATACACTATTGGTAGCAAAGTTTCCAAAAAGCTTATTGAAGCCGTTTTCCATCCCTCTTGCTGCACCCAATAAGGCCACCAATAAAAAGATACCCCACCATACACCTAAAATGGTGATAAAAGTTCTCAATTTATTTTTACGAATACTACCGTAAATTTCTTGCCAAGTATCTGAATCAAATAAAAACTTCATATTAGTCTGCTCTTAATGCTACAATTGGTTTAATACGTGCTGCTCTTTTTGCTGGTAAATACCCAGCAATTAAACCTGCTAAAATCAATGTAATTGTTGCTCCTATTACAATTCCTGAACTTACACTTGGATCTTTAATAAAATAATCTTCTTCTAAGCTGTTACCTATAAGACTTAATAAATAAGTACCAAAAGATAAGCCTAAATAACCTGCTAGAGTGGTAATTAGTACTGACTCTTGTACTACCATTCCAATAATAGAAGAAGGTTGAGCTCCTAATGCTTTACGGATACCAAACTCTTTCGTACGCTCCTTAATAACAAAAATCATAATATTACTAATACCAATAATTCCAGCAATTAATGTCCCAGAACCAATAATGATTACTAATACATATAGAATTCCCATAAACTGACCAACTCCTTTATTGGCTTCAGCCATATTACGAACTCGAAGTGCACTTTGATCATCTGGATGTATATCTAATTTCTTTTTTAAATCTCTTTCAATCTTATTTCCGAATGCTATTGCTTGATCTAAATTTAGTTTTGGATTGTACCCAACATTAATCTGACTGATATAATCGTTATTTCCATACAGCATTTGTGCTGTTGTTACTGGCATATAAACGATTCTCTCTTCATTATCATTACCATCATCTGAAAAAATTCCGATAATTTTATACGAAATTCCATTCATATTCACTCGTTTACCTAAAGCTGGTTTTTCTCCAAAAATATCTTCTTTAATTAACCTACCTATAACAATTACTTTAGCTCTTTCTTTTAAATCTCTATCATTCAAATACCTCCCTTCATCTACAATTGTTTTTTCAAGAAACTGATGATCTGGATGTACTGCTCTTAAATTGTAATTATCTTGTTTGTTTTTATAAGAAATATTTACATTTCTATATATTCTAGCAGTTAAATGCTCTATTTTACTTTCGTAATTTTCTTTTACAAAATCGTAATCTTTATTTTTTAACTGAATTCTTCTCCCTGTTTGTAATCCTTTGTAAGGTTTAGATGTTTTCCACACTCGCACAAAAATCGAGTTCATTGCATCATCTGCAAAAGCCTCTTTAAATGTATTACTCAAACCATTTACAACTCCAAATAGCAATGTAAATAATAGAATTGCAAATGCCACCGTAAAACCAGACATTACAGAACGTAACTTGTTTTTACTAATGCTTTGAAATATTTCTCTCCAACGATCTAAATCAAACATAATTAAGCGCTTTGCGTTGCTTTTTTGGTTAACTCATCACTGATAATAACACCATCTTTTAAACGTACCACACGTTTGGTTTGTGCAGCAACTTCTTCTTCGTGTGTAATTACAAATACGGTCATTCCTTCGTCATTGATATCTTTCAACAAATCCATCACAGAATCTGTTGTGGTAGAATCTAAGGCACCTGTTGGCTCATCTGCCAATACTACTTTAGGCTTTGTAACTAAGGCTCTTGCAATGGCTACACGCTGCTTTTGCCCTCCAGATAATTCGCTTGGTAAATGATTAGCCCAATCTTTTAAACCAACTTTATCTAAGTACTCCATTGCCGTTTTTAAACGCTCTCTTCTAGAGACTCCTTTATAATATAATGGCAAGGCCACATTTTCTAGCGCAGTTTTGTACGATATTAAGTTAAACGACTGAAATACAAATCCTAAAAACTTATTTCTTAAAATAGCAGCTTTCTTTTCGTTTAAATTTTTAATCAGCTGACCATTTAAATAGTAATCTCCTTCATCATGCTCATCTAATAAACCTACAATATTTAATAATGTAGATTTCCCTGAACCAGAAGATCCCATAATAGATACGAATTCTCCTTCTCTAATATGTAAATCAATTCCTTTTAAAACATGTAAAGAATCTTTTCCGATTGGATAAGATTTGTGTAGATTTTTTATTTCAATCATTTGATTCGTTAATTTTTATCGAAAATAGCTATTGTCGCTATTTTAAGCTCCTAATGTTTTGTTAAAAGCCATTTTAAAAATACTTCCGTACATCTGACGTTTTAAAAAGAAAATTGTTACAATTAATTGCTAAAAAATAATGATTTTTGTAAAATAGTTTTCTGATGAAGAAAAAAGAAGCAACATATGATTGAAAAACTCCTACAGGATAAGCAACTTATTTTATTTGACGGAGTGTGTAATTTCTGCAATGCAACTGTTGTAAAGATTATCAAGCACGATACAAAAAATAAATTTGTTTTTGCTTCTCTTCAATCTAACATTGGGCAAACAGTTGTCAATCATTTTTCTATTGATTCTCAAAAAGTAGACTCTATTATTTTGGTAACATCTGAGCAAAAGTATTTTATAAAATCTACCGCAGCATTAAAAATTGGCAAACATTTTAGTGGTTTTTGGGTGTTATTACAAATCTGTTGGATAGTACCTGCTCCTGTTAGAAATGTAGTCTACGATTTTATAGCAAAAAATCGTTACAAATGGTTTGGAAAGAAAGACAACTGTATGATTCCAACTCCAGAAATCAGTGCAAAATTTATTGACATTTAAACAACATACATGAAAAACATACAATGTGTCATTTTTGATATGGACGGCGTTATTGTAAATACCGAACCTTTACACAAAAAAGCCTATTACCAACTATTTGATTCTTTAAAAATTAATGTTACACCAACATTGTATCATTCATTTACTGGAGGATCTACCATTAATATTTGTCAGAAATTGGTCGATACTTTCAACCTAAATGAAAATCCTCAAGACTTGGTGTTACGTAAACGCAGTAATTTTGTCAAATTATTTACCAACGACCCAACTTTGCAATTAATTGAGGGTGTAGAAGATATTATCAAGTATTTTTATAACAAGCAAATTACATTGGTCTTGGCCTCTTCTGCTTCTATGGAAACCATTAATAGAGTGTTTACACGTTTTGACTTAGATAAATATTTTATTGGTAAACTAAGTGGTGCAGATTTACAACAATCTAAACCACATCCAGAGATTTTTGAAAAAGCTGCTGCTTTGGCAAACACACCCAAAGAAAATTGTATTGTTATAGAAGATTCAGACAAAGGTGTAAAAGCCTCTAACCGAGCAGAAATCTACTGCGTGGGTTATATCAGTAAACATTCTAAATTACAAAAACTAGAACATGCCGATATGGTTATTTCTGATTTTAGTAACTTGAAAAAGTATATCTAAACATCTAGCTTTATACTAGACTTAATTATTCTACTTCAAATTCTTTAAAATAAAATCTACTGTTTTGTTTGTGTTATTATTTTCTAAAAAAGAATCGGTATAATGCTTTAAATTAACCGCGTAACCTTTTGTAATTAACTCTTGAATTGTAGCAACATATTCTAAAGACACTTTACCTGTTAACAATAAACTCAAGTCCTTTTTACTGTGATAATAATCATAGACTTTCTTTAGACCCGTTAAATACAAATAATCTTTCGTAAACCCACCTCCACGATGTGTTCTTAAAGTTACGGCAAACGCTTTTTCTTTGTCTAAGTCATAATCATTATGCAACAATCTAAAAGTTTTAGAAAACGAGCACCCTTTTTCTAAACTATCTACAGCAATTACTCTATACGCCAATTCTTTTAAACGCCTTACTGTTAAGTTACCCGACATATATTCGCTAAAAACTGCCAAGCCTTCTTGTGTCTCTACATTATTAGGAAAACCGTGAGAAAATATTTTTAGCGGATGTAACAATCCGTTCATCGTTGTAACCATATGCACACCTATTTCATGGTTATTTAAAATGGCCATTTCATTTTTAGAAAAGGTATGTTTACTGTCTATTACTAGAGTTTTTATATTGTTTAACACCATAGCAATAGCTCCCATTTTATCAGATGTTTTTATCTGATACGAAAAATCATACCTATTTGAAAAATCTCTAAATAACTGGGCTGCTTCATCAGCATTGTATTTTGGTTCAAAAATTTCTTCGGCAACATCATCTTCTTTAAAATGCAAAATGAATTTAGCGTTCTCTACATCTTGCTCAACGGGAGTTCCAAAAGAATGCAAGCTATTGTAGTAAAATTTCTTCCCCTCTCCAATGGTCTCTATACATTGAATCAAACCTGAATAGAAATAAATAATTTCTTCGTACAAATCTCTCAACTGTTTGTCTTCAATTAAATGTATAGGTTGCGTAAACAACTCTTTGTGCAGTTTAAATTTATCAAAATCTCTGTGTGGATATTTAAAAACAGGGTCTGTTAAATACTTTGATTCAAAGAATTTCTGTTTTTCTTCTTCTATATTAATCGGGTTAACATAGCTTAATAATTCGATTTTTTTTACCAAATCATCAATCCTTTTATCAATGTTAAAAAGTGGTTCAGTACCTACATTATGCGCTATCATTCTAAACTTTTCTATGAGGTTACAAAATTACATTTTATGTATTTTATAAAATGCTTCTGCGTGATTTTTTAATTCGGTTTTTAAATAATTTTCTACAGCACTTACAACTTCTGGATACATTATTTGTGCTAACTCATCACAATACACCTTGGCTATTTCTGTAGCCAACACCAATGTATTGTTGAAATTTTGTGTGATACATTTTAAGAAATAGCCATTTCCTTGAAAGGTATCATTGATTTTTGAAGTAGATTTAATTCCGTTTGGCAAAGGCATTTTTTCTAGCGTAGCACGCCAAGTTTCAATGGCATTTCCAAACCGATTGCTATCTACATTTGTTGTTCCTAAATTCCAAGTGGGTACTTCTCTATCCCAGCGTTTCCAATTGTACGAGTGCATATCGTAGACAATACATATACCAAATTTTTCTTCTAGTTTTGCAATTAACGCAACTACTACTTTGTAAAAATTATGGTGCTTTGCCAAGCTTTTTTCTTTCATTTCTTGCGGCAAGGGGTTTTTCCACAATTGTTTTCCCCAAGCGTCGGTGTAAATAGCTGTTTCTGGTTCGCGATTTAAATCGTACTCGAACCTAGAATCCATTCCTGCAATTACAATTGGGTGTGATTGTATCATCTCTTTGGTTGCTGGGTCTTCTTCAAACCAACGCTCGTATTCTGTATGCAAACAATTATCCCATAATTCTTTTCTAAATTGATGTCCGTCATGTACAGCTCCGCAAGCATACGGAACATAAGCATCAATTTTTATGGTAAACGAATAATCTGTAGCAACCGCTTCAAAAGTTACTTCTGATTGAATTTTTTCAATAATTTCTTCAACCGATAATTTTAACATCTCCTAATTATTTTTCTATTGGTACATGTGCTAAACTACCCCATTCTGTCCAAGAACCATCATAAACCGACAACTTATCATAACCAACGGTGCTTGCTCCTAATGCTAAAACACAAGCCGTGATTCCTGAGCCACAAGAAAAAATCATTTCCTTATTGTTAAAATTTACTTCTTTAAATAAGGCTTTTAATTCCTTTACTGATTTCATTTTTCCTTCGGAAACTAAATTGGCATACGGCAAATTTTTAGACGATGGTATATGTCCGCTTCTCACCTCTTTTCTTGGCTCTGGTGCAGTAGCGTTAAATCTACCTGTTGAGCGTGCATCTACAATTTGAATAGTAGCTTTGTCTAGAGCTTGCAATACTTTTTCTGTATCAATCAACAAATTCTCTTGTTTATTTGCGATAAAATTTCCAACTAAATATTTTTTCTGCTCTTTCTTTTCTGTTGGGTAATTTTTGTTTTTCCAAGCAGGAAAACCACCATTTAATACAGCAATATTATCAAAACCAAAAGTTTTAAACAACCACCAAACTCTGGGTGCAGAATAGACTCCGTGTTCATCATATACAATAATACAAGAATCCCTTTCAATTCCTAATTTCTGAGCTTGCTTTTCAAAATCTTTGGCTTGTAAAACCGTGTTTGGAAATGCTGCTCCTTGTACAGAAAACACATTTTTCAAGTCGAAAAATCGGGTATTCAGAATCTGATTTTCTTCAGTTTTCTCTACAGATTTTGCAGCAGTAACTTTTGGTAGGGTTCCGTTTAAAACTACTAAATTGGTTGCATTTAAATGTTTATACAACCAATTTACAGAAACCAACGGTTTATTTATTTGTAATAAATTACTCACTATGTAATCTTTAAGCTTCCTCTACTCTTCTTTTTAAATCAGTCATTCTTAAAAAGGCAGCATTACGCTCTAAATATTTACTCTCTATAAAGTCTATTACCTTTTCTTGGAGCTTAACTTTGTATACTTTGTTAATATAACTTATGCCTCCAGGACTCATAACATTGACTTCTACCAATTTACCGCCTATTACATCTATCCCAACAAAATACAAACCGTCTTTTACCAATTTAGGCCCTATTTTTTTACACAAAGCTTTTTCTTTTGCTGTTAGTTTATGCTTCGCAACAGAGCCTCCAGCTGTAATATTAGAACGATGGTCTTTATCTCCAGGGATTCTTCTCATAGCACCAATGGGTTGCCCATTTAATAATAAAATACGTACATCTCCTTGATCCGCACCTTCAATATACTCTTGTAAAATTACATATTCTGATGTACCATCGCTATTATTGATATAAAAATCTAGTAACGAATTGATATTTCCCATTGCTGATTTTTCTATCAAAATAACTCCTGAACCTCCAAAACCATTCAATGGTTTTAAAATCATTTTATCGGCTTCTGATTCATCAATCATTTTAATTAAATAGTCTTTGTTTTTAGATACATGCGTAACTGGAATAATCTCGTTATCTGGATCTTCCATTGCAGCAGTGTATAACTTATTGTTTGCTTCTCGCATTCCTTGTACAGAATTGACAATAAATACATCTTCTTTTACTGAATCTAAAAAGTTCAACATTAGCGGGTCTAACGGTGGGTTTGCTCTCATAAAGATTACGTCAAAACCTGCGAGTGGTAACATCTCTTCTCTTGTTGTTGTTTTTTTATAAAACGACGTCATACTAGCAGGTATCTTTTCGTGCCTATTCAAAATGGTACAAAAAGCATAGGTAACACTATTTCTAACTGTTAAGTTAGATGGTGTGCAAATTGCTACTCCATGACCACGTTTCATACATTCATGGATTAGTGTTAATGATGTATCTTTTACAGGCTCTATATTCTCCCAAGGATACATTAAAAAGCAAACATTCATATAATTTTATTTAATATTCATACTTATTTTACCTCATCATAATGGTCGTCCCAATTCTTTACATGAGGTTCACCAAGTTTTCCTACAGATTTAGCTACAACCATAGAAACTGTAGCGTCACCTGTAACATTAATTACAGTACGTAACATATCTAATGGTCTATCAACTGCAAAAATTAAGGCCAATGCCACTGGATACAATTCTTTCGGAAAATTTATTGATTCTAATACAATCACCAGCATTACCATACCAGCACCTGGTACGGCAGCTGAACCTATTGACGCCAACAAGGCTGTTAAAACAATAGACATTTGGTTAGAAAAAGCCAACCCTTCTGGCCAAAGTACTTGCATTACAAATACTGCTGCTACAGCTTGATACAAACTCGTCCCATCCATATTTATCGTTGCTCCGACTGGTAACACAAAACTTGACACTTCTTTATCAACCCCGATATGCTCTTCTACACGTTCCATAGTAACCGGTAATGTAGCAGCACTTGAACTCGTAGAGAAGGCTAATAATTGTGCAGGACTCAATTGCTTTAAAAACCAAAGTGGATTTTTCTTTGCATAAATACTCACTAGTATACAATAAAAAACCACCATAATACACAAACCAATCACCACCACCAAAGCATACTTTAATAAAGCTAGTAATATTTCTGGGTCACCAGAGGTAACAACTACATTAGCTAAAAGTGCAAATACGGCTACAGGGGCTGTTAACATAATTAAATCTACCATTTTTAAAACGGCCTCATTTAATGAGTCAAAAAAGCTTTTTAATGGTTTTGATTTTTTTTCTCCTACCAATAGCATAGAAATTCCTAAAAAGATTGTAAAGAAAATAACTTGTAACATTGCTTTATTATTTCCTAAAGCATTGATTGCATTATCTGGCACCATATCTACTACAAATTGTAGTGGACCGTTACTTTGTTGTTTGGTAGCTTCTGTAATTTTTGAGGTAATACTAGAACTGTTAGCATAAGTATTTGTTAACTTATCTACAGTTTCTTGCGCTACACCATCACCTGGCTGTATAACGTTTACCAAAAGCAGACCTATAGTAATAGCTACAACAGTGGTACCCATATAAATAAAAATTGTTCGTACACCTATATTTTTAAACTTAGAAATGTCTTTTAAATCTGAAATTCCTTTAATCAATGATGCTACAATAAGAGGAACAGCAATAAGTTTTAATAATTTAACAAAAATGGTTCCTAATGGTTTTATCCAATCAGTGATGAATTGCTGCCAGCCAAATTGTAATGCTAAAAATCCAAAAAGAATTCCTAAAATCATTCCAATAAGTATTTTCCAGTGTAGTGCTAATTTTTTCATTGAGTAAATTATAATTATAGTTTTGAAAGGTAAAAAAAAATCAAAAACTACAACTGTTTTTTAATGAGTAATTTTTTATTCTATAATGATATTGTACTTTTGCGCCTTTATTTACTAAAAATGGAAAAATTAAAAAAACGCTGGGGCTTAACTTCAAATTGGCAAGTACTAATCATTTTACTTGTTTTTTCTATCACTGGTTATACCTCATTACTTATTGCTAAACCGATTTTAAATTTAGTTGGATTAAGTCAAGAAACCACAAACCCTTGGATTTATAGACCACTACGAATACTGTTAATATTTCCTTTTTATCAAATTCTAATCGTTGTGTTTGGGTGGCTTTTTGGTCAGTTTGAATTTTTCTGGAGTTTTGAAAAAAAGATGTTAAGACGTATCGGTTTTAAGCGATTTTTTAAAGAAGACAAAGCTAATTAATGAATTTTATATCTTTTTTAAAAACGATACAACACATAAAAAAAGTAGAACTTGGAGGTTTAGATGCGCAATTTAAACTTGCGCCTGCTATGCGTTTAAAGTATAATACTGAAAAAATTGCTGCAAGTAATCCTAGAAAAGCTGCGGTTTTAGCATTATTTTACCCAAACAAATACCAAGAAACTTGCTTTTTGCTCACACAAAGAGCTAGCTATAAAGGCACTCACTCTGCTCAAATTAGTTTTCCTGGCGGAAAAATAGAAAAAAACGACCTCAATTTACAAGAAACCGCATTAAGAGAAACCTTTGAAGAGGTTGGTATACAAAAAGAACAGATTCAGGTCATTAGAGAAATTACAGATGTATACATTCCGCCAAGTAATTTTTTAGCCACACCTTTTTTAGCGTATAGTAATACTACACCAACTTTTAAAATTAACCACGAAGTTGACCATACAATTGAAATAAAAATAGCTGATTTATTAGACGACAACAATATTTCATCTATCAATATTAGTACTTCTTATGCTAAAAACATCAATGTACCTTGCTTTAAATTAAATGATTACGTTGTTTGGGGTGCTACTGCCATGATACTAAACGAGATTAAAGAATTACTAAAGTAAGTACGGTTCATTTTTCTTTTGTATTTTCGCAGTCAACTAACTACTAAAACCAACTATTTACAATGCCCTTATTCAAAAGAAATCCTTTTGGACATATACTATTTATAAAAAAATGGCTCATACGTATTTTGGGTGTCATTTCTCATGGTCGTTACCGTAGTTTTAACGATTTACAAATAGAAGGTTCTGAAGTTTTAAGAAATCTTCCTGATTCTAACGTACTATTTGTCTCAAATCATCAAACCTATTTTGCAGATGTTGCCGCAATGTTTCATGTATTTAATGCTGCACTTAAAGGTAGGGTTGATAATATTAAAAACATTGGTTATATCTGGCAACCAAAATTGAACGTGTATTATGTTGCAGCTGGAGAAACAATGCGCTCAGGAATTTTACCTAAAATATTTGCTTACACTGGCTCTGTTTCTATTGATAGAACTTGGAGAAGTGGTGGTAAAGATGTTAAAAGGCAAGTAAGAATGTCTGACATTTCTAATATTGGAAAAGCGCTAGATGACGGTTGGGTAATTACCTTTCCGCAAGGAACAACAACTGCTTTTAAACCTATAAGACGTGGTACTGCTCACATTATTAAAACTTACAAACCTATAGTTGTGCCTATAGTTATAGACGGGTTTAGACGATCTTTTGATAAAAAAGGCTTGGCAATAAAAAAACGAAATGTGTTACAATCTATGGTAATTAAACAACCTTTAGAGATTGATTACGACAATGAAAGTATTCCAGATATCATTACAAAAATTGAATACGCCATTGAGCAGCACCCTTCTTTTTTAAAGGTTATTTCTGTAGAAGATTATGCTAAACAAGAGGCTGAGTTAAACAAAAAAAGAAAATTCTGGAACTAAAAAAAAGCTGCCTTACACCATTTGGTTTCAGACAGCTTACAAATCAAATCAACTTTTGTTTTTTACCCTAACCAAGCATTCATCATCCAAATTGTTTTTTCTTGCTCGGCAATAAAATCACTCATCAAAGCATTTGTACCTTCATCTTCTGCAGCTGCAGATAGGTCTAACAATTCTCTTTCGATTTTTATCAAAGCTGCCAAAGAAGTTACTACTACTTCTACCGCCTTTACATCGTTGGTTATATTTTTTGCTACTTTTACTGATGATCTCCTGATGTAATCTTCAAAAGTGTGTAATGGCTGTTCTTGTAATGTTAAAACTCTCTCTGCAATTACATCTACTTTTTCTTGTGTATCTGAATACAGCTCTTCAAATTTTACATGTAATTCAAAAAAACTCTTTCCTTTAATATTCCAATGCAAGCCTCTTAAATTTTGATAATACACTTGAAAGTTTGCTAATAATATGTTTAGTTTGTTTGCTAATTGTTCAGACTTTTTAACATCTAAACCTATAATAGTTGTGCTCATAATATTTTACTTTTTTGTTTACAACAAATTTATCACAAGATTTCTGTTAAAAACTATAAGTATAATTGATAGTTTTAATATCTTTATCAAAAATATCGATACAAATGACTATTACCCAATTAAAATACGTACTCTCTGTTGCAGAATATAAAAACTTTACCATAGCAGCCGAACATAGTTTTGTAACACAGCCAACACTTAGCATGCAAATTCAGAAATTAGAAGACGAGCTAAATGCGCAAATATTTAACAGATCAACAAAACCAATAGAACTAACAGAAGTTGGAAAAAAAATAGTTGAGCAAGCTAAAATCATTGTTGATGAGAGCAACCGAATTACTGATATTGTACACCAACAAAAAGGTTATATAGGAGGTGAATTTAAGCTAGGCATCATTCCAACTATTATGCCCACTTTACTACCTATGTTTTTAAATAATTTCACAAAAAAATATCCTAAAGTAACATTGATTATTGAGGAATTGACAACAGAAGAGATTGTTAGAAAACTTACCGATGGTCATATCGATGTTGCCATAGCTGCCACTCCATTAGAAAATGAAGCTATTAAAGAACGTCCACTTTATTATGAACCATTTGTTGGTTTAATTCCTAGAGAGCATAGGCTCTTTAGTCAACAAAAAATAGAAGTAGGCGATTTAGAAGTTGATGATATTTTATTATTAGAGGATGGGCATTGTTTTAAAGACAGTGTTTTAAATCTATGTAGAAATTACAGAAACAATTCTAACAACCATTTTCAATTACAAAGTGGGAGTTTTGATACACTTATCAAACTATCTAAAGAAGGTTTGGGCATGACACTTATTCCATATTTACAGACCCTAGATTTAAACAAAAACGACCAAGCTTTTTTGCGTGAATTTACAAGTCCGCCACCTGCAAGAGAGGTGAGTATCCTCTATCATAAATCACAATTAAAAATGCAATTAATTGAAGCTTTAAAAACTACTATTGATGGTGTAGTTAGAGGTGCAATTTCTTTTAGTGATGTTAAAATCATAAGTCCATTACAGAAAAACTAATTTATATGAAGAGTATTTTTATATCTCAAGGATTTGTAAAAAACGAATCTTTTATTTCTCATGATGAAGCTATGTATTTAAGAGAAATTTATGACAATTTATTAAAGGATGATGATAAAACAAAAGGGTTTCGAAGTGATTTGAGTGGTAAAAAAACCGATAATCAAGTTGAAAAAATCACTCAAATTATGAGACCAAGTTTATTAGCTCCAAAATTAAAGGAAAGTTATACCTATAAACATGCCCTTAAAACAGTAAAAAAATTATTAGGAGATGATATGGAATTGGACTTTGATATGCTAATTAACAAAGCTCCCAATACCAATACAGAAACTCCTTGGCATCAAGATGCAGCTTACTGGATTAAAATGCCAGACAAAAGAGCGGTAAGTATTTGGATTGCTTTAGATGACGTTTATGAAGAAAACGGCTGTATGTGGTTTATTCCAAAAAATAAAAATCAAGAAATTATAGAACATAAAGCCATGCCTAATGGTGGAGCCTTGTATTGCGAAGTTAACAATGTTAACGCTATTCCAATACCATTACCTATTGGTGGTTGTACTTTTCATGATGGATTTACTTTTCACTACAGTAAAGGTAATATTACCGAAAGTCAACGTAGGGCATTAATCTTAAATTTTAGGTCTAAAAAAATGATTGAGTTAGAAAGAAAAATGGGAGTTGATCATACAGGAAAAAGAGAAATACGCAATAAAAAAGGAAGCTAATCAGCTTCCTTTTTTACTTTTTAAGAGTACATTTTTTCTCGTTGTTCTTTTACTTTAGGGTCTGACAAATAATCATCAAAAGTTGAATATCTATCAATTACTCCTTTTGGAGTTATCTCAATAATTCTATTCGCGACTGTTTGAGCAAACTCGTGATCATGTGTTGAAAATAAAATCGTTCCTTTGAAATTAATCAACGAATTATTTAACGCCTGAATCGATTCAAGATCTAAGTGGTTTGTTGGCTCATCAAACTGTAAAATATTTGCTCTAGTCATCATCATTCTAGAAAGCATACAACGTACTTTTTCTCCTCCAGAAAGCACATTACACTTTTTCAAAGCTTCTTCTCCACTAAAAATCATTTTTCCTAAAAAACCTCTTAAAAAAACTTCTTCTCTTTCTTCTTCTGTTTGTGCATATTGACGTAACCAATCAACCAAATTTAATTCAGCATTCTGAAAATACTCAGCATTTTCTAAAGGTAAATAAGACTGTGTGGTTGTTACTCCCCAACTATACTCACCTGCATCAGCCTTTTCTTTTCCATTTATAATTTCGTAAAAAGCCGTTACGGCTCTAGAGTTTTTAGAAATAATAGCTACCTTATCTCCTTTATTTAAATTGATATCGATATCTTTGAACAAATATGCTCCTTCAAACTTTTTTGACAATCCTTCAACATTTAAAATCTGATCTCCAGCTTCTCTTTCACTTTTAAAAATAATTGCTGGGTATCTCCTACTAGAAGGTTTGATATCATCTACATTCAATTTTTCAATCATTTTTTTACGAGAAGTTGCTTGCTTAGATTTAGCAACATTGGCAGAAAAACGACGGATAAACTCTTCTAATTCTTTCTTTTTATCTTCTGCTTTTTTATTGGCTTGCGCTCTTTGTTTTGCGGCTAACTGACTAGACTCGTACCAAAAAGTATAGTTACCAGAATAGTTATTAATTTTTCCAAAATCTATATCAGAAATATGCGTACATACAGCATCTAAAAAGTGACGGTCGTGAGAAACCACAATAACCGTATTATCATAATTTGCCAAAAAATTTTCTAACCAGCCAATGGTTTCAAAATCTAAATCGTTGGTAGGCTCATCCATAATTAACACATCTGGATTTCCAAATAACGCCTGAGCCAACAATACACGTACTTTTTGCTTACCATCTAAATCTTTCATTAAGGTATAATGTAAGTCCTCTTTTATACCTAAATTAGATAGTAAAGCTGCTGCATCAGAATCTGCGTTCCAACCATTCATCTCTTCAAAAGTTACCTGAAGTTCACCTATTTTTTCAGCATTTTCATCTGTGTAATCTGCATACAAGGCATCCATTTCTTTTTTTATAGCAAACAATTCTTTGTTCCCCATAATTACAGTTTCTAATACGGGTATGCTATCAAAAGCAAAGTGATCTTGTGATAAAACCGACATTCTTTTTCCTGGCTCTAAATGCACATGACCAGAAGTAGGGTCTTGTTTTCCAGATAATATTTTTAAGAACGTAGATTTTCCTGCACCGTTTGCTCCAATAATCCCATAACAATTACCTTGTGTAAATTTAGTATTTACTTCATCAAATAATATTCTTTTACCAAATTGTACTGATAAGTTAGAAACTGATAACATTTTTTGTATTTTAAATTTGCTGCAAAAATATAAAATTAAATGAGAGTTTTTAGGCTTTTACCTTTTTAAAATTCTCGAATAGTATTTTATAAAATTTACTGATTATCAGTCACCTATACACACTTTTTGTTTTTAAAAAAAATTAGCTACTTTTAACCCGTTTTTTACAAATACTTTAACAGCTAATTAACAGCTTTATGCCAAACGAATACTTACTTTTGTTGTGAGTATAAATACAATTTGATGAAGATTATTTTGAGGCCCCTTTTCTTATTACTAACCATAGTTTTTTTTGGTAGTTGTACAACTTCAGAAAAAAATCAATATACCTACTTTGGAGGTAAAATAATCCATCCAAAATCTGAGCATGTTATATTATTTAAAAACGACATTCCTGTAGACACTTTATTGCTAGATAAAGAAGATAAATTTATGGGCAAATACAAAGAATTTAATGAAGGCTTCTATTATTTTAAACATGGACCAGAATTTCAGTACTTATACATAAAACCTAAAGACAGTATTTTAATTAGATTAAACACTTGGGATTTTGATGAATCTCTAGTATTTAGTGGTACTGGAGCAGAAAAAAATAATATTTTAATTGATTGCTTTTTAGAGCAAGAAAAAGAAAATAGCAACTATACATTTTATTCTTTTTACAAGCTACCTCCAAATAAGTTTAAGTCTAAAATGGATTCTGTATTGGTTTTAAGACAACGTAAAATTGATGCGTTTAAAAATAGTAACGAGAAACTACCTAAAGAGTATTTAACTATTTTAGAAATAGTTTCAAAATACCCAATATATAGTCGACTAGAAAACTATTTACTAATGAATAGTAAGTCTAAAAATACCATTACATTACCAAGTAATTTTTACAATTATAGAAAACAAGTAAATATAGACAATGATTCTTTAATGTACCTGCGTACTTACGGTAAATATGTTGTAAACAGATTACACAACGAAGTTTACACTCAGGGCTACTCTAGCAATTCTAAAAAATTCACACCCTCACTTTTAAATACAATTGACAATCATATTAAAAAGGAAAAATTAAAAAATGCACTCTTAAGAGAGATGCTAATGAATGATTTTTTAATGAACTCTAGTTGTAGTGTAAATAAAGAAGCATTTCAAACTTATTTTAGGTTAAGCACAAGTATAAAAGATAAAAAAAGTATCCAACGCATTTTAAACGATATTAAAAGTATACATGGAGGCAAAGAGCTTACTAATTTTAATGTTACAAACTATAACAATTCAACCAAAAGTATACAAGAAATTATTGCGAAGAAAAATAGTGTATTATACGTTTGGACCCCTAAGTATACAAGTAAAGAATATTTAACTTCAAGAATTAAATTTCTTTCTCATAAGTTCCCAAAACTACATTTTGTTAGCATTCAAATTACAGCAACAAAAAACAACCAACCGCTAAAAGAAATTGATATTAAAAATCAATTTTACATTAACTCTGAAAACAAGTATAAAAACCTATTTTCAAGTAAGTTACCTAGAATTATCTTAGTTAATAAAAAAGGTATGGTAGTTAATGGTTTTGCTGTAATTAACGGACAAAAAATCAACAAACAACTTGCTTACTTACAAAATAGTAATAAATAGCTCTATCCATTTTATTTAACGTACATTTGCACGTTTTTTATCCTATAGATAAAAAATAGAAGTTACATTACCCAGAACTATTGTAATAGTAACTAGAGCGAAACATCAATCGAGTTTATAGATACTGGCGTCTATGAACTCACATTAGTTCATAGATTATGACTACATTTTTAGAATTAGGGCTTAAAGAAGATATTACCAAAGCTCTAACAGATTTAGGATACGAAAATCCTACAGTAATACAAGAAAAAGCAATTCCTCAAATTATTTCTTCTGCACAAGATTTAAAAGCTTTTGCGCAAACTGGTACAGGAAAAACAGCAGCTTTTAGTTTGCCAATTTTAGAACAACTTGATGCTAATAGCAAAGAGACACAAGCTATTATCTTATCTCCAACAAGAGAATTGGCTGTGCAAATTGGAAATAATATTAACGACTTTTCTAAATACCTTAAAGGAGTTAAAGTTGCAACAGTTTATGGTGGAGCAAATATTGAAGAGCAAATACGATCTTTAAAAAAAGGTGCACAAATTGTTGTAGGTACACCAGGTAGAACAGTTGATTTAATTAGTAGAAAAGCTTTAAAACTTGGTAACATTAAATGGTTGGTATTAGATGAAGCAGACGAAATGCTAAACATGGGGTTTAAAGATGAGCTTGACAAAGTACTTGCCGTTACTCCAACCACAAAACAAACATTATTGTTTTCTGCAACGTTTCCGAAAGAAGTAGAAGCCATTGCAAAAAATTATATGACCAATCCTGTAGAGATTTCTTCTGGGCAAAAAAATGAAGGTTCTAATGATGTCAGTCATGAGTATTACTTAATAAATGAAAAAACGCGTTATTTAGCCCTTAAAAGAATTGCAGATGTAAATCCAACAATATACGCCATTGTATTTTGTAGAACGCGTAGAGAAACTCAACAAGTTGCTGATAGTCTTATAAAAGACGGTTATAATGCAGATGCTTTGCACGGAGATTTATCTCAAGCACAACGCGATAGTGTGATGGATAAGTTCAGAAAAAAAAGCGTGCAAATTTTAGTAGCAACAGATGTAGCTGCAAGAGGGTTAGATGTTAACGAACTTACCCATGTAATCAACCATAAACTACCAGACCAAATAGAAAACTACACACACAGAAGTGGTAGAACTGGTAGAGCCGGTAACAAGGGTATTTCAATTGCCTTGGTTACAAAAAAAGACAAAAGTAAACTTCGCCCTATAGAAAGAATTATTAAAAAAGAATTTGTACAAACAGAAATACCTAGTGGTAAAGAAATTTGTCAAAACCAGTTGATGCACTTAATTGATAAAGTGCAAAATACAGAGGTAAACGAATCTGAAATTGAAGCTTTTTTACCAAGTATTTACAAAAAGCTAGAAGGGTTTAGTAGAGAAGAATTGATACAGAAATTTGTATCATTAGAATTCAACACTTTTTTATCGTATTATGAAAATGCACCAGATTTAAATGATTTGTCTAAAACCGAAAGTAATAGTAGAGGAAAAAGTTCTAGCGAAAACATGACGCGCTTCTTTATTAATTTAGGTAGAAAAGACAAATTAAATCCAGCTAGACTCATCGGGTTAATTAATGAACAACGCATAACTGACAATGTTGAAATTGGAGCTATTGATATTTTAGATACTTTTTCTTTCTTTGAAATTGATAAAAATTTTGAAACGACTGCCTTAGAAGCTTTTGAAGCAAATAGTCCAGAGTTTAATGGTAGAGGTGTACAAATAGAAGTTACTAAAAAAGACCGCTCTAACGGAGATGGAAAACGTCGTGGAGGAAGCAATAGAAGAAGATCTTCTGGAGGTGGAAACAATAGCGGATTTGGACGTAAAAGAAACTCAGATAACTCTAAAAGTAGACGATCTTCTAAAACAGACAATAGAGCTAAAGACAAAAAAACGGGTGGCTTTGGCAGAAGACGCCGAACTAGATAGACAATAGTATCTAAACAATACAATCAAACCAACCCCATACACAAGTGTGTATGGGGTTGATTTTTATTGCTTTATGGTAGTATCTTAGTTAATTTAGCTATACAACTGAATAAAATATTCATTATAAAAAAGATTAACCCTTGTCTTAATGCTAACTACTTTATTTTTTTAATGTAAACAAAAAAACAATAACTACTGATTCATCATTGCAGTAGCAACTTTTCTATAAGTACCATTTTCTAACTTAGTTCTGATTGATGAAAATGCAGCAATTGTTTCGTCAATATCTTCTTGGGTATGTGTGGTTGTAGGAATCAACCTTAAAATAATTAATCCTTTAGGAATTACTGGATATACAACAATAGAACAGAAAACACCATAATTTTCACGCAGGTCGTTTACCATTGCCATTGCCTCAGGAATATCTCCCTTTAAATATACAGGAGTTATACATGTTTGTGTGGTTCCTAAATCAAAACCAGCCTCACGTAATCCATTTTGTAACGCATTGGTATTTTGCCATAATTTTTCTTTTAATTCTGGCATAGATCGCAACATATCTAAACGCTTTAATGCGCCTTTAACCATTGGCATTGGTAATGACTTGGCAAACATTTGTGAGCGCATATTGTATTGTAAATACTGTATTACATCTTTGTCTCCTGCAAAAAATGCTCCGATACCTGCCATAGATTTAGCAAAAGTAGCAAAGTACACATCAATTCCGTCTTGTACACCTTGCTCAAATCCAGTTCCTTTACCATCTTTTCCAAGTGTTCCAAAACCATGTGCATCATCAACCAACAAACGGAAGTTGTATTTTTCTTTTAATGCAACTATCTCTTTTAAGCGACCTTGTTCTCCTCGCATTCCAAAAACCCCTTCAGAAATAGCTAAGATTCCTCCACCTGTTTTTTCTGCAAGTTTTACAGCTCGCTTCATGTTTTTTTCAAAGCTATCAATATCGTTGTGTTTGTATACAAAACGTTTTCCTGCATGTAAACGCACTCCGTCAATAATACAAGCGTGGGTATCAATATCATACACAATCACATCATTTTTAGTAACCAAAGCATCAATGGCAGAAACCATTCCTTGGTACCCGAAGTTGACCAAATATGCGGCTTCTTTCTCAACAAATTCTGCACACTCTCTTTCTAATTGTTCGTGAAATTTAGTATGACCAGACATCATCCTTGCACCCATTGGATATGCCATACCATGCTCGGCAGCAGCTTCACCATCTATCTTTAAAACCTCTGGGTGATTGGCTAAACCTAAATAATCATTAATACTCCAAGTAATTACTTTCTTTCCGTTGAAAGACATTCTGTTAGAAATTGGACCTTCTAATTTAGGAAACACATAATATCCTTCTGCTTTTTCTGCCCATTTTCCTAAAGGTCCTTTATCTTGATGTATTCTTTCAAATAAGTCTTTTGCCATCTTGTAGTATCTTCTGTGTAAGGCGGCAAATTTAAGACTTTTTTAAGACTCATCAAATAAAAAGCCTTGTTCTTTCATCCAAGAATCTGAATAGATTTTATTCATGTACCTAGAACCATGATCTGGAAAAACCAAGACTACAACACTTTCTTTTGTAAAAAACTGCTGTGCATTGTACTGCTCAGTTGCTTGCATTACAGCGCCGCTTGTATATCCACAAAAGAGCCCTTCTTTTGCAACAATTTCTCTTGCTTTTAATGCTGCTGCTTTATCGGTAACTTTTTCAAATTTATCGATGATATCAAATTTGGTTGCAGTAGGAATTAAGTTCTTCCCTAAGCCTTCTATTCTATAAGGATGAATTTCATTCTCATCAATCTGACCTGTTTCGTGGTACTTTTTTAAAATAGAACCATAAGCATCGACTCCTAAAATTTGTATGGTTGGATTTTGTTCTTTTAAATACTTACCAATACCTGAAATGGTTCCACCTGTACCACTCGCCACTACCACATGTGTAACCTTGCCGTTGGTTTGTTTCCAAATTTCGGGTCCAGTAGAGCAATAATGAGCATCACAATTTAATTCGTTAAAATATTGATTGATATAAATAGAATTAGGAGTTTCTTTATGAATTCTTTTGGCTACTTCGTAATACGATCTTGGGTCATCTGCTGCAACGTTGGCTGGACATAAATTCACCTCTGCTCCAACAGATTTTAACATATCTATTTTATCTTGTGAGGTTTTTGAACTTACTGCTAAAATACATTTGTAGCCTCTTACCATACTAATCATAGCCAAGCTAAATCCTGTGTTACCAGAAGTAGTTTCTACAATGGTGTCTCCTGGTTTTAAAATGCCTTTCTTCTCAGCGTTTTCTAGGATATGCAAAGCAATTCTATCTTTTGCTGAATGCCCCGGATTAAAGGCCTCAATTTTGGCATAAAATGTTCCTGTTAATTTTTTTGTGATGTGGTGCAGTTGCACCATAGGTGTTTGACCAATTAAGTCTAAAACGGTATTGTGTATATTCTGGTTTCTAATCATTTTTAAGTTACATCGCAACTACTTACCCTATTTTACCTTCTAAATCTAATAAAAAAGAATAATCTCTTGCGGTTTCTTTTAGCGCATCAAACCTACCAGAAGCTCCGCCATGCCCAGCCTCCATGTTTGTATGCATTACTAATGTATTAGCATCTGTTTTGAGCTCTCTCAATTTTGCGATCCATTTTGCGGGCTCCCAATACTGTACTTGGCTATCCCAATAACCTGTTGTTATCAACATATTTGGATATGCTATTGCACGTACATTGTCATACGGAGAATAACTCTTTATATAGTCATAATAAGTTTTTTCCTTCGGATTTCCCCATTCGTCAAATTCTCCAGTTGTAAGCGGAATCGTCTCATCTAGCATGGTCGTTATCACATCAACAAACGGCACAGCAGAAACAATACCGTTGTATAGCTCTGGGTTTGTATTTGCTATTACTCCCATTAACAATCCGCCTGCAGAGCCACCCATGGCATACAAATGCTTTGCAGATGTGTACTTATTATCAATTAAGAACTGAGAGCAATCTACAAAATCTGTAAATGTATTCTTTTTATACAACAACTTACCGTCTTCGTACCAGTCTCTACCTAAATACTCGCTCCCTCTAATATGTGCTATTGCAAATATAAAACCTCTATCTAATAAACTCAACCGTGTGGTGCTAAATCCGTCTGAAATTGTATATCCGTAAGAACCGTATGCATATTGTAATAAAGGAGTGTTTTCGTTTAATTCAGTATCTTTTCTGTGTACCAAAGAAATGGCTATCTTTTTACCATCTCTTGCAGTTGCCCAAAGACGTTTACTTACATAATTGTTCTTATCAAACTTTCCGCCCAGCACCTCCTGCTCTTTTTTAATTTCTTGTGAACGGTCATCCATATTAAAATCAATCACTGAGCTTGGTGTAGTCATTGAGTTGTATGAATACCTCAATATATTGGTGTTAAAATCTGGATTGGAACCAACTCCTGCAGAATATGTTTCTTCTGCAAAAGGCAAATAATAATCTTGTGTTGCATCCCATCGTTTAATGCGCATTTTATTCAATCCGTTGGTGCGCTCTTCTAAGACCAAATACTCATTAAAAATAGAAAAATCTTCTAGTAAAGTTTCTTTTCTATGCGGAATTACATCTACCCAATTCTCTTTTGTAGTAGTTGTAACAGGTGTTTTCATCAATTTAAAATTCTTAGCGCCGTC
This sequence comes from Flavobacteriaceae bacterium, assembly GCA_013373385.1. Classification (GTDB taxonomy): domain Bacteria; phylum Bacteroidota; class Bacteroidia; order Flavobacteriales; family Flavobacteriaceae; genus Polaribacter. The sequence goes on from JABXHX010000007.1 coordinate 48,673, forward strand.
TTTATTGGTTCGTATATAAAAATGATTTTTATAATGCGAAATATCATACTCTAAATTGCGCTCTCTTTGCTGAATGATGGTGAGTGCATCATTAGGATTGTCTGCATCTATAAATTGATATTCTGTAGACAAGGTACTATACGAACCTATAATAATGTACTGCTCTGATTTTGTTTTTGTGACAAAAGTAGAAAAGGTATCATCTGTTTCGTGATACACTTCAAGATCTTCAGATTGGTGAGTTCCTAATACATGTTTAAAAATTTTATAACTCCTTAATGATATCGGATCTTTTTTAGTATAAAACAAGGTTTTATTGTCATTTGCCCAAACCGAGCCTCCAGTAGTATTTTCTATAATGTCATTATATATTTTCCCCGTTTCTAAGTTTTTAATTCGTAAAAAATACTGTCGTCTACTCACGGTATCTGTAGCAAAAGCAACTAGCTTGTTATTTGGACTAACATTCAATCCGCCTAACTGAAAGTAACTATAGCCTTTTGCTTCGTTATTGACGTTAAACAATAGCTCCTCTGTAGCTTTTAACGATTCTTTTTTACGTGTAAAAATCGGATATTGTTCTCCCTTTTGATATTTGGTAATATAAAAATAGCCGTTTTTTTTATACGGCACAGAGGCATCATCTTCTTTAATACGAGATTTCATCTCGCTAAATAAAAACTCTTGAAAAGCAGTTGTATGTGCAGTAATCTTATCGTAATAATTATTCTCTGCATTTAAATAATCTACTACTTGTTGCGTTTGTTTATCCTTTACGGGTGCATTTTTTTGTTCATCAGATAAGCGCATCCAAAAATAATTATCAATTCTAACATCACCGTGCATCTCTAGTTGGATAGGTATTTTTTTTGCTACGGGAGCTTTTACATGTTTTATACTCATAGAATTGTCTTTACAAACGCATGCAAAAATAAGACTAAATGCCGTTGTGCAAAATAATAAGCAAAGCTTATTTTAGTTTTTTTTAATAAGACTGAAAATAGTAAATTTGTTTTTCATTAAAAAAAAGAAAAATATGTTTGGAGATATGGCTGGTATGATGGGCAAATTAAAAGAAGCCCAACAAAAAGTTGAAGAAACAAAAGCGAGGTTAAACCATGTACTTGTCGATGAAAACGGTGCTAACGGAAAGTTGCAAGTTACCCTTACTGCAAATAGAGAAATAAAAGCAATTCAAATTGACGAAAGTTTATTACAAGATGCAGAAGAACTTGAAGATTATTTAATTGTTACTTTGAATAAAGCCATTAAAAAAGCTTCTGATATAAACGAACAAGAATTGGCAGCTGCAGCAAAAAGTGGCATGCCAAGTATCCCTGGAATGGATATGTTTAAATAACATACACTCTTTTATTTTATACTATGGAAGAATACATGCTACCTTGTTTAAATAAGCAACTCTTTGGGGTTGATTGTTTGGGTTGTGGCATGCAACGTTCTTTATTGCTATTAAGTAAAGGGGAAGTTGTAGCCTCGTTTAAAATGTACCCTGCTATTTTTACATTGATTCTCTTAGCTACATTTATTCTTTTAAATTGGAAGTTTAAATTTAGGCACTCTCAAAAAATAATAAGTATCTTAGTCATCTTAAACATAACAATTATTATTGTTAGCTATCTTATTAAAATAAATAAATAAAAATAATTATGAAAAAAAGCCTAAACACTACTGTCATCTATATTTTATCCATAGTTAGTTTCTTGTGTTGCTGTTTTGCTGGGCTAGGAATTTTGCTAGCCTTACCAGCATTTTTAATGGCAAATAGCAAAGTAAAAGGATATGAACAAGTCCCAGATGATTACGAAGGTGATTACAATGCAATGAAAACTGCCAAAATTGTTGCTCTGGTTGCCTTAATTATAAACGGCTTGTACTTACTGTACAACATTTACTATTTTGCAACTACGGATTGGGATGTTTTTATGGAACAGTATCGAAAAGCATTAGAACAATACCAATAAATAAAAAAGCCCGCTTCTGCGGGCTTTTTTATTTTTAACTTTTTTTAAAACTCAGCTATAGTTTTCTTAATAATAGAAATACAATCTCTTAGCTCTTCTTCGTTCATTACTAGCGGTGGTGCAAATCGAATGATATTACCGTGTGTTGGTTTTGCTAACAAGCCATTATCTCTTAGCTTGATACAAATATCCCAAGCAGTTGTGCTCTCTTCTGTATCATTAATTAATATTGCATTCAACAAACCTTTACCTCTTACAGATTTTACTAAGTCATTATTTTCTGAAAACTCAGCTAATTCGGCTCTAAAGATTTTTCCTAGTCGTTCTGCATTTTCTGTTAAATTTTCTTCCTGAACAACTTCTAAAGCGGCAATTGCGACTGCCGCAGCAACAGGGTTTCCTCCAAAAGTAGAGCCGTGATTTCCAGGTCTGATTACATCCATTATATTGTTATTAGCTAGTACCGCAGAAACTGGATAAGCTCCTCCACTCAATGCTTTACCAAGAATTAAAATATCGGGTGTTACATTTTCATGATTTACAGCCAGCATTTGTCCAGTTCTAGCGATTCCTGTTTGCACTTCGTCTGCAATAAACAATACATTATGCTTTTCACACAAAGCTTTTGCAGCAGATAAATACCCTTCAGATGGCACATACACCCCAGCTTCACCTTGAATAGGTTCAACTAAAAATGCTGCTACATTTGCATTGTTTGTTAATGTCGTTTCTAAAGCTTGCAGATTATCGTATTCAATTTTTATAAATCCATTGGTAAAAGGTCCAAAGTTTTTACGAGCTACAGGATCATTAGAAAATGAGATAATGGTTGTTGTTCTTCCATGAAAGTTGTTTTCACACACAATAATTTGTGCTTCATTTTCTGCAATTCCTTTTACTTCATAAGCCCATTTTCTTGATAGCTTTAAAGCTGTTTCTACAGCTTCTGCACCCGTATTCATTGGTAATAATTTATCAAAGCCAAAAAGTTCGGTCGCAAACCTTTCATAACGCCCAAGCATGTCATTATAAAATGCTCTAGATGTTAAGGTTAGGGTTTGGGCTTGATGCACCATTGCTCCTACAATTTTAGGATGACAATGTCCTTGATTTACTGCAGAATACGCCGATAAAAAGTCGTAATATTTTTTACCTTCTACATCCCACACATACACACCTTCTCCTCTGCTCAGTACTACTGGTAATGGATGGTAATTGTGTGCACCGTACTTGTTTTCTAAATCGATCGCTTGTTGCGAAGTTAATTGGTCTAAAACAGCCATTTTAAAATAATTTAAAGTTTATGCCTTACAAAGGCACTGTTTAACACCTAAAAGATGCAAACAAAATAATTAAACCTCGTTTAACGAGTAAAATAACCATTCCTGTTCTACCTTTATCCTTTCGAAGAGTTCCGAAAATTCAGCGTGGGAAAGAAACCATCCCTAGAGCCCGCAAATTACTAAATATAAATTGGGTAATAAAATCTTTTTAATTACACTTTTACGCAGATATCATTTTTCCCAATTTCATTACTTCTACATCTGTAAAAGTAAGCTCTCTAACAAAATCCATTTCTCCCCATAAGTACTTATGTCCCTTTAAGCTTTTAGTGTTTCGCATTCTCCTTTTTAATGCATACAGTTCTGTTTTGGTAGCTTTCCTTTTCTGTCCAAGCTCACCATAAACTTTTAATGCTGGATGCTTTTTGAAGCTTCCATTGAACAATGATTTTACCCAGAAAGTTTTACTGCTATTCACAGCTAATACACATACTTTATTATTTCCTTTAGCATTCTGAGAAAAAAGTCCAGACGAAAACTTTTCAAAATAAAAACCTGTTTGATTATCGTTTAAAAACAGTGTACCAATGGGTCTTACACTTGGATTACCTTTATTACTTACCGACGCTATAGAAACATGTAAATTGGTTTTAAAACTTTCACTTATATGCTTTTTAATAATCTTCCAGTCTTTAATTAGGTCCATCTATTTTACTTGATAATGATGATACTTGTATTTCTAATCTTTTAATTTCTCTTAGCAAAGCATTTTTATCCATTTGCATCCAAGCAAATACTTTGAGCATACTTACTCCAATTAAAAATACCAATCCTCCTACACCCCATTTAATTAGCTCATTAGTAGTTTCTACTTTAAAAAAGTTTACAGTACAATACACAAATAGCCCAAAGAAAACTAAGGTCATAAAATTCATCATATACATAATCCATTTATTTTTCCCTTGAAATAATCCAGTAAGCATTTGCAAAACATTTTGCTCTTCTAGTTCTTCATAAAATTTTGCTTCCTCTTTTGTTAATGTCTCTTTTATTAATTGATCTATCTCTTCTAAATTATTTTTCATCTTATATATTTTTTATATTAATAATTAATTTTAATCGCTCTCGAGCATGAAACAATCTGGATTTTGCCGTGCCTACAGATATATTTAAAACTTCTGCCATTTGTTTTAACGAATAACTTTCTAAATAAAAGAGCTGTATTACTACACGTTGATTTTCTGGTAATTTAGAAATTTCATCACTCAGCTTAAACAATAATTCTGACTTTTCAATTTCGGATGTAAGCGCAGTTACTTCTTGTTGATTATAGAATTGATCGAGTTTGCGTTGTTCTCTTTTTTGCTTACGCAACCAATCTATTGTGCGCCTATTAACAATACTAATTGCCCAACTTTTAAATTGCTTCGGATCTTTTAAATCGTGTAGCTTATTAAATATGGTTACCCAACATTCTTGAGCAATATCTTTGGCAACATCTGCATCTTTGCAATACCAATACGCCAATTTACAAAACCTTTTATGCCAACGACTAACCAAAACAGAAAGAACTTTCTTATCTCCTTTTTGATATTGCAATACAAGCAAGGCATCTATTTGTGTACTTGTTTTCATACTTTGTTTCATACCATTGACGTACAAAAGGTAAAAAGGTTCATTTTTTTATTAAATTCTTATAAAGATATCGCATAATTCATACAAATACTGATTTGCTATCAATATCTTTTCCTAATTTTGCCAACCATAATTTAAATTAAATGCCACGTAGAGAGCGAAACAAATTTGTAAAAAGAGGTCAGATTTTAGAATTAAAAATTGTAGACTATGCTTTTGGAGGAAAAGGTATCGGAAAAATACATTCTGAAGATGGTGAATTTGTAGTTTTTGTCCCAAATACTTTACCTGGGCAAGTAGTAAAAGCACAAGTAAAAAAATCGAGTAAAAAATATGCAGAGGCTAAATTGATTGATATTATTGTAGCTTCTGATGATGAAATTAAGGTTCCTTTTCAAGACATTCCCGGAGCACCTTATATTCAGTTACCAATCGAAAAGCAACATGCATATAAAAAAGAAAGTACATTATCACTTTTTAAACGAATAGGTAAGGTTGATAATATTGAAGATTTATTTGATGAGTTTGTAGCTTCTCCAAATGTTTTCCACTATAGAAATAAAATGGAGTATGGTTTTTCTGCGATTGGTTATGATAGAGAAAATAAAACGGATATAGATGAGTTTACGCTTGGTTTTAAACGCCGTGGTGTTTGGTGGATGGGAGATAATTTAGAAAAGGATTCTGGCTTATTTGATAAACAGGTAGAAGATAATCTTAAAAAGATTAGACACTATTGTGAAGCAACTGATTTACAGCCTTGGCATGGGCCTAAAAAAGAAGGTTTTTTTAGATATCTAGTGGTTCGAAAATCTTATAAAACAAACGAGTTACTCTTTAATTTAGTTACTACATCGTATGACTTAGCTAAATTTGATCTTCAAAAATTTGCTCAATTATTAAAAGACATTTTTGGCAATCGATTGGCGGGTTTACTACACACCATAAATGATGAAACAGGCGATAGAACCATTGCTACTTCTGGTAGTTTAGAGTTGGTATATGGTAAAGATAAAATTGTAGAAGAATTGTTAGGCTTAAACTTTGAAATAAGCATGAAAAGCTTCTTTCAAACCAATCCAAAATGCGCAGAAAAACTCTACACCAAAGTTGTTGATTATGTACTAGAAAATAAAGCTGCTGTTGATAATACAGTGGTAATGGATTTATTTTGCGGTACGGGAACTATTGGACAAATTGTTGCATCTAAAAGCAGTAACACAAAAATTATTGGAGTAGACATTGTAGCAGCAGCAATTGAAGATGCTATAAAAAATGCGGAAAGAAATCATATTGAAGGATTAAAATTTTATGCAGCTGATGTGGGTAAGTTTTTAACTGAACACCCACAATATAAAGGCAACATTAAAACCATTATTTTAGACCCAGCTAGAGCTGGAATCATGCCAAAAACCTTGAAAAAAATTATTGATTTAGGTGCAGATAGAATGGTGTATGTTTCTTGTAATCCTGCAACTCAAGCTAGAGATACAGAAATACTAAGAGACGCTGGTTACAATATTAAAAAAATAAGTTTGGTAGATCAGTTTCCACACACAAGTCATATTGAAACTGTAGTTTTGTTTGAGAAATAATGTAAAAGTTTATTCGTTTATTTGTAAAATGCAATTCACATTAAATTTTAAATGAAAAAACAACTTCTATATCTCTTTTTAATAGCTGTTCTTTTTAATGCCTGTGAAAAAGATGACATTTGTTTACAACCAGTCACACCAAAACTAGTATTAAGGTTTTACGATAACGCTAATCCTACCAGTAAAAAAGCGGTAAAAAACCTATCTATTTGGGCAGAAGGAAAAGACACTTTAAAAAGCTATAAAAGTGTAAATGTAGACTCAGTGGCCCTTCCTCTGAATATAAATGCAAATCAGACCGTGTATTATTTAAAAATGAATAATACAACGGGTAATAAAGCAGCTAATAAATACAACAAACTTACTATTAATTATAGCACAAAAGAAATTTACGTTTCTCGCTCTTGCGGATTTAAAACACTGTTTAACAATGTCACTTTTATTTCCAATAATGGATGGTTTCAATCTTTTACCCCTACAAGTTTAACAACAATCGATAATGAAAACAAAGCACACGTTAAAATATATTATTAGTTGTTGTTTACTTGCTATAACATTTACAAGTATTGCGCAACAAAAAGATACAATTGTATATAAGACTCCTTATGGATTACGCTTAGGAATTGATATTAGTAAACCCATTATGGGAATGATTGACACAAATTCTAGCGGATTAGAATTTGTTGCGGATTACAGGATTACTAAAAGATGGTTTATTGCTGCTGAGTTTGGGAATCAAGAAGAAAGAACAGTTGAAGACTATACAATATCTAACGCAAAGGGAAACTTTTTTAAAATAGGAGCCAACTACAACGCCTATAAAAATTGGTTAGATATGAATAACGAAATTTTTGTTGGTTTTAGATATGCAAGAAGTAATTTTGAACAAACACTTCTTAGCTACAGAAGTAATACTGGGAGCGACTATTTTTCTGGAAGCACTAACACAACACCCATCACCTCAAAAGGATTGAGCGCCCAGTGGACAGAATTTGTATTGGGACTAAAAGTAGAAACGTTCAAAAACTTGTATATGGGCATGAGCTTTTCGTACAAAGTTATGTTGAGCTTACAGCATCCAAACAACTTTAAAACACTCTATGTACCAGGATTTAACAGAGTATTTGAAACCGAAACTGGCTTCGGATTTAATTACACAATCTCTTACTTAATTCCGTTTGTTAATAAGTAATTCTTTGACTTTTACTTGTTTTTACTAACTTTATCATCCTTTTTTATAAAACTTATAAACAATGAATAAAATACCAAGCGTTAATTTGGCTGATTTTTTATCGGGCGATGAAAATAGAAAACAACAGTTTATCAAAGAAATTGGTCATGCATACGAAAACATAGGTTTTGTTGCGCTAAAAGGTCATTTTTTAGACGATACCTTAGTAGAAGATTTATACAGCCAAGTAAAAAACTTTTTTGATTTACCCGTTGATGTAAAACAACAATATGAAATACCAGGCATTGGTGGACAACGCGGATATGTGTCTTTTGGTAAAGAAAGTGCCAAAGGAAAAAAAGAAGGCGACTTAAAAGAATTTTGGCATTTTGGTCAGTATGTAGATGTAGATTCTAAATATGCTGAAGAATATCCAGCAAATGTAACCGTAAAAGAGCTCCCAAAATTTAACGAAGTTGGAAAACAAACCTATAAAATGTTAGAGAAAACAGCAAAATACGTATTGCGTTCTTTGGCATTACATTTAGGTTTAGACGAAATGTATTTTGACAATTACATTAAAAACGGAAACAGTATTCTAAGACCTATTCATTATCCACCCATAACCCAAGAGCCAAACAATGCTGTGAGAGCAGCTGCACATGGAGACATTAATTTAATTACTTTATTAATGGGCGCTCAAGGTAAAGGATTGCAAGTTCAAAACCATCAGGGAGATTGGATTGATGCCATTGCAGCACCAGATGAACTAATGATTAATGTTGGCGATATGTTATCTAGGCATTCTAACAACAAATTAAAATCTACTATTCATAGAGTGGTAAATCCGCCTAGAGAATTATGGGGTACATCTAGGTATTCAATTCCATTTTTTATGCACCCAGTTAGTGATATGAAATTAGATGTGTTAGAAAGTTGTATTGACAAAGAAAATCCGAAGCAATTTGAAGACATTACTGCGGGCGAGTTTTTAAATGAGCGTTTACGAGAATTAGGTTTAATCAAATAGAAAATGGATTTAAGAGACCAGCTAAAAAATCTTTTTCCAGAGCATCAAGAAACAGAAACAGCAGCACCAGAAGCTCCAACAATTTGGATGCAAGACGCTCCCTTACTCTGTAAATACGAAAAGCGAAAAGGAAAACCTATCACCATTATTGATGGTTATACAGGAGCTACCAATGATTTTAAAAAATTGACAAAAGAAATTAAAACCACCCTGAGTGTTGGTGGTAGTTTTAAGGACGAAAAAATCATTATTCAAGGAGATTATAGAGCTAAAATAATGCAACTGCTTCAAGAAAAAGGATTTAAAGTAAAACGCGTTGGCGGTTAATAAATGTTAAAGTATCACAGATAAAAAATAAATAAATTCTAGCAGCGTTTTTTAATTGTAAAATAAGTCACAATAATTCTTAACACCCAAAATGGTGTTTGTTTTCGAATTACATCTGACTAATGAAAACAATAAAATTTAAACAGATGAAAACTTCTACTCTACACATAACAAACGGTGATAGTACCACAAAATATTTACAAAAACTGAATATTAAAGGGGACTTTATTACGTGGAGAGAGATGCTGTGTGAAGGAAAAACAGAAGTATATGTGGGTAGTGAGAACTTTTGGAAAATTCGGTTTAATCAATTAAAAAAATCTTATAAGATTACTAAAAAACAATTTATAGACCTCACTTTAAAAGAATATAGAAATCTTTGTAATCAAAAAACACAAGAAGAAATTGTATTGTGGTTTGAGTACGATTTATTTTGTCAAATTAATATGATTGCCGTTATCAGCTGGCTAAAACATTATAGAAAAGGTAGAAAAATTTCTTTGGTTTGTAGCGGAGAAGTAAAAGGGAGTAAAAAAATGTTAGGGCTTTCAGAGTTAACAGAATTGCAACTGCTAGATCATTACAAAAACAAAATTGAACTCACACAAGACGATATTGAATATGCAGATTACGTGTGGAGTTTATACTGTTCAAAAAACCCGCTACAATTACAAAATGTATATCAATACCAGCCTAGCAAAACATTTAAATATTTAACCAATAGTTTGTTGGCGCATTTACAACGCTTCCCTTCTATTGGCAACGGACTAAATTCTATTGAGAATCACGTACTTACAGTTGCTAGCACAAATAAACTATCGTCTAAAGACCAATTAGTTAGCAGGTTACTAAAAGAACAAGAAGTTTATGGATTTGGAGATATTCAATACTTTAAAAAGATTGATGATTTAAAAAGCCTGTTTCAATCTTATTCTCCTATAAAACTTAACGAAACAGGACAAAAAATACAGCAACAAATTTTAAATGCTTATGCCAATTTTAGAAATGATACTTCGTATCTTGGCGGAGCAAAAAAATACAATTTTTTATACGATAATTCAACTAACAAGTTATTGAAAATAACCTCTTTATGATAAAAGAATCTGAGCTCATCTTAAATCAAGATGGCAGTGTGTACCACTTAAACTTACAACCAGAACATATAGCCAAAGATATCATTTTTGTAGGCGATCAAGATAGAGTAGATAAAATTACGAAGCATTTTGACTCGATTGAATTTACCACGCAAAAGAGAGAGTTTAAAACCTCAACAGGTATTTATAAAGGCAAAAGAATGTCTGTAATTTCTACAGGTATTGGTCCAGATAATATAGATATTGTAATGAATGAACTAGATGCACTGGTAAATATTGATTTAAAAAATAGAACCGTAAACCCCATACACACTTCTTTAAATATTGTTAGAATTGGTACATCGGGCTCTTTGCAAAGTGATATCCCTGTAGATAGTTTTGTGCTTGCCAAATACGGCTTAGGCTTTGACGGAATGCTGCATTCTTACCAATGCGAGCACATACTTGAAAAAGATATTGAAGATGCCTTTATAGAACATACCAATTGGTCTTCAAGAAAATCAAGACCCTATGTTGTTAAAAATAGTGAAGTTTTAGAAATAAGGCTTGCTAGCGATAATATCTTTTTAGGGTTTACCGCCACAGCAGTTGGTTTTTACGGGCCGCAAGGAAGGGTGTTGCGTTTGGCAATTCAAGACCCCGCGTTGAATAGTAAAATTGACAATTTTAATTTCAATGGCATTCGCGTTACCAATTTAGAAATGGAAACTTCAGCTATCTACGGATTGGCAAAATTACTAGGCCATAACGCTTGTTCTATGAATGCAATTATTGCCAATAGAGCCAATGGTACATTTAGCAAAGATTATCAATCTGTGGTAGAAAATTTAATTAGCTACACACTAAATAAATTAGTGGAATAATGTTTAAAGGTTATAAGCATACTCGCTACTATGTTGACATTCATCAAATAGCATTATTTGAAAATTTAATGAAAGAGCATGAAATAAAAGTTATAAGTGAAACTGAACTTAATAATAATATTAAAAATGGAATTTTCTATGTCAGAGAAATAGATATTATTAAAATTGATGAAGTTTGCTTACAAAATGACATACATCTTCATGATGATTTTTCTACGTCTAGCGAACATTATCACTGGGTAAATAAGCTTCCAAAAAACTTAAAATTAATAGCTTATTTTTTCATTTTTATTATTGTTTTGTATTTTATATTTGGAGATTTAATATGATAACCCTAAGAATTGGTGGAGTTCCAGAGCATTTTAATTACCCTTGGTATTTAACGCTAAAGAACAAAGAATACCAACCGCATAATATTAATTTTCGCTGGCAAGATTTCCCTGGTGGAACGGGACAAATGTGCACTGCCTTACGGAATGCTGATGTTGATATTGCCATCATTTTAACAGAGGGAATCATTAAAGATATTGGTGAAGGGAATCCTTCTAAAATTGTACAAACATTTGTTAAAAGTCCGCTTATTTGGGGAATCCATGTAGCAAGCAACTCATCATTTACAAAAATAGAAGAATTAGAACATGCAACTATTGCGATTAGCAGATTTGGTTCTGGTTCACATTTAATGGCAATTGTTAATGCACACAATAATGGCTGGGATATAGATAAACTAAATTTTAAAGTAGTCGGAGATTTACAAGGTGGCATTGATGCATTGACCACCAGAAAAGCAGACTATTTTATGTGGGAACATTTTACCACAAAACCTTTAGTAGATAACCAAACATTTAGAAGAATTGACGATTGCCCTACTCCTTGGCCATGTTTTGTAATTGCTGTAAGAAATGAAATCTTAGAAAAGCATCCAAAAGAAATACAATCGGTTTTAGAAATCATCAATCAAAAAACGAGTGATTTTAAACAAATTGAAAATATTGATGTTGTATTATCTAAGCGATATGAACAACAATTAGCAGATGTACAAAAATGGCTTTCGCTCACAGAATGGGAAAGCAACTACCCTATTTCTAAAGAGCAAATTGATGAAATACAAAATAAAATGTTGCTCTTTAACGTTATAGAAAACAAAGTTGATGCTAAAAAATTCATTAAAAATATGTACATTTAGCCCTTTAAATAGTTCAATGAAATGAAAAAAGCTGTATTTATTGCAATTTGTACATTAGGAATTTTGAGTATAACTTCTTGTAGAAGCTCTGCAAATAGTTGTGGTTTAGCAAAAAACAACAAACAAACTAAGCAAACTCAACAAAACTTTCAAAAAACAAACACTGTTGTTTATGCAACGGTTAAGTAGTTGAGAGTCTTATTCAAATTCGATAAATCCGCTTTTTAGCGGATTTTTTTATACCTTTAAGTTTCATAAATTTTATTAAATGGCTAGAATACATTTATTTGAAATTGCCGATTTTTCTTGGTTTCCTCAATTCTTAAGAAACTATCTAACAGATTTTTTACAATTCTTATCTAATAAGACAAAGATGTACAAACCTGTGGTTCCGATTCTAAAAAAAGGATTGCAGTTAAGCAAAACAACTCAAATAGTTGATTTAGCATCTGGTGGTGGAGGTGGTTGGATTTGGCTCAACACAGAATTACAAAAAGAAATACCCGATTTAAAAATTTTATTGTCTGATTATTTTCCAAACATATCAGCTTTTGAATACACCAAAAAACAAGCGTTTAATATAGATTATACATCTAAGTCTGTTGATGCTAGAAATGTGCCTAGTAATTTAATAGGGTTACGCACGCAATTTTTATCCTTTCATCATTTTAAACCAAAAGATGCCAAGCAAATACTACAAAATGCCATTGATGCAAATACATCTATTGCTGTGTTTGAAGCTCAAGAAAGAAGCCTACCAAGCATACTTGCAATGATCTTCTCTCCTATCACAGTACTATTTACTACGCCATTTATAAAACCTTTTAAACTTGGCAGAATACTATTTACATACTTAATACCTATAATACCCTTTGTTGTTTTCTTTGATGGAATTGTCTCTTCGTTACGAACCTACTCTGTAAAAGAAATGACAAACTTGGTGAATCAATTAGTGCACAAAGACACTTTTCATTGGGATATTGGTAAAGTAAAAGCTGGCCCTGGAGTGATTTTATACTTATTGGGAACACCAAAAAAATAATTACCAGTCGATTGCTGCCTTTCCTAAGCTTTTTAAAACAGTATTAGTTTTAGAAAAATGTTTATTTCCAAACCAATACCCTCTATTGGCACTTAAAGGTGATGGGTGTCCTGTAGTTAAAATATGATGCTTGCTTTTATCAATCTTTACACCTTTCTTTTTAGCAAATCCGCCCCATAGTAAAAACACTACACCTTGCTTTTGCTCAGAAATTTGTGTAATTACAGCATCTGTAAATTGCTCCCAACCTTGTTTTTGATGACTTCCTGCTTGATGAGCTCTTACCGTTAATGTTGCATTTAACAGCAACACACCTTGTTGTGCCCAACGAGATAAATCTCCAGAAGTTGGGTATGCTTTACCTGTATCCGTTTCTATTTCTTTAAAGATATTGATTAACGATGGTGGATGCGCAATACCATCGTGCACAGAAAAACAAAGTCCGTTTGCTTGTCCTACTCCATGATACGGATCTTGCCCAATAATTACTACTTTTAAATCATCAAAAGAACAAGCATCAAATGCAGCAAAAATGTCTTTCCCTTTAGGATAACAGGTATGCTGTGTATATTCTGATTTTACAAAATCAACCAAATTTTTAAAATACGGTTTCTCAAATTCTGGTTGTAAAATATTTTTCCAAGATTCAGCAATATTTACCTGCATACTTTCTTATTTTTGCTTTTCAAAATTAATGTCATCTCGAGCGGAGTCGAGAGATCTATATAATGAGATTCCTCCACGTTGGTCGGAATGACAAAGTAAATCAAAGATAGTATTTTGGCCAAGAACATTTCAGAAAAAACATTACAAGATTTAGAATTTGCAACTGTTTTAGAACAGGTTTCAGCATCGTGTATTTCTGAATTAGGAAAAGAATTGGTTTTAAATATTACTCCGATTGATGATAGAGAATTATTGCAACAAGAATTGCAATTGGTTAACGAATATGTATCTTCTTTTATCAGCGAAAATCGCATTCCGAATCACGGTTTTGAAAACATTTCGCAAGAGATATTTACACTAAATATTGAAAACAGTTTTTTAGAAGCTTCTGCTTTTTTAAAAATAGCTTCGGTTTCTGAAACGGTGAATGAATTACTGAAATTCTTTAAAAAATTCAACAGTTACTTTCCAACCTTACATCATATCAGTCAAGATATAGAATTTACAACAGCTATTATTGATGCTATTTCTAAGATTATCACTTCTTATGGGGAAGTTGCAAACAATGCCTCTTCGCTACTAAAAGAGCTTCGAAAAGACATTCATAAAATTAGAGGTAAAATTGGCGAAAGCTTTACTAGAGATTTAAGCAAGTATTCGGCAGCTGGATATTTAGATGATATTAGAGAAACAGTCATCGATAATCATAGAGTGTTGGCTGTATTGGCCATGCACAGACGTAAAGTTAAAGGAAACTTTTTAGGTTCTTCTAAATCTGGAAACATCGTTTATATTGCACCGCAAGCTACGTTAAATTACGATAGAGAACTGCAAAATCTAATCTATGAAGAGCAACAAGAAGTTACCAAAATATTAAAAGAATTAGCAGCAACAATTCGTCCGTATGTTCCTTTATTACAAAGCTACTTAGACTATTTAGCACATCTAGATTGCATTGCTGCAAAAGCTAAATATGCACATAAGCAAAACGCTATTTTACCAAGCATTTCTCAAGAGAAGAAAATCAAATTGATTGATGCGTTTCATCCTATTTTGTGGATGAAAAATAATACGCAAGGAATAGATACTGTTCCTCAATCTATTACTCTGAATCAACAACAGCAAATTATTGTAATTTCTGGACCTAACGCTGGTGGAAAAAGTATCACACTTAAAACCATTGGTTTGTTACAAGTAATGCTACAGAGTGGTTTGTTAATTCCTGTTGATGAAAAAAGTGAAACCTATATTTTTGACACCATTTTAACGGATATCGGAGATAATCAATCGATTGAAAACCAATTAAGTACATACAGTTACCGATTAAAAAACATGCGTTACTTTTTACGTAAGTGTAATAAAAACACCTTGTTTTTAATTGATGAATTTGGTACGGGTTCTGACCCTGAATTGGGTGGTGCTTTGGCAGAGATTTTCTTAGAAGAATTTTATCATAAAAAAGCATTCGGAATTATCACCACGCATTATGCCAATTTAAAAGTCTTGGCTAATGAATTAGAAAATGTTACCAATGCTAATATGCAGTTTAACGAGCGTACTTTAGAACCGTTGTACAAATTGTTTGTAGGGCAAGCTGGTAGCTCGTTTACTTTTGAAGTTGCACAGAAAAACGGAATTCCATATAGCATCATTAACAAAGCGAAAAAACGTGTAGAAACTGAAAAAGTCCGACTAGACAAAACCATTTCTAAATTGCAAAAAGAACGCAATCGATTACAACAAAATTCTGACAATTTAGAAAAACAGCAAACCAAAGGACAAGCGCATATTGATAGCTTGTTAGAAAAAGAGCAAAAAATTCAAGATAAACTAGCTGGTTTCCAAGAATTGTATGATAGCAACCAAAAAATGCTAACCATTGGACGTAAAGTAAACGAATTGCTAAACCATTACTTACAAACCAATAACAAAAAGCAATTGAATACCGAATTGCAAAAATGGATTGCAGCTGAAAAAACCAAGTACTTAAAGAAAAACCCACCGAAACCTAAAACCAAGGCAGAAAAGAAAACTGCTAAAGTTGTTGAGCAGAAAAAGAAAGAAACCTTACAAAAAGTAGAAAAAGAAGTGCTACAAAAAGTGGTTGAAGTACGTAAAGAGAAAAAGAAAGAAGCCGCTAAAGTTGCCAAAGCAAAAGCCAATTACGTGTTTAAAATAAACGATCGTGTACGTTTGGTTGATGGGAATGCTGTGGGAACCATAGACAAGATTGAAAAGCAATACGTTTTTATCAATTACGGACTCTTTACCACCAAAGCCAAGATTGAACAATTAGAGTTGGTGGAGAAAGGAAAATAATTAATTCCGAATTATTCAATTTCGAATTATGGTTTAGCATGCAAATCAATAACACAAATGCCATATCTTAAATAAAATATGGCATTTATAAAAAGGGCTATAATTTCTTAGTAAACCAAAACTTTCTTTATGTATTGCTGTTGTTGTTTATTCAATGCTTTTACGATATAAACTCCATTTTTTAAATTTTCATTTTTTACTTGCCTACCATTGATATCAAAAACACGCATTTTTATATTTGGCAGTGTAGCTTCAACTTTTCTGTTACTAACAAATAATTGTAAATTTTTTATGATTTCGTTTTTTACAGACAGAACACCACTTAAAAAACTCTCAGAAAACGTACTTACAAATGATTTGGTTTCGTATTGCGCCATACTTATGGTCTTGTCGTAAAAAGCTAAAGAACCCGAAAATGTATAGCCTGAGATAATATAATTACCATTGTAAAAATTAATACTTGAACCACTCAACCCAAAGGTTGCACTTTGTAAAGGAACATATTTTAAAAAGCCACTTTTTTGATAAGCACCCGTTTGCCCATTGTATTTAACTAAAAGTAAACCTGAGCTTTTTACAATATCATTGCCTTGTGCTTCTCCGCTATCTAAGTCGTAGGTTGAATTGCCTTGTCTTAGTGTTCCGTAAATGGTTGGAGTATCATTAACAATCAATAAACCTGTTACAACCGGTGTATATACTCCAGTCGTGTTTTGAATCGTTTTAACCCAGTCAAATGTTCCTTGACTTTTTAGCTTTAAAAGGAAAATATCTGAATATGAGTTGTGTGATTTAATTTTTTGTAGAGTTTTATCAACTGGATCAAAACTAACTGTGTTTTTAAATCTTCCGTTAATAAAAATATGTTCGTTACTATCAAATTTTATAGCTACAGGATAAAAATTAGAATACTGATCTGCATAAAAATTCTTTTCAAAACTTGTATTACTTTGCAAATCAAATTTTGTTACTGTCATAATTGTATTATTACTTGTATTTGACAATACTGCTATTGAATTTGCAGTTGCAGTAATGCTATTAAATATTCTATTTTTAAAGCCAGAATTATTGCTCGCTGGGATGTTTTTATTCCATAAATAAGTTCCGTTTAAATCATAAGCAATTAAAACAATATCAGAATAGGTACCATTTGAAGAACTTTGTATTTTTATGTTATTGTTTGTATCTGAAGGATGGGTATTGAAATTTACATATCCTTCATAATCTCCAGCAACAATAAGCTTATTGTTTGCTATAACTAAAGCATCTGCATGTTGCTTTTTATATCCATTTGTTCCTGGTTCATGATCATTGTATTTTTTTACCCATACCACTTCTCCGTTTGCTGTTAACTTTACAACAAATGCGTCAGTATTGGTATCTAAATCAGAATCTAACCTTACTTCTTCTAACTGATTGGTTCCTGCTTGTAAAATTAATTCACCAGCAAAAGCACCAGAAACATATACATTGCCCAAAGCATCTGTTGTTACTGCATGTACGCTACAAAAAGAAGTTATATTATCTGTTACATCTTTATCGTTGGTAGTGAACACTTTTACCCAACTTAATGCCCCTGTACTTGACAACTTTTGAACATAGCCTTGGATTTTGTTTTCTTTTGAAGGTGCAATATTTAATACGGTAGAAGACGGATCAAAATCTACCGTGCAATAATACGAACCTACATTTACTATATTACCACTTGCATCAATTGTAGTTGCATTTAGGGAGTTTTTTCCATCATTGGTAACCGTAACATTTTGCGCAGTTATTTGACACACAACTACTAATGCTACTAAAAAAGAATAGGTAATTTTCTTAATCATACATAAAAGGTTTTACTATTAAACTCATAAAATTAAAACCTCTATCTATACATCATTCAAAAAAATGATGGTTTGTAGTGTATTTTTTATAATTGGCAGAATATTATGTGTGGATGGTAAATTAACTTTTAGTTATTATTGGAAGCTTTAGAGTTACTTCTGCTCCAACTTTACCATCACATCTATTCGTTAAAGTAAAAGTTGATTCTGAGTTTACTTTTTTAGCAAAAAAAGCTAGTCGTTGTCGGGTAATACTCAAACCAGATTTCTTCTCAGTGAGTTGATCATTCTCTTTTAAAAGTCCTTTACCATTGTCTGTTATTACAAATACCAATGCATCTTTTTCTTGGTGAATTGATAGCTTAATTTTTTTATTCTTTTTATCAAAAGTAAATCCGTGTTTTATAATATTTTCTACTAATGGCTGTAATATTAATGACGGAATACTAATCTCTTCTTCATTAATTGTGATTTTTTTTTCAATTTTAAATTCGATTGGCTCATCGTATCGTATATTTTCTGTTTGGATGTAGCTATCTAAAACTGCTAACTCTTTTGCAAGTGTGTGCTCAATTTCTTGGGTGCTGTTTAAAAAATTTCGCATCATTTTAGCAAATAGTCCAAGTGACTGTATGGCTGATTTCATCTTGTTATCTATAATCAAACTCTTAATAGAATTTAATGCGTTAAAAATAAAATGCGGATTTAAATTACTTCGTAATAGGTTTAATTTTTCTTGATTTAGCTCTTGCTCATACAACAAACGTTCTTTAAAAATAATTCGTTGCTTTTTTCCTAAAGCTAGAGAAAAAATAATGTTTTCTAATAGCATAGAACTAAATACAATTGGATGCGCAAAACAACTATAATCACTTAAAAAATGAAAATTATAAATAAACATCGAAACCAATGACCCGCCTACTAACAAAAATGATCCTACCAAAAGATATTGCTTTAACAAGCTTTTAGAAACTATTATCATGTATATGGTAACAATATAAACTGCTGTCATTAACGGTGCCATGACAAACATAAAGTTTGCCTCTAACAACTCTTTTTTATCAAACAAATAGATATAAAAATGGCTTGCAATTACATAACCTACAAATACATATAAGACAACATTAATTATTTTGTGTAGTTTGGGTGTAAACAGTTTGGTATTTACCAACACAAAAGAAAACTTGAAATAAAAATAGGCATAGGTAGCCGCAAAAATATATCGCAATAAGTATAGTTCTGTATAAAACGGTTGTATAAGGTAATAGTAAAAGTTATTTCTTACATTTAAACTATATGCAACAAACAACAATAAAGCATACATGCCATAATAAAAATACGATACATCTTTGTTTTTTAAAAATAATAGCAAATGATAGCCAGCTATATAAAAAACAATAGCTAAAACAAACATAGATGTTCCGTTAGTATGAAAATTACAAAGGATATCGTTCATACCTATAATTAATGAAACGAATTAGTAATATACTCTAAAAATGCTGCTTTTTTATTTCTAGAAATTGGAATGGTTTTTTCATTGTTAAGCACAATATATGCTCCGTCTGATTTATAAATTTCTGTTATATGGTTAATATTAATTAAATACGAATTATGTACTCTATAAAATATTTCTTGACTTTCTAATAAGTGCTGAAATTCTTTTATCTTTTTTGATACAACATATTTTTTACCCGACTTTAAAAAGATTTCTGTATAGTTTCCTTCAGATTTACAATATAAAATATCATCTAGCAGAACAAAAATCCACTTATCTTTAAAAGATAATTTGAGTTTATTTGTTTTTAAAAGTACATTATTTACTTTAGTGTCAACCGATCTTTTACCAACAATTTTTAGAACACGATTGAGTGTTTCTTCTAACTCAGTTGAATCTATTGGCTTTAATAAATAAGACAACACCTTATTTTTGTAGGCTTCTAATGAAAAGTTGCTATGTGCTGTGGTTACAACAATTTCAGCATTATTATACGCTAATTCTTTCAGCAGTGAAAATCCATTAATTTTTGGCATTTCTATATCTAAAAACAGACAATCTGGCTGTAAAGAATTTATTCCTAAAATAGCATCGGCTGGGTTTGTAAAAGTAGCAATGATTTCTAAATCAAATTTCTCTTGAAGTTGATCAAGTTCCCATCGTAAACTATTTATTGCTTTTTTCTCATCATCAACAATTATAATACGTAGCATTTTTAAAACTTAAATAAACACTAAGATATTCTTTTTTTTAACATAAGGTTGAACGTACTATTCAAAACCTTTCATTTCGTTGTCATAAAATTCCCCTGCTTTATCCATCAAGTCGGCCAATTCTGTGGCAATATCATCTTCACGTTCGCCAGTTAAATCTTCAAACCATTCTACAGAATCGTCTTTTAGGTTGATTAAGAAACGTGGATATTCTGTATGCAATACAAAAATATCATCTGGAAAATTACTGTTATCTGCTAATAAAAATTTTGGAAGTGTCATAGTATTGTAAAATTGTTGAATCTTAATTTGTATTGTCATTCCGACTGAAACAAAGGAATCTCTTTATGAGATCTCTCGGCAGCGCTCGAGATGACAGTCTAATTTTCTTTTTCTCTTATCAATTTTAAAGTTAAAGAATTAAAACGAATATATAATAAAACGGCAGCACTCGATAATCCGGCTAGTAAACCCAACCAAATACCAAAACTACCTAATTGCTCTTCTTTACCAAAGTAATATGATATTGGGAAGCCAACCAGCCAATAAGCTATAAACGTAATTAATGTCGGAATTTTTACATCTTGCAGTCCACGTAATGCTCCCAATACTACTACTTGAATACTATCTGATATCTGAAAAATAGCCGCTGCTAACATCAATTGTGCTGCAATAGAAACCACTTCTCTATTATCTACCAAATTGGTAACATCATCATAATCTACATACATTTTTGGCAATTGCTCATGGAATAAAAAGAATACAGTTGCGAAGAAAACTGCTAATAATACTGCCATAAAAAAGATAGAAAATGCAATACGTCTTAACTCTTTAAAATTTTGTAATCCTTTTTGGTTCCCTACTCTAATCATAGAAGCAACACTTAATCCCATGGCCACCATAAAGGTCATGGAAGACAAGTTCAATGCAATCTGGTTGGCAGCTTGTGGATTTTTTCCTAGCAATCCACTTAACCAAATAGCAGCAGTAAAAATACCAACCTCAAAAAACATTTGCATAGCACTTGGTGTTCCTAAGTTGATGATTTTCTTAAGCATTAATGTATCTAACACAAAGAATTTTATATTGGTTACCAGTTTTTTTGTAGTATCTTTTTTTGCCAACAACCACCACAGATAGGCCACCATAATAAAACGAGAAATTAAGGTTCCGTATGCCGCTCCAACAATACCTAATTGTGGAAAACCAAACTTACCAAAGATGAGCAAGTAATTTAAAATTACATTTACAATATTAGCTAACAGGGTAGCGTACATTGGGTACTTTGTAACCGACATTCCATCTGAAAATTGTTTCAACCCTTGAAAAAAAACCAGTGGTATTAACGAAAAAGCAACTAAATCTAAATAAGGTATTGCTAATTCTACAACCTCAACAGGTTGTCCCATAATATACATAAGCGGTTTTGCAAAAAAGACCATTAAAAACAAGGCAATTCCAAGTGTAGTACACAAAAACAAACCATGCTTAAATGTTGATTTTGCTTTGTCGAAATCATTTGCTCCATCTGCTTCTGCCGTTAACGGTGTAATGGCTGTAGAAAAGCCTATTCCTAAAGACATGGCGATAAACATAAAACTGTTTCCTAAAGAAACCGCAGCTAGTTCTGCTGTACCCAATTGCCCAACCATTACATTGTCTATAAAGCTTACAAATGTATGACCTAACATACCCAACATTACTGGAGATGCAAGCTTCCAATTGTATCTAAATTCTGATGTATAATTGCGTAAAGTCAAAGTTTTTTGATTGATTTTTGAACTGCGAAGATATTCATAATTATTAAGTTTATCTGACAACTATTAACAAAATTGCAACAAGCATTATTCAACAAAATAATGTATTTTTGAACTTTGAATCTTGTTAAGTTAAAGCTAGAAACAAGTATCTTGTATAGAAAAATATCTGAATGAAAAATCCAAATGATAGCTATCTAAAAGGCCGATTAAGAAGTTTAAAATTTGCCCTAAAGGGAATGTGGTTATTAATTACCACAGAAGACAGTATAAAAGCGCAATTATTTATTGGTGTTTTAGCAGTTGTAGCTGGTTTTTATTTTGATATTTCTAGCACAGAATGGATGCTTCAATTAATCATCACAGCCATGGTACTGGTTGCAGAAGCCTCAAATACTGCCGTAGAAAAAATGGCTGATTTTGTACATCCAGACTACGATAAAAAAATTGGTTTTATAAAAGATATTGCTGCAGGCTCACCTGCCTTTGCTGCACTATTTGCTGTAATTATCGCTGCAATTATTTACGTGCCTAAAATACTAGAGTTATTCTAAGCAAAATGGTATATTTACATTTTTACAACTTTTATCAAAAAATTAATGGCTAAAAAGACAAAAAAAACAAAATCAAATACTACTAAAAAGCCTAAATTTCAAGAAATCAAAGCTTTTTTTAGCAATAGACAAACACATACAATTTTTGGTTTATTTTTGATTTTGTTTGCTATCTTTTTAACAATTGCTTTCTTTTCGTTTTTCTTTTCTTGGCAAGCAGACCAAAGCACATTATCTCAGTTTACTGACAAAACTGTGCAAACCAAAAACTTGTTGGGTAAAATTGGCGCAAATTTAAGTCACTTTTTTATTTACAAAGGTTTTGGTCTTGCTGCATTTATCATTCCTGGTTTGTTATTTACTAGCGGATTGTACTGGCTATTTAAAATCTCTTTTAAACGCGTTCTAAAAACTTGGAACTGGGGTATTTTACTAGCACTTTGGTTTTCTATTAGTTTAGGTTTTGTAAACGACGCCTATATAATCTTGGCAGGAATTATAGGTGTAGAAATCAATGAATATCTACAAACATTTTTGGGTAAAACGGGTTTAACCCTAGTCCTAGCATTCTTGCTTTTAACCTATATTGTTATTCGGTTTAAAGTAACTCCAGAAGGTATTATTTCTAAATTTCGTTCTAAGAAGAAAGAAACTAACCATCCTTTTGATGATAAAATTGAAGCACCAATTGAAGAAGAAAAAATTGAAAATGAGTTTGTACTAAAAGATACAAATAGTGAAAAAAAAGAAAGGTCAGAATTTGAAATGTCTGTAGAAAATTTAGAACCTACAATTAGTAATTACTCAGACGTATCTAAAGAAAAGAAAGAAGCTACACCTCAACTAGAAGATGAAAGCCTATTAGATATTACTTTACAAAACGATGATAATATTGAAGAAAACAATGTTGAAATTGATGTCGAACAAGTTGCAGAAGAAGATCATATTGCAGAAAATTTATCAGAAAAATTAGTTAAAGATTTCGGAGAATTCGATCCAACTTTAGAACTAGGTAATTATAAATTTCCAACATTTAATTTATTAAAGCAGTACAACGAAAGCATTTCTATTGATCCAGAAGAATTAGAGGCAAATAAAAACAAAATTTTAGAAACGCTAAAAAATTATAAAATCGGAATTGCTAAAATTAAAGCAACCGTTGGACCAACCATTACTTTGTACGAAATTGTTCCAGACGCAGGAATTAGAATTTCAAAAATTAAAAATTTAGAAGATGATATTGCCTTATCGCTCTCTGCATTAGGGATTCGCATCATTGCTCCAATTCCCGGAAAAGGAACTATTGGAATAGAAGTTCCCAACAAAAAAGCAACCATCGTATCTATGCATTCTGTTATTTCTTCAAAGAAATTTCAAGAATCGCAAATGGAACTGCCAATTGCCATAGGTAAAACCATTTCTAACGAAACCTTTGTTATAGATTTGGCTAAAATGCCACATTTATTAATGGCTGGTGCAACTGGGCAAGGTAAATCAGTTGGACTAAATGCTGTATTAACATCTCTACTTTATAGAAAGCATCCAGCAGAAGTAAAGTTTGTTTTAGTAGATCCTAAAAAAGTAGAACTCACACTTTTTAATAAAATAGAACGTCACTACTTAGCTAAATTACCCGATACTGAAGAGGCTATTATTACAGATACTACCAAAGTAATTAATACCTTAAACTCCCTTTGTATAGAAATGGACAACCGTTATGATTTATTAAAATCTGCAATGGTTCGTAACATCAAAGAATACAATGCCAAGTTTAAGGCACGCAAATTAAATCCGAACGACGGACATCAGTTTTTACCCTACATCGTGTTGGTAATTGATGAATTTGCTGACTTGATTATGACTGCTGGAAAAGAAGTAGAAACCCCAATTGCACGTTTGGCACAATTAGCACGTGCTATTGGAATACATTTAATTGTAGCTACACAAAGGCCTTCTGTAAATGTAATTACCGGGATTATCAAAGCAAACTTCCCTGCTAGAATTGCTTTTAGAGTAACTTCAAAAATAGATTCTAGAACTATTTTAGATGCTCCTGGTGCAGATCAGTTAATTGGCCGTGGAGATATGCTATATTCTGGCGGAAATGACATTACCCGTATTCAATGTGCATTTGTTGACACACCAGAAGTAGAAAAAATTACTGATTTTATCGGTTCACAAAGAGCTTACCCAGAAGCACATCTATTACCAGAATATGTGGGAGAAGAAGCAGGTGCTGCCTTAGATATTGATATTTCTGATAGAGATAAACTATTTAGAGAAGCTGCAGAAATTATTGTTACTGCACAACAAGGTTCGGCATCTTTATTGCAAAGAAAGTTAAAACTAGGTTATAATAGAGCTGGTAGACTTATTGACCAACTGGAGGCTGCAGGAATCGTTGGCGGTTTTGAAGGAAGCAAAGCAAGACAGGTTTTAGTACCAGATTTAGTTGCCTTAGACCAATTATTAGAAAACGAAATCAATTAATGCGAGTTGTGCTCGCTAAAAGTGACAAACAAAACTAACACATGAAAAAATTAACACTACAATTTTTACTATTATTTTTTGGAATTACTAGCGTTGCTTTTGCTCAAGAAAACAAAGCAATAGCTTTATTAAATGAAGTAACTGCAACAATGAGCGGGTATAAAAATGTAAAAATTAACTTTTTTTCTACTAATAGTAATAAAGAAGCAAAAATTAAAAATGCCGATAAAACTTCTGGTATACTATATTTAGAAGGAGAAAAATACAACTTAACTTACATCACTAATTTTTTGTTCGATGGTAAAAAACTTTACGTTATTAATAATGATGAAAAAGAAATCACTACAAGTGAGCAAGATCTTAGTAGTGATGACGGATTTATTTATCCTTCAAAATTGTTTACGTTTTACAAAGAGGGCTATAACATCAAATTAGGAAAAACAAAAACTATCAAAAGTAAAAAAATTCAATTTGTAAATTTAATACCTATTGATAGTGATTCAGAAATTATTAAAGTAACATTAGCAATAGATATAAAAACAAAACATATCTATCAATTTATTCAACTTGGTAAAAATGGTACAAGTACTACTTTTACAATTACATCAATTCAAAGTAATTTAAACCTTCCTAAAACTACTTTTACTTTTGATGAAACTGCTTATACAGAAAAAGGGTATATCATAGATTAACGCTACACAAGCCCAATGAAAACACTTGATAAATATATACTTAAAAGTTTTTTAAAGCCTTTTTTCGCCACCTTTTTAATTGTATTATTTGTCTTAGTTATGCAAGCACTCTGGCTTGCTTTTGAAGATATTGCTGGTAAAGGAATTGACCTTATTTTTATATTAAAATTCTTATACTATACAGCCTTAATTGTAACGCCTCAAGCATTACCTATTGGCGTGTTATTGTCATCAATAATGGCTTTAGGTTCAATCTCAGAAAACTATGAGTTTGCCGCCATAAAATCTGCCGGAGTTTCTTTACAGCGTTTAATAAGACCTTTAATTATATTTACTGTAATTATGAGTGTCGTAAATTTTTTGTTTCTAAACAATGTGTATCCTTACGCAATGCTAAAACAAAAAAACCTCTACATTAATATAAAAAAGCACAAGCCTGCTTTGGCTTTAATTCCAGGTGGATTTAACACAGAAATTCCGGGTTATCATATAAAGTTTAGCGAAAAGTTCGGAGAAAATAATGATTTACTGAAAGATGTAAAAATTTACGATTTAACCGAAGGCAAAGGAAATAAAAAAATCATTACAGCTAAAAACGGACAAATTATTAATAAGGAAGGAAGCAAACACATGACCTTAAAATTATTTGATGGTTACTTTTTTGAAGACCATATTAGTTTTAGCTCAGAATTACGCATGCCTTCTTCAAATGCCAAATTTGAAGAATACTCAATTATAATAGATATTTCTGCATTTTCAGATGATATTAAAGAAACAGAAAATGTAAAAAACCTCTACAATATGTTGAGCTTAAAAGATCTAGATTCTGTAGTCTCTAAATACAATCTAGATTATAAAGAATACATCCGTTCTAAAGCCAAAGATTTTCAAGCCAATGCAGGTTCTAAAGGTTTGGTTAAAGATACAACTACGCAGAAAACAACAACAAAGCTAAATCCAAATATCTTAGCTAATTTTGACAAGGGTGCTCAGCTAAGAATTATAAGTTCTGCATTGGCAATAAATAAAACAGGTCTCAATATTTTTAAAAGTAAAAAAGATAATTTAAAATACAAACGTCTGTTAGTGAATAAATATGAAACAGAATATTATAACAGAATTGCTTTTTCTTTGTCTTGTTTAATTCTGTTTTTTATTGGTGCTCCTCTAGGTTCTATTATTAGAAAAGGAGGTTTTGGCTTGCCTATGATTTTAGCCATTTCTATTTATGTACTCTACTTTTTTACAAATACCTTTGGAAGAAATTTAGCTGAAGATAGTACCATTACATCGCTTTTAGGGTCATGGATTTCTGCCATAATCATGGTGCCTTTTGCTTTTTTTCTTACAAGAAGAGCCACAAAAGACATGGGATTATTTAATATTGACGTATTTTTGCAGCCGGTAACCAAATTTTTCAAAAAACTTACGTCTAAAAAGACGGCAACATAACAAATGGAAAACATACAACTACACTCAATTACAGAAGCTATTGAAGATATTAGAAACGGAAAAGTAATCATTGTTGTAGATGATGAAGATAGAGAAAATGAAGGCGATTTTGTTGCTGCTGCAGAAAAAGTAACTCCAGAAATGATAAATTTCATGGCAACCCATGGTCGTGGGTTAATCTGTGCTCCTATTACAGAAAAACGCAGCAAAGAACTACAATTGGGTATGATGGTTAACAATAATACAGACCCAATGGAAACTGCTTTTACTGTTTCTGTTGATTTAAAAGGGAAAGGTGTTACAACTGGAATTTCTGCTTCAGACAGAGCACTCACCATTAAAGCACTTATTGACCAAAACACCAAGCCTTTTGATTTAGCCAGACCAGGACATATCTTTCCGTTAAAAGCAAAAGAAGGTGGCGTATTGCGTAGAACAGGCCATACAGAAGCTGCCATAGACTTTGCTAGACTTGCTGGTTTTAAACCTGCTGGAGTTATTGTTGAGATTATGAACGAAGATGGTACCATGGCACGTTTACCTCAACTTATAGAAGTAGCTAAAAAGTTTGACCTAAAAATTGTATCTATTGAAGATCTGGTGGCTTACAGAATGGAGCACGATTCTTTAATTGAAAAGAAAGAAGATTTTGATATTGAAACCCGTTTTGGTAAGTTTAGATTAAGAGCTTATCAACAAACAACAAACAACCAAATACACATTGCTTTAACACTGGGATCTTGGAAAGAAAACGAGCCTGTAATTACCAGAGTAAATTCTACATTGGTTAATAATGACATTTTAGGAACGTTGACCAATAACCCAGATAAAAAATTAGACAGAATGTTTAAAGCCATAACAGAAAATGGCAAAGGAGCAGTGATTTTTATCAATCAACAAAACCAATCTTTAAACTTATTAAATAGATTAGAAAGTTTAAAAGAACTACAAGCTAACGGAGAAATGAAAGCTCCAAGGGTTAAAATGGATAGCAAAGATTTTGGTATTGGAGCACAAATTTTGCATGACTTAAACATCCATAAACTAAGACTAGTTTCTAATTCTGAGCAAGAAAAACGTGTAGGTATGATTGGTTATGGGCTAGAGATTGTAGATTATGTTAGGTATTAATTTGGGGTTTTTGGATAGTTAGATTATTAGACTGTTGGGTTTCTATAGTTAATACTATTCTTAACTGTATTTTTCATTTTAAACTTTTAGACATTTGTCTTTCGTCTTTTCACTTTAAACTCGCCACACTCCCACTTTCTATCTCGTACGGAGTTTTGTTTTGCATAAAAACTCTAGCACTATGTATTCCTTTAAGTACAATAGAATCTCCATGAACCTCAAGCCAACTTCCTTCTCGTAAACCCAATACGGTAGTGGTGTTAAACACATGGTATTCTTTAATCCTTGTTTCTCGTGTTTCTCCCATATGTGTAGAACCTTCTATAGGGTCTAAATAGTGTGCATTGATATTGAATGGAATACTGCCTAAAGTCTTAAAATTTGGCGGATAAACTATTGGCATATCATTGGTATTCATCATGGTAACTCCACAAATATTACTCCCAGCACTTGTACCTAAATAAGGTACTCCTTTTTCAATAACTTCTTTTAAATCACTCATACAATCATTTGTATACAATTGATTTACCAACTCAAAAGTATTGCCTCCACCAGTAAAAATTGCCTCAGATTTTTGTAGTGCAGTCTTTGGATTTTTAAACTCATGCAACCCTTTTACCTCTATATCAATTTTAGAAAAAGCAGCGCTGGCTTTAACTGTATACTCATCATAAGTAATTCCGCTTGGTCTAGCATACGGAATAAATAGAAGCTGCTTAACATCTTTAAAAAAATCTTTTAACCTAGGTAAAATATAAGCCAAATACCCACTTCCGTGTACAGTAGATGTACTAGCAATAATCATTTTTTTCATAGTTCAAATGTAAATAAAGTAAGTGTTTTATACTAAAAGTTCTTTAACAAAGATTTACAATTCCTTTAATACAGTTTTAAGAGCAAAGCAATGTTATTTTGTAGTATATCAATCTAACTGTATGAAAAAGTTTTACTTCATTTTTGTATTTTTTTCTTTTTGTTTTAACATAAATACTCAACTACAAAGAGTTGAAATTACAGGTACTTTGGTCGACCTTAATTCGGATGCAATAGCAAATGCTCATATTGTAAATCTAAATACAAATATGGGAACTATTTCTAACAGTAAAGGCATATTTAAGCTAAAGGTAAAAGAAGGCGATTGGATTAAAATTACAAACTTAAAATACCAGCAAAAAAAGTTAAAGATTACAAGAAGCAATATTAAAAGCAAAACCAAACTTATTTACCTAATCTCTAATGTAAATCTGTTAGAAGAAGTCGAAATTAAAAAAAGAATTACTGGTTTTTTAAATTTTGACAGGATAGAAAAATCAAAAGATACCATACCTAAAATAGATAGTTTGTATTACGACTTTTCTAAAATGGATATAAAACCAATAAAGAAAGTCTATACAAAAGCAGATGCACTGTACAACACAGATCCAACCATGAAAAATGCTCCAGTAACTTTTGCTGCAGTTTCAATTCCTAATTACAGATTGATAAAAAAAAGAAAGCTTAGAAAAAAACTCACATTTAAAGTCAGCTTTCCAGACAAATTAAAGCAACTATTAGGCGAAAGGTATTTTTTTGAAAAACTAAAAATCCCGAAAGATAAATACTACCATTTCATAGACTACTGCTCTTATGTAGGTGTTGAGCAACTTTATAAGGACAAAAAATACGTAGATCTTCTTAAAATTCTGTTAAAAGAAAGTAAATCGTATTTATTACTACAAGAAAAGAATAAATAAGGTTGTACACCTTAGTTAATTTACTCAAATTTACGCATCAATATTTTTTAGAATGCGTTTAAAAAAGTATATCCTTTTACTTGCCATTGTTCCTTTAATTGCTTTTTCTGCACATAAATATTACTTGAGTTTAACTCAAATAGAATACAATGTCAAAAACAAATCTGTAGAAATCATTATCAATGTTTTTATTGATGATTTAGATACAACACTAACTAAAGCACACAACAAACCCTTTAAATTAAATTCTAAAAGAGAAATAAAAAACGTAGACAATTACTTTTTTGACTATTTAAAAAAACATGTAGTATTTAAAATAGATGGCAAAGCTGTAAACTATAAATTTATTGGGAAAGAATATGATACTGATGTCGTTTTCTTTTATTTAGAAATTGAAAACATAAAATCTATACAAGAAATTGAAGTAGTCAATACCTTACTAATAAAAGATTTTCCTGACCAAAAAAATCTTATAAAAGCAAAAGTAAACAACAAACACAAAAGTGCTTTACTCACAAAAAAAGAGCAAGTAGCACATTTTACATATAAATAAATTAATAACAGTAAACAACCAATTCAAATGAAAAAAATAGGAATCTTAATGTTTTCTTTCGTGTTTATTGCAAGTGCATCTTTCGCACAACAACGAAAAACACAACAAGGACATAAAAACATTAACAAATTTAGACAGTTAAAAGAAGAGTTACCAACACCTACAAGTAGAAGAACAGCTTCTGGTGCGCCTGGGAAAGACTATACCCAACAGAAAGTAGATTATGTAATGGATATTGTTTTAGATGATGATAAACGAAGAATCACTGGTAAAGAAACTATTACGTATCATAATAATTCTGATGACACACTACCTTATTTATGGGTACAGTTAGATCAAAACATGCGTGCTGCAGATTCTAAAACTCCAGACATTAACCCAAATAGAATGCCTAGAAGAGTTAATAAAAAAATATTTAAAAAAGTTTTTGACGAAAAACCTTTTGATGGCGGATTTAAAATTACAAGCGTTACAAATACAGATGGTAGTAAATTATCGTACACTATCAATCAAACTATGATGCGAATTAACTTACCAAAGCCTTTAGCATCAGGTGAAAAGTTCTCTTTTAAAATTTCTTGGTGGTATAATATTAACAATCATAGAACACAAGGTGGTAGATCTGGATACGAGCACTTTTCTGAAGATGGAAATAACAACTATGTAATTGCTCAGTTTTATCCAAGACTTTGTGTATATGACAATGTAGAAGGATGGCAAAACGATCAATTCTGGGGACGTAGTGAATTTGCCTTAGAGTTTGGAGATTTTGATGTAAACATTACCGTACCTGCAGATCATATGTTAGGCGCAACAGGTGTTTTATTGAACGAAAAAGAAGTACTTTCTAAAAAAGAGCAACAGCGTTTAGCATTGGCTAGAAAAACATTTGATAATCCTGTAATTATTAGAACACAAAAAGAAGCGATAAAATTAGAAAAGCGTCGTTCTAAAAAAACAAAAACATGGAAATTTAGAGCAAAAAATGTAAGAGATTATGCTTTTGCTACCTCACGTAAATTTATCTGGGATGCAATGGCTGTTGATATTAATGGTAAAACAGTTATGGCATATTCATTATACTCTAAAGAAGCAAATCCACTTTATGGAGACCACTCAACAAGAGCAGTTGCGCAGACCTTAAAAACCTATTCTAAGTATACGTTTGACTATCCATATCACAAAGCAATCTCAGTTGACGGACAAATGGGAATGGAGTATCCGCAGATATGTTTTAACCCTGGTAGACCTGATCTTGACAATGGAGGGTATTCTGACAATATGAAATATAGAATGATTAGAGTAACTGTACATGAAGTGGGACACAACTTCTTTCCAATGATTGTAAATTCAGACGAGCGTCAGTGGACATGGATGGATGAAGGTTTAAACTCATATATGGAAATTTTAGCAGAGTTAGACTATGATAAGAACTTCCCAATCAGAAGAGGATTGCCTAAAAATATTGTAGGCTATATGTCTGGAGACCAATCTAGGTTAGCACCAATCATGTCTAAAGGAGACAATGTATATAGTTTCGGTAACAATGCTTACGGAAAACCAGCAACCGCTTTATGGATTTTACGTGAAACTATTATGGGCAAAGAATTGTTTGATCACGCGTTTAAAACCTATGCACAACGATGGAAGTTTAAACATCCAACACCAGCAGACTTTTTTAGAACTATGGAAGATGCTTCAGCAATGGATTTAGATTGGTTTTGGAGAGGTTGGTTTTACACTACTGATGTAACAGATATTGGAATTAAAAAAGTTAAAAAATTCTATGCTACCGATGGTGCAAATAACACGGTAGAATTTGTAGAAGATACAGGAAAAAACAGCAAAACCAAAAAAGCAAGTAATAAATTCTTTTACGAAATAACGTATGACAAACCAGGCGGGTTGGTAATGCCAATTATTGTTGAGTTTACCTATAAAGATGGTACAAAATCTAGAAAAACATATCCTGCACAAATCTGGAGATTGAATGATAAACAAGTTACCAAAGCAATTCATTCAGATAAAGAAATTGTAAGCATTGTTGTAGATCCAGATTTAGAAACTGCAGATGTAGATGTTACCAACAATAGCTGGCCTAAAAAGCAGGACAATAAATTCAATAAGTTTAAAAAGAAAATAAAAGGGTAAAATATTTTTTATTCTAATTTCAAAGAGGCTATAGAACTATAGCCTCTTTTTTTATTAAAGCTTTGTTAAATAATTAACAGAAATTAGGAAACATTAACAGATAATAGCTACTTTTAGAAATTAAATAAAACTTCAATTTAAATTATTAAAAAGATGAAAAAATTAGGATTGTTTCTTTTTTCAGTTTTTTTTATTGTCGGGGCAGCTTTTGCACAAGACAAAACAAAATCAAAAACTCAAAAAGGTCACACAGATCAAAACAAATTTAGACAGATGAAAGATGTGTTGCCAACACCAAATGGGCAACGTACAGCATCTGGTGCTCCAGGACATTTGTACACACAACAGAAAGTTGATTATGTAATGGACATCCGTTTAGACGAAAAAACAAATCGTATCCACGGAGACGAAAAAATCACTTACCACAACAACTCAAAAGATTATTTAGAGTATTTATGGATTCAGCTAGATCAAAATATGAGAGCTGACGACTCTAAAACTCCAGATGCTAACTCAGCAGGTGCTTCAGCATTCTTAACTCCTTCTAACTTTAAGCAAACTTATATGAAAGAAGGTAAAGGGTTTGGGTTTAATATAGAGGCCGTACAATTTGCTGATGGTTCTAAGCTTTCATACAGCATCAACAGAACCATGATGCGTATTAACTTACCAAAATCATTAGCTCCAGGAGAAACATTTAACTTTAGAATTAAATGGAACTACAAAATCAACAACTCAGTAAGAGACGGAGGTCGTTCTGGTTTTGAAGATTTTCCTGACGGAAATAACAACTACACTATTGCACAATTTTTTCCAAGATTATGTGTATATGATAACGTAGAAGGATGGCAAAATATGCAGTTCTGGGGACGTAGTGAGTGGGCTTTAGAGTTTGGAGACTATGATGTGAAAATTACTGTACCTGCTGATCATATTTTAGATGCAACAGGAGTTTTACAAAACGAACGTGATGTACTAAGTAGAACGCAACAAAGAAGGTGGGACAAAGCTAGAAAGTCTTTTGACAAACCTGTATTTATTGTTACACAAAAAGAAGCTGAAAAAGCTGAAAAAAAGCGTTCTAACAAAACGAAAACATGGCATTTTAAAGCCAACAATGTAAGAGATTTTGCTTTTGCTTCTTCTAGAAAATACATCTGGGATGCGATGGCTGTTAACATTAATGGAAAAACAGTAATGGCTGTTTCTTTATATCCTAAAGAAGGAAATCCATTATGGGAAGAGCACTCTACAAAAACGGTTGCAAATGCTTTAATTGAGTACTCTAAATTAACGTTTGATTATCCATATCCAAAAGCAATTTCTGTACATGCT
Organism: Flavobacteriaceae bacterium; assembly: GCA_013373385.1. Taxonomy (GTDB): domain Bacteria; phylum Bacteroidota; class Bacteroidia; order Flavobacteriales; family Flavobacteriaceae; genus Polaribacter. Next base: position 82,751 of record JABXHX010000007.1, read on the forward strand.
AAAAACCAAGGAATGGAATATCCTATGATTTGTTTCAACTTTGGTAGACCTAATCCAGATGGAACGTATTCTGATGGAACAAAAAGAGGGATGATTGGAGTGATTACGCATGAGGTAGGGCATAACTTCTTCCCAATGATTGTAAATTCTGATGAAAGACAATGGACTTGGATGGATGAAGGATTGAACTCTTTTGTAGAAATTTTAGCTGAGTTAAAATACGACCCTAAATTATTTGCGAAAAATCCTGCAAAAAACATTACTGGATATATGGGTGGAGATCAATCTAACATTTCACCAATCATGTCTCAAGGAGATTATGTAAAACAGTTTGGACCTAATGCTTATACCAAGCCAGCAACCGCTTTATGGATATTACGTAAAACCATTATGGGACCAGAACTATTTGATCATGCTTTTAGAACATATTCTAAACGATGGATGTTTAAACACCCAACTCCAGCAGACTTCTTCAGAACTATGGAAGATGCATCTGGAATGGATTTAGATTGGTTTTGGAGAGGTTGGTTCTATACAACGGATGTAACTGATATAGGTATCAAATCTGTAAAACCATTATATTTAACAGATAAGCAACCGAAAAGAATTGCAGATGTTATTAAATCTAACCCAAGAGCTAAGGCGTATTTTGATAGCTTAGGTGATTTGGTTTATATAACAAACGAAAAAAAGGATGCCAATAAAAGTGCAATGAATAAGCATGTAAAAAATGCAAAAGATGTACCTTCTTATATCTACCAAGTAGAATTTGAAAAACCAGGAGGTTTAGTGATGCCAATTATTGTTGAATTAACTTATGCTGATGGTACGAAAGAAAGAAAAACGTTCCCTGCACAAATTTGGAGATACAATGAAAACTCTGTAAAGAAAGTTTTTGCTTCAACTCAAGAGATTAAAAGTATTGTTGTAGATCCAGATTATGAAACTGCTGATGTTGATGTAACTAACAATAGCTGGCCTAAAAAGCAAGACAATAAATTTAATAAGTTTAAAAAGGATAAAGTTAAAGGATAACTAGCTTCTTTTTAGAAAATAAAATCCCAATCAAAAATTTGATTGGGATTTTTTTATACTGTGAAAGAATACTTATTTACGTTTTAAAAAGATAAGTATTAAACCAATAATTATTAATGGAATACTTAATACTTGACCTGTATTTAATGCATTAAATACCCAATCTTCTCTCCCATTAATTTGTGCCTCTTTTAAAAATTCAATAAAGAAACGTAAAGACCAAAGTACCGCAAAGAAAATTCCGAATAAGAATCCTTGCCGTTGCTTGGCTTCTGTTTTCCAATACAATCGCCATAAAACAACAAATAGAATTAAGTAACTAAAAGCTTCATAAATTTGTGTTGGATGTCTTGGCACTGTTTCTCCAGCCGCTTTAAAAATAACACCAAAACTGCTCTCTGTTGGTTTTCCGTAGATTTCTGAATTAAAAAAGTTCCCCATACGTATAAAAAAACCAGCTAAGGCAACCATAATTCCCATTCTATCTAAAATAAACAAAAACGGTTTCTTAAGCACTCTTTTACTATAGATGTACAACGCTGTAATAATTCCGACTGCTGCACCATGACTCGCAAAACCGGTAAAACCAGTAAACTCCCACCCTTTTACCAAGCCAAAAAGTGCCGTAGCGTTTGGGTTTTCTTTAAAAGGTAAAATAATTTCTAGCAAATGATGCTGATAATATCCCCAATTATAAAAGAACACTTCTCCTAGACGCATACCTACTAACATAGAAATAAAGGTGTACATAAAAAGAGCATCTAGTTTTTCAACTGGCACTTTATCTTCTATAAATATCTTTTTCATCAATCGTAAGCCTAGTACAAAAGCTATTACAAACATTAAACTATACCATCTTACTACAAAAAAACCTAAATCGATTCCTATTGATGGATCCCAAACTATTGATAAAAATTTCATTCTTTATTTTTTATGTCATTGCGAATATAGTGAAGCAATCTAAATAGACAAATATTACTTCGCTTTGCTCTTGTAATGACGATTATTTATTTTCTTTCTTTTCTGGTACAGGATCATATCCTTGCCCGCCCCACGGATGGCAGCTAAAAATTCTTTTAATTGCCAACCAACCACCATAAAATAAGCCATGTTTTTGTAAAGCCTCTAGTGTATAATGAGAACAAGTAGGAGAATATCTACAAGTTGATGGCGTGTATGGAGATATGGCTGTTTGGTAAAAACGAACAACTAAAATAAATGGATATGCTAGAATTCTTTTCAAAGAGTAAACTTTTTTAATTCTAAAAAGTTCTTAATACAAATTTGTTTAAACCTCAAAATTTTACTCAAACTGACAAATTCGTAATTCATAATTCGTAATTTATTATCAATTGATAGAAAACGTTGTCCCATCTCTCCCATCTTTTAGCTGAATTCCCAATGCTAACAATTCATCTCTAATCTGATCTGACAATGCCCAATCTTTATTATCTCTCGCTTCTTTACGCAATTTAATCAATAACTCCACTACTCCATCAATTTTATCAGAAGTATCTTGTTTGGTTTCGTTGGTTAATCCTAAAACATCAAAAACAAAAGCATTAATAGTATTTTTTAGCAAATCCAAATCACCAGTATTTAAAGAAGCTTTTTGTTCTTTAAGTTGATTGATAAGTTTAACCGCCTCAAATAAATGCGCAATTAATACAGGTGTATTAAAATCGTCATTCATGGCATCATAACATTGTTGTCTCCAACTAGCAATATCAAAAGTAGATGTCTTTGCTGCAGCAATATTTTCTAACGAATTTACAGCCTCCATTAATTTATAATAGCCTTTTTCTGATGCTTCTAACGCATCACTTGCAAAATCTAAAATACTTCTATAGTGCGCCTGCATATTAAAGAAACGCACTACACTTGGCGCAAATGCTTTGCTTAAAACTGTATTGTCTCCAGAAATAATTTCTTTTGGCAATACGTAGTTTCCTGTAGATTTTGCCATCTTCTGACCATTCAGCAGTAGCATATTAGCGTGCATCCAATAATTTACTGGAGCATTTCCACTACAGGTATGCGATTGTGCAATTTCACATTCGTGATGTGGGAATTTTAAATCCATTCCGCCACCATGAATATCAAATTGTTCCCCTAAATATTTGGTAGACATTACAGAACATTCTAAATGCCAACCAGGAAAACCATCTGACCAAGGTGATGGCCAACGCATAATATGTCTATCATCTGCTTTTTTCCATAATGCAAAATCCTGTGGATTCTTTTTATCAGATTGTCCGTCTAAGGTTCTGGTATTATGGATGGCATCTTCTATTTTTCTTCCTGATAAGATTCCATAATTATTCCCTGCTTTGTTGTAAGCCAACACATCAAAATATACAGAACCATTTACTTCATATGCCAAACCTTTATTCATGATTTCTTTAATCATTTCTATTTGCTCAACAATATGTCCTGTTGCAGTTGGCTCTATACTTGGAGGTAAAAAATTATATTCGGCAAGTGTCTCATGAAAGTCAACTGTATAGCGTTGTACTACTTCCATAGGTTCTATTTCTTCTAATCGTGCTTTTTTAGAAATTCTATCTTCGCCTTCATCGGCATCGTTTTCTAAATGACCTGCATCTGTAATATTACGAACATAACGGACTTTATATCCTAAATGCAGTAAATAACGAAACACCATATCAAAAGACATGAATGTTCTTACGTTACCTAAATGTACATTGCTATAAACAGTTGGCCCGCATACATACATGCCAACACGGCCTTCTGTTACGGGTTTAAAAAGCTCTTTACTTTTGGTGAGTGAATTATAAATTTTAAGTTGATTCTCTTTATAGATTTCCATGAATTGACTTCAATTATTAGAACTGTAAAGATAGGTACTTTTGCGTAAAGAGAAAATTGGATTTTGTTAGAAGTTTATTAAAGTAAAAAAGGTTTTTTATACCTTTTAATTAGTGTCTTTTAATGATTAGTTTACTTTGTTTTCCTGTGATTACTACATTGTTATTATTTACAGAAAAATTACCATTCAATGCTACGTTTTCAGATTTAACATTAACAACATCATCAACTTGAGAAAAATTTAATTTATCTTTTAAATTCTTAAAATTAACTATTGCATCAGAAAAATGTAATTTCAATGTAAAGTTTTTTAAATTTGATGCTACTTCAGAAATCAACAATTCACCAAATTTACTGGTAATATCTACTTTATCATTTACACTACCAATTTTTAATTTTGATGAGTTAGATACAATTCTTGAATTCATAACCGATGCAATAGTTGCATCGGTTATGTTATGTAATCTTAATGTTCCACCGTTTAAAACATCAAGGTTAAATGGAGCATTGTAAATATTTAGATTTCCTCCATTGATTTCGTTCGCATTAAAAGTACCGTAAGAAACTTTACCAGAAGTTTTTCCTTTTGGTAATTTTACTTTACTATGTCTTGTGTTTAAGTCAAACTTTGCGTCTTTTGGAACTTTAATAGTAATTTTTCTGGTAATCTTTACTTTCTTTTTGCTTTTTCCATCTTCAATAATAATCACATTTTCTCCATTTCTGTAGCGTTTAGCCATTTTTACTTTCATTTTTTCTATCTGGGCTTTTGCTTTGGCTAAACTTTTCTCTAACTTTTCTTTATTTACTTTTTTTACCGCAATTTTAGCCTTTTTAATTTCTTCTTTAATTTTCTTAGTATCTATATTTTTTATGGCCTTTTTTGCTTTATCTAATTGGCTTTTTAAATCTTTTTTAAATGCTTGATACTCTTTAGACTTTTTAAACTTTTCCCAATCTTCTTTAGATTTTATTACTACCTTTTTTTTCTTTCCATTTTTTGTGTAAGTAAATGTTTTTGCTTCATCATTATCAAAATCATATTCATCTAACTCATCATCAATATTTTCAAATATTTCATCAAAATCTATATTGATTTCCGGAATCTTAATCTCAGGTATAGTAATTTCTGGAATTTCAATATTAATCTCAGGAATTTCAATATTAATCTCAGGAATTTCAATTTCTGGAATTGTAATATTAGAAAAGTCAAAGTTAAAATCGTATTTTCCTCCATAGAGCAAAAACTTGTTTGCGTTGGCGTTTACCGATACTTTTCTTTGATTACCAAGCGCTTCAAACTCCCAGTTTTTTAAGAATTTTTGAGCTTCTTGCTTAGATAAACCCTCTACAGTTATTACAGCATTTACAGCTACTTGATTTTTGTTCCAAGTTGTTACTTCAATATCTGCATTGGTTGCGTTTATTTCTAATAAAACGTCTTTGTTAACCTTAAAGGTTTCGTTGTATTTCTTATCGTATTTTTGTGCTTGTAAACCGCTTATAAAAAACGCAGCAATCAAAAATAAAACACTCTTATAATTTTTGAGTTTCATCTTGTTTTGAGTTTAATTTTTTTAATTCGTTTAACTGTTTTTTTAATCGTTGCAAGAGCTGCAAGCGCAATTGCAAATTGTTTATCAATGCATTGATGATTTCATCATTAACTCCTTTTGTATTGAGCTCTTGAGTTAAAGATTTATATTCAGAAGTTAACTCGCTAATTTTAGCTAAATAACCGTCTAGAATTTCTTTGTTATTTTCTGTTACGTTAAGTTTACTTATTTCGTAATTAATGCTGTTTACATAATAGCTTTCTATAGATTTTAATTCTGGCGATAGGCTACCCAAGCTAATATTCTTAGTACTAGTGTTTATTGGTTTTCCATTACCAGAGTCTATGGTAAAATACCCAACAGCTAAACTCACAATTAACACTATAGATGCCGCAACTTGTAACCACTTATAGTTTCTTTTTTGTGGCTGTGCATGTACTTCTTTTAGCAACCTATCTTGAAAGTTTTTTCTATGATTTGCCGATAAAGAAATTTCTTGTTCTTTGTAATTTTTCATAATTTCTCTAATATCCTTCGACATATTGTTGTTCTTTTAATAGTTCTTGTAACTGTTTTTTACCTCTCATTAAATTAGTACGAGATGTTACTTCTGTAATTCCTAACACCTGTGCTATCTCTTGATGATCATACCCTTCTAGCAAGTATAATGATAGCACCAATCTATATTTTTCTTTTAAACTGTTTATTGTATTTACAATACTCTCTGCTCTAATTTGGTGTGCAATGCTCCAATCATGATCTTCTTCTGTTTTTTGATACACCTCTTCATTTATAGAAACCAACTCTAGTTTTTGTTTCTTCAACCAATCTAGACTGTTATTTATTACAATTCTCTTAATCCATGCTCCAAAACTTACTTCGCCTTTAAATGAGTTGATATTTTGAAATGCTTTGATAAATGAATCTTGCATAATATCTTCTGCTACATAACTATCTTTTACATATCTATGTGCAACTATACACATTGCTTTACAGTATACATCATACAACTTCATTTGTGCTTTTGCATCATTCTGTTTACATGCTTCTATAAGCTGCTTGTGTAAATCTGTTGTTTGATTCATTTGTGATTTATTACCTTAGAGACGATACTTTTTCGACTCTGTTGCAAAATGCCCATAATTTATTTTTAAATTTACAATAATATTTTTGTCGATAGCTTTATGAATTCTAAAAAAACCTCTGCATTGCATGAAAAAAAAGGTGTTTCTCTTCCAGAAACTACCAATAAAACTGCTGTTCAAAAAATTAAAAAAAATAGGAGTAAAATTCCGACGACAGACCAATTTGTCGAAAACATTTTAAAAGGAGATATTACTTTTTTAAGTAGAGCTATAACATTAGTAGAAAGCACCAATACAAAACATCAAGAAAAAGCGACAGAAATTTTAGAACGTTGCTTGCCTTATGCTAATAATTCTATTAGAATCGGAATTACTGGAGTACCGGGTGTAGGAAAAAGTACTTTTATAGAAAGCTTTGGCAAACATATAACAAACAAAGGAAGCAAAATTGCAGTGCTAGCAATAGACCCTAGTAGTTCTGTAAACAAAGGAAGTATTCTAGGTGATAAAACTAGAATGGAAGAGCTAGTTACAGATACAAATGCGTTTATAAGGCCTTCACCATCTGGAACTTCACTTGGAGGTGTGGCACAGAAAACACGCGAAAGCATTATTCTTTGTGAAGCTGCTGGGTTTGATACCATTGTTATAGAAACAGTTGGTGTTGGTCAATCAGAAACAGCTGTACATTCTATGGTAGATTTCTTTTTATTGTTGAAAGTTGCCGGTACTGGTGATGAGTTACAAGGTATAAAAAGAGGAATTATAGAAATGGCTGATGCCATAGTAATAAACAAAGCAGACGGTGATAATGCTACAAATGCTAAAATTGCTAAAACAGAGTTCAATAGAGCCTTGCATTTATACCCATCAAAAGAAAGTACTTGGCGACCAAAAGTATTAACTTGTAGTGCTTTAAAGCATCAGGGAATTGCAGAAATTGACAATTTAATTTGTAAATATTTCTCTATAACAAAAGCCAATCATTATTTTACTAAACGTAGAAATGAACAAAATACTTTTTGGTTAAAGTCTACAATAGAACAACAATTAAAAGATAATTTTTACCATAATCCAACCATAATAAAACAACTTGCTAAAGAAATTAAAAATTTAGAAAAAGGAAACACAACTCCGTTTTACGCAGCAAAAAGATTATTAGAAATTGTAAATCAATAAATATATTTTTTTAGTATATTTAGAATTATTTTTGAGAACTACCCCCCATGAGTGTAAAAAGAATTACTTTTTTTAAGAGACTATCTTTTCCAAAATATTTACAGATACCCTCTATTTTTTTATTGTTCCTTTTTATTTTTTATTTGTTCTATGAAAATGTTAAAAACAATACAATCAATAAATTTAATGCAGAACAACTTGTACTAGCAAAAACAGCATCACAAGGAATCACTTCTTTTTTAAATAATTACGTTTCTTTTGTTTCTTTTGTTGCCAAACAAGATGAAATCATACATTTTTCTGAAAAAGGAAAAAAAATGATGAAGGACTACTTTGATACACATAAAGATATTGTAGATGGTATTACAAGAGTAGATGCCACAGGTACAATAATGCATACCTATCCTTATAAAGAAACTCTCATTGGCAAAGACATTTCTAACCAACAGCATGTACAGCAGGTAATTGCTACAAAAAAACCTGTAATGAGCGATGTATTTATGAGTGTGCAAGGCTATTATGCCATTGCTTTACACATACCAATTTTTAATGAAAAAGAATATGCTGGTAGTTTGGCTTTGTTGATTCCTATGGATAAACTTGGCAAACTTTTTCTTGACAATATCAAACCTAACAAATCTGGTTACGCTTGGTTAATTACAGAAAATAACATCGAAATTTACTGTCCTATTAAAGAGCATATTGGTAAATCTTTTTCTAGAGCTACAGAAAATGAAAACAACAGTAGTTTACTACAAAAAATAAAAAAAGAAAATAGCGGGTTTATAAAAAACGTATATCATAGTGGTTCAGATAAGAATACAGAAAATCAGTTTGTTGTTTACTATAAATCTCCGCACGGAAATACATATTGGACAACTTTAATCTCTTATAATGAAAAGGAAGTGTATTTTGAACTCTCAAAATTTCGCAAGAGACTCACTTTTATTTTTTCCTTATTATTTCTTGCTGTTATCTACTACTTTTATTCTCTAGCAAAAGCAAAAACTATTTTAAAGGCAGAAAAAGAAAGAAAAAAAGCAGAGATATTATTAAAAGAAAGCAATGAGCGTTTTAATAGTTTTATGAACAATACGCCTGTCTATGCTTACATAAAAGATACTAATCTAAAAATTATCTATGAAAATAAAAAAACAGGTTTACTTAGCAACTCTAAGAAAAAAAGTGAACCTCTAAAAGAAATTTTTGGTGAACAGACTGCCAAAATGCTTACAGATGCTGATAATGCTATTATTGCCGGTAAAAAAGAAAATATAGCGTTGGTATTCTCTTTTGATAGTGATGAAAAAACAAAATGGTTTAAAGAGTTTAAGTTTCGTATTAAATTTTCTAAAAACAAATACGCTGTTGGTGGGGCTGTTTTTGACATTACCGAAATGAAAAACTACGAAACTGAACTTGAGCATCATAAAAAGTACCTAGAAGTTTTAGTTAGTAATAGAACCAAAGAATTAAAAGCTTTGTATGAAGAATCTAAAGAGCAAAAAGAAGAAATTGAATTGACGCTAAAAAAATTAAAAGAAACACAAAGCAGGCTAATTCAATCAGAAAAAATGGCTTCTTTAGGAGTTTTAATTGCCGGTATTTCTCACGAAATTAACAATCCACTTCAATATTTATCCGGAGTGTTTTATGGACTTGAACAGTATTTTGAAAAATATGGTACCGAAGATAAAGAAACCACAGACTTGTTACTATCTAGTACCAAAGTTTCTATTGATAGAATTTCTGCAATTGTAAAAGGATTGAATCATTTTAGTAGAGACAATGATCGATTTGATGAAGATTGTGACATACATTCTATCATAGAAAATAGCCTTTCTGTGTTGCACAATAAATATAAGTACAACATAACAATAGAAAAGAAATATTACAAAGAAGCTATAGTTACTAAAGGCAATGTTGGTAAACTACATCAAGTGTTTATTAACATCTTAACAAATTCTATACAAGCTATAGAAAATACAGGTACTATTACCATAAATACAACTGTTAATACAGAAAATGTTATTGTAGAAATTACAGATACTGGCAAAGGGATTCATAAAGAATATTTAACTAAAATTATGGATCCGTTTTTTACCACTAAAGAACCTGGTGAGGGAACTGGCTTAGGCCTTTCTATCTGTTATTCTATAATAAAAGACCATCAAGGAAAAATTGAATTTGAATCTGAATTAAATAAAGGAACTAAAACCAAGATTATTTTACCCCTAAAAAAATAAAAAATGAAGCAAAAGCCTCCAATATTATATGTAGATGACGAGCCAATAAATTTACTTTTGTTTAAAAATAATTTTAAAGACGCGTACAATGTTTTTGTTGGAAACTGTGCTCAAGAAGGGCTAAAAGTACTTGAGTCTCACAAAGAAATTGATTTAGTTATCAGCGATATGAAAATGCCAGGAATGGATGGTTTAGAATTTATTGAAACAGCGAAAAAGCGCTATCCTCAGAAAAAGTTTTTCATTTTTACTGGTTTAGACATTTCAGAAAAAATAAAAGCTGCAGAAAAATCTGGACTCATTTTACAATATTTTAGAAAGCCATTAGAATATAAAAAAATGGATACTGCTATTAAAGATGCCATTAAGACCTAAAAAACTAGTTATAAAAATCCATATCTTTGCGCTGCTTAAATTAATAACATGCAACAAAGAATTCCTAATTATATAAAATACCTATTTGTAAATTTATTTTCAATTGCAGTATATGCTTTTATTTTTAGAATCCTTTTCTATTTCTTTTTTGCACAATTAGAAGCTGTTACAACTACAGAAACACAACAAGCTTTTGGGTTGGGCATTCGTTTTGATATCAAACTAGCAACCCTAGCTGTTTTTCCGATTGCTATTTTACTATTTATTGTAAATCAGCGCTTTTTTAAACATCGATTGTATAAAAAAATAAGTGTATTCTATTTTACACTTATTTATATTACACTCACACTTTTTTATGTCTTTGATTTTGGCTACTACGACTATTTAGATATCCGCTTAGACGCAGCATCTTTGCGTTTTTTAAGTAATTTTTATACTTCTACTCAAGTATTGTTTGAGAGTTATCCTGTCTATAAAGGCTTGTTTGGCTTGCTTGTCTTAAGTTTTCTTCTCTACAAATTCAACCATTTTTTATATAAAAAATTCAATACAGAAAACCAGTTTATTTCTAAAAAAAAGAAGGCATTTTTTATAGTTGTTCCGTTTTTTCTGTTGGCATTTGGCTTGTACAATAGTATTACGCATTATCCACTGCGTTGGAGCCAGGCGTTCTTTTCTAAGAACCAAGCGGTCAATCAATTTGCATTAAATCCTATTCTTTATTTTTACGATAGCTTTGCATTTAGAAGCACAGGTTTTGATTTAGAGAAAACAACCCAATACTATCCATCAGTAGCAAAACAATTAGACTTGCAAAAAGACAGCTTAAACTTTACGAGAAGTTTTGTTAAAAATGATTCTATCACAACAAAACCAAATATAGTTATTGTGCTGTTAGAATCGGTTGGAGTAGCTCCTATGAGCTATTATGGCAATCCTATAAAAACAACTCCAAAGATGGATAGTCTTTTAAAACACAGTGCAAACTTTACTCAATTTTATGTACATAAAGCTGGTACGGCAGGCAGTGTATTTGCTAGTATTACTGGACTGCCAGATGTAGAGAATATAGAAACGGCTTCGCGAAACCCTATGGTTATTGACCAACGCATTATTTATGATCAGTTTAACGGATATGAAAAACTATACTTCATAGGTGGTAGTGCCAATTGGGCAAATATTAGAGGTATTTTTCAGTCCAATATCAATAATTTAAAAATCTTTGAAGAAGGGAGTTACGAAATAGAAAACCGTGCTGATGTATGGGGAATAGATGATTACGAGTTGTTTAAAGAAACTGATAAGGAATTACAAAAACTACATCAGCAAAAAAAGCCATTTATTGCTTATATACAAACATCTACCAACCATATGCCGTTTACTGTACCAGCAAAAAAAAATGCTTACAAAGCTTGGAAAAAAGAAGAAGTTTCTGAAGACTTATTAAAAAAATCTGGATTTAAATCGGTTGCACAAATCAACGCATTGCGCTATTTAGATTTTAATGTAGATGTGTTTTTAAAACGCGCAAAAAAAGCGGGTTATTATAACAATACTATCTTCTTATTTTTTGGCGACCATAACACTGCTATGAATCCTGTAAATTTTTTAGAAAAAAATGAATCTGAGTTAGGTACTATTGTACATCATGTTCCGTTTTTTATTCATGCTCCAAATTATGTAGAATCGCAAGATATTAAGCGGTTTACCAAACTTGTTGATGTTGTACCCACTGCTGCTGGTTTAGCCAATATCGATTACACCAATTACACCTTAGGCTCTAATGCGCTAGATGAAAAGCAAGCCACAGATTTTGCTTTTTTATATGCTACAATTAATGGACAACCTGCAATTAGTCTATTACAAAATGATTTTTACTATACGCTTACAACTGTTACCAATACAGCTAATTTATACAATTTTAATGGCAAAGATTTAACCGATATTAAAAGTAAGCATCCAATAATTACACAGCAAATGGATAGCTTGCTAAGAGGCTATTACCACGCTACTAAATACTTGTATTACAATAATAAAAAGTGATTTAGAAAATAGAAATTAGGAGATTGTAATTAGGGACTAGAGAATTCTGATTTATTTTAACTACTGTGCTGCCATTATTACGCAAGCAGCATTCTATACTAGCTTTTTTTGCAAACAAATACTTCAGCTTTAATTCAATTTCCTAAATATGGATTCCCGATTTCTCGGGAATGACAGCTTGCAAGAAATCATACTTATCTACTTATCATAACAAATTTCTAACCACAAGTACAATGTGTCATTCCTGCGCAGGCATGAATCTATGTCCGTTTTTTTGGAAATAGGCTGCCAAAATTTTTTCTATGTATCTTATTAAGCGTTGACATAAAAAGAAAAAAATTTTATTTTAATATTTTTTTAATTAAATTTACAACACAAAAATTGCATATTAACTTAAATTTATACATATGAAAAAGATGAAAAAAATCTTAATTTTTGCTGTTCTTTTAGGGTATTCAGCACTATTCTTTAACTGTCAAGATAATAGCTTTGAAGAATTAATTGAAGAAAAACAGGTCTTAGCTAAAGACAAACCAACAAAATTTATTTTTTACAAAGGCTTAAAAGTAAGGCATCGTTTTAAAGCAACAGAGGATGAGTTAAAAGAAAAGTATGACAAAAAGAAATTAAAAACGCTTTACAACAAACTAAGAGCAAAATACAAAAAAAGAGGAAAATCAAAAACTACATTTATAGCAAATGTAAACCCTGAGGATGAGGAAGAATTACCTAATATTTTTAAAATTTTAGAAGCGTCAAAAGTGGTTTTACCTCAATTACCTTATGAAGAAATTGAAGATCATGTTATTTTGAATAGAATAAATAAAAAGCAAGCAGATCATGATATGATAAAAAATGATTTCCCAGATTTAACAGATGCAGAAATAGAAGCTAATCAAGCTACAATAGATCAATATTATTCAGATAATTTAGATTATATGACGTTAGATGAAATCGCGCAAAACCCTAATATTTATGAAAACTTAAATACTATACCAAAAACTACATCAAGTTCATTAGATTTGCTTGCTATTTGGAGAGTTAGTTGTATTTTATCTCAATCATTAGCTAATGGGTATGGTTTAGTACGTGCAAGTATTTCTTATGGTTTGGCATCTGCAAGAGCAACAGAGTCAGCTGAAAATCATTACCCTGCACCAATTGTGTCATATGACACCAGAGAAGACGCATATAGACATATTCTATGGAATGCTATGTTGGCACAATATTACTTTACTATATCTTCTAAAGCACCAAGAATAGCTTTTGCTAAATTAGTGGGTGATGCAAACGAAAGCAGCCTCTGTGGAGCTAATAACACTGCTGATGCAAAAGAAATGGATTTACATAACAATGTGATTGGTAGAAATATTTGGAGCGAAAAAACAAGTTATATTCAGTTTTTTGGAGCAACAATTGGGTTATCTTTACCATCTATTACCTTATTAGAAACAGTAATTTTCAATAAAGTTGAACAAGAAAGTTGTTATATTGTTAAAGATCATGGAATTGTGAGTTATCGGTATGGTATTTCAGAAGTAAAAAATATTATTTTACAAATGGACATTAACGTACCTGTATATATCAATAAATTTATTGCACCAAGGAGGTATGTAACAACAACTACTTATGATTATTCAGATTGTGGAGGAGGTGGTAATATACCGTTGATAAATAACAATCAAAATACTTTACTAGATACCAAAGCTAACAAACAATTATTAAATATCTACAATAAAAATGGTATTCAATTTACTAAAAATTTGACACCTATTATACCAGATGATGAAGATTGCGTAAAGGAGATAACAACCACCACTACTATCAATGCATGTTTTATTTCTAAAGATCCTAATTATAATCCATATCAATAATGAAAAAATATAGCTTTTTAACTTTAATCATCATCACATTAGTACTTAGTTCATGTGTAAGAGATGAAGATGAACCATACCATGGTTTTGTTTTTGACTTTTGGAATTACACCGACGAAGTATATGATGCAGAATTGGTCATTGGAGGTTATAAAAATGGTACATTTATTCCTACAGATTCTATTTTGATTCATCAAATACAAAAAGGGGAAGGGAAACTATTTTATTTTAGTGAAGAAAACCGCTGGAAGCCCAATTTAGACAGAATAAGAAACATCCCTTCTGAGCGTTGCTATTTTAAATTGAAATTAACTCCACAAAGACAAGAAATGATTATCCGCTCTGGACAAACAGATATTTTAGGATTAAAATTACCTAGTAGAAGGCATTTTAAAGGAGATTTTGGCAAGTTAATAATTGGTATTAGAGATACTGAAATAACAGGTTATACACCTCAAGAATTATAAAAAAGATGAAAAAAACCTTAACTTTAATTATCACAACATTTATTTTTACTTCTTGCTCTGGTTGGACTGGAATTACCCCTACGTTTAAGGGGTTTGAATTTGGTTTTTGGAATTATACCAACGAAGTATATGATGCAGAATTGGTCATTGGAGGTTTTAACAATGGCAAATTTATTCCTACAGATTCTATAATGATAGACCAAATAAAAATTGGTGGAGCCGTTTTGCATGGATACCATTTTAGTGGAGAAAACCGTTGGCAACCCAATTTAGATAAAATAAGAAATATACCTTCTGAGCGTTGTTATTTTAAATTGAAGTTAACTCCACAAAGACAAGAAATGATTATCCGCTCTGGACAAACAGATATTTTAGGGTTAAAATTACCTAGTAGAGGGCATTTTAAAGATTTGCATGGGCTACTATTAATTTCAATTAGAGATACAAAAATAGAAGGGAAAGATTCACAAGAATTATAAATATATATATACTATGAAAAGTAAACTAATTTTATTACTAACAGTACTAACTTTAATTAGCTGTTCTAAATCTGAAGAAACCGTAGACGAGATTGTTGGTTTATGGAAACTAAAATCTATTAAAGTTTCTGGGCAAGAAAGAATCAATAGTTGTAAGTTAAAAGACAATGTAGATATTCGTTCTAACAACACATTTACAATATTCATTCATCAAGACAGCTTTAGTTGTACTGAACAATCTAGTACTGGTACTTGGTCTAAAATATCTGATGGTAAATATGAGTTTAAAGCTGCAGGAGATACTAGAACCTTTACTTTAACGAATAAGGTATTATCGTTTAGTGTTTCTGCCGGAACATCAACTTATGTGCATTCTTATAGTAAAGAATAAAGATGAAAAATTGATTTATAAAACTCTAAGAAGCTAGCCTCTACCGCTTTCTTAGAGTTTTTTTTACAGAAAACACTGTTGTTTTTATTCAATTTCCTAAATATGGATTCCCGATTTCTCGGGAATGACAGCTTGCAAGAAATCATACTTATCTACTTATCATAACAAATTTCTAACCATTGGTACAATGTGTCATTCCTGCGCAGGCAGGAATCTAAAAGATCAATTGATAGTTGATACGATTAGCTTGTAAACAATTTCCTTACAAAAACACCCTGAAGTTTATAGAAAAAAGTACCCAATAAAAACCCGATTGTAGCTCCAGTTAAGATATCGGTTACAAAGTGTACTCCTAAGTACAATCTGCTATAAGCAAAGAACATTGGGAAAATAAAAATCAATTGTATGTACCTATACCTGTCTTTTAACAACCAATACACAAATACAGAAAAGGTCATAGAAGAAGTGGCATGCCCAGAAGTAAAACTATAACTCTGTGGTGTAATTAAGGTTCTTAATAAGTGATTGATACTGGTATCGTTATTTGGACGTAAACGCTCAAAAGTAACACGAATTAAGTTTGTAAACTGATCAGAAAAAGTAATCATTAGTAGTATAAATACAAATAGAAACAAGCCTTTTTTCCAACCAAAACTTTTAAAAATCAAAAAGAGTATTAAAAGGAACAAGGGAGTCCAATTAAGCTGATTGGTTATCATCAACCAAAATGAATCCCATTGTTCACTTCCTAAATTGTTTAAATAGATAAGTAGTTCTTTGTCTTTTTGTAGTAAAATATCAAACATGTATTACTTTTCTATCTTGGTAATTTCTAATTCAAAAACTAAATCTGATTTTGCAGGAAAAGGTCCATAAGGTCTGTCTCCATATCCTAAATAATACGGAATGAATAAACGCACCTTGCCTCCTTCTCTCATTTTTAAAATAGCTTCTTTTACTCCAGGAATCATAGGCTTCTGACTCAATATAAATGTATATGGATCTTTACCCACAGTAGACTGAATAAGCTTACCATCTGCCAAAGACATGGTATAATGAATGGTAGTTTTCTGGTTTTCTGAAAACTTTTTACCTGTTCCTTTTTTTAGCGTTAAAATGTGCAAGCCAGATGCTGTCTTAGTAGCTTTACCAATTCCTTGTGCTTTTTCAAATACTTCTTTGTCTTTCAAAAACTTCTCGTAACGCTGCTGTTCTTGCAACTTTAAGTTTTCTATTCGCTTCTTTTTAGCTAAGATAGATTTTTCGTACTCTTCTGTAAAAACTTTCGTTGCATCAAAATTGTTGGCTTTACGCCCATTTCTAATTATGGTAATTGATGTAATCAAATCGTTTTGCGCAATAGAATCTACTACTTCTTGACCATGAGTAACTTTACCAAAAACTGTATGAATACCATCTAGCCAAGGCGTAGGTTTGTGTGTTATAAAAAACTGGCTTCCGTTTGTTCCAGTTCCTTTACCTCCATTAGCCATAGATAATACGCCAGCTGCATCGTGTCTGTATTTTAGTTTACCTAAAGAATCTTTTGGGTATTCATCTTCAAAATGATATCCTGGTCCGCCTCTACCTGTTGCAGATGGATCGCCAGCTTGAATCATAAAATCTTTTAACACTCTATGAAACTTTAGACCGTCAAAAAATTTTCTTCCTTTTAAAGAATCAGATACTTTAGGGTTTGTCCCTTCTGCCAACGACACAAAGTTTGCTACGGTTAAGGGCGTATCTTCAAAATACAACTGACACAAAATAGCTCCTTTATCGGTTTCTATATCTGCATACAGCCCATCACCCAAATCTTTATATTTTGCTAGTTTACATGAAGCTATAAAAACAGCTGCTACAAAAAGCAGTATTAATTTAGTTCCTTTCATCTGTATTATTTTACTTCTAATAATTCAACTTCAAAGACCAAGGCCATAAAAGGTTTTATTACTCCACCAGGTCTTGGTGTAGCGCCGTAAGCCAGTTCTTGCGGAATAAAGAATTTGTATTTAGATCCTTGATTCATCAATAACAACCCTTCTGTAAATCCTTTTACAAACTGATTTGCTCTTAACTCGTATGGTTGTTTTCTTTCTACTGAGCTATCAAAAACTTTTCCATCAATAGAAGTACCATGGTAATGTACTTTTACAGTTGATGTTGGTGATGGCTTTTTACCTTTTCCTTCTTTAATAACCATATACTGCAAGCCACTTGCGGTAGTCTTTACACCTTTGACTGATTTGTTTTTTGCTAAAAATGCTTCACCTTCTTTTTTAAGATGTCCAAATTCTTTTTCTGCTTTTTTAATCGCTGCTTCTCTTTGCTCTTGCATTTTTTTAACTCGCAACTTTTGAAAAAAAGTATTTAAAACATCTGTTGCTTGTTTTGTATTTAGCAATAGGCTGGTAGAATCTACTCCGTTTAAATAACCTTGTACAAATAAGTCTGAATTAATGTCTTTAAAATTAATTTTAATCTTAGTCGCCATATCTAAACCTATTGCATAACTCACAGAATCAATTTCGTTTGTTAGTGGCTTATTGGTTACTCTATTATTACAAGATATAATTGATAAACCTATCATTGTAATTGCTAATGCTCTAGTTATTTTCATTGTTTTGCTTTTTTATATTTAATAATGTTACGGTACTTTTTATGGTTTGGCTAATGCCTATTTTATTTTCATCTCCTGCAATACCAAAGCCTCTATAAGACGGAATAACAAAGGTGATGGTTTCTCCAACTCGCATCAATTTTATGCCCTCTTGCAGTGCAGGAATAAAATCTTCTTTATCTATGGTGTATTTTTTTATACCCAATTCTTCTTTTGTGTAGATTATATTTCCTGATAAATCAGTGATATTGTATTCAATCTCTACCACATCTCCCAAAGTTGGTGTTTTACTTTCATCTTTTTTTTGAGTGATGTAGGTATACCAAAATCCGTAAGAAGATGTGATATATGTTTTTGTAGAATCTAAAGCGATGAACTTTTCAATGGTACGATTCTCTTGCGCATTCAGCTTTTTATTCTGCTCAATAGTTTCTTTTAAAACTGTTGATGTTTTTTGCGTGATGGGTCTTCTGGCTTTAGGCTCAGCACAAGACCACAACAACACGATGCTTAAAAAAAATACGATACTATTCTTCATACGATTTTTCTAATGCTTCTTTATACCTTGGTAATAACGATTTAAAATACGCCACAGTTTCTTCTAATGATTTAGTAGATTTTCCACCAGCTGCATTGATATGTCCACCACCATCAAAATAATTTCTAGCAAATAAATTTACCGAGAAACTACCTTTTGAACGAAAAGATATTTTAATTATTTTCTGCTCAACATCTTCAATAAAAATAGCTGCAAAAACAATATCTTTTAAAGACAGTGCATAATTTACTACGCCCTCTGTATCTCCTTTTTTATATTCGAATCTTTTCTTTTCTTCTTCAGATAAGGTAATAAATGCCGTTTTGTATGTTGGTAATGCCTTTAAGTTTGTCAACGCTTGTCCTAACAACAACAATCTGTTGTATGAATTTGCATCATAGACATGCCCGTGAATTTTATCATTCTCTGCGCCTTTTTCAATCAAATCAGCAACAATTCTGTGGGTAGTACTCGTAGTAGATCTAAATCTAAAAGAACCAGTATCTGTCATAATTCCTGTATACAAACAAGTTGCCATGCTTTTTGTAATGGCATCGGTATTTTGTAACATTTCTAAAAAATGATACACCATTTGTGCTGTAGAACAAATAGAAGTATCAGAATATAAATAAGCAGCTACTGCATCTGGCTGCTGATGATGATCTATCATTGCAAAATCATTCTCGTAAACCTCGAGGGTATTTGCCATATCGTCTCCTACCCTATGTAATGCGTTAAAATCTAATAAAAAGATAATATCAGAATTATTAATTGCTCTTTTAGCTTGCTTATTTTGTCGATCAAATAAAATTACATTTTTACTACCTGGTAACCAACGTAAAAATTCAGGGTATTCATTCGGAGCAACTACAGTTGCAGTATGGTTTGTATTGTTAAAATATTCACACAAAGCCAAGGTAGACCCCATAGCATCTCCATCTGGGTTTCTATGCGGAACAATAACGATATTTCTAGGTGTTGCTAAAAAGGTTTTTAGCTTATGTAACTGGTCTTTTTCCATAAGCTGCGAATATACAATTTAATAATATAAAACATCCTTAAATTAATCTTACATTTGCACAAAACACTATTTGCCTACATGAAAAACCTACCTCTTTTACTCCTTCTTTTTCTATGTTTTA
The DNA here is from genome assembly GCA_013373385.1 of Flavobacteriaceae bacterium. Taxonomy (GTDB): domain Bacteria; phylum Bacteroidota; class Bacteroidia; order Flavobacteriales; family Flavobacteriaceae; genus Polaribacter. The sequence goes on from JABXHX010000007.1 coordinate 102,610, forward strand.
ATTGCACTACTAAAAATCAGACAGTAAGCATTGCTTTTGGTTCTTGTAACAAGCAGTACGAAACAAATGTTCTTTGGAAAGAAATTGCAAAAGACAAGCCTGAAATTTGGATTTGGGGCGGAGATATTGTCTATGCAGATACCGATAGCATGCCCAAATTAAAAGCAATATACGCGCAACAATGGAATCAAAAAGGATACAAAGAATTTGCCAACTCAGTTACAGTTCTTGGTACTTGGGATGACCATGATTATGGCTTAAATGATGGCGGATTAGAGTTTTATAAAAAAGACGAAAGTCAGCAATTGTTACTCGACTTCTTAAAAGTTCCAAAAAATGATATCAGGCGAAAACGCAAAGGTGTTTACCATACTAAAACAATACAAAACAACCAAGGTAGCATAAAAATTATTGTATTAGACACACGTTATTTTAGAACATCATTAACTTTATCTAAAGATAAAAATAAAAGATATCAACCTAATACTTACGGAGAAGGAACTGTTTTAGGGGAAACACAATGGAAATGGTTAGAAGAAGAATTGAGGAACTCAAAGGCAGATTTTAATATTGTTGTAAGTAGTATTCAATTATTGTCTAACCAACACGGGTTTGAAACATGGGGAAATTTTCCGCATGAGGTAGATAAGTTTAAAAAACTTCTTCAAAAATCTAAGGCAAAAAGAGTCATTGTATTGTCTGGCGATAGGCATATCTCTGAGTTTTCATCAACAAAAATTAATGGCCTTAGTTATCCATTAATAGATTTTACCTCAAGTGGTTTGACACATGCTTATACAGGATTTACAAAAGAAGAAAACCCTATGAGGATTGGAAATGTAGTTTCTGAAATTAGTTTTGGATTGCTAACATTCGATTTTACTTCTAAAAAAGTTACTATGCAAATGCGTGGTAAAGACAATATTTTACAGCAAGAACACATACAAAGTTATAATTAACTTGTAAATCAAAGATAAAGCTGTACTTTTGCACAAAATTTTAAAATTAACAATGGCAACAAATAGAACATTTACCATGATTAAGCCTGATGCTGTAGAAAACGGACACATCGGAGCTATCTTAGAAAAAATTAATGCTGCAGGATTTAGAATTGTAGCGATGAAATTAACTCAAATGACAAAAAGAGATGCAGAAGCTTTTTACGCTATTCATAGCGAGCGTCCTTTCTTTGGTGAGTTAGTAGAATTCATGACTCGCGGACCAATTGTAGCTGCTATCTTAGAAAAAGACAATGCTGTTGAAGATTTTAGAGCTTTAATTGGAGCTACAAATCCTGCTGAGGCTGCTGAAGGAACTATCAGAAAATTATACGCTACTTCTATCGGAGAAAATGCTGTTCACGGTTCTGACTCTGACGAAAATGCTGCTATTGAAGGTGCTTTTCACTTTGCAGGTAGAGAGCAGTTTTAATTACAATATTATGCTTAACTAAAAAAACTCGTTACAGATGTAACGAGTTTTTTTGTTGCCTTATTGATTGAAATTATTCAAATATGATATAAAACAAAACCAATTATATAGGTTATAAGGAAATAAATTAATGAATTAGTTAAAGTTATTTTTAGAAGAAATAATTTAGTTGACTTATAAACGTTTATTATCGACAAAATAACTTGAGAAAAAACAACCCAATCTGGGCTTCTAAAAGCAAAAAGCATATCAGTATAATGGTAATAATAATACAAACGTAAGTTATGGTAAATCCAAAAAACACTTAATCCAAATATTATTATTGCAACTAATCTATTTACTCTATCCTTCAAAATTTAGAATTTAAAAAATTTAAATTAATTTTTACACCAATAATATTTTAGAAATCAGCGTCTCTCCTAATTCCTCATTCATCATTTTTACAATTTTTTCTTTGCCGTAACTCAGCTCTTCTCGTAATACAGAAGATGATAAAGAAACCACCAAGGTTTTATTCTGCAACTGTACTTTTTCTGTATAAGAAACCACACCTTGTCCCATTAATTTAGTCCAAACTTCTTCTAGCTTTAATTTTTGCATTCCATTAGAAAGATTGTTTTCTTTTATAAACGCACCCATTAAATCTTTAACAGAAAATGCGTCGTTTTCTCTTTTACTCATAGGCTTGTAAAAATTTTAATGTTTCTTTATATAGTAAACTCAATGTTTGTTCTTGTCCAACCAATTCATTAAAAAGTAAATTAAACTGTAACAAAGTAGCATCTAAATTTTGTAAATTATGTGTTGCTGCATTAAAATACAGATTAGTAATACTTTTTAACGTATTGTTTAATAAAATCTCTTGCATGGTATATGTTTGCGTTAACTCTTGTATGGTTTTAAAATCAAATTCTGATATGATTTGAGTTGCCTTAGATGTTTCCCATGCAGTGTTGCTTATAATTGAATTTATTAATGGCAGATTGTTAGAAAGTGTAGAAAAATTAAAATACTTTCCGCTCTTTAACTGATTCTTTACGCTATCATTTTTGTTGTTTAACAAATTTGTAATATTGGCGTACATTTTTTTATGATGCTCTTGCCAGGTACCAAGCACCTTTAAGTTTGTGCTTATTTCTTTCTTTATATTTTCTATGGCTATTTTCTTTCTTTTTTCTGTTGTAGCATTTTCTGACATTCTATTGATAAACAATGCAAATAGCACACTAAAAACAATCAACAATCCTTCTGAGAGGTATTTTTTTATAGTTGTTTTCATCTATGAATATTTTTTAATTGATGTATGTAATACTAATTAGCTTGCTACTTTTTGGCTATAGCCATTTCATTACTATTTAAATTAAATAGTTGATATGGTTTGTTGCTTTGTTTCACCACTTCTTCTGTTCTGTCTGCATGTGTATCGGTTATAAAAATTTGTCCAAAAGCATTGTTATTTACTAAATCTATGATATGCGATACACGGTTTTCATCCAATTTATCAAATACATCATCTAGCAATAATATTGGTGTCACACTAGATTGCTCTTTGATAAACTGAAACTGCGCCAATTTTAATGCTATCAAGTACGATTTTTGTTGCCCTTGAGAACCAAATTTTTTAATTGGATAATCACCTATATCAAAACTTAAATCATCTTTATGAATACCTACTGATGTGTATTGTAAAATCTTATCTTTTTCTAAATTACTCTGCAGTAGTTTTTCTAAAGACATGGTGTGTAACTGACTTTTATAGACCAAATCTACCTGCTCTTTATCTTTTGATATTTTCTGATACTTTTCGTTAAAAATTGGCACAAAACGCTGTAAAAAAGCTTTGCGCTTATCATAAATTTCTGTTCCTAAAAAAATCAATTGGTCATCGTAAATTTTTAAGTTCAACGCATCAAAAGTTCTGTTTGCAGCAAAATACTTTAACAGCGCATTACGCTGACTTACCACCTTATTGTATTGAATTAAATGTTGTAAATACTGTTTGTCTTGCTGAGAAATTACTCCGTCAATAAATTTTCTACGTATTTCACTTCCTTCAACAATCAAGTCTCTATCGGCTGGAGAAATAATTACCAACGGAAATTGACCAATGTGTTCAGAAAACTTCTCATAGGCCTTGTCATTTCGCTTCAATATTTTTTTCTGTCCTTTCTTTAAACTACAAACAATTTTTTCTTCTCTATCATTCAACACATAGCTACCTTCTACCATAAAAAAATCTTCTCCATGTCTAATATTCTGGATTGCAACTGGATTAAAATAACTTTTTGCAAAAGATAAATAATAAATTGCATCTAACACATTGGTCTTACCAACACCATTATCGCCAACAAAACAATTTATTTTTTCCTGAAAATCAAAAGTTTGCGATTCAATATTCTTAAAATTTACAAGAGATAATTTCTGTAAATACATAGTTCCTTTTTATCCTAATAAAGAAATTGCAAATTATTGAAAATTTTGCGAATTAACCGTTTTTAAAATCCAATTAAATAAACTATTTTTGCGCCTACTAATTTTTTAGCAAAATGGCGACATACAAGAAAAGAGGATTAAAACCAAAAGATAATAGAGAACAAGCTCAAGAACAAAGTACAACTGCAGAGGTATTTAATACCCTAGACGAAACAGCTTCTAGATCTGAGCAATGGATAGAGAAAAATAGCAAGCCATTGTTTTACGGATTGATTGCAGTTGCTGTAGTAATTTTAGGATATTTAGGCTATAACAAGTACATTGTTGAACCTACCGAAAAAGAGGCTGCTAACGAATTGGCTTTTCCAAGAAAATATTTTAATCAAGCTACATCTGGTGCTGTAGAAGTAGATTCACTATTAAACTTAGGTTTAGAAGGTGCCGATGGGAAATATGGTTTTATAGATATTGCTTCTACGTACAGCGGAACAAAAGCAGGGAATTTAGCTAATTACTACGCTGGAGTTTCTTACTTAAAACTAAAAAAATACGATAAAGCAATTGAGCACTTAAACAACTTTTCTTCAGATGATGAATTGTTAGGCCCAACTTCAATTGGTGCTATTGGTGATGCGTTTGCTGATATCAATCAAACAAAAGATGCCTTAAAATACTACGAGCAAGCAGCTAATAAAAAGGACAATGATTTTACATCTCCGTTATTTTTATACAAAGCAGGTATGATGGCCATGGAACTTAAAGAATATAGCAAAGCATTGACTTACTTTCAAGAAATTAAGTCTAATTATCCAACATCTATACAAGGTAGAGATATAGAAAAATACATCAGTAGTGCTGAGTTTGCTGCTAAAAACTAAAAAGTAATGGCAACAACAAATTTATCTTACTACGATAAAGCAACAATCCCAAATGCGAAACCATTTCGATTTGGGATTGTTGTTTCTGAATGGAATCCTGATATCACTAGAAACCTGCAAAAAGGTGCTATAGAAACTTTAATTGACTGTGGTGCTGATGAAAGCAATATTATTTCTTGGGATGTTCCTGGTAGTTTTGAATTGGTTTACGGTTGTAAAAAAATGATTGAGTCACAAAAAGTTGATGCAATTATTGCTGTGGGAAATGTAATTCAAGGTGAAACCAAGCACTTTGATTTTGTCTGCGATGGTGTAACGCAAGGTATTGTAGACCTAAACATCAAATACGACATTCCAATAATTTTTTGCGTACTAACAGACAATACTAAACAACAATCTATAGAAAGATCTGGAGGCAAATTAGGTAATAAAGGAATTGAGTGCGCTGTAGCTGCTGTTAAAATGGCTGCTTTAAGACAGTTTTAACAAGATACTTTTTAACATTTCTTGACCACTACTTATTTATTCTGTAAATTTGACTTGCTTGTTTTTTTGGTTTGGTTTTTGCAAACTAAAAAACAACAAACACAATCTATATACTTATGGGATTTTTAAAACCTTTAAAGCGTACATACAAAAAATTTGATTACAAGCCTAGATACTATCAAGGTGAGGGAAACCCTTATGAAATTAAACACAGATTTGACCACTTTAGAACTACTACAGGCGAAAATAAAAACTTAAAAACTAAATTTTTGACTGCTTGGGAAGAACTAAAAGAATCAAGAGGAAAAGGGGTCAATAAAACCATTGTTATTATCGCTTTACTTTTAACACTAATTTTCCTTTTTATCATAGATTTTGATTTATCCATCTTTTTAAAATAATAGATGTCAGATATTATTCAATTATTACCTGATCATGTTGCCAATCAAATAGCTGCAGGAGAAGTGGTGCAAAGACCTGCTTCTGTAGTAAAAGAGTTGCTAGAAAATGCTATTGACGCAGGCGCAACATCCATTACATTACTTATAAAAGATGCAGGTAAAACCTTAATTCAGGTGATAGATGATGGTATAGGAATGAGCAACACAGATGCACGCTTGTCTTTTGAGCGTCATGCCACATCAAAAATAAAAGATGCACAAGATTTATTTAACTTAAATACCAAAGGTTTTCGAGGTGAGGCCTTGGCTTCTATCGCTGCCATTGCACATGTTGAGCTAAAAACAAAGCAAGAACATCAAGAATTAGGAACACAGCTAAAAATTGAAGGTAGCAAAGTCATTTCTCAAGATGTTATATCAACTGCTAAAGGGACCAGCATTGCTGTAAAAAACCTGTTTTTCAACATTCCTGCAAGAAGAAATTTTTTAAAATCTGACACTGTAGAAACTCGTCATATCATAGATGAGTTTCAACGTTTAGTATTGGCACATCCCTCTATTACATTCTTATTACACCATAATGGCAATGAGGTGTATCATTTAAAAGAGAGCAATCTTAGAAAAAGAGTGGTGGCTGTATTCGGTGCAAAAATGAACGAAAAATTGGTACCTATTGATGAAACTACCGATTTAATTTCTGTCAGTGGATTTGTTGCCAAACCAACGTTTGCTAAAAAGAAACGCGGAGAACAATTCTTTTTTGTAAACAATCGTTTTATAAAAAGTTCGTATTTACATCATGCAGTTAACAATGCCTTTGAAGGATTGTTAGAAAACGGCTATCACCCCACCTATTTTTTATACTTAACCGTACCGCCAAATAGTATTGATATTAACATCCACCCAACTAAAACAGAAATTAAGTTTGATAACGAAAAGGCAATTTATGCCATTTTAAGGGCAACGGTTAAACATAGTTTGGGCCAGTATAATGTGGCGCCTGTATTAGATTTTAATAGAGACAGTACTTTAGACACACCATACGAATTCAAGAAAAAACCGACTGCTACGACACCAAAAATTACGGTAGATCCAAATTTTAATCCATTTAAAACAGAACAGCAATCTTATACAAGTTCCCCTAAAAAAAGCACACAACACTGGGAAGCACTTTATACTGAAATAGACACCATAGAACCTATTGAACAAAAACAGCTTTTTAACCAAGCGCAAGAAACTGAAACAGGCAAAACATTTCAGATTCAGAAAAAGTATTTGCTGAGTTCTATAAAATCTGGAATGGTGTTAATACATCAATCTTTGGCACATCAACGTGTGTTATACGAAGCCTTTTTAGAAAGTATTACTGTTAACGAAGCTATGAGTCAGCAATTGCTATTTCCGGTACACATTTCGTTTGCTACTACCGATATAGAAATGCTACAATCTATACAATCTGAATTAGAAAATACTGGTTTTCAGTTCGAGTCGATTTCTGAAGAAGCTGTGGTTGTAAAAGGAATTCCGACTTCAATTTCTGAAAGTCAGATTTCACTCATTTTAGAACAATTGTTAGACGATTTAAAATTAGAAGTACCAGCATCAAGTTTTAGTCAATTTGATGTAATGGCAAAGTCATTTGCAAAATCATTGGCTATAAAAACCGGAACTTCTTTAAACACAAAAGAACAAGAAACCTTAGTCCACGATTTGTTTTCTTGCAAAGAGCCTGCTATTTCTCCGTTTGGAAAAGCTACCTTTAAAACCCTAACACTAAAAGAAATAGATTCAATTTTTAACAGTCATTAATATGGGAAGATTAACAGATACAATCAAACATTTAATTATTATCAATGTAATTTTATTTGCTGTTCCGCAATTTATGCAGTTAAATTTAGCAGAGTATTTTGCATTGTATTTTCCTAAAAATGAAAACTTTGGAATTTGGCAATATGTTACGCATATGTTTATGCATGGAAGTTTTATGCACATTGCCTTTAACATGTACGCACTTTGGGCCTTTGGGACACCCTTAGAGCAAATGTGGGGAAGAAATAAGTTTTTATTCTTTTATTTTTCTGCAGGATTAGGAGCAGCAGCAATTTATACATTAGTAAACTATTATCAATTTAATGGTATATATCAGACATTAATTGAAAATGGAGTTACAGGTTCTCAAATTACAGAATTTTTTAGCATCAGTTCAAATACAGTAGAAGGCTTTATGGCAAGTACAGAGTCTATACTAAAAGGAAGTACCACATTAAAATCTCCAGTAAATATTGAAGACGTTATTGAAATAAATAGGTTCTATAATTCTCCAGCTGTTGGTGCATCTGGAGCAGTTTATGGAGTCTTAGTTGCTTTCGGAATGTCATTCCCAAATGCAAAACTGGCCCTCATCTTTTTTCCAATTCCAGTAGCAGCAAAATACTTTATTCCTTTAATGCTTTTAGGTGATTTATTTTTTGGAGTGACTAATTATTCAATTGGAAATATTGCACATTTTGCGCATATTGGTGGAGCAATAATCGGTTTTATTATTGCATGGTCCTGGAAAAAAAATCAATTTAATCGTTGGAACTAACAATGAGTTTTATCAACAACATAATAAGTCGTTATAAACAAGCAAACATTGTAGAGCAATTTATTGCTATTAATTTAGGTGTATTTCTGTTATTGTTTGTTTTTAACACCCTTAGTTTTTTGTTTCAAACCAACAACGCGATTATTAGTTGGTTTGTATTGCCCGCAACTTTTAACGAGTTTCTTGTAAAACCTTGGACCATAATTTCGTATGGTTTTGTACATGCAGAGTTTTTACACATACTTATGAATCTTATTGCTTTGTATTTTATAGGAAATTTATTTATACAATACTTTACACCAAAGCAATTTGTTACCTTTTATATCTTTGGAACTATCTTTGGCGGACTCATTTTTATGCTGAGTTACAATTTTTTTCCTGCTTTTAAAAACGATGTTTCTAACAGTGTATTACTTGGCGCTTCTGCTGGTGTATCGGCTATCTTTATTGGTGTTGCCACATACACCCCCAATTATCAATTTAAAATTCCGTTAATCGGTTTTATAAAACTATGGCATTTAGCAGCTATTTGGGTTGCTTTAGATATTATTCAAATTCCTGCTGGAAATGCAGGTGGAAGATTGGCACATATCGGCGGCGCTTTATTTGGTTTTATTTATGTGAGCCAAGCGAGTAATACAGATATTGCTCTTTGGTCTAAAATAAAAAGTTTCTTTACAATAAAACAAAAACCCCTTAAAACAGTTTATAAATCAAAGAAATCACCAACAAGGCAGGCAAACACCACGTATAAACAGCAAAAAATAAATGCTATTTTAGATAAAATTAGCAAATCTGGTTACGATACATTGTCTCAAGAAGAAAAAGATTTTTTATTTAAACAGGGGAAATAATTCATGAAAAAGTTATCTTTTTTAGATACACTCATTTATTTGATCAATACAGTGTTAGCAACAATTTTACTGCTGTCTTATATTGTACCCTATATCTCTCCGACTAGTTTACCAAGCACAGCAATTATAGGGTTAGCAGTACCTTTTCTTATTATCTTTAACGCTTTGTTTTTGCTGTATTGGCTTATTAAGCTAAAAAAGCAACTCCTTATTTCTGCCGTTGTATTGGCTATCGGATGGTTTGCTTCGCCATCTTTTTATGAATTTTCTGATAAGCAAACTCCGCTAAACACAGACCTCAAAGTAATGAGTTATAATGTGCGAATGTTTAATCATTACAAATGGAATAGTGATAAACAACTGGCTCAAAAAACCTTTGATTTTATCCAGAAGAAATCTCCAGATATTTTAGCCTTGCAAGAGTTTTATCAGTCGCCCAATATTAGTTTTACGTATCCTTATAAATACATCAAAACAAAAAGTAAACGCAATAAATTTGGCTTAGCTATTTATTCTAAATACCAAATTTTAAATGCGGGTTCTTTAGATTTTAACAATAGCGCTAACAATATTATTTTTGCTGATATTCTTATTAAAAAAGACACCATTAGAGTGTACAACATTCATTTAGAATCACTAAAAATCAATCCAAAAAAAGAATATTTTGGTGAAGAAAATAATGAAAAATTACTAGGCAGATTGCAATCTACGTTTCAAAAACAAGCTTTACAAACTCAGCAATTTTTAGCGCATGAAAAACAATGGAAAGGAAAAAAAATTGTTCTGGGCGATTTTAACAACACTTCTTTTTCTTGGGTGTACAGAAATATTCGAAAAAATAAAAAAGATGCTTTTTTAATCGCTGGTAAAGGTTTTGGAAAAACATTTGACTATCCTTTTCCGCTTAGAATCGATTTTATTTTTACCGATACATCTATAGAAATTAATAGTTTTAAAAGATACAACGAAAAGTTTTCTGACCACTATCCTATTTTAGCGAGGTTGAATTGGGAATGAATCTCACACCCAACAATTACTTTTCAAAACCATATTCACGTTCTACTTTACAAATTCGTAATTGGTATTTTTTGTACCATTTTTCTCTTCCTAAATTTCTAGCCTCGGTATGTTCAACGTTATGTTTCCATTGTACAATTGCATCTAAACTTTCCCAATAAGAAACCGTAATTCCGATTTGATTTCTAGCTGATTCTATACCTAAATATCCAGGCTGTTGTTGGGCTAACTCTTCCATTCTTTGAGCTGTTGCTTCATAACCATCTAGGTTATCAGTTACAATAGTTGAAAAAATAACTGCATAATAAGGTACTTGTAAATGATCTACAATCATATATATAATTCGTATTTGGTTTCTGGTAATTTTAAATCATCACTCACAAATTTCTTGACAACTTTAAAATTGTTACTTTCTATAATCTTTGCCGAAGCTATATTCTTATCAACAACATAAGCTGTAAGCAATTTTAATCCTATTTCTTTACAATATTGAATCAATCCATTACAAATTTCCTTTCCATATCCCAATCCCCAAAACTGTTCTAAAAACCGATACCCCAATTCATTCACCTCATCAACAATAGCACAAGTACCAATAAATTCTCCATCAGATTTTCTATCAATAGCATAAATCCAAAAGTTATTATTAGGTAAATCGTACTTAGCCATCAACTCTTTAAGCTCTAATTCATGTTCTTGCAAAGACTTTACATCGCCAGTAACATACCGCATTACTTTGGGGTTGCTTTGCATTTTATGAAATGATAGTAAATCGTCTAAAATCAGTTTTCTAACAATTAATCGTTCTGTTTCAAATATCATTTAGAATATTGTAAATTTGCACTCTCAAATGTACATGAATGAATGCAGAAAAAAAAGTAGCTTTTTATACCTTAGGATGTAAGTTAAATTTTTCAGAAACTTCTACCATAGCTCGTAGTTTTGTGAATGAAGGATTTGAGCGTGTTGAGTTTGAAGAAAAAGCGGATGTGTACGTAATTAACACTTGCTCTGTAACCGATAATGCCGACAAACGCTTTAAATCGATTGTAAAAAATGCTCTCAAGAAAAACGAGCAAGCGTTTATTATCGGGGTGGGTTGTTATGCGCAGTTAAAACCTGAAGAACTAGCAAATGTAGATGGAGTTGATTTGGTGTTGGGTGCTACTGAAAAATTCAATGTAACTAGTTACATCAATGACTTGACAAAAAATGACATTGGAGAAGTACATTCTTGTGAAATTGAAGATGCAGATACCTATGTAGGAGCCTATTCAATTGGAGATAGAACTCGTGCTTTCTTAAAAGTACAAGATGGTTGTGATTATAAATGTACGTATTGTACCATTCCTTTAGCTCGTGGAATTTCTAGAAGCGACACAGTAGAAAATGTATTGAAAAATGCTAAAGAAATCTCTGAAAAAGGGATTAAAGAAATTGTGTTAACAGGAGTAAATATTGGCGATTATGGCAAAGGTGAATTTGGAAATAAAAAACATGAACATACTTTTTTAGAATTGGTGAAAGAACTGGATAAGGTAGACGGAATTCATCGTTTGCGAATCTCTTCTATTGAGCCAAACTTATTGAAAGATGAAACCATTGAGTTTGTTTCAAAATCAAACACATTTGTTCCTCATTTTCATATTCCGTTGCAATCTGGTAGTGATGAGCTGTTAAAGAAGATGAAGCGTCGTTATTTACGTAAAACTTATACAAATAGAGTTGCTAAAATAAAAGAGGTAATGCCAAACGCTTGTATAGGTGTAGATGTTATTGTTGGTTTTCCGGGAGAAACAGACGCGCTATTTTTAGAAACTTACAATTATTTAAATGAATTAGATATTTCGTATTTACACGTGTTTACATATTCTGAAAGACCCAATACAGAAGCCATAGAAATGGGTGGAATTGTCCCAAAAAAAGTGCGTGCAAAACGCAGTAAAATGTTACGAGGGTTATCTGTAAAAAAACGTAGAGCTTTTTATGAAAGTCAATTAGGCAATACCACAAAAGTGTTATTTGAAAGTGAAAATAAAGAAGGTTTTATTCAAGGATTTACAGAAAATTATGTAAAAGTAAAAACTCCTTGGAATCCTGAATTGGTAAATACCATTCACAAAATTACATTGACTAAGATTGACGAAGATGGCTTGGTACGTTTTGATTTTGTAAATGAAAGTGCGCTAGCCTAAGATGTCTAAAACACACCTCTATTTTTTATCTGGATTGGCTGCCAATAGCAAGATATTTGAACATCTACAATTAGATAGCACTAAATACGAATGTCATTTTTTAGAATGGAAAATTCCACTTACTAAAGACGAGCCAATTCAATCATATGCGCAACGAATGTGTAAGGAGATTACACATAAAAATCCTGTTTTAATTGGAGTTTCTTTTGGAGGAGTTATGGTGCAAGAAATAAGCAAATTAATCAATACTAAAAAAGTAATCATTATTTCTAGTATTAAAAGTACCGAAGAATTACCCAAAAGACTCAAACTTGTACAACTTACTAAAGTTTACAAACTGTTTCCTGCTAAGTTTATAGAAAATATAGATGAGTATATCGACTATTTTTTAGGTGATTATCAGCAAAAGAGAGTGCAACTTTATAAAAAATACATGTCGGTTAGAAATGCCTTGTATTTACATTGGGCTATAGACACTGTTTTGCATTGGCAGCAAGATATACCTATAAAAAATACTGTGCACATTCATGGTACTAAAGATACTGTTTTTCCTATCAAACATATCCAAAATTGCATTGAAATAAACGATGGAAATCACGCCATGATTATTACAAAAGCAAAAAGAATTACACAAGAAATTAGCAAAGCTTTAACTTGCAATTAAGCTTTAAATTAAATACTTTTATAATCTTCAACAAATTTTGGGGTTTTATGAAAGTTTATACACGCATAGCTACGTTTACTAGTCTATTGATTATTGCTATATTTTTAATGAATTTAGTTACTCAAAAAAATAGTAACAGTCCAAAAAACACAAGTGACACATACAAAATTAAAGCGCTAAAGTTACCACCAGACTTAAATTTAGCTGGTGAAAGAGTTCCGCTAGAAAAGCGCGATGTGAGAGAGCGAATGGATAGAGAATTACTCGTAAACACTTACTGGCAATCTAACGGATTGCTTCTGATAAAACGTGCACACAAATACTTTCCTTTATTAGAACCTTTATTAAAAAAATACGGTTTACCAGACGATTTTAAATATTTATGTGTTGCCGAAAGTGCGCTGATTGACGAAACCTCTTCTGCTGGAGCAGCAGGATTTTGGCACTTTATGAAAGGAACAGGCAAAGAGTATGGTTTAGAAATTAACCGCAACGTAGACGAGCGCTATCATATAGAAAAAGCTACAAAAGTTGCTGCAGAATATTTAAAAAAATCTAAAGAACGCTTTGGCACATGGACATTGGCAGCCGCTGCTTATAATGGTGGAAATGCAAGAATTGCAAAAAGTCTACGCACACAACAAGTAACCAGTTATTACGATGCACTTTTACCAGACGAAACTGAACGGTATGTATTTAGAATCATTGCATTAAAAGAGGTATTGTCTAATCCTAAAAAGTATGGATTTATTTTTGACAAAAACGACTTGTATACATTACAAAAAACAAGAACCTATAAAGTAGATACTGCTATCAGCAATATTGCTTCTTTTGCTAAAAAGTTTGGAACAAATTACAAGGAATTAAAAATTCACAATCCTTGGTTACGTCAAAATAAACTGAACAACAAGTCTCGTAAATTATATGAGATTAAGATTCCGATTGAATAACATAAAGGCAATGAAAAAAATTTACATACTATTTCTTTTTTTAGGATTTACTATTGCAGCATCTGCTCAAACAGAAATCAAACCTCATACAATTGGAATTGTTGTTAGCGATATTAAAAAAGCAACAAAATGGTATGAAGATGTTTTGGAGCTTAAGCTTTATAAAAAACTTTCTTTTCCAAAATACGACAGTTTAAAAATTTACTTTCTTAAAAACAAGCACTTTCAATTAGAATTATTAGAGAAAAAAACTTCTTTTTCCATACATAAATATGTTTCTAACTATAGCCTTAATGACAAACCTCAGATAGGCTTTTCTAAAATTGCTTTTTCAATTACTAAGATAGATTCCTTTTACAAAAGGTTAAAAAACAAAGGTGTAACAATTGTTTTAGGTATTACAGAAGACAAAGAATTTAATTCTAAATATTTTATTATTAAAGATTTAGACAATAATGTGTTACAATTTATTGAACAGCAGTAATCTATTATTTGCAAAAAAATTAGTGTAGATTCCTGCCTACGCAGGAATGACAGTATAAAAAAAAGTTAAACTAAACTAAATCAAATACAACCAACTCCTAATTACTAACAGCTAATTACTATTTACCTATTCCTAATTCCTAACTAACAATTTTCTTAACCCTCCCCACAATTCCAGATGTCAATTGCACTTTAATTCCATGTGGATGTTTAGGTGAATTTGTTAAAATTCTTTTGACAATTCCGTTTGTTAGTGTACCAGTACGTTGATGGTGCTTTTGTACCACAGACACTTCTGCTCCAATTCTTATATTTGCTCGCTGGGTTCCGTCCATTAAAAAGAAGCTTTTACAGCATTGTATTCAGCTACCATTTCAGCTACCACCTCTTTGGCTGTTGGTATATTGTGAATCAATCCAGAAACTTGACCAATTTCTAATTCGCCATTTTCTAAATCGCCTTCAAACATTCCTTTTTTTGCCCTTGCTCTACCTAACAATTCTTTGAGCTCTTCTTTAGTTGGATATTGCTGATACAATTCTTGTACCTCATTAAAAAACTGATTTTTGATCAACCTGACTGGCGCCAACTCTTTAAGAGTAAGCTGCGTATCGCCCTCTTGTGTATTGATAATTGCCTGTTTAAAATTAGCGTGTGCAGAAGATTCTTGGGTAGCCGCAAACCTACTCCCAACTTGCACACCATTTGCACCTAAAACCATGGCTGCAAGCATACCACGACCAGTGGCAATTCCTCCTGCTGCAATAACCGGAATTTTAACTTGCTCTTTTACCATAGGAATCAGTGTAAACGTAGTGGTTTCTTCTCTACCATTATGTCCGCCAGCCTCAAAGCCTTCGCAAACCACAGCATCTACACCTGCCACTTCTGCTTTTAATGCGAACTTAACTGAGCTTACCACGTGTACTACTGTAATTCCTTTCTCCTTTAAAAAGGGGGTCCAAATTTTAGGATTTCCTGCCGAAGTAAATACAATTTTTACCCCTTCTTCTACAATAATATCCATAATCTTTTCAATAGCTGGATACAGCATTGGCACATTTACTCCGAATGGTTTGTCAGTGGCTTTTTTGCATTTTTGTATATGTTCTCTTAATACTTCTGGATACATAGAACCTGCACCTATTAAGCCTAACCCACCTGCATTAGAAACTTCCGATGCCAGTTTATAGCCAGAAACCCAAATCATTCCACCTTGAACAATTGGGTATTGTATATTGAATAATTGAGTAATGTTTTGTGACATTATTTTTTAATCAATTTCATTGTTTTTAATTGATTTTCTTTTTGCAGTTGAATAATATAGATTCCCGATGTTAATTGAGAAACATGTATTTTTTTACTTTTTAAGTTATTAATCTCAAGTACTTTTTTTCCAAGTACATTAAAAATTTTAACCTTTAAATGAGGTAAATTAGCTGTCGTTGTATGGATATAGATTGTATTTGAAACTGGGTTTGGATAAATGCTTGTTTCTGTAAGAAACTCTTTATTTTCTAGAGCCAACACCGTATTATAAGCCGTTTCAAAATTTGGAATTCCATAGCCATATTGTTCATGCGGATTGTTATACCTGTCTGCCGACTCTCTAATGCGCTGCATTAGTTGTAAATTAGTTAAATTAGGAAATGCTTGCCAAAAACAAGCTAATACTCCTGCTATTACGGGTGATGAAAAAGAGGTTCCATTTGAAGTTACAGGAGCTCCAGAAATATGGTTAATAATATACACATTCTGACCTTGCGCCAATACATCGGGCTTTACACGATTATCTGCTGTTGGTCCAAAAGAGCTAAAGGATGCAATTGTTCCAGCTTCATTTACTGCACCTACGGTAAAGACAGTAGAAACATCTGCTGGCGCATTTATATGCTTCCAAGGATCGTTTCCTTCATTTCCTGCAGAAGTAACTAACAGCATTCCCTTTTCGGCAGCTACTTGTGCACCTCTTGATATAAATGCTGTTTTACCATCCATATCACTATACTTATAATTATATCTTGTTTCATCAAAAAAAGAAGAATATCCTAACGAAGTATTGATTACATCAACTCCTAAACTATCAGCTCTTTCTGCTGCTTCTACCCAAAGAGTTTCTTCTAACGGAACTTCGTTAGCAGCATCTTCTGTTCTAAACAAATAAAAAGAAGCGTCTGGCGCTGTACCTATAAACTGACCATCTAAATAACCTCCAATATCTGATAGCACGTTTGTACCATGATTATGGCCTGAGTAAAAATTTGTACTTCTTGCCACAAAATCGTATCCTCCTAATATTTGGTTATTGTCTCGTAATCTTTTAAATGCAGCTAGCGTATTTACATTTGGGAAACCCGCATCTATTACGGCAATATACATACCACTACCAGTAAATCCTTTTTCATGTAAAAAATCAGCTTTGAGCATGGTTGTTTGATTGGCTGTATTACCGTAGTTATAATCTACAGTTGTTTGTTGAAACTTATTTACTTTTTGGGTTGCTGAAACAGTTTTTACATCTCTAGATTTAGCATTTAAACTCTTATCTGCAAACTCAATTTTATTAACAAAAGAAAAAGTGTTTTTTAAGTTGTTGATATTGGTTTGGGTACCTTGTACATGAACTGCATTTAACCATTTAGATTTTGCCAATAGAGTAATGCCTGTTGCATTTTTTACTTGTGTATAGTAAGAGGATTCTATTGGAGCATCTTTTTCATTGAGTGCAATACTATAGCGAGTTCTTCTATCTAAAGCTCTTTGAGACAGCATAGAAGTTGGTGTTGCTAAAAAAGTTGCTGCATTGGGTTTATCTTTAAAATACACCCAAGCATCTTGTTGTGCCGAAAGGTGAATTGTAATTAAAAAAAACAACAGGGGGTAAAGTTTTTTCATATTGCTAACAAATTAATGATTAGCCGAAAATACTACTTTTTAAAAGATTTTAAAAAATTATTATGAAATTACTCCAGAGCCAAGCAGTTCTTCTTCTATATACCAAGCTACAAATTGACCTTCTGTTATGGCAGATTGGGCATTTTTAAACGCAACGTACATACCTGTATCAACTTTATACAAAGTTGCTTTTTCCAATGCTTGACGGTATCTAATTCTCGCTTCTACCTCTAAAGATTCACCAGATTCTAACGCTACATCTTCTCGTATCCAATGCAATTCTTCGTTGCAAACAAACAATACATTTCTATACAAGCCCTTGTGGTTTTTACCTTCTCCTGCGTAAATTATGTTTTCTGTAACATCTGTATCAATAACATATAGCGCCTCTTTGGTTCCGCCAACATTTAACCCTTTACGTTGTCCTTTGGTAAAATAATGCGCTCCTTGATGCGTACCCACTACTTTACCATCTGCTTTTGTATACTTGAATTTGGTTGCCAAAAATGCTAATTCTTCTTTTTTGCTAGTAAAAGTTGGCAGGCTTCTATTGTAAATTTCAGCATCCTTCGGAATGGTTACTATAACGCCTTCTTTTGGTTGTAATTTTTGTTGTAAAAATTCGGGTAAACGAACTTTACCTATAAAGCATAAGCCTTGAGAATCTTTTTTTTCTGCTGTGATTAAATCAGCTTTTTTCGCAATTGCTCTTACTTCTGGTTTGGTTAATTCGCCAATCGGAAATAGCGCTTTAGACAATTGTTCTTGAGACAATTGACATAAAAAATACGATTGATCTTTATTGGTATCTTTTCCTGCTAATAATTTATATACTGATTTGCCGTCTAAAATTTCTTCATCTTTTCTGCAATAATGTCCTGTTGCTACATAATCTGCTCCTAAGTTTAATGCAATATCCATAAAAACATCAAACTTTATTTCTCGGTTACACAACACATCAGGATTTGGCGTCCGTCCTTTTTCGTACTCATCAAACATATAATCTACAATACGTTCTTTGTACTGCTCGTTTAAATCTACAACTTGAAAAGGAATCCCTAATTTATCAGCAACAATCATTGCGTCGTTACTATCTTCTAACCAAGGACATTCGTTAGAAATAGTTACAGAATCATCGTGCCAGTTTTTCATAAACAGCCCAATAACTTCATAGCCTTGTTCTTTTAATAAATAAGCTGTCACGCTACTATCTACCCCTCCAGAAAGTCCTACAATTACTCTTTTCATCACTTGTAAATTGACTGCAAAGATACAAATCAATTACCGATTATTTGCATTGAATTGATTGATGAATCTATTGTAAAAATTTATAGATTCTACGATAAATTTTAATTGTTTTAGTGTCTTTAGAAATAAGTTTTAATTTATTTTTAGTGATTGAAAAATCCCAAAAAGAAAATACTGGGTTCTTCCCATAATTTACCATTTGTAGCTCTGGTCTATGCCCGTGAATTTTATAGATACCTACTCTTCTTCCTTTTAAAAGGTTATGCTCTCTAAATACATTATCCCAACTTAAATAGAGCGTTTGATTGTTTTTAGGGTTTGCTGTATTTGAAATATCTTTTCCAGAAACTGTAAAAGATTCGAGTTTCCACAATCCCAATATTTCGTTTCCAGGTGAAGCAGGTTTTTCTTCAACTCGCGTTAAATGTACTTGCACATTCTGACCCTCTTCATTTCGTTGCCATATCATTTTTCCTTTCTTCACATCTATTAGAAACGGATCAGCTTCATCAGACAAACCATTAGAATTAGTAATTCTCAACTGATTTTTATCATTTAAATTCCATGTTCCGTACGAATGTTTTAACCATCCATTTCCAGATGTTTGTGTACTATCTTTATTAAACTGCATCCATCGAGCAATCGGGGTCATTTTATTCTTTCCTACCATTACTTTTTCAACTATCCAAAGACCAATAATTGTATTCTCTTTGTTTACATTTTTCTTGCATGATGCTAGCATTAAACACAAAATAGTTACGAATACTAGAAAATAGTTTTGTTTCATTTATTATTTATTTTGAATCTTATTTTTTAACTGCTCTTTTTTCTTTTTCTTAGTAACAAGTTTACCATCTAGGTAATACTCCCATTTACCAATTCTAACGCCATTTTTATACTGTCCTTTTTCTTTTAACTTTCCTTGTAAATCATAATAAGTAGCCCATCCGTTTGGCAATCCATTACGATAAGTAACGGCTTCAATTAATACGCCGTTGTCTGCATAAATTTTAGAATTCCCATGTAATTTTCCTCCAATATACTCAGATTTTTCTGCAATCTTTCCTGTCTTTTTATAGTAGACTAGAAATACTCCATCTAACTTTCCTTCTTTATACGTTTCTTCAGAAAATTTTTTCCCATTGTTAAAATAATAGTTCCATTTTCCTACTTTTTTTCTTCCTAACATCATTCCTTTTCCTTTCAATTTTTGATTAGGGTAATAATAGCTTACCAAAACCGAATCTGAATTATGTTGAAAAACCTTAATGATATCAGGAAATTTTGAATTTTTTATATTGTAAAATTTAAATGTTCCTACTTCTTTTCCGTCTTTAAATTGTCCTGTATATCTAAGTTTTTTATTCGGGTAATATTTTCTCCAAACACCAGTTCTTTTTTTATTTGCATCAAACTGATTGATTTTTTGTGCTTGTAAAATGGATACACTCAAAAAACACAGAAAAAACGAACTTACAAAAAATAGTCTCTTTATATTTATCATCATTAATTATTCCTAAAGTAAAGATACAACAACACTTGTATGAGTACCCATTATCTTATAGATATTTTAAATAACATGTCTGTTCCTACAAGGGAAAACAGACAATACGTTGCAAATATTGTATATAACAATCAAGAATTATTTAAATATTTGGTTGAAATCACTTTTGAAGTTGAGAATAAACAATCTATTAAAGCAGCTTGGGTACTAGAATGGATTTGTTCTCATGGAAAATTAACATGGATTATTCCTCATTTAGATACATTTACACAAAGTATTGGCACAGTACATTTCGGCAGTGCCATACGACCTTGCGCAAAAATTTGTGAACTTATTGCAGTAGCTTATACTTCAAAAAAAGAAAATCCTTTTCAGAGACATCTAACCATTAAACACATTGATGCTATGGTTGAAACTGGTTTTGATTGGTTAATTACTCCTCAAAAAATAGCCGTAAGAGCTTATACTATGCATACCTTATATTTGTTTGGGCTACAAAAAGAATGGATACATCCAGAATTAGAACATATTATTTCAACTAAAATAATTAAAGAAAGTAAAGGCTGTAAAGCTAGGGGAACAAAGATTTTAGGGTTGATAAAAAAGCGTTAAAAATTCTATAAAAGAACCTATAAATTTTATATAAATCAGTATTTTTGCAGCTTTAAACACAACACAACAAGAATGAATTTGTCTGAATTAAATGCTATCTCTCCTATTGATGGAAGGTACAGAAATAAAGTAGCTAAATTAGCTGATTACTTTTCTGAAGAATCACTAATAAAATATCGTGTAAAAGTTGAAATTGAGTATTTTATTGCTCTTTGCGAAATTCCGCTACCTCAATTAAAAGATTTTAATACAGACTTATTTGCTGAACTTAGAAAAATTTACGCAAATTTTTCTTCTGAAGATGCTCAAAAAATAAAAGACATTGAAAAAATAACCAATCACGATGTTAAAGCTGTTGAGTACTTTATCAAAGAAAAATTTGATCAATTAAACTTAGAAAAATACAAAGAGTTTATTCATTTCGGATTAACTTCTCAAGACATTAACAATACAGCGATTCCGCTTTCAATCAAAGATTCTATAAAAGAGGTTTATATTCCAGCTTACGAACAGTTAATTGCCAAAATTGATGAACTAGCTAACGAATGGAAAGATGTTTCAATGTTGGCACGTACGCATGGTCAACCAGCTTCTCCTACTCGATTAGGGAAAGAAATTGCCGTTTTTGTTACGCGTTTAAAAGAGCAATTTAGTTTCTTTAAGAGCATTCCTAATGCTGCTAAATTTGGTGGTGCAACTGGAAATTACAACGCACATCATGTAGCATATCCATCAATTAACTGGAAAGATTTTGGAACCAATTTTGTAGAAAAAAAATTAGGGCTACACCATTCATTTCCTACAACGCAAATTGAGCATTACGATCATATAGCTTCTCTATTTGATGCCATGAAACGTATCAACACCATCATTTTAGATTTAGATAAAGATATATGGACTTATGTTGCAATGGATTATTTTAAACAGAAAATTAAAGCTGGAGAAATTGGTTCTTCTGCAATGCCACATAAAGTAAATCCAATTGACTTTGAAAACTCTGAAGGAAATTTAGGAATTGCGAACGCCATTTTTGAGCATTTAGCTGCCAAACTACCAATCTCGAGAATGCAACGTGATTTAACTGATAGTACAGTTTTACGTAATGTTGGTGTTCCATTCGGACATACTATCATTGGTTTTGCTTCTACATTAAAAGGGTTGAATAAATTACTATTAAACCAAGAACAATTTGACAAAGATTTAGAAAATAATTGGGCAGTAGTAGCAGAAGCTATTCAAACCATTTTGCGTAGAGAAGGCTATCCAAATCCGTACGAAGCTTTAAAAGGATTGACAAGAACCAATGAAAAAATCACACAGCAATCTATTGCTAATTTTATTGATACGCTTGAGGTGTCTGATGCAATAAAAGCTGAATTGAAAGTAATAACACCAGCTAATTTTACAGGAATTTAATGAAAAAAATTGGTTTTGTACTTTTTACGATTCTGTTAATTACATCTTGTAAAAATACTCCTATTGTAGACAACAACAATCAGTTTAAAACAGGTGTATTTGAAATTCCTGCAGGTAAAAATTTTGTTAAAGAGATTATTATCAGAAAAGATAGTATACAAATAAGTAAATACGAAGATCATGTAGATACATTATCTATAAAGTGGAAAAACAACTTCTCTTATACTTTAAGATATATTAATCCTAAAAATGAAATGCAAAAAGATCCAATGTTTGTACAAATCAATAAAATTTACAAGGACTCTTATGATTTTACTGTCAAAATTGGATTTTCAAACTTTTCTACCAAAGGAACAATTTATAAAGTTAAATAGCTATGGAAATCTTTACACAAATAGATACTTGGGTTGCTTTGTTAACCTTAACTTTTTTAGAAATAGTATTAGGTATAGATAATATTATTTTTATTTCTATTTCAACAAATAAATTACCTAAAAATCAACAGAAAAAAGCTACAAATTTAGGTTTGTTACTTGCCATGATTTTTAGAATTATATTGTTGTTGGGGGTTTCTTATTTAATTGCCATGAAAGATCCTTTTACTACACTTAATTACTCTTGGCTAACAACAGAAATAACTGGACAAAGTGTTATTTTAATTTTAGGAGGTATCTTTTTACTGTATAAAAGCACCAGAGAAATACATCATAAAGTAGAAGGGGTAGCAGAAACAGAAACTTCTACTGTAAAAAAAGTTACCACAACTTTTACTAAAGTAATTATACAAATAGTTCTAATTGATATTGTTTTTTCTTTTGATTCAGTTTTAACTGCTGTTGGAATGACTAATGGAACTGAAGGAGCTCTAACTATTATGATTATTGCTGTAGTAATTTCTATGCTTATTATGATGCTATTTGCTAACCCTGTAGGAAGGTTTGTAAACAAACACCCAACAGTACAAATGTTGGCCTTGTCATTTTTAATTTTAATTGGATTTATGTTAATTACAGAAGGTGCTCATTTGGCAAATACTGTAATTTTTAAACAGCAAATAGGGGCAATTCCAAAAGGATATTTGTATTTTGCCATCGCTTTTTCTTTAGGAGTAGAAGCGTTGAATATGAAAGTTAGAAAAAAATAGATCTATCAAACAGCTACAAAAACATATCACTCTTTTAAGTATCCTGTTATTATTAGCTCCATCAATAATACAGTTACATCATGCTTTAGAAGAAGGTCACGAACACACAGTTTGTGTTTCTAAAACAGAGAAGCACGTACACGAAAAGGAGTTTGATTGTTCTTTTTTACATAACCAATTACAGCCAGCTAATATAGATTTTCCTTCTATCTACGCTGTAATTCCACAACATTTTTATACTACTACAATTTATATCAAACCTCAAATTGTAGCTACTCGTGTTGTACAGAAAAAGAATCCAAGAGGTCCCCCATTTTTTATTGTTTAACTACCTATTTGGTCAATTTTATTGACACCTTTCTTAATACAACAATAAAACATTACAAAATGAAAAATTTTATAACTATCCTGCTATTAGTAGGGTGTGTTACAGTTTCTGCACAAAATAGTTTATCAGGAAAAGTAACAGACAATAACAATAATCCGTTATTAGGCGTAGATGTTTATAGCACAGAGCTTCATAAAGGTACCATTACCAATGAAAACGGAACATATACTTTAAATAATTTACCAAATGGTAAATTAAAAATTTCATTCTCGTTTTTAGGATACAAAACTCAGACAAAAACGGTTGAATTCAACTCAGAAAACAAAATCTTAGACATCGTCTTACAAGAGTCTGTTTTTACAATTGATGAAGTAATCATCTCTACTCCATTTAACAAATTACAATCAGAAAATGTAATGAAAGTAGAGCGTTTAACTACTGCATCAATCAAAAAAACAGGAGCACCGACATTGATTTCTGGCTTAGAAAAAATAGCTGGATTTTCACAGATTGCTACAGGAACCTCTATTGGAAAGCCTGTAATTAGAGGTTTAAGCGGCAACAGAGTGTTGGTCTATGCACAAGGAGTACGCTTAGAAAATCAACAATTTGGAGACGAACACGGCTTAGGTCTCAATGACAACGGAATAGAAAGTGCCGAAATAATAAAAGGCCCCGCCTCTCTTCTTTATGGTTCAGATGCGTTGGGAGGTGTTCTATTTTTAAACCCAGAAAGGTTTGCTTGGGTAAACACCTCTACTACGAGTGTTAACTATCAGTACTATGGCAATACCTTAGGAAGCAACACTTCTGTAGGCTATAAAGCATCGTCTTCTAAATGGAGATTTTTATCTAGATTTAGCACAAATCTACATGCTGATTATAAAACTCCAGATAACAAAAGAGTTACCAATACACGCTTTAAAGAACAAGATATAAAGCTTGGTTTAGGCTACAACTCTAAAAACTATAGCAGTGATTTTAGATACAATGCCAACAATACTACCTTAGGATTAACAGAAGGTATTGGTAACCAAACAACAACTAAATCTCCAGAAGAGCCAAATCAAAAAATAAACAATCAAATTTTTAGTTTACACAATCATTTCTTCTTTGGAAAATCAAAACTAGATGTAGATTTAGGGTATATTTTTAACGACAGAAAAGAGTTTGAAGAACATGAAGCTGGTGAAGTACACCACGATGATGAAGAGGCTGCCTTACATTTAAAACTAAAAACCTTTAATTACAATCTTAAATACCATTTTCCAACTTTTAAAAATGGGATTGAGAGTATTTTGGGGATGCAAGGAATGAGGCAATCTAATAAAAATTTTGGTGAAGAAATATTGATTCCGAATGCTACTATTAGTGATTTTGGAGTTTTCTATACGCTAAACAAAGAATGGGATAATTCTTCTATACAAGCTGGAATTAGATTTGATACTCGAGATTTAAATACTGAAAAACACGTTGTTGTTCATGACGGAGATACACATGTATTTAATCCTTTAGATAAAACATACAATAGCTTTACAGCGTCTTTAGGCTATCGATTTAAACTTTTTAATACTATAATAACTAGAGTAAATACCGCTAGCGGATTTAGGGCACCTAATTTAGCTGAATTATCATCCAATGGTGTACACCATGGCACCAATAGATTTGAGGTTGGAAACGAATACTTAAAAAATGAAAAAAACACACAAATAGATCTAGCTTTAGAATACAAAACTGATCATGTCGAGTTGTTTGGAAATGCTTTTTACAATCATTTAAACGATTATATCTATTTATCACCAACAGGAAAAGTTGAAGACGGTGCTCCTGTTTTTAAATACCAACAACACAATGCCAAATTGTATGGTGGTGAGTTTGGTTTTCATCTACATCCACACCCGATTGATTGGCTGCATTTAGAAAGTAGTTTTGAAATGGTTATTGGAAAACAACAAAACGGAAACTATTTACCTTTAATTCCTGCCAATACTTTTAAAAACACTATTAGAACTGAGTTCAACATTGCTAAATGGTTGAAAAACGGTTATAGTAATTTTACAATTACTTCTGCCATGAAACAAAGCAATGTTGGTCAATTTGAAACAGCAACAAGTGGGTATCATTTGGTTTCTTTAGGTTTAGGCGGAAAAATTGCCGTTAACTCATTAGAATTCAACACAAGTATCTCTATAAACAATATTTTTGACACAAAGTATATACATCATTTATCAAGATTAAAATCTGATGGTATATTAAATATGGGAAGAAATATTGTAGTAGGAATTGATTTTAAGTTTTAAAAAAACAGCTTTAAAGCCTAAAAAGTACCTCAATCAAATAAATACCTCCACTATGTGTTACATTTTGGAGGTATTTTTTTATCTAAAAACCTATCACTAATACTTGTAAAGTAAAGAAAAATACACAAGATAAATCATAAAAGTTTGAACTAAAAGTAATCAAACAATTAACATTTTTAGTTGTTAAAATTTGATTCTAAATTAAAAATCTATAAATTAGCAACAACCCATACATATTATTTATGTCTAATTTTTCCCAAACTAGAGTCAAGTTAGTTTTTACACTTTCAATTTTAACTACAATAATTACCATAATTTGGTTTTTTGTTGCTAGAACCATTGACTTACCCGAGCTAAGTAATTATCTTGGTATTACAGCAATACTATTTACTTTTTCAGCAATCATTTCTATTAAAGGCAGCCTTACAGTTGCAAGAATTCTGTATATGATTGCTTTAAATTTAAGTGTTTCATTAACCGCATCGTTTATTGGTAAAGGTGGTAGCGTAGAATTTGTATTAATGTTCGCTATTGGATTACCTTTTTTGTTTTTTTCATTTAGAAGAGAAAAATATTATGTTGGTTTTTTTGCGATTATGCCATGTATACTGTGGATATTATTACACATTACTGACTTTAAGCTATACACAACAAAACAAATGGATTATCAGTTAGCAATAGACTCAGTTTATCCTATCTCTGTAATTAGCACTATTGTTTTAGTTACTTTTCAATTGGTTTATTTCTCATACTTAAATGCACGCTATTTTTCTAGAATTCATAATAAAAAAGAAGAAGCCATAGAAGCATCAAACGCAAAATCACAGTTTTTAAGCACTATGAGTCATGAAATTAGAACTCCATTAAATGCTATTATTGGTTTATCTCATATTTTAAATGATTCTAACCCGCGTCCAGACCAAAAGCAGAATTTAGAAGCCTTAAACTACTCTGGCAAAATTTTATTAAACCTACTTAACAATGTGTTAGATTTTAGTAAAATGGAATCAACAAGTATAGAATTAGATTTAATACCTATTAATATTGAAGAAGCAGTAAAACAAATACAAAAAATACATGAAGCTACCTGCTTAAGAAAGGGAATCACCTTAGATTTAGAAATTGACAAAGACTTACCTTCTGTTTGGTTAGATATAGTTCGTTTTAACCAAGTAATAAACAATCTTGTTTCTAACGCTATTAAATTTACAGATAAAGGCGGGGTAAAACTAATCATCAAAAAACAATCTGAATCTGACACTAAGATTGTACTACATACAGAAATAAAAGATACTGGCATTGGATTATCTGAAGAGCAACAGGAAAAAATATGGGATGCTTTTACACAGGCATCGAGCAATACCAATCGTTTGTATGGCGGTACAGGATTGGGGCTTTCTATTGTAAAAAGCATTATTACTGCAATGGATGCCGACATAAAAATTGAAAGTACTGTAGGTATAGGAAGTCGCTTTTATTTTGATTTAGAATTAGAAACCTGCTCTAAAAATGATTTAGAAAATCAAACACTAGAAAAAAACCATAATTTTAAAGGCAAAAAAGTTTTACTAGTAGAAGACAACCTAATAAATGTTATGGTTGGTAGACAGATCTTAGAAAAAGCTCAGTTAATAGTTGATGTTGCTAACGATGGTAAAGTTGGAGTTGACATGGTAAAAAAGAATACTTATGATGCTGTTTTAATGGATATCCAAATGCCTGTAATGGATGGGTATACTGCTTCTTTAGAAATTAGAAAGTTTAATACAGACATTCCTATCATAGCGCTTTCTGCATCTGTTTTTGTAGAAGTAAAAAATAAAATCCAAGAAAGTGGTATGGATGGTTTTATTTACAAGCCTTTTGAACCAAAAGATCTTCTAGATAAAATAGAAGAGTTGATTAACCGATAAGTAGCACCACTGTTTATGAAAAAAATTGATAGGTTATATAATCCTTTTTTTGTTACACTTTTTTCTTTAATTGTTTCTTTAGCAATCTATTCGCTTATTGCTTTCTCATTTAAACTAGAAGATGTTGTTATAGGCCTAATTATATCCGCAATAATTCCCATTGCTGTTGCTTTTCCTGTTTCAACAGTTATGATTAAATATCATAAAAAAATACATGCACAAAAAATTAAACTTGCAGAACTAGACTCAATCAATAAAAAATTATTTTCAATAATAGCACACGATATAAAGAACCCAATTCATACTTTAAAAGGAATGGTAGACTTGCTAACAGGCAACCATTTGAGTATAGATGAAGCTAAAGAGCATCTCGTTTCATTGTCTAAAAGATTAGACAGTGTTTTAAATTTTCTTGAAGAGCTTTTAGACTGGTCTAAACGTCAAACACAAAAAGATACTGTTGTTCATCTTCTTTTTAATTGTGAAGAAGTAATACATTCAGTTACAAATTTACTTGATAAAGAAAGAGTACAAAAAAGCATTCACTTAACACTAGAAAATATAAAGCAAACTATTTTTACCGATAAAGATATGTATGCTTTTCTAGTTAGAAATCTTTATAGCAATGCCTTAAAATTTACTCCAGAAAATGGAAGTATCAAGATTTCTACAGCAACAAAAAAAAATCAGCATTTAACTATAATAGAAGATTCTGGTGTTGGTATATCTAAAGAAGATCTTGATAAAATATTAGATAAAAATAAATGGTTTACCCAAAAAGGAACCTCTAATGAATTGGGTACTGGATTCGGTATAAATACCTGTATGAATTATCTTCAAGGCATTAATGGCGAATTGTTTATTGAAAGCTCGTTAGGAAACGGAACAAAAATAACCATTGCAATTCCACAAAAAAGCCCTAATTAAAAAAATTGAAACTCGTACATTTGCGTTATGCGAATAGATATTATTACAGTTTCACCTGAATTAATTCAGAGTCCGTTTGAGCACTCAATCATTAAAAGAGCACGTGAAAAAAAATTGGTTGATGTACACTTTCACAACTTAAGAGACTATGGTCTAGGTAACTATAAACAAATTGACGACACCCAATTTGGCGGTGGTGCTGGTATGGTATTAATGTTAGAACCTATTGATGCATGTATTTCTAAGTTAAAAGCAGAGCGTAATTACGATGAAATTATCTACATGACACCAGATGCAAAAACGCTTAACCAAACAACTGCAAATACGCTCTCTTTAAAAGAAAACATACTTATTTTAACTGGACATTACAAAGGTGTAGACCAACGTGTTCGCGATTTATTTATTACCAAAGAAATCTCTATTGGAGATTATGTTTTAAGTGGAGGTGAATTGGCTGCTGCTGTTTTGTGTGATGCAGTTATTCGATTAATACCTGGTGTTTTAGGTGATGAAACCTCTGCTCTCACGGATTCTTTTCAAGACAATTTACTGTCTCCTCCAGTTTATACAAGACCTGCAGACTATAAAGGGAATAAAGTACCAGAGGTATTATTGTCAGGGAATTTTCCGAAAATAGATGCTTGGCGTACAGAAAAAGCTTACGAACGAACACAACAAATAAGACCTGATTTATTAGATGAATAAGCTAAAAGAAATCTTACAGAAATACCCAGCTTTAGCAATTGTATTAGGTTTTCAATTGTTTCGTTTTTTATTACTACCGTTTATGGGCTTAATGCCTCAAGATGCCTATTATCATTTTTATGGCGAAAATTTATCGCTCTCGTATTTTGATCATCCAGGAATGATTGGTTATATTTTAAGAGGTTTCACAACAGTTTTTGGCAAAACTGTGTATGTAGTAAAATTTGCCGATTTTGTGGTTACATCAATAACATTACTAAGTTTTTACAAATTAGCATTACTCTTTTTATCGAAAGCAAAAGCATTAAGAGCATTTGTATTAATCAGTTCAACTATTTGCTTCTCAATTTTATCATTCAATTCTACACCAGATGTACCATTATTATTGTTCTGGACATTGAGTTTAATTAGCTTATACAAAGCAATTTTTCAGCAAAAAAAATGGCATTGGATTTTTGCAGGAATTTTAATAGGACTCGCTTTTAACAGTAAATATACTGCACTGTTTCTTCAAATAGGATTGCTTGGTTTTTTAGCATTTTCTAATCAATATAGAAAATTAATATTTTCTCCTTGGCTGTGGCTTTGTCTTATTATTTCGGTATTGGTTACATTTCCTGTTTGGTGGTGGAATTACCAACACGATTTTGCTTCGTTTGCTTTTCAATCATCAAGTAGAACAAGCGATATTTCTAAGTTTCAACTTTCACCAAATTATTTTTTTGGTGCTATCGGACATCAACTTGTATTGCTATTACCTATTTTGTTTACTGTTTTTATTACATTCACATTTAAGTTTATAAAAAAAGCACTATTTAAATTTAAACTTCCTAAAGCTAAAACGTTATTTTTATTAGCATTTTTTGCTCCCACGTTTATCGGATTTTTCTCTTTAACACCTGTTTATTGGGTAAAACTAAATTGGATGATGCCCTCGTACATCACTGGGATTATTATTGCAGGAATGTTTATTAGCAAAAAATTAATAAAAGCACAACTAATTATCTCCGTAGTTTTTCACCTAGTTATTGCAGCTCAAATACTCTTTTATTTAATTCCTATTAAAAGTGATGACACTTGGATTGGTTGGAAAGAGTTAGCTATAGAAGCAAAAAGCTTACAAGAAAAATATCCCAACTCATTTATTTTTTCTGATGATAATTATAAAACATCAGCAGCTTTGAACTTTTTTATGAATGAAAAGGTGTATGCGCAAAATATTATTGGAATGCCGGCACTACACTTTGATTATATAGGCGACGATTTAAGTACCTTAAATTCTAAAAACGCTATTTTTATTGATTCTGATAAGCGCTTTAAAAACAACAATAAAAAACGTGAAATTGATAAAAAACTAACCGCCTACTTTAAAAAAATTACTGAACTAACCCCTATTATTATTAAAAGAAATGGTAAAGAAGTACGTAAATTTTGGGTATTCTATTGCACTAATTATCAATACAAAAAATAATCTTTTTAATTCTTTTTTATCCTAAAATATTTTATAAATTTGCAAACTCAAAATTAACCTCTGACGAGAATCGTGAATGTTGATAATTGAAAAAACCATAAACTAAATTTAAAATGGAATCTTTAGTAAAATTTGTACAAGACGAATTTGTAACAAAAAACGAATTACCAGAATTTGCAGCTGGAGATACAATTACTGTATACTACGAAATTAAAGAGGGTAACAAAACAAGAACACAGTTTTTTAGAGGGACTGTAATTCAACGTAAAGGCTCAGGAACTTCAGAAACATTTACAATTAGAAAAATGTCTGGAACTGTTGGTGTAGAGCGTATTTTCCCAATTAACTTACCATCAATCCAAAAGATTGAAGTAAACAAAAGAGGTAAAGTTAGAAGAGCTAGAATCTATTACTTTAGAGGTCTTACTGGTAAAAAAGCAAGAATTCAAGAAAAGAAAAAATAATAGTAGCTACTTACAAAACATACTTAAAAGCGTTGCAAAAATATTGCAACGCTTTTTTTAATGAACAAATGTTAATAAGTATTGTTTATATTTTGTTGATTTTTAATTACTTATAAAATTTGATTTTCTAAATCTACTTCCTACATTTGAATTGTATTTAAGGCTATTAAGGATACAATTACCATAAAACGTAATGGTATTATTATCTGAATTAAGTACAAAAATAAAGTAACGTTCTTTAACATTGTTTTTCAATACAGAAGAAAATAGTTTACAGCAATGATAAATTATTTGAAAGAATCTATGTTGTACTGTTGAAAAACAGAAAGCAACGTATTCTGTGCTAAGCATTTGCAAAGCAACTTCTAATAACTATTGAAAAACACAGCGAGTTGTCTATAATAAGGTGTTGTGTATACAAAATGTGTAAACAACATTAGACAGTTCACCCTGAGATAACTAAAGTTAGTTGTTACTGAGGCATAGTAAATCGTAAGATTTGCTACTCGTAATAAGTTTATAAACAATGTAAACAAAATTAACCAACGTTATTTCAAAGAAGCCATATCATAACAAGAAATTGTTAGATATGGCTTTTATTTTTATTAGCAACATCGCAAAAAACACCCTCTATTATTAGCATTTTATCAGTTCTTTTTTCACTGTAAATCACTAAATTTGCTGAACTTAAAAATAAGTCTTTGTTTTTACTTTTTTAATTAAAAATACATTCACATGAACCATAATGCTAAAATTATTTATACCAAAACAGATGAGGCTCCAGCTTTAGCTACAGAATCATTATTACCTATTATAAAAGCTTTTACAACACCTTCTCACATAGAAGTTGTAACAAAAGACATCTCTTTAGCTGGACGAATTTTAGCAAACTTATCAGAATACCTACCAGCACATCAAAGAGTAAATGACGCTCTTGCAGAATTAGGCGCACTCGCAAAAACACCTGAAGCCAATATCATTAAACTACCTAATATTAGTGCTTCTGTACCACAGTTAAAAGCCGCTATTAAAGAATTACAGCAATTAGGTTATGCTGTTCCTGATTATCCTGAAGAAGTCATTACTGATGAAGATAAAAAAATAATAGCCTGCTATAACAAAGTAAAAGGTTCTGCGGTAAACCCAGTTTTAAGGGAAGGGAATTCTGATAGAAGAGCTCCGAAAGCAGTAAAAAACTATGCTAAAAAGAACCCGCATGCAATGGGTGATTGGAGTACAGAATCAAAAACACATGTGGCTACCATGACAGAGGGCGATTTTTTTCATAATGAAAAATCTATCACCGTTAAAAGTGCAACTCATGTTAGTATAGAACATACAGATACTAACGGAAATACTACCGTTTTAAAAACTTATACTCCATTACTAGCCAATGAAATTATTGACGCAACTGTAATGAGTAAAAAAGCTTTGATAGCATTTTTAGATGAACAAGTAAAAGATGCTAAATCAAAAAATACCCTATTTTCTTTACATATGAAAGCCACAATGATGAAGGTTTCTGACCCTATCATTTTTGGTTATGGAGTGCAAGCATTCTTTAAAGATGTCTTTGAAAAACATGGAGAAGTTTTTAAACAAATTGGCGTAAATGTTAACAATGGTTTTGGAAACTTATTAAGTAAATTAAACGATTTACCTGCTAATAAAAAAGCTGAAATTGAAGCTGACATCAATGCAGCATACCAGAACGGCCCAAACATTGCAATGGTAAATTCTGATCAAGGAATCACCAACTTACATGTGCCTTCTGATGTTATTATTGATGCTTCTATGCCTGCTATGATACGTACTTCTGGGCAAATGTGGAATGCAGATGGTAAACAGCAAGACACAAAAGCTGTAATTCCAGATAGCAGCTATGCAGGCGTTTATCAAGCTACAATTGATTTTTGTAAAGAACATGGAGCTTTTGACCCAACGACTATGGGTACTGTTCCAAATGTTGGATTGATGGCTCAAAAAGCTGAAGAATATGGATCACATGATAAAACTTTTGAAATTGCATCAAATGGTATTGTAAGAGTTATTGATGCTAATGGAGCTACCTTAATAGAACATACGGTTGAAGCTGGAGATATCTGGAGAATGTGCCAAGTAAAAGACGCTCCGATAAAAGATTGGGTAAAACTTGCTGTTAATAGAGCAAAAGCTACAAATACGCCTGCTGTATTTTGGTTAGATAAAAATAGAGCACACGATGCTGAGTTGATTAAAAAAGTCACTACCTATCTACAAGACTATGATACAAGTAATTTAGACATTAGAATTTTAGCACCTATTGAAGCTACAAAGTTTACATTACAACGTGTAAAAGCTGGTAAAGACACCATCTCTGTTACAGGAAATGTATTACGCGATTATTTAACAGACTTGTTCCCTATTTTAGAACTAGGTACCTCTGCCAAAATGCTATCGATTGTTCCTTTAATGAATGGAGGTGGCTTGTTTGAAACTGGTGCAGGTGGTTCAGCTCCAAAACACGTACAGCAATTTTTAGAAGAAGGACACTTACGTTGGGATTCTTTAGGTGAATTTTTAGCATTGGCTGTTTCTTTAGAGCACTTAGGACAAACTACCAACAACGAAGAAGCATTGATTTTAGCTGAAACCTTAGACGAGGCAACAGACAAATTTTTAGACAATAAAAAATCTCCTTCTCGTAAAGTTGGAGAACTAGACAATAGAGGCAGTCATTTTTACCTAGCCACGTATTGGGCAGAAGCCTTGGCAAATCAAACTAAAAACTTGCAGCTAAAAGAACGTTTTAGTTTAATTGCAAAAGAATTAATCGCAAATGAAGCAACTATTGTAAATGAGTTAAATACGGCTCAAGGCACTCCTATTAACATCGGTGGATATTACCAACCAAATGATGAACAAACTGTTAAAGCAATGAGACCAAGCAAAACGTTTAATACAATTTTAAACAGCTTATAAGCAATCTAATTTATCAGAGCGATGTAAATTTACATCGCTTTTTTGTTTATTTTTGAGATATGGATTTTAACAAAACAACAGAGCAAGATTCTAAGTACAATCATTTAGAAAAGATGACTGCTTCAGAGTTATTAATCAACATCAATAAAGAAGATAAAACCGTAGCTGATGCTGTAGAAAAATCCATTCCAGAAATTACCTTATTAACCAATCAGATTGCAGAAAGACTGCAGCATGGAGGCCGGTTGTTTTATTTAGGTGCTGGTACAAGTGGAAGACTTGGAATTTTAGATGCCTCTGAATGTCCACCAACGTTTGGTGTGCCACACGGATTAGTTATCGGCTTAATTGCTGGTGGCGATACAGCCATTAGAAAAGCCGTTGAATTTGCAGAAGATTCTACCACACAAGGATGGATAGATTTACAACAACAGCATGTATCAACCAAAGATATTGTAGTTGGTATTGCAGCTTCGGGTACAACTCCTTATGTTATTGGTGCCTTAAAAGAATGTCGCAAAAACGGAATTACAACTGGCTGCATAACGTGTAACAAAAACAGTCCGTTAGCTAAAGCCTCAGACTATCCAATAGAAATTGTTGTAGGTCCAGAATTTGTAACCGGTAGTTCAAGAATGAAAGCTGGTACGGCTCAAAAAATGGCTCTTAATATGCTTACAACAGCAAGCATGATTTTATTAGGTAAAGTAAAAGGTAATAAAATGGTTGACATGCAGCTATCTAACAACAAGCTTGTAGATAGAGGGGTTAAGATGTTGCAGAAAGAATTAGAAATTGATGCAATATTAGCCAGTACTTTATTACAAAAACATAACAGCGTTAGAAAAGCAATTATTTATTACAAAGATGAACGAAAATAGAGCTATCTTATTTAATAAAGGCATTAAAAGGCTATTGGCTTTAATAGCTTTGATGATTATATCTCCAATTTCTTTAAACATTGCGTTTAAAGCACTCAATAAGTTAGACAACAATAATTGGATTGCTTATGCATTACTGTTGTTTGCTATGCTTGCAACAATTTTTACACTTGTGCTTGCTTTTAAAACTTTTAAACTATTTTTAGATGCTTTGTTTTATAAAAATAATGCAGAATAAATTTTATCAGCTTGAAATCTAATGGAATTATAGTCATATTATCTTATCCAGACACTGTAGTGCGTCCTGCGCAATGGGAATTTTCTAGTAAATTTTGGCCAAAAATTGGAATTGGTAGTAAAGATGCCATACAAGCTGGTCATGCTGCTCTCTTATTAATTAAGAAAAATAGTTCTGAAGTTAATTATTATGATTTTGGAAGATACATTACCTCTTACGGAAATGGTAGAGTGAGATCTAAAGAAACCGATCCAGAGTTAAAAATACCTATCAAAGCAACTTTTAAAAACAATAAACTAGATAACATCAATCAACTACTACTTTGGCTAGACAAAAATCCCGAAATAACCCATGGTGATGGCAGACTTATAGCTAGTATTAATAATGCTATTGATTTTGATAAAGCTCAAAAATATATCGAAGCACTAATCAACCAAAAAGAAATTCCTTACGGTGCATTTCTTAAAAATGGAACAAACTGTGCTAGGTTTGTTACTCAAACTATTATTAATTCGTGCACAAAAAAGCAAATTATCTTAAAACTAAAAAGCTCTTACATCCTCACTCCTAGTCCTATTGGCAATGCTATAAAAGGCAAAACAGAAAAAGATATTTACGAGGTAAAAAATCAAAAAGTAACCCTATACAAGAACAGATCTATTTTAAAAGAATACAAATTATTTTTTTCTAGAAAACCTAATGCAGGAATCAATTCAATTGGTTGTGAATTACCAGACACTACTATATTCAATATAAATGATGGCACTTGGCTTGGAGGAATTGGTAGTGGAGCTTGGTTTAAAATTGAAGAACAACTATCTGAAAATAATTATAAAGTATCAAGATATAGTTATAAAGGGGAAAAAGATTTTGAAGACATTTTTTATACCGAAAGCAATGCTTTTAATCTTAAAGAAAAATACCGTTTTATATATCCAACTAATTGCAAAGAACTCTTTATTACCCAGAATAATCAAACGTATATTTTAAAAAAGCGGCAAAGCAACCTTAACAAATATCAAAATTAAAATCAAAGAGTCTTTAATTATTAGTAATTTCGTTCTAAGTTCTAAATCGAACGATTTAAGAAGGTTTATTTTTGCAACTGTCTAATGAAAAGCACAAAATTTTTAAATTGGGAATATTGGCCTGCTTCGATGTTTTATATTCCTAATATTCCCTTTGCTCTTTACCACGCTATAAAGGCAAAAAATTTAGTTTTTTATACCGCAGTTAACCCTAGTATAGCCAATTCTGGCATAGGTACAGAATCTAAATACAAAACCTTACAACTAGTTCCAAAAAGATACTTGCCAAAAACTATTTTTCACAAAGCAAATTCTTCTATAGAAAGTACGCTGTTAAAGATTGCACAACTCGCAATCTCTTATCCAATAATTGCAAAGCCAGATGTTGGTTTTAGAGGATTGTTAGTTCAAAAAATTTCTAACAAAGATGCTTTAATTGCCTACTTAAAAAAATACCCAGTAGATATTATTATTCAAGAGTTTTTGAGCGAGAAAAATGAATGCGGCGTGTTTTATTTTAGATATCCAACTCAAAAAACAGGGCGAATTACCTCAATTACATTGAAAGAATTTTTACATGTTATTGGAGATGGAAAGAATACCATAGAACAGTTGGTTCTTAAAAACAATAGAACACGAATTTACTTTGAAATCATCAAAAAAAATTGTTCAACAGATTTACAAACGATACCCCGAAAAGGAGAAAAAATTAAATTGTCTGATGTAGGTAATCATTCAAAAGGCACACAGTTTATTAATGGTAGTCATTTAATCAGTAAAAAACTAGAAACCACTTTTAATACCTTAAACAGAGAGATAGAAGGCTGGTTTTATGGAAGATTAGATGTAAAGTACAATACTTTTGAAGACCTAGAAAATGGTAATTTTAAAATCTTAGAATTAAACGGGATTTTAGCAGAACCGACTCATATTTACGATACCAATAACATCACTTATTTTGGCGCATTGAAAGAGCTTCGAAAACACTGGAAACAGCTCTACAAAATTGCTCGTATCAATCATGATAAAAGAAAAATTCCATATCGTTCTACCATAGAATTGCTTAAAGATGTAAGAAATTTAAGTCATTACACAAAAAACATTGCTAAGCTTCATAAAAAAAGTTAATACAAAGTATTTTATTGATTTTTAACCAATTACAAACAACAATTTTTTCTACCAAAGAAGTAAAGTAAGTTTTGGCACATTCTTTGAAAACTACCTAACAACGTGGAAGCTGAAAATCGAAAAGAGTAAGCAGAACTTAAATTTAGAAATTATGAAAAAAGCACTACTATTATTAGGACTTATGTCATTTGTTTCTACGTATTCAAATGACTATTACCCATTATCAACTAAAAAAACTTCTCACGTAAACACATATACAGATGCAGTTACCTTTATTGAAAAAGGAATATTATTTCATGTGTTTTTAAATGGTGATTTTGAATTTGAAAGGCCAAGAAGAACTGCTGTATATTTTGATTATAATGGCTACAGATATCAAAGAAACGGATTGAGAATTTATAGAGATTACAAAGGACGTATTAAACGCGTTGGTAATAATTACATTAGATATGACAGTAGAGGAAATGTTCGAAAAATTGGCAACATTAGACTCTATTACAGAAAAGGGCTTTTAAGAAAAGTTGGCGACTTAAGAATTACCTATAACTATTGGGGTGAGCCATATTTCTACGGAAGTGTACACAACGACTACTATGATGAAACTGATATCCACTTCTCATTAAATTTTGGTCCAGTTTATCGCTATAATGATCGGTTTTTCTATGATAGATTTTTTAAAGATAATTATAGAAAATATAGAGAAGACAGACATTATTACTACTACAAAGCAAAACCGAATGCAAAGATTGGTAAGCGAGGTAAGATTATTAAAAGAAGGAAAAGTGTAGATACAAAAAGAAATAACACCAATGTTCATAGAAGAAGAGCTACAGATACAAATAGAAGAACGTATAGACAACATTCAGGTTCTGATAAAAAAGAACAAAAAGTTGACAGACGTACTAAAATAAAAAGAAAAAAAGAAGCTACAACAAGAACTTCTAAGAGAAGGGGGAACGAAAGGAGAAATTAAGATCACAAAAAAGCCTGCTAAATAGCAGGCTTTTTATTTTTATCTAATCAGTTTTTTATATTTTATTCGTTTCGGTAATAAATCTCCTCCCAAACGTTTTTTCTTATTTTCTTCATAGTCAGAGAAAGAACCTTCAAAGAAATACACTTGACTATCTCCTTCAAAAGCTAAAATATGCGTACAAATACGATCTAAAAACCAACGGTCGTGACTAATTACTACCGCACAACCAGCAAAGTTTTCTAATCCTTCTTCTAACGCTCGTAATGTGTTTACATCTAAATCGTTTGTTGGCTCATCTAACAATAATACGTTACCTTCTTCTTTTAAGGTCATTGCTAAATGCAAACGGTTACG
Source organism: Flavobacteriaceae bacterium (assembly GCA_013373385.1). GTDB lineage: Bacteria > Bacteroidota > Bacteroidia > Flavobacteriales > Flavobacteriaceae > Polaribacter. The sequence goes on from JABXHX010000007.1 coordinate 141,482, forward strand.
TTCTCCTCCCGATAAAGTTGAAACTTTCTTATTCTGTTCGTTTCCTGAAAAATTAAAACGACTTAAATAAGCTCTAGAGTTTACTTGTTTTCCGCCCATCATTACCAAATCTTGACCTTCAGAGAAGTTTTCCCAAATTGTTTTTTCAGGATCGATATTAGAATGAGACTGATCTACATAAGCTATTTTAGCAGTTTCACCAACTGAAAAACTTCCTGCATCTGGAGTTTCTTCTCCCATAATCATTCTGAAAATAGTCGTTTTACCTACACCGTTCGGACCAATAATTCCAACTATACCAGCTTGAGGAAGATTGAATTCTAAATTCTCATATAATAATTTATCTCCGTAGGCTTTAGAAACTCCTCTAGCTTCAATTACATTCGTTCCTAAACGTGGACCATTCGGAATATAGATTTCTAATTTTTCTTCCGTTTGTTTTTGATCTTGACTCATCAACTTTTCATAGTTCTTCAAACGTGCTTTTTGTTTTGTTTGACGACCTTTTGTTCCTTGACGAACCCACTCTAACTCTCGCTCTAACGTTTTTTGACGCTTAGAAGCTGTTTTGCTTTCTTGTGCTAAACGTTGAGATTTTTGATCTAACCAAGAAGAGTAATTTCCTTTCCAAGGAATACCTTCTCCTCTATCCAATTCTAAAATCCAACCTGCAACATTATCTAAGAAATAACGGTCGTGCGTTACAGCAATTACCGTTCCTTTGTATTGTGCTAAATGATGCTCTAGCCAATGTACCGATTCAGCATCTAAGTGGTTAGTAGGCTCATCTAATAATAAAATTTCTGGTTCTTGTAATAATAAACGACATAATGCTACACGACGACGTTCTCCTCCTGATAATACTCCAATTTTCTTATCACCTTCAGGAGTACGTAAAGCATCCATAGCAATTTCTAACTTGGTATCTAGTTCCCAAGCATTAGATGCATCAATTTTATCTTGTAACTCTGCTTGTTGGTTCATTAGCTTCTCCATCTTATCAGCATCAGAATACACTTCTTCTAAACCAAACATATCGTTTATTTTATTGTATTCATCTAAAATGGCAACTGTTTCTGCCACTCCTTCTTTAACAACTTCAATGACTGTTTTATTTTCATCGAGCTGAGGCTCTTGTTCTAAATAGCCAACTTTATATCCTGGAGAAAACACCACATCTCCTTGGTAGTTTTTTTCTACTCCAGCAATAATTTTTAACAAAGTAGATTTTCCTGAGCCATTTAATCCAAGAATTCCAATTTTTGCTCCGTAAAAGAAACTTAAATAAATATCTTTTAAAACTTGTTTATTTGTACTTTGATAGGTTTTAGAAACCTTATTCATCGAAAAGATGACTTTCTTATCGTCTGACATAATTGTAAATTAAATTTGTAAATGATTGAGGAACTTATACTCTTCCTTTAAGTGCATTAAAAACCCAAGCAATAGCAAAAAAACCAACTCCTACTGCAGCAAAGCCCCAACCTGCTATTTCATCATATCTAAATGCTCCAAGTGAAATTAGTCCGAGGCCTACAATTATCATAATAAATGTTGCCCAAGCTAATACTGTATTTTTATTCATTGCCATAATTATTTGTTTAATAGTTGAGTGGCAAATATCGTAATTATTTACGGATTAAAAATAACAAGCTTAAAGTAGTAATTTTATATTTGGGCAGCCAATCGAGCTCCTTGATCTATGGCTCTTTTTGCATCTAATTCTGCAGCAATATCTGCACCTCCAATAACATGGACGTTAATTCCTTTTTCTTGTAAGGGAGTTAAAAGCTCTTTTAATGGATTTTGTCCAGCACATATAATAATGTTATCAACTTCCAATAATTTTTGTTCATCATTTTGAACATAATGCAATCCTGAATCATCAATTCTTGTGTATTGCACACGGTTAATAAATTGCACATTTTTCTTTTTTAAAGTAGATCTGTGTATCCATCCAGTAGTTTTACCAAGTTTACCTCCAAATTTTTCTTTACTTCTTTTGAACATAAAGATTTCTCTAGGAGAAGGTTCAAATTCTGGTTTTATGCCTTCAATTCCACTTCTTGCTGATAAGGTTTTATCAATACCCCATTCTTTTAACCATGCATCAATATTTTGCGAAGTACTTTCTCCTTCATGCGCTAAATATTCTGAGACATCAAAACCTATTCCTCCAGCTCCAATCACTGCGACTCTTTTTCCAACTGTTTTTTTATATTTTAATACATCTATATAACTTAATACCTTTTTGTTTTCAATACCTTCAATTTTTGGCATTCTAGGAGCAATTCCAGTTGCTAAAACTACCTCGTCATAATCACTTGCATTTAAATCTTCTACTGATACTCTTGTATTTAACTTTAGAGTAACGTTGTGTAACTGAATTTGTTTATTAAAATATCGAATGGTTTCGTAAAATTCTTCTTTACCCGGAATTTGTTTGGCAATATTAAATTGTCCTCCAATTTCAGACTCGCTATCAAAGAGTGTAACCTCGTGTCCTCTTTGTGCTGCAATTGTTGACGCTGCTAATCCTGCTGGACCAGCGCCAATTACCGCAATTTTCTTTTTATTTTCAGTTGGAAAATAATTCAATTCTGTTTCATGACAAGCTCTAGGATTTACCAAACAGCTAGCTACTTTCTGCTGAAACACATGGTCTAAACACGCCTGATTACATCCAATACACGTATTTATTTCATCTTCTTTTTCATCATACGCTTTATTTACCCATTCTGGATCTGCTAAAAAAGGACGTGCCATAGAAATGATATCCGCATCTCCATTTGCTAATACTTTTTCTGCTGTTTCTGGCATATTAATTCTATTGGTTGTAACTAATGGAATAGAGACTTCATCTTTCATTTTTTTAGTCACCCAAGTAAATGCAGCTCTAGGAACAGATGTAGCAATGGTAGGAATTCTTGCTTCGTGCCAACCAATTCCAGTATTTATAATAGTAGCTCCAGCTTTTTCAATTTCTTTTGCCAATTGAACAATTTCTTCCCAACTACTACCTTTCTCTACCAAATCTAACATTGATAGCCTAAAAATAATGATATAGTCCTCACCTACAGCTGCTCTAACTTGTTTCACTATTTCAATGGGAAAACGCATTCTATTTTCATAGGCTCCTCCCCAACTATCAGAACGCTTGTTGGTTCTTTCCGCAATAAACTGATTGATTAGATAGCCTTCAGAACCCATAATTTCAACTCCATCATATCCTGCTATTTTTGATAATTTTGCACAATTCACAAAATCATTGATAGTTCTTTTTATACCAGATGCTGTTAATTGAAATGGTTTAAAAGGAGAAATTGGTGCTTTAATATTTGATGGAGCAACTGCTATTGGATGGTAACCATATCTTCCTGAATGCAATATTTGCATACATATTTTCCCTCCATATTTATGTACTTCCTCAGTAATTTTTTTATGACTCTCAGCATGTTTTTTATTTGACATTCTTGCAGAAAAAGGAGCCGTCCAACCTTGCCTATTTGGAGCAATTCCTCCTGTTACTATTAACCCAACACCTCCCTTAGCTCTTTCTCCGTAATACTTAGCTATTTTTTCAATTCCGTTTTTCTCTTCTTCTAATCCTGTATGCATAGAACCCATTAAAATTCTATTCTTTAATGTTGTAAATCCTAAATCTAAAGGTTGAAAAATGTGCTTGTATTTTGTCATAGTGTTATTTATTTATTATGCATGCATAATATCTGCAAGTTACTATAAATATCTGAAAATAAAAAAGCTCAAGAATTGATTTCTTGAGCTTTTCACTAATTTAATAACTATTTAATACAGGTATCCCATTTTTCCTTGCTGATAGTCACGCATTGCTTCTAATAATTCGGTTTGATTATTCATAACATAAGGTCCATATTGAGCTACTTTTTCTTCAATTGGTACGCCAGATAAAATAATTAGCTTACTTTTTTTGTTAGATGCAAATTTAATTGCATTCCCGTCTTTATTAAATACAGCCAACTGATGTTCACCTTTTTTAAGTAGTACGTCATTATTAACATTAACTTCTCCATCTAATAAATACAAAGTAGAAGCATGATTTTCTGGAATATCAATAATCATTTCTCCTCCCTCTTCTGCCTCTACCGTAAAAACATTCACTTCTGTTTGAGTGGTAATTAAACCTGCCTTTTCTTTTTGACTTCCTGCAACAATCTTCATTGTAATGTTTCCAGAGTCATCATTAACAACAGGTATTTGTTTACTTTTTACATGCTGATAATTTGGAGTCATCATTTTATCTTTAGCAGGTAAATTCAACCATAATTGAATTCCTTCTAATTCGCCTCCTTTTTTCACAAATTCTTTGGTTGGACCTTCAGCGTGAATGATTCCTCTTCCTGCAGTTGTCCATTGTACATCACCTGCCTCAACAAGGCTTTCATTTCCTAATGAATCTCTATGCAATTGTTCACCTTGAAATAATAAGGTAATCGGTTCAAACCCTCTATGTGGATGCGGACCTAAATCAAATGGGTTATTAAACTCACTTATAGCATAAGGTCCGTAATGATGTAATAATATAAACGGATCTACATTTTCTACATCTTGTGTTGGTATTGGTTGACGCAAACGAATTAATCCCATATTTACTAGCGGACTAAATTCTAAATGTTTTACGCTCTTATATATTTTCATTGTACTATCTAATTTTATCGAGAAGATTGCTTAATACTTCAGCCTCTTCTTCTGAAATTTTATCTATAAAATCTATATCAAAAACACTATCTATTTTTTTTAATAATGCTAACCCATTTTTAGAGATACTAATGTAAACTACTCTTCTATCATGATCACAGCGCACTCTCTCTATCAAAGATTTCGCACACAATTTATCCATTAATCTAGTTACATTTGGCGCACGTTCAATCATCCTATCTTTAATAGTTTGCACTGTTAATTGTTTACCAGCGCCTCTTAAAATTCTTAATATATTATACTGTTGTGGAGATATTCCATAAGGTTTAAAATATTCAATTTCCTTACTATACAACCAATTTGCAGTGTATTTTATATTAATTAATGCTTTTACTTTATTATTTGAAAATCTTGAATTGATATCTTTTCCTATATCTCCCATGACCATTATTTTTAACAAATTTACAAATACTTTCCAAGGAATATTCTGTAATTACAAATTATTCTTTTGGTACGACAATGCCTTTGAAGGGCATACATCTATTTGGTTCATAATCTGTTGATTTGTTGCTCCATCTAATTTAATCCATGGCTTTTCTCTTGGATCAAAAACATCTAGCAATCCTTTCCAGCATTTCTTAGAATGTGTACAAATATGTGGTTGCCATATAACGGTAATTTCATCATTACTATAGGTCTTTTTGATCTTCTTTTTTTCCATGGATTCTTAATTTTAAATTACGAATTCAAATTCTTTTATTGATTTGTTTAATAGCTCTTTTAACTCCACATTTACTAATTCACCTTCTTTAAAGTTGTCATAAAAGCTAGGTAAAGAAAAAGTTGACACAACCTTACCTCCTAAATGAGGAAACGTGTTTTTTGCAGTTTCTAAAACATAAGCTCCTCCTTTTCCTCCAGGAGAAGTAGCCATTAATAATACTGGCTTGTCTTTAAAAACTTTTCTATCTATTCTTGATACCCAATCAAATATATTCTTAAACACAGCGCTATAGGATCCATTATGTTCAGCTAAGGAAATCACAAAACCATCGTACTGGCTTAATAATTTATTAAACTCTTCTGCAGCTTTAGGAAATCCTTCAGCTTCAATTTCTAAACTAAAAATCGGTAACGGATAGTCATTTAAATCTGCAACATCATAAGATACACCATTTACTTTTGATACAGTGTAAGTCGCTAATTGCTTATTTATTGAGCTTTTACTATTACTACCTGCAAATGCTAAAACTTTCTTCATTCTATTGATTTACTTTTTTACTAAATATATATGAAACAGCTAAAAGAACCAATGCCATTAATGCTCCCATTTGCTCTCCATCTCCTATCATATAATGTGCAAAAAATGCTAATACAAAGTTGAAAAAGAATCCTGCATATGCCCATTCCACTATTCTTTTCTTTTGAAAAAACCATAAAGCAACCAATCCAAGAGTTTTTGCTAATGCAAGTGGATAAATGATATACGTTGGGTATCCAAAATTTGTAAATGCCTTAACTATTTCTTCATGGTTAAACACATACATACTAGCAGAAAAAAGCATTAATACTGTTAATAATCCTGTTGATACGTAAAACACTATTTTATTCGTTTTCATTTTATCATGTTTTAAATTCTGATACAAAGATATAAATTATTTTTTTATTTTCCTAGGGTTATATTTCCGTGTTATATTTTTAATCAATTAAACTACATTTTTGTACCTTAGCCTCTCTAAAAATTGAGCAACTCATGAACATAAACTTCAATAAGAACGAAGACCACAATAAACTGTTATTAGCAGAATTAAAGCAAAAACTTGTGAAAGTTAAATTAGGTGGAGGTAAAAACAACATTCAAAAACATCACTCTAAAGGAAAATTAACAGCACGAGAAAGAATAGAATACTTATTTGATAATAATACTAAAAGTATAGAAATTGGTGCTTTTGCAGGTGAAGGTATGTATCAAGAACACGGTGGTTGTCCTTCAGCAGGAGTAGTCGTTAAAATTGGTTATGTAAAAGGCAAACTGTGTATTGTGGTTGCAAATGATGCAACGGTAAAAGCAGGAGCTTGGTTTCCTATAACAGGGAAAAAGAACTTGCGCGCTCAAGAAATTGCTATTGAAAACAAACTTCCTATTATTTATTTAGTTGACTCTGCTGGTGTTTATTTACCTCTACAAGATGAAATTTTCCCTGACAAAGAGCACTTTGGAAGAATATTTAGAAACAATGCCGTAATGAGTAGCATGGGAATTACTCAAATCTCAGCCGTTATGGGAAGTTGTGTTGCCGGAGGTGCTTATTTACCAATTATGAGTGATGAAGCTTTAATTGTAGATAAAACCGGAAGTATTTTTTTAGCAGGAAGTTATTTGGTAAAAGCGGCCATAGGTGAATCTATTGATAATGAAACCTTAGGAGGTGCAACAACACATTGTGAAATTTCTGGTGTTACAGATTATAAAGCAAAAGATGATAAAGATGCATTAGATACTATTAAAAATATTGTTGACAAAATTGGAGATTTTGATAAAGCAGGTTATAATAGAATTGAAGCTGCTACTCCTGCTAAAGACGAGAATGAAATTTTCGGAATCTTACCTAAAGCGCGTAATGAGCAGTATGATATGCTAGAAATTATAGAACGTCTAGTAGATGACTCAAAGTTTGAACAATACAAAGAAGGTTATGGAAAAACTATTTTAACTGGATATGCTAGGATTGATGGCTGGGCAGTTGGAATTGTTGCTAATCAACGTAAATTAGTAAAAACCAAAAAAGGAGAAATGCAGTTTGGCGGAGTTATCTATAATGACTCAGCCGATAAAGCAACTCGATTTATTGCCAATTGTAATCAAAAGAAAATACCATTAATATTTTTACAAGATGTAACTGGATTTATGGTTGGAAGCAAATCTGAACACGGTGGTATTATTAAAGATGGTGCAAAAATGGTTAATGCGGTTAGCAATTCTGTAGTTCCAAAATTTACCATAGTCATTGGTAATTCTTATGGGGCAGGAAACTATGCTATGTGTGGAAAAGCTTATGACCCAAGATTAATTGCTGCTTGGCCAAGTGCAGAATTAGCGGTTATGAGTGGTAATTCTGCTGCAAAAGTATTATTACAAATAGAAACAGCATCTTTAAAGAAAAAAGGTGAAGAAATAACTCCAGAAAAAGAAGCTGAATTATTTGATAAAATTAAATCGAGATATGATAATCAGATTTCACCATATTATGCAGCTGCTAGGATTTGGACAGATGGAGTCATCAATCCGTTAGATACAAGAACTTGGATTTCTATGGGAATAGAAGCTGCCAATCATGCACCAATTGAAAAACAATTTAATTTGGGAGTTATCCAAGTTTAGTTTTAATTTGTAATCAGAAAAAAATCAATAAAAATTTAGAGTTTAGAAATGGGAAGAGCATTCGAATTTAGGAAAGCAAGAAAGATGAAACGTTGGTCTGCAATGGCTAAAACTTTTACCAGAATTGGTAAAGACATTGTAATGGCTGTTAAAGATGGTGGACCAAACCCAGAAACTAATTCAAGATTAAGAGCCGTTATACAAAATGCAAAGGCAGCAAACATGCCTAAAGACAATGTGGCTCGTGCAATTAAAAAGGCTACAGATAAAGACACTGCAAACTATAAAGAAACCTTGTTTGAAGGCTATGCACCACATGGAATTGCCGTTGTGGTGGAAACAGCTACAGATAATAATAACAGAACTGTTGCCAATGTGAGAGCTGCATTTAATAAATGTGATGGAAATTTAGGTACTTCTGGCTCAGTAGTATTTATGTTTGACCATGTTTGTAACTTTAGAATTAATGAAACTACGTTAACAATGGACTTGGAAGAGTTTGAATTAGAAATGATAGAGTTTGAAGTAGAGGAAGTATTTAAAGATGATGATGGTATTTTAATTTATGCTCCATTTGAACAAAATGGTTCTATCCAAAAATATTTAGAAGACAATAACATTGAAATATTATCAAGTGAGTTCGAAAGAATTCCGACTACAACCACTAAACTTACTGAACAACAACAAGCAGATGTAGATAAGCTATTAGAAAAATTAGAAGAAGATGATGATGTAAACAATGTCTACCATTCTATGGAAATCTAATTTAATTAAGTTGTAAAAAATAAAAAGTCGTATAAAATTATACGACTTTTTTACATTTACAATTAACAAGAAAAATTTATTATAGCCCCCCAACTATTTTTTCAATACAATTCCCCCTGAGAAAACTAAAATGTTTTTCAAATTTATCACTTATCAGCATTTATATAGCTAATAAAGCTACAACTTATGTACTACATGTGTGTTTTATTTTGCAAAAAACTACTACATTTGAACAATAAGCAGTTGCATCATGAAAAAAACTAGATTTTTTTACTCGAAGATTTTTTTACTTCTACCTTTTCTTTTTTTGACTATCATCAGTTACGGACAAGAATCCTTAATTAAAAATGGTGATACCTGGAGTTATTTTGATCAAGGCTATTTAAAAAATGACTGGTTCTTAAAAAAAGATTTTTCAACTTGGAAATCTGGCTCAACACCTATTGGATATGGAGACAGAATAATTATTACAAAAATAAATTTTGGGTCAAACAAAAAAAATAAAGAAATTACTAAATACTTTTCCAAAGAAATATACATTAAAGAGAACGCAAACTACAAAGGCTATGAATTTAAACTGAGAAGAGATGATGGTGCAATAATTTATGTAAATGGCAAAGAATTATATAGAGACAATATGCCTGAAGGACACATAACAAGTCTCACAAGATCTGAAAACGTTGTTGAAGGCGTTAATGAAGATAAATTTTATACAAAACTATTTGACAATAGTATATTTAAAAAAGGAAAAAACATTATAAGTATTGAAATACATCAGTGCAACGCCGCCTCAAGCGATTGTATTTTTAGCTTAGAATTAATAGCACATACAGACCCTAATATTCTTACCAAAGTTATAAAAGAACAGCTAGAAACTAAAAACAAACTAGAAGCCAAAATAGATGTATTGAATTACAAATTCTTATTAAAGAATTCCCTAACACAATTAGAGATATATAAAAGTACAAATCAAAATCTAAAGTTTTTATTCTTTTTTATGTGTTGTTTACTTGTTGTAGTAGTAGCTATAGGATTAATCTTTTACCTTAGGTACAAAAAAAACTATATTGATATTGAAAACACTGTCAAAGAATTAAAAAATGAAATTCTAGACAAAGAAAAAGAAATGATTTCGCTTTCTACTCAATTATTATACTACAATCAATACTTAAAAGAAATCAAAGCTGATTTGAGTTTTGCAAAAACAGAAAACACAAACAAAACTTTAAAAGACACGATAAAACAAATAGAATACATCTTAGAAAACGACAACGAATGGGAACTTTTAAAACAGCATTTCAATGCTGTATATGCTAATTTTTATGATAATTTACTAATAAAATTTCCAACATTAACTGAAACTGAGCTAAGACATTGTATGTTTATAAAGCTACATATGCAAACAAAAGAAATTGCAAGAATTTTAAATGTAGATCCAAGATCTGTACAAACTTCTAGGTATAGAATTAAGAAAAAATTAGCATTAAATGAAGAGCAAGATTTAAGAAACTATTTAATTGAATTGCAATAATTCCAGCGTATTCTTTCTATGTATCTTTTTAGTTGCCGTTTCAACAAACTTTTTAGTTATATAAATTTGTTTCGGAACTTCGTATTTCGTCAGGCTGTCAATTTCTTGTAACTTCTTTTTTATTTCTTTTATAACTGAAGCTTCTTCTGAACTCGTAGCAGTATCATTTTCTATTATTAAAATCAATTTTTCTCCCAAGTTTTTATCTGGGATACCAGCAACAAAAAAACGCTCAACAATGATATTAGATAATTTCTTCTCTATACTTTCTGGATGAAGTTTAATTCCTCCAGAATTGATTACATTATCATAACGCCCCAACCATTTAAACGCATTTTCTGAAACAATTTCTACAACATCGTTAGTAACTATTTCTTTCACTGAAACTTTTGGCGCATGTATTACCAAGCAACTTCTATCATCATTTGAAATTGCAACATTAGGTAGTGTTCTATACGCTTCTTCACTACGTTTAGAATGACATTTGCTATTTATTTTTTTTGCAGCTATATGGGTAATGGTTTCTGTCATTCCAAAAGTTGCGAAAACCTCTGTAGAAACCACTTGCAGCTTTTTCTCTAATTCATTTGACACTACTCCACCACCAACAATTAACTTTTTTATTTTATGGATTTCTGCTAGAGAATTTTCTAGCTGCAACGGAACCATTGCTGAAAAATCATAGGCTTTTTCAATTCCTTTAAGTGGATTTAAAGCTGGCTCAACAATATCTATGTGCCAACCCAACTCTAAGGCTCTAACCAACATCATTTTTCCTGCAATATAGTTTATAGGCATACACAACAACGCTAATGTTTTTTCTTGCAAATTAAAAAACAAGCCCGTTGCCTGTGCAGAGTTTTTTACAAACTCTTTTTTGAGCTGTATAATTTTTGGATTTCCTGTAGATCCCGAGGTTTGCACCTCTATAAAATCATTTGTAGAAAACCAATCATTTAAAAAATGAGCTATAACTTCAGAAAGAGTTGCAGCATACGCTACTATTTCATTTGATGTAGAAAATGAATTGTTGTTTAATTTAAAATCTGCATGAAATCTACTGTACTTCATTTAGCATTGGTTTTTCTACTTTTCCAAAAAGCTTTTGTTGCCAATTAGACCAGCCATATTTTTTAGAAAACAATACTAAAAGCAATGGATAAATAATTAATACAGGTATAAACACATCATAACCTAAAGTAGGTTCTGATTTATCTAAGAACAAAGAATTTGTCTGAAAAGCAGTCCAATCTGCCGTAACCAAAAGCGCTGTAACTAAATTATTTGCTGCATGAAACCCTAACGCCAATTCAATTCCCTCATCCATCAACGTAATAATTCCAAGAAAGAATCCTGTACCAATATAATACACTAAAATTAATTTTCCGAGTTTAGCAACTTCTGGATTTTCTATATGTAATAGGCCAAAAATTAAAGAGGTTACCAAAAGAGGTATCCATCTGTTTTTAAAAGCCACTCCTAAACCTTGCATTAAATAGCCTCTAAAAAAATATTCTTCAAAGCTGGTTTGGATAGGTATTAATACAATACTTATAACAACTAATACTAAAAATGAATCTAATTGAAAATTCCATTGATAGTTTTCTGGTGTCATAAAATAACCTATACAAAAAATAATTAACGTTACCATTGCCCACAATGTAAAAGAGAAGAACACTCTTTTCCAATCAATCTTTTTTCTTGATGTAGACAATGATGTTATAGATTGATTGTGTACATATTTCACCCAAAAAAAGACCATTGCTAATCCAACAACAAAAGGGATCATACTTTCTAACAAAAATCTATTTGCACCTTTTTCTTGTATTTCTTTTTGTATAATTTCTTCTACATCTATATTTAACAGATTAATTGCTAAAGAGTTTAGTGCAACTAACCCAAAAAACAAAATCGGTATAATTAAGTATTTCCACATTCCTAAGGTTCCTTTATATGCTTGTTGTATATAATCCATCTTATAAATTAAATTTCCATTTTTTTAAATTATTGTATTGTAAGTTTCCTTTAAAAATCTCTAATGGTGCTTCAATATTGTTTGTATACAACCCACCGGTTCCCAAACCTTGCGGCATTTTATTCTGCAAAGTAAACGTCCACTGTGCAATTGCATTTAAACCTACATTACTTTCTAAAGCAGATGTTATCCACCAGTTACAATTTTGTTGGTTTGCTATTGCTATCCACTCTTCACTTCCTTTATAGCCACCTACTAAACTTGGCTTTAAAATTATGTATTGTGGTTGAATTGTTTGTAGTATTTCTTGCTTTTTTGTTACAGAAAAAACACCTATTAATTCTTCATCTAGTGCAATAGGTAAAGGAGTTTTATCACATAAATTTGCCATTTCTTGTAACTGACCTTGTTGTATAGGTTGCTCTATCGAATGAATTTCTAGTACTGATAGTTTTTTTAATTTTTCTAATGCATCGTTGGGATTAAATGCCCCGTTTGCATCAACACGTAATTCTATTTCTTTTGCCGAAAATTCTTTTCGGATTGCTTTTAATAGCGTTAGTTCAGTATCAAAATCGATGGCGCCAATTTTCATTTTTATACAGGTAAACCCAGAGGCTAGCTTTTCTTTGATTTGGGTTTTCATAAAAGCCTTGTCTCCCATCCATATCAATCCGTTAATCGGAATTGACTTTTTCCCGGCAGTAAATTCTGATGGAAATAAATGAAATGGAGTTTGACTGACTAAGGACAAAAAAGCTTGCTCTAATCCGAATTGAATACTTGGAAAATCAAAGACTTCTACTAATAATCTATCAACACCTAAATGTATATTGTTACATACCCATTTTAGTTTTGCCTCATAATCTGGCCTATCATCAATACTTAAAGTTCTCAATAAGCCACATTCGCCAATTCCTATTTTATCATTGTTTTGTAAAATGATAAACCAAGTTTCTTTGGTTTTTAAAATTCCGCGCGATGTTCCGCTTGGTCTTTTAAAGTTTAGTATGTATTTATGGTAAGTTGCTCGCACTAATTAAATTACTTATTATAAAGAGCAATCCTATTGCCTTCAGAATCTATAACTTGTGCCATATAGCCAATCTCGTTAGAGATCAATGTTTTGTTTTGAAGTATTTTACCTCCTGCTTCCTCTACTCTACTTAGCTCGTCAGAAATATCACCGGTTTGCGAATTAAAATACACTACTGTTCCGTGAGTTGCTGACGGAATGTAATCACCTTCGCTTTTTACCAATGAACCACTAATTCCTGGAGCAGTAATATCTTCTGCTGGAGGAAACCATCCCATTAGTACACCACCGAATTCTTGTATAGATATTGTTACGTTAAAAACAGTTTCGTAAAATTTTTTAGCCCTATCCATATCTGTTACTGGCACTTCAAACCAACTAATCATATTTACATCCATAACTTATTGTTTTTCTATATAGGTTTTAAATTTATCTAAATATTTTTTATCTAATTCAATAAACTTACTTTTAAAATACGGAAACATACAACTCATAATATAAGAATTGCTTTTGCACGCTACATTTTTTACAATTACAGTTTTGTTATTGGTTTCACTAAAGATGTAGTCGTCTGTTTTTAGCATGTCTCCTGCATCAAAATACAAGGTCATTTTTTTATTAGGGATAAAGGCAAGTACTTTTTCTGTCATAGTAACGGTTTGCCCATTATTATCAACTGTCATTTTATATTCACTTCCAACAACACCTGGTTTTACAACTATTGGCTCTACAGATTTCACTTCTGGTAACCAAACAGCCATTTCTTCTAAATTATTAAATGCAGTAAAGGTTTTATCTAAAGGTTTATCTATAGTAACTTGAACCGTGTAATTAGTTTCTTTGATAATTAATCCTGTTGAGAAAAAAATAATCACCAAAACAGTAACGATACCTAATATAATTTTTATTGCTTTCATTTATATGCTTATTGTTTCACCTATTTCTAACAAGATTAATTCTTTTGCAGCAGATACAAATTTATTTTTTGCAACTGTTGTATCAATTTCTATTGGTGGAAAAGTATTAAAATGACAACCAATTATTTTGTTACAATCTACAAAATCACTAGCTACTATAGCCTCGTCAATACCCATTGTAAACGTATCACCTATAGGTAATATGGCAGCATCTAATTTACTAAACATTGGTATCAGCTTCATATCAAAATGTACACATGTATCTCCCGCTATATAAAGTGATTTTTCGCCAGCTGTAATGACAAATCCTCCTGGCTCACCACCATAACTCCCATCTGCAAAAGACGAAGTATGCACAGCATTCACGTATTTTACAGTAAATACTTCGCTGATAAAAGTCCCTCCATGATTAAGATGATAACCATTACATGCTTTTGCTATAAAATGATTTACAATTTCGTAATTAGAAATTACCGTAGCTCCGGTTCTTTTAGCAATTGCTTCTACATCTAACACATGGTCTTGATGTGCATGTGTAACTAATATATAGTTGGCTTGTAATTGATTGATATCGATATGCGAAGCCTTAGGATTTCCAGAAATAAATGGGTCAATCAAAATATGTTTTCCTTGTATTTCTATCCCAAAACTTGCATGACCGTAAAATGTAATATTCATTATACTTTATTATTTTTTCCTTGAAATTCTTCTTCTAAAATAGAAAATTAAAAGGAATAAAATAATAATAAATGGCCAAATTTTAATGGTAAACAAGAAAAATGATTTTACATTTTGATATCCGTCTTTAAATGCTTCTTTTATTTTCCCTCCAAAAGACGATTCTGACGCCGCAATTTTCTTGTAAAATGTTAGTGTTAATGTAGAGAATGCTACTTGATTTTGCAAGTATTTTAGTCTTCCTTCGATAGACTCTATATCTGCTCTTAATTTACCTAGTTCTCTTTCTACATCCAAAATTTCTCTTACAGATTTAGCTTTTTTAAGAATTTCTAAATACCTAATTTCTAATACCTTTTTAGTTTTTAATCTTGCCGATACATCTAAAAACTGTTCAGTAACATCAGAAATTTGTATGCTTTTATCATCAAACTTTTCAACTCCTTTAGAAAGGCTCGTCACAAAATCATCGAATTTTTCTGAAGGAATTCTCAACGAAATTGTAGTGCTAATTCTGTCATACGATTTGTATTCTCTATCACTTGCCATATAGCCTTGGTTTGTCTTTACCAAGTCTGCAATACGCATTCTTGTGTTTTGGATGTCTTGCGTTTCAAAAGTTAAATTACCTGTTTTGATTAATTTTCTTTCAACACGTACATTGTCTTTTAAAATTGGTTTTTGAGATGTTTTTTGGGATGATGTATAAGACCTCTTAGTAATTGGTGGACTATAATCTAAGGACTCTACCTCCATTTCTTTTTCATCGTATCTATTGTCATTTGAACTGTTACAAGCCATTAAAAGCATTAACACACTTGCTATTAGTATACTTTTTTTCATAAAATTAGGTTTACGGTTACATTACCTGACCTAACCCAAAAAGAATGCCAAATTAAAACTACTTTCTTAAATTTTAGTTGTTTAGTTAGTTTATGAACACATTTACAGATACTTCTTTACCTGCATAATCAATAGTAAAATCTTCTGCTTTAATTAATGCAGAGTTTTGAGAAATTTGCAATGTAATTTTATAACTTTTAAACGAGGATTTATCACTGTTATCTTTAAAAATTAAACCAGCATTTGCAGCTAAATTAATGGTTTCAAAGTATGAACTTTTAAATGGTAATTGGTTAATATCTTTTGTGTCTTCTAATTTAAAATAACCCGACTCTAACAAACCTGTTGTAACTTTTGCGTCTGTATTAAAACTAGACATTGCCGTAACTTTATACTCTACCTTAGTCTCTCTATATAATTCTCCATCTAACGAAAAATTATCACAACCAATTATTACAACGCTAAAAAGCAATAGGAATACTCTTTTTTTCATTCTTTTCACATTTATAAATAATACTGTATTAACAAATGCTGTGCCAATGACATATTATATTTATAAAGTTTTTTGTGATAAATAGATTATAGATTACAAAACCTGACCTAACCCAAAAAAAATACTAAACAAAAAGGTACTTAAAGCTACTTTCTTTAATTCCTCATCTAAATCAGCTTCGTTCTTATTTTTATAAACAACTATGAGGTGTTTTATTAACGGAAAAAAAGCTATAAGATACAAGAACTGAATTACATTTTGATACTCCATTATTGTATATAAAGTAGTAAATAAAAAAGCTGCTATAACTAAATAATAATGATAATATTTTGCAAATTCTGCTCCGATTTTAACTACTAATGTATTTTTTCCAGATTTTTTATCATTTACTCTATCACGCATATTATTTAAGTTTAGTACAGCAGTACTTAGTAACCCTATAGAAAATGCTGGCAAAAATATGGTAGGGTTAATTTCTTTGGTAAATAAAAAATATGAGCCCACAACACTTAATAATCCAAAGAACACAAATACAAATACGTCTCCAAGTCCACTATAACCATAAGCCGATTTACCAACCGTGTATTTTATTGCTGCAGCTATAGAAGCTATTCCTAATCCAAAAAACAACAATGAATATCCAAAGTTATCTTTACCAAAAGCAACATAAATCAACAATAAAGCAACCACTAAAGTAATTACTGTTGTTATAATCATGGCCATTTTCATTTGTTTAGGTGTAATAGCACCAGAAGCGACCAAGCGTTTCTCTCCTGTTCTATTATCATCTGTCCCTTTTATACCATCTCCATAATCGTTAGCAAAGTTTGACAATACTTGAAACCCAATAGTAGTTAGAATTGCCAACCAAAAAATAGATGATTGATACAATGGCGTAGCTCCTATCGAAATTTTTGTACTTAAGACGGTACTAGAAAAACGAAATGTACTATCATTATAACCTAAAAAACTCCCTACTATAATCCCAGAAACCGACAATGGCAAGGTTCTTAAACGTGCTGCTTTTATATAATTTTTTACATCCATGGTTGTGTGTTGGTTTCTGCTTTATAAAGAGCAAAATTATAAATTGAAAGAGCTTCTTGCTTGTCTATACAGGGAATTTTTACTTTTCCTGAGGCTGTTTGAAAAACTAAATCAACAATATTTCTTCTTTTTTGAAAAATGGTTTGACTCATTTTTATATTTTGCATCTTAAATATGGGTAAATAAGTTAGATGCGTTTCTACTCTACCACTCCCAATTAATAGTAATTCCTGATCTAACTTATAAAATTGTTTGTTGAATTTTAATTGAATTAAAAGAATAGTAATTGGTACTAAAAGTACATTGCTAAAAAACCAAAATGAAGTTTGCAAAACACTAAAAGCTATACCATTTAACAATAGCAATGCTAGAAAACTTCTAATATACATCTTCAGTTTAAAATAATTGTTTGGGCGTTTTTTTTCTTTTTCTTCTACAGCTGTATATGCATACAATACTTTTTTAATCTGTTGAATTTGGTTTAGTTTACAACCAACAATTCTAATCAGTTTGTTTTGCTGCTTCTTTACTTTTCCGCTAACTGCTTGCTTAAATGTTACAAACGAAATACCTAGCTTCTTTTTAATAGGATTTGTAGCAACAGTAATACTTTGTATTTTGTTTTCGTTAAGAATGATTGTTTTTTTAGTCAGCAAACCCTGAGTAATATTAAAAGATTTCTCTTTGATAAATAAGGTTAAATTAAAATGGAAAAGGAGTATTTTAACAAAAGAACTTATCACACCAACTAACAACAATGCAACAAGTAATACTACAAAAAATAACACACTATTCACTATTGTAGCTGCATCTACTTCAACCAAATCGTTTAGCTTTTTTTCATTTCCAAAACCTTTAAAAACATCTTGTAATTGCTGTAAAATTCCAACTACAATTGCTAAAAATAGTAACAGATTTTGCAAGTGATTCTCGGTTAAACTCACTTTGAGCAATTCAGTAAATCCAATTTTTAACAAGGGCTTAGGTTGTTGAGATTCCGCAGTTTGTGCTGTCTCTCTTTTAGGATTTTTCACTTCTGATAAAGCTTCTTTCAATGCTTGGGCTTTATCAAAACTCAATGCTTTAATAGCAATCTCGGTATCTTTAGAACCGGCCGTTTCTATATTAACTTCGTAAACATTTATAAGCTGCTGAACAATGTTTTGTTTAAAGTTAATGTTTTGTATTCTATCAAAAGAAACCGAAGTGTTTTTCTTTTTTAAAATGCCTTCTTTTAATACAAAATATCCGTTATCAATTTTAAACACAAAATTTTTATAAATAAGATAAGCTCTTATCAAAATGAAAAGTAAAACTACAATTAAACCTACATAAATATAAATTAATGCGCTTTCAGAAAATTTAGAAAAGCGTTGAATAAAAAGAAACAGTAATATCCATGTTACTTTTAAAGCTTTGTATAATAATTGCAAGTAAATGATTAGTACCCCTTTGGGAGATTGTCTTGAAAACTGACTAAATAAAGAATTACTATTCATTTATTTGCTGATTAATAAACTCTTTAATTTTTAACGCTTCTTCTTTTTTTATTCCTTTGATCACCAAATCTCTACTACTATCTCCGGCTGTAAAAACATTTAAAGAGGCTAATGAAAAAAGTCTAGAAATTGGCGCTTCGTTAATCTCTACATGTTGAATTCTCGAAAACGGAACGGTAGTCATTGTTTTTATTAGCACACCGCTTTTATAGGTAATATCTCTATCTCTCACAACATATTTTCTTCTAGAAAATCCAACGATGAGGTAACTAAAAATACTTAAAAACAAAACTGCAACACCAAGGTAAATGTATACTGTATAGTTTGGTATTTCTTCTTGCAGTTTATATTCAATCAAAAAATAAACACCAACAAATGCTATGCAAGCTACTACTATTGTTGTTAGCAGGATTACCTTGAGGTACGCTTTATGTATTTTTTTAAAATCTAATACCGAAACATCTGGTAATTGTTGTACTTGTTGATTTTTAAAATGATCCATAGCAAATTATTTTAACAAATATTACAACTGATTTGCCGCTGCAATTAATTCTGCAATATCTAACACCTGAACTTCTTCTTCCTTTTCTTTAAACTTCACTCCGTCTGTCATCATAGTATTGCAATACGGACATCCTGTTGCTATAATCTGTGGATTTGTTTCTAAAGCATCTTCAGTTCGTAATACGTTGATATCTTTGTCTCCTTTTTCTGGTTCTTTAAACATTTGCGCTCCACCCGCTCCACAACACAAAGCGGTAGATTTGCTACGTTTCATTTCGGTTAAATTAACTCCTAAACGTTGAATAATTTCTCTTGGAGACTCATACTCATCATTAGCTCTACCCAAATAACATGGGTCATGAAATGTAACTCGTTTATCTTTTAATACTGAATCATTAACAGAAAGTCTACCATCACTAATTAACTTTTTAATATACTGTGTATGATGAAAAACCTCATATTTACCGCCTAAACTTGGATATTCATTTTTTAGTGTATTAAATGAGTGTGGATCACAAGTAACAATGGTTTTTATCTCATACGCATTTAATACCTCTATATTGGTTACAGCTTGCATCTGAAACAAAAACTCGTTTCCTGCTCTTTTTGCAGCATCACCGGTTGAGCTTTCTTCAGTTCCAAGCACTGCAAAATCTACGTTTGCTTGATGTAAAATTTTTACAAACGCACGTGTTATTTTTTTTGCTCTGTCATCAAAACTTCCTGCTGCCCCTACCCAAAACAATACTTCTGGTTGTTTGCCTTGAGCCATCATTTCTGCCATTGTAGGTACTATCATAAATTGTACATATTTTAATTATAAATTATGAATCTAAGTATTCATAATTGATAATTGTTAATCATTTTACTCTTCGTCTTTCCAGTTTAATCTATCCATTTGGTTGTATTGCCAAGGTGCTCCGTTGTTTTCTATGTTTGTCATCATCATATTTAATTCTTGCGGTGCCGCACTTTGCTCCATTACCAAGTACCTACGCATATCTATAATTATAGACAACGGATCAATATTTACCGGACATTCTTGCACACAAGCATTACAACTTGTACACGCCCATAATTCTTCTGGTGTAATATAATCATTTAGCAATTGCTTTCCATCATCTTTAAACTCACCTCCATTTGCATCTATATTTTCACCAACTTCTTCTAGTCTATCACGAGTTTTCATCATAATAGCTCTAGGAGACAGTTCTTTCCCTGTTAAGTTTGCCGGACAAGACGAGGTACATCTACCACATTCTGTACAGGTGTAGGCATTTAGTAATTGAACCCAATTTAAATCGGTCACATCACTTG
The DNA here is from genome assembly GCA_013373385.1 of Flavobacteriaceae bacterium. Classification (GTDB taxonomy): domain Bacteria; phylum Bacteroidota; class Bacteroidia; order Flavobacteriales; family Flavobacteriaceae; genus Polaribacter. Next base: position 162,146 of record JABXHX010000007.1, read on the forward strand.
CTCCAAACTTCTCTGGCGCTTCATCTTCTCCTTCTGCTGGAGCAGCATACGGATCTGCGCTTGGATCCATCATTAACTGTACTTCTTTGGTTACAGCCTCTAAATTATCTAGCTGCCCTTTTGGTTGTAATTTTGCGTAAAATGTATTTGGGAATGCTAATAAAATATGCAAGTGTTTTGAATAATACAGGTAATTTAAAAAGGTTAAAATCCCAATTATATGCAACCACCAAGCCGATTGTTCTATTAAATGTAATGTCTCTGGAGATAATCCGCTAAACCAAGGCGCTATGAACTGACTTATTGGATTACCAATATTTATCTCTTGAAATGAAATATCAGTGGCGTTCATAATAATGAAAAGAGACATCAATACCATTTCGAAATACAGAATAAAGTTCCCGTCGTTTTTTGGCCATCCTTTCATCTCTTTACTTAAGAATCGTTTTAGTTTTATTACGTTTCTACGTATCCAAAAAACAATGACTGAAACAAATACTAATACAGCTAATATCTCAAAAGTGCCGATTAAAAATCCATAAAAAGCATCACCTAAAATTGGCTGAAACACACGATGTGTACCCAGCAAACCATCAATAATAATTTCTAAGACTTCAATATTAATGATGATAAAACCAACATATACCAATACGTGCAAGATACCTGAAACAGGTCTGCGTACCATTTTGTATTGACCTAAAGCTATTTTTGCCATGTTTTTCCAACGGGCTGCTTTATTATCAGACCTATCAATATCCTTTCCTAATTTGATGTTTCTAATCAGCTTTCGAATATTTTTTACAAAAAAACCGATACTTGCTACAAGTGTTATTGCAAAAACAATGTTTGGTAAGTATTGCATCTTTAATTTAATTTATTTCAAATTTTATTTTATTGATGATTCCAGTTATGCTCATCATCACTGTCGTTTGGCGATAAACCAATAATATCTCCGTCTGTATGTACACCCAGCCCTAAAACAGTTCTGTTTGCATAATTAAAATAACTAATCACTTGATTTATTTCTAAAATTTCTCCATCAGTAAACCCTATATTTCTCAAAGAGATAATATCTTGTTCATCTACATCAGAAGCTTTTAGTGTTAGCTTTTTTGCATAGACCAATGCAGTTGCATATTTTTTTTCTAAAAAAGAAAAATCATCCTTTTCTATACCTCTTTTTAGTTGATTTGATTTTTTATCATCAGCAAGTAATCTTTTCAATCCTCTAAAATGATGCTTGATACAGTAATCACAATTATTTAATGTGCTTACGTATACACCTATGGTTTCTAGAAACCATTTGGGCAGTGTATTATTACTGTTGTGCAATACATTTTTATACAGAGACATGTGACCCACCATGGTATGCGGACGCAATCCATGCACCATCATTATATTGTCTACATTGTTGTTTGGCCCAGTAACTTTGGTGTATAATCGTTTTAATTTTCCGGTTGCTTCTTCAAAAGAAATAACTTTAATCCAACTCATTATTCTTGATTGGTTATGTTATTCTTATTTTTTTTAGGATCATAAGGCACTGCTTTTTTACCAAATAAAGAGAAGTGCACAAATCGTTTTGGATTTAACTTCATTTCCCTAATAAGCTCTTCTAACTCTTTAGACATTTTTGTTAAATTGGTATACAAAGCATCATCTTTTACAAATTTCCCAAACGAGCCTTCTCCTTTTTGAATTCCTTCCATTAGCTGATTTACATAGTTTAATGATAGTTGTGCTTTTTGAATTGTTTGACCAATATTGGCGTTTAGTAAAGTGTCTGACAACTTCATGAAGTTTTCGGTAATCACTTTCGTATTATCAAACGTGTTCTTAATTCCCACTTTACTAGAGTCTAACAATTGATTTACTGAACCAATAGTGATTCTAACATCAGAAATGGTTTTTTCTAGTCCTAAAATACTCCTGTTTAAACTTTTTCTTGATTCTACTGATAAGGTTTGGTTAACACCTAGCAATAAAGAGTCTGCTCTTACGATAACGCTTTCTATTTTTGCCTGCAAAGGATTTAACTTTTCTCCTACAGCAGAGAATATATCAGACTCAACTTCGCCAATCAAATAATCTCCATCAACAGCCAGTTCTCCTTCGTAAGAAGGTATAATTGCCATTGACTGACCGCCCATTAGGCTAGCGCTGTATATTTTTGCAATACTCTTTTTAGAAAACTCAAAGTCGTTCTCTATCAATAACTCTACGATTAGTTTTCCTTTTTTCTGAGGGTCTTTGTTAAATTTTATTCCTACTACTTTACCAACTTGCAATCCGTTGATTGTTACCTCGCTAGACTTCTTTAACCCTTGTATATTATTGTATTCTACAAAAAAATGACGTTGATTTTTTGTAAAAATATTTTTTCCTTTCAAGAAATTAAATCCCCAGATAAATAAGGCAATTACTACAACTGCAAAAAATCCTGTTTTTAATTCTCTAGACATACTTTCTTATTTAAGGAACAATATTACTAATAATTTTTGTGAGATACACGTTATTCTATTTGGTTTTTAATGCTTCACTTACAGAAATTTTTGCTCCATTTTTAAATGCTGCAATAAATGCAGATTGATACCCTTTCTTTCGAACTCTTTTTAATAACGTTTGAATGTTTTTATAATTTGCTGTTTTTCCGTAGTAATATTTGTAGTAGGAAGCTACTTTTACACGTTCAATCTTTTTCAATCCTTTAAAGTTGTATGGCTTTGTTGCTATTTTTCTTTTGCTTGATGCAATTTGAATTTTAAAAAATATTTCTTCTTCTTTTTTATCCGTTTCGGCATCAACAACTATTGGTAATGTGTTATTTTTTACATTAACTGTATTTAACTTTAGCTGATTTACATAAGTTACAATAGACGCAGCTATGTACTTAGCCATAGCTCTTTGACCACTGGCTGAATTTAAATAGCGGCCTTCTTTTTTATTTGTTAAAAATCCTAGTTCTATCAAAACACTCGGCATTACGGTTTCTCTTAGCACCTGAAAGTTATCCATTTTTACATGTCTGTTATGGCGCTTTAATTTTTTAACCAACGTATTTTGAATGATACTTGCCAATTGTAAACTTTGATCTAAGTTTTCTTCTTGTATTAATGACAAACCAATCACAGATTCTGGAGAGTTGGGATCGTAATTATAATTTTTTTCATAATCTTTTTCTAATAAAATAACACTGTTTTCTCTTTTTGCAATTTCTAAGTTTTTTCTATTCCCTCTAGAACCCAAAACAAAAGTTCCTAATCCGTATGCATTAGAAGTATGCGAGTCGCAATGCAACGAAACAAACAAATCTGCTTTTATTTTATTCGCTACTTGTCCTCTTTTCCACAACTCTACAAATACATCTTTTTTTCTTGTATAAATTACATTAATATCTTTTTCTTTTGATAGTATTTTCCCTACCGCTAGAGTAATTTTTAAAGCAATGTTTTTCTCCTTATAACCATTCCCCATATTACCTGGGTCATGCCCTCCATGTCCTGCATCTAAAACTACGGTATAAACTTTCTTTTGAGCAAAACCAAACTGAATTCCACTCAATAAAAATAATGCAACTACAAAAATGTATAAAAGCTTCGTTTTCATATTAAATTTACTAGGTACAATCAATGGCATCAATAATTTTTACTTAATTTTGGCAACTCAAATTTGGCGCTTCAATAATTGAAGTATATTTTTACATAATTACAAAAATAGCATAAAAGCATTGCAATCAAAAATTCATCATATTCTTTTGTTTAGCTTCCTTAGCTTTCTATGCATACAAGCTGGTTTTGCTCAAGATATAAAGCCAAAGAAAAAAGTAGTTTTACCTGCTAAGAATAAAAAAAACACTTTAAAAAAAGATAGCCTACTTACAAAGCAACAACCTGATACGCTTAAACTAGACACAATTACCAAACCAAAAAGCACAATTGTTTCTAAAATTACACATAATGCCGATGGGTATATTTTACAAGACGCAAGAAAAAAAACCGTTGTTTTGTTTAACAAAGCTCACGTTACCTATGAAGATATTGATTTAAAAGCGGGCTATATTTTAATCGATAATAAAAAAAACACGCTGTTTGCTAGAGGATTTAAAGACAGTTTAGGTTACCAACAAAGACCTGTTTTTAAGCAAGATGGTCAAGAATCTGAGCAAGATTCTATCCTTTATAATTTTGACACTAAAAAAACAATTATTTACGGCATTAAGACCAATCAAGCTGGGATGATTACTTATGGAGAAAAAACCAAGCGCGTTAATGATTCTACCATTTTTATTAGAGACATCCGATTTACAACATCAGAAAAGAAAAATCCAGATTATTATATTTTTACAAAAAAAGCGAAACTGGTACCCGGTAAAAAGATTATTGTAGGATTAAGCAATCTGGTAATTGCAGATGTACCCACGCCAATTGCCATTCCGTTTGCCTATTTCCCGATGACAGAAACAAGAAGCTCAGGGTTTATCATTCCAACTTGGGGAGAAGCGAGTGGTCAAGGTTATTTTTTACAAAATGGTGGTTATTATCTAGCCTTGAATGACTATATAGACATTACATTACTTGGAGATGTTTATACCAATGGTAGTTGGGGGTTTAGAGCAGAATCTAATTATAGAGTCCGCTATAAATATTCGGGTAATTTTGGATTACGCTATGAAAATTTAATCCGTAGTGTTAAAGGTTTTGATGATTATAGCAAATCATCTAATTTTAATATCAGATGGTCACATTCGCAAGATTCCAAATCAAATCCGAATTCGCGTTTTTCTGCTTCGGTAAACTTAGGAAGTAGTAAGTACTACAGAGAATCTTTAAACGAAATAAACACTGCTGATTTTTTAACCAATACATTAAACTCATCTATATCGTATTACAAAAATTTTGTTGGCACACCGTTTAATTTAAACGCTACTGCTACACATTCTCAAAATACCAACACACAAGAAATTACCATGACCTTGCCTTCTCTACAGGTAAATATGGACAGAATTTATCCTTTTGCAGGAAAAGACGGAATTAAGAAAAATGCACTGCAAAAAGTCAGTTTAAATTATAGCATGAAAGGTGATTATAGAATCAACACAACAGATGCAGAATTCTTTAAATCAGACATGTTCAAAAAGGCAAAAGCTGGTATACAACATAACGCTTCTGTGAATACCAACATGAAAGTATTCAAATACTTTACACTTTCACCTAGTGCAAACTTTAAAGAGGTTTGGAATTGGGATTACATCAGTAAAAACTACAATCAAGCTACAAACAGCATAGAAGTAGATACCATACAAGGCTTTAAAAGCTTTAGAGAATATAGTGCAGGGCTATCTTTAGGAACCAACATTTATGGAAACTTTAGCTTTAACAAAGGAAAACTAAAAATTAGACATACCATTAGACCATCCATTTCTTATGGATACAGACCTGATTTTGCAAATAAGTACAATCAACAAGTACAACAAAGTGCAAATCCTAATGACATTATTGAGTATTCTCCTTTTGAAAACGGTATGTATGGCAGACCTGGCAGTGGGCTATCTAACTCAATTGGAATTACCATTAATAATGTGCTAGAAGCAAAAGTAGCATCTGACGATGAAGAAAAAGAAAGTAAAAAAATTACCTTATTAAACAATTTAAACTTTAATACCAGTTATAATATTGCTGCAGATAGTTTACGATGGAGCCCCATCTCTATGACTGCTGGTACACGCTTTTTTAACGATAAACTTTCATTAAATTTTAGCTCAACATTTGACCCTTATCAAGTAAATGACAAAGGTGTAAGAATTGATAAATTTAATAAAGGTTTACTTAGGCTTACCAATGCCAATTTATCTGCGAACATTTCTTTATCTAGTAAGGATTTTGAAGAAAAAAAAGAGAATGCTTCCACCAATCAAAACAAGAGTAACTCCAGTCAAAATCAATTTGATACATTTACAAACAACACACAAACAAATCAATCACAAAAAAACAATACCACAAAGAAAGCAGAATTGTACAAGAGTAAAATTCCTTGGACCATTAACCTTGCATATGCTGTAAATTATATAGATGATGGGTTTAGCAATAATGGAATTGGTTCAAACTCATTAATGTTTAACGGTAATTTAGAATTATCGCCAAAATGGAGAGTTCGATTTAATTCGGGATACGATTTTAAAAGCAAAGGATTTACCTACACAAGATTAGGTTTTACTAGAGATTTAGATAGCTGGAACTTTAGTTTTGATTGGTCTCCTTTTGGAAGAAATAAATCGTATTACTTTAGAATTGGTGTAAATTCTAGCCTATTAAGTGATAATTTAAAATGGGATAAACGTAGTTTGCCTGATAGATTGTTGTTCTAGACTATTAGATTACTGGATTATTGGATTGTTAAAAATATAAAATACTTACATAAACTTATAATAAATGAAGAAAATTATTACCACTACTAAAGCTCCTGCGCCAATTGGACCGTATAATCAAGCTACCATGGTAGGAAACACTTTATACACTTCGGGTCAAATAGCAATTAATCCTACAACAGGTGCATTAATTTTAGACGATATTACTACCGAAACCAAACAGGTAATGGAAAACGTAAAAGCCGTTTTAGAAGCTGCAGACATGACTTTCGAAAATGTTGTAAAAACTTCTATTTTTATTTCAGACATGCATAACTTTAGCGCAATTAACAGCGTTTACGGTAGTTATTTTAATGAAGCAACAGCTCCTGCAAGAGAAACGGTAGAAGTTGCCAACTTACCAAAGTTTGTCAATGTAGAGATTAGTGTGATTGCTGTTAAATAAAAAAATCCGTTTTGAATTTTTTCAAAACGGATTTTTACCCAATTACACTACGACTTAAAGTGAAGCCGCATATTCTATTAAATCTACAATCTTAGAAGAATACCCCATTTCGTTATCATACCAAGAAACTACTTTTACAAAATTATCATTCAAAGCAATTCCTGCTTCAGCATCAAAGATTGAGGTTCTCGTATCTCCTACAAAATCTTGAGAAACAACAGCTTCTTCTGTATAACCTAAAATGTCTTTCATTTCATTCTCTGAAGCCGCTTTCATGGCTGCTTTAATTGCATTATACGATGTTGGTTTTACCAATCTAACCGTTAAATCAACAACAGAAACATCCATCGTTGGAACTCTAAAAGACATTCCTGTTAACTTTCCATTCATTTCTGGAATCACTTTCCCAACAGCTTTGGCTGCCCCTGTAGATGAAGGGATAATGTTGTGTAAGGCCGCTCTACCACCACGCCAATCTTTCATAGAAGGGCCATCTACTGTTTTTTGAGTAGCTGTGGTTGCATGTACAGTTGTCATCAACCCCTCTTGCACACCAAAATTATCGTTCAACACTTTAACTATAGGCGCCAAACAGTTGGTTGTACAAGATGCGTTAGAAAACACGGTATCTTGCGCGGTTAATTGTGTATGATTTACCCCCATAACAAACATTGGGGCATCTGGTGATGGTGCTGAGATGACTACTTTTTTTGCACCTCCTGTAATATGTCTGTTTGCCTGCTCAATAGATTTAAAAATTCCTGTACATTCTAGTACATAATCTGCATCTACTTCATTCCATTTTAAATCTTCTGGATTACGTTCTGCAGAAATTCTGATTGCATCTCCGTTTACAACCAGTTTACCGTCAACAACTTCTATCGTCCCATCAAAAGCACCGTGCACTGAATCGTATTTTAGCATATAAGCTAAATAATCTACATCTAACAAATCATTGATTGCTACAATTTTTACATTTTCTCGTTGCATTGCTACACGAAAAGCTAATCTTCCTATTCTACCAAAACCATTAATTCCTACTTTAATCATCAATCTTAATTTTAATTATTTTTATATAGACATAATATCTGAAACTCTTAACAGCTCCCTGTTGATTTCGTGATGTCCTTTAATTGCTTTTTCTAAATCTGTGGCTTCAATTTCGTTATTGATAAGCCCTACCATTAAATTTGTTTTTCCTTCTAGCAACAGTTCTACTGCCTTAACTCCCATTCTACATGCCAACACTCTATCAAAACAACTTGGCGAGCCTCCTCTTTGCATATGCCCTAAAACAGAAACTCTTACTTCGTAATCTGGCATATTTGTTTCTACATAATCTGCTAATTCAAAGATACTTTTCCCTGTTTTTTCTCCTTCTGCAACAACAACAATACTAGAGAGTTTTCCTTTTCTTCTACTTCTTTTTAGTGACTCTAACATTCTTTCTAGACCTAGATCTTCCTCAGGAATTAAGATTTCTTCTGCACCTGCGCCTATCCCTGCATTTAAAGCGATAAAACCTGCGTCTCTTCCCATTACTTCTACAAAAAATAATCGGTTATGTGACGATGCTGTGTCCCTAATTTTATCAATAGCTTCTATGGTAGTGTTCAAAGCAGTATCGTAGCCAAGTGTATGTGTAGTACCATAAATATCATTATCTATAGTACCTGGTATTCCTATTACCGGAAAATTATATTCTTGATTAAAAACAACTCCACCTGTAAATGAACCATCTCCACCGATAACAACTAACCCATCAATACCTTCTTTTTTTAAACTGTTGTATGCTTTTTCTCTACCTTCTTTAGTTCTAAACTCTTTAGAACGAGCAGATTTTAAAATGGTACCTCCTTTGTTAATGATGTTTTTAACATTTCTAGGTCCCAGAGTAATAAAGTCTGCTTCTATTAAGCCTTGATAACCTCTGTAAATCCCCACACATTCTCTATCGTAATATGCACAGGTTCTAACTACTGAACGAATTGCAGCATTCATTCCTGGAGCATCTCCTCCAGAAGTCATTACAGCTATTTTATTAATTGTCTTCATAAATTTACAGTGTAAAATTAGGTATTATATTGTTAGTCTAAAAAAAAATAAACGAAATCGTTTTCGGTATTTCCCTTTATTTTTCAATAGATACAGCTTAAAACAATTTTACATTTCTTGTTCTAAAAACCGTTGTATTTCTTGGTAACAATCGTCAATTTTCTTTACCAAGGTAAACTGATTTACAGCTCTATCTAAATTATGATTTTGGTACGCGGTTTTAAAATAAATATTTCCGTTTAAATAATCGGTCAAAAAACGTAAACCCATTATAAATGGCATCATTTTTATACTTACTGGGAAATATTTTTTTTCTGCTTGGCTTACATTTTGTAGTTGACTAAAAAAACCCTTTGAATAACTTTTAAAGTACTCAAAATTAAAGTTTATCTTATCTAACCTCACTTCGTCTTCATTGGCTGTATTGCAAATTGTTCTAATTGCATCTGCATAATCAAAATGCAACACTCCTGGCATCACTGTGTCAGTATCTATTAAGCAATATCCTTCTTGATTTTTAGAGAATAAGATGTTTGAAATTTTGGTATCGTTATGCGTAAGTCGCATCGGAATTTCTTTTGCTTCAATTGCCTTGTCTATTTGTAGCATTTCTTCTAGTTGCGCATTCACAAAATCAATTTGAGCTTTGGCAACTATTTTTTGAGTATTTAATGTTTTTGCTAATGCTTGTTCAAACTGTTGGTATCTTTTGGTAATTGAATGAAAATCTGGAATGATAACTGTGAGCTTTGAGATGTCAAAATCTTTTGTTTTCTCTAAAAATTCTCCTGTTATTTTACCTGCTTCAAAAGCCAATGCTTTGTTTGGTGGTGTATGGTAGGTTACAGAATCTTCTACATAGTAAGAAGTATTCCAATAATTACCTGCAGCATCTTTATAAAAATAGGTATTGTGTTTTGACTTCGCAAAACACAATACTTTTTTTTGAAGCTCTTCTGTTGCTAAATGCGCATACTTTTGTTGCAAAAAATTACTTACCTGTACTTTGTTTTGAATTAACTCTTGTGATTTTTTAAACACATTACCGTTTATTCTTTGTAACACATAGTAAGGTTTTGCATCGGTTTTAATTAAAAAAGTATCATTTATATGCCCAGAATTTAACTCTTGATAAGACTTAAACTTAGAGGCTACTTTAAATTGATTAAATACTTGCTCTATTATTGTTGCTGTTACCAAAGTTTTGACGGATAACTGTTATTACTTACCAATTCTTTAACTTTAGCAACTACATTTTCTTTATCTTCTCTATAAGTAACTCCCATCCATTGAGCATCTGTACTTAGTACAGTAACATTTGCTTGATTGCTTTGAATTAACTTGTCTACCACTAAAGGCAAAAAGAATTCTGCTTTTAACTCGGTGTAATTCTCAGCTAAAAAGTCATGAAATTCATCTCCTAAATAATCTAAAAATGTTGGTGTAAATCCCCAAAAGTTCATAGAAACTAATGCATCTTTTGAAATGATTTTTTTATCGCCATTATCTGATAAATACACAATTTCATCATTTTCCTTAACAATAGAAGTTCGCTCTATAATTTGCTGTAATTTATGATTTGCATCTACAAAAGTTTCTCCTCTAGATACGCTTCCGTTCTCTGACAACGTGTTTAAAATTGGATAACCTATCATTGCATAATCTGTAGTAGACGCCTCTGCTTGTTTTAAGAAAGACATGATAGAAACAAAGGCATCATAACCGTAAAAGTCATCTGCATTGATTACACAAAAGTTTTCTTTTATTGCATCTTTGGCTACCAATAATGCATGACCAGTACCCCATGGCTTGGTTCGTTGATTGTCTTTGAATCTTTCTGGAATATTTGAAGTTTCTTGCACTACGTACTCTACAGTTACTTTACCTTGTAATTTTTGACCAAATTCTGTTTTTACTTCTTCTAAAATATCTTTTCTAACAATGAATACAACTTTGGTAAACCCTGCTTTGATTGCATCAAACAGAGAGAAATCCATTATTGTATCTCCATTTTCTGTAATTGCATCTAACTGCTTGGTTCCACCATACCTACTACCCATTCCGGCTGCTAAAATTACTAGCGAATAATCTTTCATTTAATTTTTCTTTTTTGTTGATTTAAATTTGGTTAAAGTGCTACGAGTAGCGATTTTAACCGAATCTTTTTTTGTATTATTTTGCTGTTCTTTTTTCTTTTTTAATCCAATCTTTTTAAGCAAGTCAGACAAACTATTAAAATTTACTTGATAGGTTAACCCTATACCTTGCGTATATCCTTCTTCTTCTGTTGAGTACTGAATTTCGTTTTGACGATTAAATATTACGCCTCTAAAGTTACCACTATCATTTAACATAACCTCAACTTTTACTTCACCAACCACACTCGATTGTGTTTTAGAACCAACAGGAACCCCAACCTTACCATTAATTACCACTCTATCAGAAATTTGTGTACCTACCTCTACATTAACCAAATCATCATTAATTACATCTGCAACATTGGTTCTGTCTGCAATATCATAATTAACATTGAATTGTATTTTACCATCTTTTGTGCTAATCATACTAGACAAAAGTCCTGCAACAGCGTCTGTAGTAGTACCTACAATTGCATCTGTACTGCTAAAGTCTGTTTTGTTTGGATTTTGAAACGTATTTAATACTAAAAGAGATAAAAACTGTTTTGTTTTTGCATTTATATCATTGTCATTTAATATAAAATCTAATTCAGATGCAATTGAACTACTTACATTTGGGATTTCTATATCAAATTCTTGCTCAGAATTAAATAAGTTCCCAGTAATTTTAGTAATTAAATTAACTGGAATCTTTCTACTTGAATTAAAGCTAGTAAGCAAAACAGATGGATTTGCTTTCGTTGTATATACGGCAGTGATATCTAAGTCTGCATCTGTAGGGCTTCCGTTCCAAGTTATCGTTCCTCCTTTAACTACTTCAAAAGTTTTATTAACGACTCCTCCATATTTAAACTCGTACTTTCCTTCATCAACCGTAAAATCACCATCCATTTTAAAATCACCACGTGTATTGATTTTTATTCCTAAATTCCCATTTCCTCTACCATTTAATAAGCTACCGTTTACTTTATCTATTACAACTTCTGCAATAGCATCTTTTGTTACCTCTAAATTGAGGTCTAGTTGTAATCCTTTTAAGGTATTGAGTTCAAACTCATTTTCTGTTGCTTCTTTCTCTGCTACTTTATCTGTTTTAAATCTAATAAGTTTATAGTTACTAACTGTTTTTATGTCGTTTAACGGGATTACAAATTTTGTATTGGGTTTGGTAATTGCGTTTAACTCAATCGAAAGGTTGTCTGTCATACCATAAATAGAAGCATCTCCTTTAATAAATGCTGTACCATAGTATAATGATTCCTCAGTTTCTTTGGTATCTAATACCACCAAATTATCTGTAGAAATTTTTAGGTTCATATACCAAGCTTTGAAATCTCTATGAGAAATACTCCCATTAAAATCTCCTACGGTATTATACTTAGTGTCTACCAATTTAATATTCTCTAGCAAAAAGGTTTGTTGCTCTACTAACTTTATTTTTGAATCTCCTTCAAAATTATAGTCTACATTTAGATAAGGAAATTGCAATCCGGCATCTTTTAATACTAACTCTCCAATTACCTCTGGGTTTCTTAAAAAACCACTTACCGTAAATTTACCTGATGCTTCTCCTCTAATTTTAGACAATACATCTTGCCCTAAAGGACTAAAAGCATTCAATTGAAATTTATCTAGGGCAACATCTAAATTAATAATTGGTCTTTTGTTTGAAAAATCTACTTCTCCCGTAGCAGAAATACTTTTTCTATTGGAATTTGTTAAAGTTAAATCTACCGCATATTTTTCGTACGAATTTTCTCCTTTTACTCTTAAATCTAAATCTCCTTGCTTAAAAGAATTGATCCTAAAATCTGTTACAGATAAGTTTCCTGTTGGACTATAAACACCTTCTTTTTGCTGAAAATCAATAGCTCCGTTAAGTATTCCGTTTAAAGACAGACTATCTATGGTTGGTACAATGCTCTTCAATTTTACATCTTTAAACCCAAACTTTAAGTCTTTGTATGTTGAATCTTTAACAATACCGTTAAAGGTTACTTCTTGTTTATTAGATGTAAGTTTAAAGGGACTAAACTCAAACTCGTTTGTTTTTAAATCAAAAACTACTTTATTTTCTGAATTGTCTTTTGGGTTAATCCCCCAAGTATTCTCTTCAAAATTAAAGGTTGATTTCTGTATGCCCAAAACAGACTTACTTGCTTCGTTAAACGTATAGTACAAGTCTATATTAAATACCTCGTCTGTTTTGGTTGCGCTTTTAAATTCTGATTTAAAAAACAACGTGTCGTTTTTAGTAATATTTAATAGATTAAAGTTTTTTGCTTTGAAATAATCTGAAGTAATTGCTCTTGCTGTTAAATGTGTGTTATAAAGTGTATTTTTAGTGTCCATCCTTAGAGAAACATTATCTATAACATTTTTATAAGCAATTATTTTTGGGGAGTTAAATGTCAATTTCATTGCATTAGTATTTGCATTAACGTTCCCCCTAATTCTAGTGTTTTTATCGATAAACACCTCAGGAAAAAACACATCCACTATTTGGTTGTAAATTGCCAAATCAAACTTTATAAATTGATTTGGCGCCACTTTATATGGCGTATAATTGGTATAAATACTACCCAGTGCATTTTGTGCTATTGGCAGCAACTCACTAAAAGCAAAATTACCCTCAATATACCCTTGTGCTACTTCATTGGCTTCAATATTTTTATTGATATCAATTCTTTTGACATTCTTTTTTATTGTTGATGTTACAATAAACCTTTTAAAATCATAGGTTTTCTTTTGATTGGTATAGGCTACATTATTAAATGTTGTTATACCCACAATATCATCTAAAGTATTTCCAATAATATCAAATTGAAATTGTCCCTTAATTTTAGAAATGCTATCTCTGGTAAATAAATTGGTTTTCACCAAATCCGCATCGGCGATATTAGCAGTAAAATCGAACTTATTAATTTCTGAAGAAAAATCTGCCAAGCCATTAAACCGCATTTTAAAATATTCGTCATCAATATTTAGATTTCCGTTAAACAAACGGTTTTGAAACAGTCCATTAACATTTACATTTTGATATGAATAGCCTTTAAAATTTAATTCTTTTATGGTACCAATTATCCCTGTATTTATATTATCAACTCTAAAACCAGTACCATTTACATCTGCAACCATTGTTAATTTACCAAAAAGAGGTTCGTTAAAAAAAGTACCCACATTAAAATTAAAAAGCTCAACATTTCCTTTATAACTTGAATGATCTATGGCTGATATATTGGTAAGTCTTAGGTTTGTTTTTGCAACACCAATCTTAGAATAGATAGTAGCATTAACATCTAGCTGATCATTTGCTATAGCTGTTTTTCCTTTTAAGGTAAATCTTCCTAATCTTCTCAATTCTGTTGGCAATGTTTTTCCTAACAAATTAGGCAACATGCTTTTTAGTTCTATATAGCTTGCTTTTAGATTTTTAAAATCGCCTGTAAAAGCAAAATCTTTAGCTGGATTTATTGCATTGATTAAGCTTAAATCACCCACTACCTCTACTCCCTCATCAGAAGTTAACGTTAAGTTACTAAGTGCAAAGTTATTTAAGGTTCCTGCTAAGTTTACGCTAAAAATCAAATTATCTTCAACGCCAAATTCACCGTAAAGTTTATTTAAATCTTGGAGTGATAGTGTACTTTTTGATAATGCAGCATCGATTTTTACCTTGTTGTTAAAATCATTTAAATCTTTTGGCTGATAATTTAGTGTGATTGCTGCATGTATTTCTGATGTCTCTGTTTCTATAACTGTGTTTTTAAACACCATTTTAGCGGGCGAATACAAAAAGTCTGCTGTAAAGTTGGCTATTTGCAATCGATTGTTTTCTTCAAAATACAATCCCCTAATATTGGTAGTTACATCTGGGCCATTAATCTTGAAATTACTTAAACTACCACCACAATTATTTAGAAAAAACTGAGTTGAGTTCTCTGAATTCTCATCAACCATCCTAAAATTAAAATTATTTATATAAATACTAGAACTTTGTAAGGTAAAGGGAGATTTTAATGAATCTCTGGGAGTATCATCATCAAACTTGGCCACAAAAATTGACAAGTTATCTTTAGTTTCTCCTTTATAGGTTGTCAAATGAAAATCGATACCATCTAAAGAAACACTTCCTAAATTTACATCGTTGTCAATTATTTTTTTAGCATTTACTATTGATGTACTTAAGCTTTTAACAAAAATTAAGGTGTCTTTATGATGATCTCTAATTTCTACACCTTTTAATCTTACGCTTCCTAAAAAAGAGAGGTCTACTTTTTTAATCTCAAGATTTATATCGTAAGATTCTTTTAAACTCTTGGTAATGGTTTTTGCTAGCTTGGTTTGTACTTTAGGAATAGAAAATATTAGCACTATCAAAAACCAAAATAATAGTACATACCCTAAAAACCTAACTAATATTTTAACCTTATTTTTTATATTTTGCTTTATTTAATGAAACGGAAGATAGCCTATTTTAAATCAAATATTTTGCCATTTATTGCAAAGAAAGTTGAATTTTTTATAACTATTGAATCTGAATCAATATTTTTGCAACACAATTTAAATCTTTTAGGCTTTTGAACCAAAAATCTATATATATTTTAGGCATAGAATCTTCTTGTGATGACACAAGTGCTGCTGTTATTTGCAACGGAAAAGTATTGAGTAATGTTGTAGCAAACCAAGAAATTCACGCAACATACGGTGGTGTAGTTCCAGAATTGGCATCTAGAGCACATCAACAAAATATTGTTCCAGTTGTACAACAAGCTATTGCTAGAGCAAATATTAAAAAAGAACAGTTAAGTGCTATCGCATTTACTCGTGGACCAGGCTTAATGGGGTCTTTACTTGTAGGCACCTCTTTTGCCAAATCTTTAGCACTTGGATTAAACATTCCTTTAATTGATGTCAACCATATGCAAGCGCATATTTTGGCTCATTTTATTGAAGAAGAAAATGCCAAAATTCCACCTTTTCCATTTATTTGCCTTACCATCAGTGGTGGTCATACACAGATTGTAAAAATTACCAATCATTTTGAAATGGAGGTTTTAGGGGAAACCATTGATGATGCTGTGGGTGAAGCTTTTGACAAATCTGCAAAAATCTTAGGATTACCTTATCCAGGCGGACCGCTAATAGATAAGTACGCGCAAGAAGGAAATCCGAAAGTGTTTAAATTTTCTAAACCCAAAGTTGGTGATTTAGAGTTTAGCTTTAGTGGTTTAAAAACAGCCATTTTATATTTTATTCAAAAGAAAGTAAAAGAGCATCCAGATTTTATCAAAGAAAACCTCAAAGACATCTGTGCATCGATTCAATATACCATTATAGAGATATTAATGGATAAAATTAAAAACGCTGTAAAACAAACGGGTGTTACTCATGTTGCTATTGCTGGCGGAGTCTCTGCCAATTCAGAAATTAGAAAACGTTTACAGTTAGCAGAAAAACATTGGGGGTGGACTACCTATATTCCTAAGTTTGAATATACAACAGACAATGCTGCTATGATAGCTATAACTGGCTACTTAAAATATTTAAACAACCACCACTCTAATATGGCCATTACTGCACAAGCAAGATTAAAAGTTACAGAATAAAAGAGCGAGCTATATAGCTTGCTCTTTTATTTCTAATACACTGTTTTAATTGTACAACCAATTGCTCTTGATGTCGCTTTTGTTGGTTTTTTCCCGGCTAACAAAGCATCTAAAGCGTCTTCTGCATATTTTTTAGTAACACTAGATGGATTGTGAGAATTGTTATCTATAGCACCAATATAAGCTACACGTAATTTTTTATTTTCTTTTTTTAATATATAAACATGTGGTGTTCTTGTTGCTCCATATTGTGGATATATTTTTTGCCCTTCATCAAACAAATATGGAAAAGTAAATCCTTTTTCTTTGGCTCTAACTTTCATATCATCAAAACTATCATTAGGAGAAACTTCAGGGTCATTTGGATTGATGGCAATTACAGGATACCCTTTTGATTTATACTTCTTGTCTAATGCTATGATTCTATCTTCATAGGCAACAGAATACGGACAGGTATTACAAGTAAATACAACAACAAACCCTTTTGCCTTTTTAAAATCTGATAGAGAAACCATTGAATCATCTATATTTTTTAAGCTAAAATCTGTAGCAACATCTCCAACTTTATATCCGTAATCTGTTGTTGTCCGGATAGTAAATGCTGTAAGAAAAGTAAAAATACAAAGTACTAAGACTAATTTAATTGTTTTCATACGTAAAATTATTTAGTGTTATTTTAAAAATTTCAATACTTCTTTTTCTAGCTCGTCATAATGAAAAGATTTTTCATAAAAAACTCTACTCTCTTTGTTATAAATTAATGTAGCAGGAATTGCTCCTGACCAATCTTTATCAATTTTTGGAATCCAAGTATCTTGATCTGGATCTGCCATTAAAACAACTTTTGATTGTAGTTGCTTCTTTTTAACAAACGGAATTAACCTAGATTCAACTTGGTTAGGAAAATCTAAACTCACCAAAACTACTTCTACGTTTTTCTTTTTATACGTTGCATATAATTTTTCAAAATATGGGAGTTCTTTTACACAGGGTTTACACCAAGTTGCCCAGAAATTCACCACATACGTTTTAGCGTCTTTTTTAGCTAATAATGGAGCTAATTGCTCATAATTATATAATTTTATTTTTAACTCAGTTGCTGCTTTTTTTTCGCTAGTAACAATCATTTTCTTAGCATCTTGTTTACAAGAAACAAACACTATTAGCAATCCTAAAAAGACAATAAACTGTTTCATCTGAAACTAAATTATAAAATAATTCCTTAGTTTAAAAACCATTAACTAAACATTAACAAGAAAAAAGCCTCAAAAAATTGAGGCTCTCTATTATCTTAAAATTTCTGTCAATACTTTAGCAAGTCGAATACCGCCTTTTTGCAATTGAGTTCTAACTGTTTTAAAATGATCATACATATACCTGTACCCTAATTTTTCTCCTGTTTTTGCAGAACCGTATACCATTTGCGCCAAGCCTTTGGTTTCGTTAACCCAATCTACAATTGTACCTTTTTGAATTTCACGTATTTGAGCCCTACTTAACATGTCTGTATTTGAAGCCAACTCTGTATATGTCATATTAAAACTATCAATCATTTGACTATCCCAAACCCTGTGCATATTAGTCCCTCTATTAAACCAACGAACCTGAAACGTATTACCACCTTTATCACTTACCCTTCCCACATGCAATGGTTGGTGTAAATCTCCGATTAGATGTACTAACATTTTTAAATAAAAAATTTTATCTTCTCTAGAAGCAGTTTTACTCATTAACACTTGCTTGCATTTTTCAATACCTGTTACCAAATCTCCTTTCGGATTTTTGGTTGAAGTTTGATAGGTTTCATCATCATTTAAATTAATATAATGCCATGTATAATACTTTCGGTACTTACTGTCTGATTTAATATCGTCTGCATAAGTAGAAACCATTGCCAAACTTTGCCCATTCAACAATTTTTTTATTTTTCTTTTTATTCTGTTTGATAAATGTTTGTTGGCAATTTCTCCAATTGCTCTATGCCCAGTATTTCCCCAATCAATATCATCATTTCTATTTCCTGCAAAAGAGAAATTAGTTATAAACACAAACATTACAATGTACAAAACGTTAGTTCTCATAAGTATACTTTAAGTTATTTATTTTGCTAAAGTATAAAAATATTATGTCTAAAATTTGGAAATCTCAAAAAATATATTATATCTTTGTGATATCATTTTAATATCATTATAAAACAAACATATCATGACAAACGAAAAAATTATAAAACCTGCTAACGGATATTTGATGTTACTCGTTGTACTTATCTTATTTATTGGCGGAATTGTAATGGCAATTGTAGATGAAAATCCGTTGTATATAATTCCAGCAGTCGTCGGTTTCATTTTCCTTTTTGGATTCATTTTAGTAAATCCAAATTCTTCTAAAGTATTATTACTATTTGGGAAATACATAGGAACTGTAAAAACAAATGGATTGTTTTGGGCAAATCCGTTATACAAAAAAAGAACCATCTCTTTAAGAGCAAGCAACTTTGACAGTGAACGATTAAAGGTAAACGATAAACTAGGAAACCCTGTAATGATTAGTACTATTTTAGTTTGGCGAGTTACCGATACCCACAAAGCTGCTTTTGATGTTGATAATTACGAAAACTTTGTAAGAGTACAAACAGATGCCGCGGTAAGAAAACTTGCAAGCATGTATCCGTATGATAATTTTGCCGATGAAGGCTTAGAAGAAGACATCACCTTACGTTCTAGTGTTAACGAGGTAAGTGAAGCTTTGGAAAAAGAAATTGAAGAACGTCTATCTATTGCTGGAATCGAAGTCTTAGAAGCAAGAATTGGTTATTTAGCCTATGCTCAAGAAATCGCAAATGCCATGTTAAAAAGACAACAAGCTACCGCTATTGTTGCAGCTCGCCATAAAATTGTAGAGGGCGCAGTAAGTATGGTAGAAATGGCTTTGGAAGAGTTAGGTAAAAAAGAAATTGTTAATTTAGACGAAGAACGTAAAGCTGCAATGGTAAGCAACCTAATGGTTATTTTATGTGGCGACAAAGACGCTTCTCCAGTAGTCAATGCCGGAACTTTAAGTCACTAAAATGTTAGTCATCATCACAAGATTACTAATCTATATTATCAAAGCATTAACAATAACTTTAATTTCAATTCTCTAAGATATGTTAGGTTTTCAAGTAAAAAACAAAAAAATCCTTTTAATACTATTTGCTATAACAGTAGCTATAATAAGCTTAGGAATTTTAATTTTAACAAATAACTAGAATGAAAGGAAAACAAATTTTAGCAATTGGTATTGGTATTGCATTAGGTACTAGCTTAGGAGTAACTTTTGGAGTAGTTTTCGATAATATTGCTATTGGTATTTCAATAGGGTCAGGCATTGGAACAACAATTGGAGTTGCACTAGCCTTAATTAATTTTGGTGAAAAACAAGAGTTTAAAGAAAAAAGAAATGAAAGAATATAAAGTAATTAATTGGAAAATGGGGTTATCTAAAAACAATGAACGTTTAGAAGATACCTTAAATGAATTTGCTAGAAATGGTTGGGAAGTAAAACACATTGCAGATAATTCTGCTAGAATTGTTTTTGAAAGAGATAAAAACAGATAATGAGAATTTTTAAAGAAGAACAACGATTTACGCAAACTTGGCTGATTGTAGTTTTGGCAATAAGTTTAATTGTATCTACATCAATTATGATTAAAGAATACAGTAAAGACAATTCTACGCTTAGCACAACTGAATTTGTTTTAGTGTTATTCGGCACAATCAGTGCACCATTAATCATTTTCTTCTTTAAACTCAAAACACGAATAGATGAAATCGGAATTCACTATCAGTTTATACCCTTTCATTTTTCTAAAAAAACTATTGTTTGGAGTGATATAAAAAGCGCCTATACACGCAAATACGATGCAATTACTGAATTTGGCGGTTGGGGATTAAAAAGCAAGGTGATTTGGCGTAAAAGTAGAGGTGTTTCTTATAGTGTTTCAGGAAATATAGGCTTACAATTAGAATTAATTTCTGGCAAAAAAATACTCATTGGTACGCAAAAACAATACGAAGTAGATACAGTTATCAACACCTACAAAAACAAAATACAATGAATACAGAAAAACTGGATTTAAAAAGAATAGACTATGGCATTATTTTTTCTGCAATAGCTACCACTTTACTGGCTTGGGTATATGTATTTGTTAAGTACAGCAAACTACCAAATCAAATTCCTTCGCATTTTAACGCAAAAGGAATTGTAGACGATTATAGTGAAAAATATTATTTATGGATTGTTTTACTTGTTTTTTCTGCATTACAAATCTTTATTTATCTAATTGCTAAAAATACAAGCATTCACAATTTTCGATTAAAAACCAAGCTTGCCAATTTTAGAGCAATTATAGTTTTTACACCACTACTAGGGTGCTTATTACTTTTTATCATCCATGCTATCATTCAAAGTTCAAAGGGAGATTTTGAATATAACAGTCTTATAATACCAGTAATATTTGGACTAACAATTATTACTCTAATAATCATGTTTTCTATAATTCTCAAAAGCAATAAGGCATGAAAAAAATCATAATATATACCGCTTTATATTTTTTATTCTTAACATCTTCTTTTGCTCAAGTAATATCAAAAGAAGTTTTCATAAAAAACGATTCAATTGAACTCCCAGGAACTCTATCATATATAAATACTACATCACCATTAGTAATCTGGATTCATGGTTCTGGAAATATCGACAGAAATGGAAATCAAGCTGGAGTTAATATTAAAGCTAATTATATTCAGCAATTCAGAGAGAAAATGAATAACAATGGATTTGCTTTTTTCAGTTATGATAAGAGAACTGCAAACCCTAAAAATTTTAAACTTTTAAAGAATACTTTATTTGACGATTTAGTAGACGATGCAAAGATTATTGTTAAACATTTAAAAGATAATTATACTTTTAAAGAAATTGTTTTAATTGGTCACAGTCAAGGATCTTTAACTGCAATGTTAGCTTCTGAAAATGCTAATAAATATATTTCTTTAGCTGGTTTATCAAATTCTTTTGACAAAACCTTAGTAAAACAAGTAACCAATCAAAATGCTATGCTTGGCAAAGTAGCTGATGAGCATTTTAAAGAACTATTTAAAACAGGAACTATTAAACAAGTAAATCCATTTTTGGTGAGTATTTTTAGAAAACAGAATTATCCATTTTTAATCAATTGGGCAAAATACAATCCATCAAAAGAAATACAAAAATTAAATATTCCTATTCTAATTGTTAATGGAGACAAAGATATTCAAGTAAAAATTGAAGATGCAAAAGCAATGCATAAGGCTAAACCGTCATCAAGATTAGCTATTATTGAAAACATGAACCATGTGCTAAAGCATATTGAAAAAGATGCAGACAATATGAATTCATATTACACAGCAGATTTCCCTATCTCAACAAAGTTGATTACCACCATTTTAAACTTTATTAGAAAATAATTTATGGCAAAAAAGAAGGCATTTGCGTTACGTATTAATGAAGACATGTTAAAAGCAATTGAAAAATGGGCTTCAGATGAATTTCGATCTACCAATGGACAGATTGAATGGATGCTCATGCAAAGTCTTAAAGAAGCCAAAAGAGAACCAAAAAATAAAAGCGAAGAGTAAATTCCTCGCTTTTATTTTGTTAACATTTTTTTAAGAATTTTATCTTTTATAGATTTTGTAACTTCAAACGCTAAACAACGAATCAAAATATCATGAAAAAATTACTCTCAATCCTTTTTCTACTTGCAACCACAGTCTTGTTTTCTCAAGAATTCTCTATGGACATGGTTAAAAACATGAAACCGAGAAATATTGGGCCAGGTGGAATGAGTGGACGTGTTACATCTATAGATGTAGTGCAATCAAACACAAATATAATGTATGCTGGTACAGCTTCTGGTGGATTATGGAAATCTACTTCAGCAGGTACAACTTGGAAACCAATTTTTGATAATGAAGCTACAGCTTCAATTGGAGCAGTGGCCATTCAACAATCTAACCCAAGTGTAATTTGGGTAGGTACAGGAGAAGGAAATCCTAGAAATAGTTTAAATGGTGGATTTGGAATCTATAAATCTTTAGATGCTGGTAAAACATGGAAACTAATGGGATTAGAAAAAACACGTCATATACATCGTGTAATTATCGATCCAACAAATCCAAGCACAGTATATGTAGCTGCAATTGGCTCTCCTTGGGGAGAACACAAAGAACGTGGCGTATATAAAACAACAGACGGAGGAAAAACTTGGAAACAAATTTTATTCAATAATATAAAAACGGGCGCAGCAGATTTAGTTATGGATCCATCCAATCCAAATAAGTTAATTGCTGCTATGTGGGAACACAAACGTGAACCATGGTTTTTTACTTCTGGTGGTAAAGGAAGTGGAATGTACATCACACATGATGGTGGAGAAAACTGGAAGAAAATTACAAGCAAAGAAGGATTTCCGAAAGGAAACTTAGGAAGAATTGGCGTAGCCATTTCTAGAAGTAATCCCAATACAATTTATGCGTTGGTTGAGGCAAAGAAAAATGCCTTATATAAGAGTATTGATGGTGGATTTAAATGGCGAAAAATAAATGATAAACCTGGTATTGGAAATAGACCATTCTATTATTCTGAAATTTATGTTGATCCTCAAAATGAGAATAGACTATACTCTATTTACACCTATGTAAATGTTTCAGATGATGGAGGAAGAAGTTTCCGCCAATTAATGCCTGCGTATGGTGTAAATAATGGGGTACATCCAGACCATCATGCTTGGTGGATTCATCCAAAAAATGGAAAATTTATGATTGACGGAAATGATGGTGGATTAAACATTACTCACGATCATGGAAAAACTTGGCGTTTCGCTGGTAATATTCCTGTTGCTCAATTCTATCATATTAATGTTGATAATGAATTTCCTTACAACGTATATGGTGGAATGCAAGATAATGGATCTTGGGGCGGACCAGCTTACGTGTGGAAAGCGCAAGGAATTAGAAATTCATACTGGCAAGAATTAGCTTTTGGAGATGGATTCGATGTTGTTCCAGATAAAAATGACTCTCGTTATGGATACGCAATGAGTCAGCAAGGCTTTGTTGCTAGATATGATAGAAATACTGGTTATAGTTATTCCATTCAACCTACACATCCAGACCCAAAAGTTAAATTGCGTTTCAACTGGAATAGTGCTATTGGTCAGGATACATTTGACAATTCAACAATATACTTTGGAAGTCAGTTTGTTCATAAAAGTACCGATAAAGGAACTACTTGGAATGTTATCTCTCCAGATTTAACAACCAATGATCCAAATAAGCAAAAACAATCTGAAAGTGGTGGATTAACGATGGATGCAACTGGAGCAGAAAACCATACTACAATTTTAGTTATTGAACCTTCTCCCTTAGAAAAAGATATGCTTTGGGTTGGAACTGATGATGGAAATGTTCAAGTAACCAGAAATGGTGGACAAACTTGGACAAACGTTTCTAAAAATTTAAAAGACTTACCTAAAGGAAGTTGGATTGCACAAATAAAAGCGTCTAATAAAAATAAAGGAGAAGCATTACTTATTGCTAATGATTATAGAAGATTTAACTATACTCCATACGCTTACAGAACTAAAAATTATGGTAGAACTTGGACTCGCATAGTTGATGCAGATGATGTAAAAAGTTATACATTGAGTATTGTAGAGGATATCGAAAATCCAAATTTATTATTTTTAGGTACTGATGATGGATTATACATTTCAGTTAATGCAGGAAAAAAATGGACAAAATGGACGAATGGTTTCCCTACAGTTCCTGTTAAAGATTTAGTAATTCACCCAAGAGAACATGATTTAGTAATTGGAACTTTTGGTAGAGCTGCTTGGGTACTAGATGATATTAGACCATTAAGAGCATTGGCAAAGAACAATACTACTTCTAAAAAATTAGAATTGTTTGAACCTCCTACTGCTTACCATGCAATGTATATACAACCAACAGGAAGCAGATTCGGGGCTGATGCATTGTATCAAGGAGAAAACAGAAGGCGTGGCGCACCGATATCTTATTATATCAACAGACCAAAAACTAAGAAAGATACAAAAAAGAAAGCAGCTAAAAAAAATAAGGTTAAGTGGGATTCTATTAAATTAGAAATTTTTGACGGAACACGCTTAATAAGAACCTTAAAACAAAAAGCTCCGAAAGAAAACGGCGTACATACCATGCGTTGGTTTTTAAGAGAAAAAGGTGTTTTTGGACCATCAAGAAGAATTAGGAATTCTAGAAGAGAACCAAGTGGATTACCTGTTAAACCAGGAACTTATAGACTTAAAATGACTTTTGGCAATGAAGTTGCTGAGCAAAACATTAAAGTAGAAATGGATCCTAGAATGACTTTTTCTAATTCGGATATCAATACACGTTTTGCAGTACAAAAAGAATTAGAAGTCTATACAAAAACATTGGCCAATGTTGTGCAACAATTGGTTGAAAGCAAAAATACAGCTAATGAAATTGCTAAAAACTTAGCAAAAGCTGATAAGAAAAAGTACAAAGATCAAATAAAAGCATCTAAAGACATCGCTAAAAAAATAGAAGGACTAATTAGTATATACTTAGGCAAAATTGACAGGCGTCAGGGAATTACTAGAAACCCTGAAGTTACTGTTAATCAAAGATTAGGTGTTGCAAGAAGATATCTTGGTTCTAGATTTGGAAAAATTACCAAAACAGAAACTGAGTTAATTACCAATTTTAAAAATGCTTTAAAAGATGCATTAGATAAAACCAATGCATTCTTTAACAAAGACTGGAAAGCCTATAAAAATAAGGTAGACACTATTCAAATTTCTGCTTTTAAAGATGTTAAGAATTTCAACATAAATTAATATATTTGAAACATATATAGTATTATTAAATCTCCTGCTTTTGTAGGAGATTTTAATTTGTTTAAAAAACACCAAATGAAAAAATTACTTATTGGATTAACATTATTAGTATCAATCAACAATTTTGCTCAATCAAACCCTGAAGACGAACTCGGTGTTTGGTATGCTTACGGAGGTAGCCACAAAATCTCTGAAAAAGTGAGCCTAAAAACACAAGCACAATTTCGCTTTTTTGATATTGCTAATGATATGCAACAGCTTATGTTGCGTGCTGGAGCAAACTATAAATTTAACAATACATTTAGTGCATACATAGGATATGCGTATTTTAATACTGATACTACTTTTGGAGTAGACGGCGGAGAAGCAACTGAACATAGAATTGTTGAAGATTTAAACATAAACTACAAGCATGCTAAATTTGGATTTGCACATAGAATTAGATTAGAGCACCGCTTTTTTACTGCTGACACCAGACATTGGATTCGTTATCAATTAGGGGTGAACCATCCTTTAACAGAAAAGCTTTCAGCCTATGTTTATGATGAAATATTTTTAAACTTTCAAGGAAATACTTATGCTCAAAACTGGATTGGTTTTGGTGTAAAACACAAACTTTCTAACACTGTAAAATTACAATTAGGCTATCATAACATCTCTGTAAATGGCGGAGCCAACTTTAATAGAATCATTGCAGGTTTCTCAATTAGCACAAATCATTTAAAAAACAAATAATTCTATTACCTTAGCAAAAAACTAACTACAAAATGACAGTTCCAACTTTTACAAATGACGCTATAGTATTCGGAATTTTAATGATCTCTTTAGGGTTTGTATTTTATACAGAATCTAAAACCTCAGGTTTCTGGTCTAAATTTTACAAAATTGTCCCTGGTTTATTTATGGCATACTTTATCCCTGCTATGTTTACTACACTTGGTATTATTGCCCCAGAATGGGAAACTACTACAAACACTGGAGAAGTAGTAAAGGAAAGCTCTAATTTGTACTATGTTTCTAGTAGGTTTTTGTTACCAGCCGCACTGGTTTTAATGACCTTAAGTATTGATTTAAAATCAATATTTAATTTAGGTTCGAAAGCATTGATTATGTTTTTTACTGGAACTGTAGGCATTATTATTGGAGGACCTATTGCAATCCTACTAATCTCTTTAGTTTCCCCAGAGACAGTAGGAGGATCAGATTTCGATGCTGTATGGCGAGGACTATCAACTTTAGCAGGTAGTTGGATTGGTGGTGGTGCCAACCAAACAGCTATGCTAGAAATTTATCAGTATAATCCCCAAAAATTTGGTGGAATGGTCTTTGTAGATATTGTAGTTGCAAACATTTGGATGGCTCTTTTATTAATTGGGATAGGGAAAAAAGAAAGAATTAATAAATGGTTAAAAGCGGATACTACCGCTATAGAAGAACTTAAAGAAAAAGTAATTAATTTTACACAAAGCGTAAAAAGAAATCCGTCACTAACTGATTTAATGATGATTTTGGCTATAGGATTTGGGACTGTTGGATTTGGACATTTTGCAGCCGCTTATTTAAGCAAGTTTTTTAATAATATTGTAACAGGAATTACTTCAGAGACCTGGAAGAACATTTTCACATTTTTAGGTTCTGAATTCTTTTGGCTAATTAGCATTTCTACAATTATTGCTATTATTTTATCTTTTACAAAAGCTAAAAATTATGAAGGTGCTGGTGCTTCAAAAATAGGCACAGTTTGTATTTACGTTTTAGTATCAACCATCGGTATGAAAATGGACTTAACTATGATTTTTGATAATTTAGGGTTAATAGCCATTGGTGTTGTTTGGATGGCCATTCATGCAGGTCTATTAATTTTTGTAGCAAAATTAATAAAAGCTCCTTACTTCTTTTTAGCTGTTGGAAGTCAAGCGAACGTAGGCGCTGCAGCCTCTGCTCCTATTGTCGCTTCTGCTTTTCATCCTTCTCTTGCTACTGTAGGAGTTTTATTAGCCGTGTTAGGTTATGCTATTGGTACAGTTGGCGCAATATTGTGTACTATTTTAATGGAATTGTCTTCTACTTTTTAAATAAAAACAGCATATTTGCAAACGCAAAAAATTATACATCAGAAATGAAAAAAATACTTGTTTTAGGAATCGTTTTATTAGCTGCTGCTTGTTCTTCTAAAAAAGAAGGAAACATGGTGGTAAACGGACAAATAAAAGGATTAAAAAAAGGAACTTTATATTTACAAAAGGTAGAAAACGATTCTATTTTAAAAACAATAGACTCGGTTGCAGTGATGGGAAGCGACCAATTTACCTTGACAGCAAATGTAGAAGAACCAGAAATGTATTCGCTTACTTTTAATGGCAATACCACAAACAAATACATTACTTTTTTTGCTGAACCAGGTACAATTACTATTAATGATGATGTTGCAAAATTTGGAATCAATCCAGAAATTAAAGGTTCTAAAAATCAAGAAATTTTAAATAAGTACTCAAAAATTTCTAGACGCTTTAACAATCAAAATTTAGATCTGATTAAGTTGTTGTTTTTAGCGCAAAAATCTAATAATAAAGATTCTATTGAATTGATTAGCAAAAAGCAAGAGCAATTGCTAAAAAGACGTTATTTAGTAACTGTAAATTTTGCATTGAATAATAAAGAAAACCCTGTTTCTCCTTACATTGCCTTAACAGAGTTGACTAATGTTAGAGTAAAATGGTTAGATACCATATATAAATCTTTAACGCCGACAATTAAAAGCTCACTGTACGGCAAAAAGCTAGAAAAATTAGTTACAGATATAAAAGAAGCAGAAACTAAAAAATAAAATACTTACTCACAATTAAAAAAAGGCTGTTGAAATTTCAACAGCCTTTTTTCCTTTCTAAAATACAGACAGAAAAAAATTACATCCAATTTAAAAAACCTAAAAACAATCGATTATTAAAGCTTTTATCTGTAAATTTGTGGACTTTTACAATCTTACAATCAGATGAAAAAAATCCTCAATATACTCTACTCTACTCGTTTAATGGCAATTCTATTTTTTGTTTTTGCTACTGCAATGGGAATAGCAACTTTTATAGAAAACGATTTTGGTACGCAAACCTCAAAAGCTTTGGTTTACAATACATGGTGGTTTGAAGCCATTATGGTCTTTTTTGTCATCAATTTTTTTGGAAATATCTTTAGATATCGCTTATTAAGAAAAGAAAAATGGGCAGTATTACTTTTTCATGTCGCCTTTCTTTTCATTCTTATTGGTGCCGGAATTACACGCTATATTGGTTATGAAGGCCTCATGGTAATTCAAGAAGGAGAAGCTACCAATAAATTTATTTCAGAAACCACCTATGTTAACTTGGTTATTGATGATAATACACAACAAAAAAGTGAACACCACCCCATATTATTATCGGCTTGGGGTAAAAACAATTGGGGAGTTTCTACAGATTTTAAAGGTCAACCCATAAAAATTGAATTGGTAGATTACATTCCTTGGGCTGAAAAGAAGTTAGTTGAGGACGCAAACGGTGATGAATATTTACATTTTGTAGAATCTAGTAGTGGCTCTAGACACGACCACTATATTAAAAAAGGAACCACTCAAAACATTCACAATATCTTAGTTAGCTTTGATAGCGAAAAAACGAATGCTAACGTCAATTTTGTCACAAAAAATGGCGAATTAAAAATCTTGACAAAAGAAAACGGAACTTGGTTAAGAATGGCTGATCAAGCAAAAGGTACAATTTCTAAAGATTCGTTAACTACATTTAATTTACGCTCATTATACAACATTTCTCATTTTCAATTTGTTGTTCCAACGCCTGCACAAAAAGGAACATTAAAAATGGTTAGCGGGTCAAAAAATGATAAAAAATACGACGCTATTATTTTAGATATTACTACCAACAATAAAACAGAACGCGTTGAATTGATTGGCGGTAAATTTAACACATTAAATACACAACAAGTAACTGTTGGTAATCTAAACTTTAGAATGCTGTACGGTGCTAAAACTTTAGAGTTGCCATTTCATATAAAACTTAGAGATTTTCAGTTAGAAAAATACCCAGGCTCAGAAAGTGCAGCTTCTTACGCCAGTGAAGTAACGGTGTTGTCTCCAGAAAAAACATTTGATTATAGAATTTATATGAATCATATTTTAGATTATAAAGGCTATAAATTTTTCCAATCTAGTTATGACAATACCAAAGAGATAGAGGAAACACACCTGTCTGTAAATCATGATTTTTGGGGAACTTTATTCACTTATGTTGGGTACTCTCTATTATACTTTGGAATGATTTGTATCTTCTTTGCAAAAGGTACTCGTTTTGATTCTTTAAAACAATCACTCAAAAAAATTAGAACAAAAAAAGCTGCCTTAACTGTAGCTATTTTACTATTTTTTGGACTTACTATCAATGCACAACAACATCAAGAACACATCATTTCTGATCAACAAATAGATTCTATTTTAAAAGCAAATACTGTTGACAGGAAACATGCAGAATTATTTAACAGTTTGGTAATACAAGATGCTGGCGGAAGAATGAAACCTGCACATACCTTTGCTTCTGAAATCTTAAGAAAGGTAGCCAAAGCTGAAACTTTTAAAGGCATGAATGCGAGTCAAGTTTTGCTTTCTATTCAAGAAAATCCTAGGTTTTGGTACGAAGTTCCGATTATATATTTAGAAAAAGGAAACACAGAAATAAGAGAAATTATTGGAGTCTCTCAAAATGCTACACACGCTAGTTTAACAGATTTCTTAACTACCACAGGAGAATATAAAATTAGAGCTAAAGTAGATGAAGCTCAGAAAGAAAGAATCAAAAATAAATTTCAGCAAGACCTTATTAAAATAGATAGAAGAGTTGGTTTATTTTACCAAGCAGTACTAGGTAAAATATTTAGAATTTTCCCAATTCCAAATCACGCTAATAACAAATGGGCATCGCAATTAGAAACCCTACATGCTGGATTTAAAGGAACAGATTCTGTTTTTGTAAGACAAGTACTCCCTGTGTATATACAAATGCTACAAAAAGCAAAACAAACCAACGATTATACACAAGCAGACAAAGTACTCAATGGTATAAAAAAGTTTCAAAGAAAATTTGGTGCAAAAGTTATTCCGTCTGAAGATAGAATTAAACTTGAAATAGCTTACAACAAATTCAATATTTTTAATCGATTAGCTTCCTATTTTGGTATTGCAGGCCTGTTGTTGATTTTTATAGTAATTGCTCAAATTTTTACAGACAAAAAAATAGTCAATTATTTAGTAAAAGGACTTATTGCTATAATTATTGGCTTGTTTATATTCCATACCTTAGGTTTGGCGGCACGTTGGTACATTAGCGGAAATGCACCTTGGAGTAATGCCTATGAGTCCATTATTTTTATTGCTTGGGCAACCATGCTTTTTGGATTGTTTTTAGGAAGAAGATCTTCTTTAACCATTGCTGCAACTGCCTTTTTAGTAGCAATAATGCTTGGGTTTGCACATCTAAATTGGCTAGATCCAGAAATTGCAAACTTACAACCTGTTTTAAATTCTTGGTGGTTA
The DNA here is from genome assembly GCA_013373385.1 of Flavobacteriaceae bacterium. Classification (GTDB taxonomy): domain Bacteria; phylum Bacteroidota; class Bacteroidia; order Flavobacteriales; family Flavobacteriaceae; genus Polaribacter. The sequence continues at coordinate 193,253 of JABXHX010000007.1, forward strand.
TTGGTACATACTTCTGTAATTGTAGCTAGTTATGGACCTCTTTCTTTAGGAATGATTTTAGGAATATTTTCGCTATTATTAATCTTATTAACTACACAGAAGAACAAGAAAAAACTAGACTTAATTATAAAAGAGCTAACCATTATTAATGAAATGGCTTTAACTGTTGGTTTAGTTATGCTCACGATTGGTAACTTTTTAGGCGGTATGTGGGCCAACGAAAGCTGGGGTCGTTATTGGGGCTGGGATCCAAAAGAAACTTGGGCATTAATTAGTATTATGCTTTATGCTTTTGTATTGCATATGCGTTTAATTCCGGGAATGCGAAGTAGGTTTACATTTAACTTGTGGTCTATTATGACCTATGCTTCTATCATGATGACTTTTATGGGTGTCAATTTTTACTTATCAGGATTGCATTCGTATGCAAGTGGAGATAAAGTAATTACACCAAGCTCAGTATATTATTCGGTTGCTTTTGTAGCTGTTTTAGGAGTATTGTCGTGGTTTAAATACAAAAAATATTATAAAAAATAAGAAGTAAAACGTACAGAAAACAGTATTTTTGCACTCTTTAAAATTACAATTATGTTTCATAAAAATATCAAATTAATTCTTGCAGCCTTAGTAACAGCTTGGTCAATCTATGAATTTTGGCAAGGTCATATTATGAATGGGATTTCTATCTTGTTATTAGCAGGAATGTTTGTCCTTCTTTATTTTAAGAACGAGTTTATTTTACTGGCCTTTTTACAATTGCGTAAACAAAATTTTCCTGGAGCACAAAAATGGTTGGGCTATATTAAAAATCCAAGTGCTGCTTTAACTAGAAAACAAGAAGGGTATTATAATTTTTTACACGGAATTATGTTATCTCAAACCAATATTACCCAATCAGAAAAATACTTAAAAAAAGCTGTAAAACTTGGACTATCTATGAGTCATGATTTGGCAATGGCTAAATTGCAGTTAGCAGGAATTGCTATGACCAAAAGAAGAAAGCGTGAAGCAACGATGCTTATGAACGAAGCCAAAAAACTTGACAAACAAGGAATGCTTAAAGAGCAAATACAACTAATGAAACAACAGATGAAGAAAATCTAGATTTTCTTCAATTCATATTTAAAAGCTTCTGAAAATTCAGAAGCTTTTTTTTTGTAAGTTTTTGACTAGCAATACGTACTAAAGCACATAAACGTTTCTTATGAAAAAAACAATCTACTTTTTTAGTATTATTTTATTTATTACTTGTTCTAAATCTTTTGAAGAAGAAACAGCACAAGTTACAAAACAAAACAAATGGGTTAATCTAGAGGAACCTTACCCAGAAGGAGATCTAGGACTATTTCCTTTAATGAATAGCCCTATTTACAAAACTGTTCAAGAAGTTACTAATTTAAAAGAAAATGATAGAGTTGCTATTGTAAGCTATCAAAACCAAGTAAAAGTATATCCCTATTTGTACAACAATAAATTTGAAGTAGTTAATGATTCTATTGGCACGTATTATTATGCTGTTTCTTATTGTCCACAAACAAAAAGTGCTGTAAATTTTAATAGAATAACTGCTCAAAAAGACACACTAGACTTAGTAGCTTCGGGTTATTTATATAAAGATAACATGGTTCCTTCGGATAAAAATCATCAATTCTTTTGGTCTCAAATGTTAATGCAAGGAATCACAAATAATGCCGTCACAAAAAATTTACAAACCTTAAATTTAGTTCAGACTAATTGGAAAACTGTTGTTGATTTTTTTCCAAATGCAAAAATATTCTATTACAAAGGAGACATTGTTACACCAATACAAACAGAAAACAACGCAACTTTATTAAGAAAAACAACAAATGAGGTTATTGATGCAGATGAAGTTTTTGGTATTGTAGAAAATTACAACAATTTAAGTGGAAAAGAAAAAAACATTTTTGCTTTTCCACTCAAAAATCAACAAGAAAGCACAACACTTCAAAAGTTTTTTATTGATGGTAAAAAAACATTGTTCATCAGTAATAAAAAGCGTTATTTCTACACAACTTTAATTACTCCGAATAACTTAACTTTTACGTTAGATAAAAACCAATTTCCTCCTATACTAACAGACAATGAAGGCACAAAATGGAATGCTTTTGGGTATGCCTTTGAAGGACCAAGAAAAGGGCAGCAATTAGCATCTGCAAAATCTTATATAGCTTCTTGGTGGGCTTGGAAAGATTTCTTTAAAAATATTGAATTGAAATAAATGTTACTCAACTCGTATAATACTTAAATCTGGTTGAAATTCTAACAAGTACAAACCTCTATTCTCTGAAATACCAAAAATGCGTTTGTTATAATCAAACTTACTTTCTACTCTATAAGAAATACCATCGCTAAAAGTTCTAGAAAGTTTTTTTCCAGAAGCAAGCCTCATCAGAATATCATAGGTTACATCAAAGCCTCTTGTTGCATAATAAGACGGCAAAGCTTTATTCTTCTTTAGGTATTGTTTGTTAAAATTTTTAGCCATCACAGAAGATTCATCTATATACGTATCGGTTACATACACAAAACCAAGCTGCGCCAACTTATTGTTGTTAACGTAATCTGACTTTTCAAAACCAAACAATTTCACTGTATAATTTATTTTCTCTTCGGGTTCTTCACCTTCTTCTGGCTCTTCTGGGTCTGGAAAACTAATCAAACTATTAATTGCATCTGCAGCAACAACATCATTTGTTGTCGCAATAATTACCCAGTTTTCTACTTTGGTAGTATCTGGTTGCATCATCTTTAAAAAACGTTCTTGAGCAATGTATCCGTAATGCGGAATTATTTCATGTACTACATCAATAGAATCATGTTGTTTTAAAATATTTGCAATTTGTTTAATCTGTGTGATAGATGCGGTGGTTGAATCCCCTACGACAATAATATTTTGATTGGTATATCTTTTAGTGATATGAGATAGTAATTTCTCTTTATACAAATGTTTGTCTGGCGCTGTCTTTACAATTTTAGATGATGAAAAAGAAGTCTGAGCTTTAGAAAAAACAGGAAAAATTAATGGCGCACTAACCACACTTGCTAACTTTTTAGTTTCGTCTGAGTAGATAGAACCAATAATTGCATCTTTATCTTCTAACACCTTGCTTTCTATAATCTCATGAATCTTTGTATTTCTTTTTTCTGTATCAAACACAGATAACTCAATTTGCAGACCTTGGTTTCTTAAAGAATCTACTGCCAACTCTGCTCCTAAATAAAAATCTGTTACAATATTGGCTAAGTTTCTGTCACCATCTTTAAAAACATCACGCACATCAACTGTATCTAATGTTTCAGCTCTAAATGGTAGTAACAAAGCAATTTTAAGTGGTGTATCATCTGCAATAGTATCTTTATAGATTAGGTCAATTTCTTCTCCGTCTACCCGCTTTTTAATTTTTATGGTAGCTCCTAATTTTAACCCTTCAGACAACTCTGGGTTAAGCATCAACAACTCTGACTCTAACACATTATAATATCTAGTAATACTATAAAAAGTATCTCCCTTACTTACTTTGTGCAATACATAATCATCAGTAATGGTATCAATTTCTTCTACAGAAATAATGGTATCTTTTTTTACATCAGTACTTTTAATACTATTATTTTTTGAAGTGTTGTCAGAACTAACAACTAAGTTTTCAGAATTTTTACGCGGAATAAATATTTCTGTATCAGGTTCTGGTCTTCTTCTTACATCTGGATTTAATCGTAGTAAATCCTTTGTTTTCATCTGTAATTTTTTAGCAATGCTACGCATTGTTTCTCCTTGTTTTACTTTATAAACAATGTATTTTTTTTGCTGTCCGCAAGAAACAGCAATTGATAAAATAAAAACAATTACTAAAAATTTAAAATGCTTCATATATTTAATTCCTACCATTAAATTCAAATTAAAACTACCAATTTTTATTATAACAGAAATAATAACTACTTAGTATATTATTCCCACTCAATTGTTGCTGGTGGTTTAGAACTGATATCATACACTACTCTATTTACACCTTTTACCTTATTGATGATATCGTTAGAAGTTTTTTGTAAAAACTCATACGGTAAATTTACCCAATCTGCCGTCATACCATCTGTACTTTCTACTGCTCTAAGTGCTACAACTTTTTCATAAGTTCTTTCATCTCCCATTACTCCAACAGAATTTACAGGCAACAACATTGCTCCGGCTTGCCATACCTTATCGTACAGTTTCCATTCTTTTAGTCCATTGATAAAAATAGCATCTACTTCTTGTAAAATACGTACTTTTTCTTTGGTAATATCGCCTAAAATACGAATTCCTAATCCTGGTCCAGGAAATGGATGACGACCTAACAATTCAGTATCAATACCTAATGTAGCACCTACTCTACGCACCTCATCTTTAAAAATAGCTCTCAGGGGTTCTACAATTTTTAATTTCATAAAGTCTGGCAAACCACCTACATTATGGTGACTTTTTATGGTTGCTGACGGCCCTCCTGTAGCAGAAACACTTTCAATTACATCAGGATAAATAGTTCCTTGTGCCAACCACTTTACTTCTTTTAGTTGTGTAGCTTCATCATCAAATACCTCTATAAACACACGACCTATAGCTTTTCTTTTTGCTTCAGGCTCTGTAATCCCTGCTAAGGCTTCCATAAAACGATCTGTAGCATCTACACCTTTCACATTCAAGCCCATACCTTCGTATTGCTTTAAAACAGCTGTAAACTCATTTTTTCGTAAAAGTCCATTGTTAACAAAAATACAGTATAGATTTTCACCAATAGCTTTGTGTAACAATACTGCTGCAACGGTGGAATCTACTCCGCCAGACAACCCTAAGACTACTTTATCATTACCTACCTTTTCTTGTATGGAGGTGACAGTTTCTTCAATAAAAGAATCTGGTGTCCAATCTTGATTAAGCTGCGCAATCTTTACTAAAAAGTTTTCAAGCAATAAGGTACCATCTGTTGAATGATACACTTCTGGATGAAACTGTATTGCATAAGTTTCTTCGCCTTCTATTTTATACGCTGCATTTGCTACATCGTGTGTACTGGCTAATAAAACACCGTTGGTTGGCAATTCTTTAATGGTGTCTGAATGACTCATCCATACTTGGCTACCTACAGAAATTCCTTGAAAGAATTCTTCTGCTTCTTTGATATAAGATAGCTTAGCTCTACCATACTCTCTTGTGCTCGATTGCCCAACCAATCCGCCAGAAAAATGCGCTAAATACTGCGCACCATAACAGACAGCTAATAGCGGCTTTTTACCGCGTATTTCTGACAAGTCTGGATGTAGCACGTCTTCCCCTCTAACAGAATTTGGACTACCTGAAAGAATTACAGCTTTGTAGGCTTCTATGTTAGTTGGAATTTTGTTAAATGGATGTATTTCGGAATAAATGTTGAGTTCCCTAACTCTACGTGCAATAAGTTGTGTGTATTGCGATCCGAAGTCTAAAATTAATACCTTGTCGTGTTGCATGTGCAAAAATACTATAAGAATTTAGACTGTGAAATATCTAAATTCATTTTTTTAGAAAAAATACTTATTGATTATTAAAACTTGTAGACGATTGCATTGATGTTCATTCCTGCACCTACTGATGCAAAAATAGCAACATCGCCTTCACGTACTTCTTGGTTTTCTATTTGTCCTTTTAATACCAAATCTAACAAGGTTGGTATGGTAGCTACAGAGCTATTCCCCAATTTATGAATATTCATAGGCATTACATCTTTTGGAGCTTGCTTTTTAAACAGTCTATAAAAACGTTTAATAATAGCCTCATCCATTTTTTCATTTGCTTGATGGATAAATATTTTCTTTACGTCCTCAATAGAAACTCCGCTTTTTTCTAAAGCGGTTTTCATTGCTAACGGAACATTATTTAAAGCAAACTCATAGATTTTTCTTCCTAACATTTTAATATACTTCTCTTCAGGATTTGCTTTACTATCAAATGATTTTCCGAAGAATAAATAGTTTGCTTCTTCTTTGGCAAATGTTTGGGTAGCATGACTTAAAATTCCTGTTGAATTATTATCTGTTGCTTCAACAATACACGCACCTGCACCGTCGCTAAAAATCATAGAATCTCTATCTGTTTTATCAACAACTCTAGATAGAGTTTCAGCACCTATAACTAGGGCTTTTTTAGCAATACCTGCTTTTATAAATGCTTGTGCTTGGATAACTCCTTCTACCCAACCTGGACAGCCAAACAAAATATCGTACGCAACACAATTTGGATTTTCTATTTGTAATTTGTGCTTTACTCGTGTAGCCAGACTTGGCAAGATATCACTTTGTCCTGCTGGTCTATATACATCTCCAAAATTATGAGCTAAAATGATATAATCTAATTCTTCTGGGTCTACTCCCGAGGTTTCGATTGCTTTTTGTGAAGCGAAAAAAGCCAAATCAGAAGTTAGGTATTGCTTTGCAGCATAGCGTCTCTCTTCAATTCCAGTTATGGTTTTAAATTTTTCTATAATAACTTCGTTAGACACTTCAAAATCTGAGCCATCTTCATTTAAGAACTGGTGCTCTAAAAATTTCGTATTTTCTTGAATTATTTTTGGAATATAACAACCTGTTCCTGTAATTTTAGCATTACTCATGTTACTTTTAGTTTTGCTTAGATTTGTAAAATTACTGCTTTTTAAACGATTAGCTATACAGTTTCATTTTTACTTGCATTACCATAGCAATAGACCTTGCTCTGTCTTTCATATTTTGTGCATTCTGCCCTATAAAAAAGGTATCTATTGTTGATACTAAATACTGTAACCATTTATCAAAATGTTCTTTTTTAAAGGGTATTTTTTTATCAAAATCTAAATGCTTTTGCAACACATTGGTGCTGTAAGTGTTTGTATAAAGTAATATATCTGACCAAAAATCTGAAATAATACCAATATGGTGCTCTAGTTGATTTTTTGCTACAATATCTTTAAAAAAAGGAAACATTTCTTTGTCTGAGATGAGCTTTTTATAAAATGCTGTAATTATAAAATGGATGTCGGATCTAGTAGTAATCTCTTTTTTCATCACAGGTAAGTGCTATCAAACGAAAAAGGTAAAAGCGATAATAGTGAATCGGTTTTTACAACTTTTCCTATTTCTCCCATAAAATAGATTTCTATAGGTTCTTTTTGATTGATTTCATATTCAGATAAGGTTTGTCTACAGGCACCACAAGGGCCTACCGGTCTGTCTACTTTGGTTTGCGACGAACTTGCAGTAATTGCCAATTGCTTTACTTTTACACCCGGATATTCTGAAGCAGCTTTCCAAATAGCAACCCTCTCAGCACACATCCCAGAAGGATATGCAGCACTTTCTTGATTATTTCCTAAAACAACTTGATTGTTTTCTAGCAGCAGAGCTGCACCTACATTAAATTTTGAATACGGTGCATAGGCATTAGCACGAGCCTCAATTGCCTTGTGCATTAATCCTTGTACCTTAGTAGGTAACTCAGATATACTTTCATACACAGTTGCAGCAGCTACAACGTCTATTTTCTTCATAAAAATGATTCTTGTGTATAGGCGAAGATACTAATAATCTTCATAAATTTCTCCTAAATCAAATGATAATGAAAAACGCAAAGTGTTTTCTAGCGGATGATTGACATCTGATGCATTCATTAAATACGATAAATCCAACGAAAAAGACCTTGCTTTAAAGCCACCACCCATGGTAAAGTACTGTCTGTTACCTTTATCTTCGCTCTCGTGATAATATCCAGCACGTAATGCAAATGCTTGGTTGTATAAATACTCAGCTCCTAATGCATAAGTGAATTCTTTGATTTCCTCTTTAAATCCGCCAGGTGCATCCCCAAAAGAGCTAAACATTCCAGAAATCCAACCTTTATTTTTATCTGACCCATCTGTTTGTGGAGTTGGCACTAGTAATTTTGTAGTTTCTAGATTAAGACCAATAATATTGTATTCATCTAAAATAAAATCAAATCCACCTCCTAATTTTAAATTAGTCGGAATAAAATCTTCGCTATTTGATGAGTACGAAACTTTAGGTCCAATATTGGCAATATTGAATCCTAAACGGTAACGCCCGTTAAAGGTTCCGTAATTTTCTTCTGACGAACGGTAGTATCCAGAAACGTCAACTGAGAATGTGTTCACGGCTTCTATATCAGGGTTTTGTACATTTAATTTATAATTAGAATGGATATAACTCAATCCTACTCCCATAGAAAATGTTTCACTTAATTTTAACGCGTATACACCTTTTAATTCTAATTCATTTGGGTTTTCTTCACCAACTTTTGTACCACCTCCATCAGTAAGTTCTACGTTTCCTAAAGAAAAATATTTAAAATCTACTGCCCAAGATGCATTCTCTTTAAATCTGTTTACATACGACAATCCTCCTACAAAAATATCATCTACCAAATTACGCAACCACGGTGTATATTTAAATCCAATACTTATTTGGTTTTGATTAAAAGCAATTTTAGACGGATTGTGAAATACAGAAAACGCATCTGAAGATGTGGCTACTCCCATATCAGCCATCCCACCTGCTCTTGCGTCTGGGGTAATTAATAAAAAAGGTGCTGCTGTAGTAATTGGGTTATTTTGACTTTGCATGGTTTGATTTGCAAAAAGACAGAATACTACCCCTAATAGTAATGTACTTTTTTTCATTCTTTAGTTTTTACGTTGGTTCAATCAAAATTCAATGACTAAAGTATCACTAATTTTTCATACTTTTCTGAATATTGATTACTTATAGTTGATTTTACTTTTAATTTATATATGTATACTCCTTTTCCAATTTTATTTCCGAAATCATCTAAACCATTCCACTTAATATTTCTAGACAAATTTCCTGTGGTTTGTACAGTTTGATTTATGGTTTTTATAATTTTACCAGACACTGTAAATATTTGTACTTGCACCTCTAACGGCTCATTGGGTTTGTTATGATTAAACCAAAACTCTGTATAATTTACAAATGGGTTTGGGTAATTTAACACATTATCTAACACAATACTGCTATCACTAACAACCACAAAATTCAACGAAGTTTCGGAAGAATTATTATATGTATCCCACGCTTTTATTTTAATAGTATGTTTTCCTACCGATAAGTTTCTTAATTGATACACTACTTTTCCTTTGGTAAAATCATTAAGTTCAGTTTCATAATAATCATTTAATATGATAGGATTTGCTTGATCACCGTCTAAGACTGCAACAATATCATGATCTATGGATGTAATGGATGTATTAATCCCACTGATGTCTGCTAGCTTAATAATTAAATTTGGCGATGCATTAGTGTTCCCTCCATCAATAAACGATTCATCATTCATAAAAGCATTTACTTCTGGACCTGTAGTATCTTCAACTGCATTCGGATTGATACCCCCAACTACTACATCAAAATTTGCACCTGATTTATCTTCTTTTTGATTGGTTGCATAAAAACTCAACTTCCCTTTTCCATAGGCAATTTTAATATCTTTTGGCACAATAAAATCAAATTTAAATGATCCGTTAGTGATGGTCGATTTCCCCCTAAAAAGCTTACTTTCTCTAGCATCGAATTTCATTGTAATTCCAAAATTGTTGTTGTCAAGGGTCGTTTTTTCTATAGGCTTATCAAAAATTGTGGTAGCCAACGTACCATTAAAATTGGTTAGTGGCTGATTTACATTATTGGTTACGATACCTTCAAAACTTACTTTAGATAGTGCCTTGAGTGTGTCTATTTTTTGTGTGATTGCCACACCATTCATCTTTGTAATTTGAATATTGGGTTTTGGAATGGCCAATTTCATCGCAGGATCTCCTAAGAAGTAAATAAAGAATTTTTGAAAACTAGAAAATCCATTTTTTGCTACCATTAATGTTTCTGCAATGGTGTAATCTTCGCTCTTAAACTCTAATAAAATTTTAATTAATCGCTCGTTAAAATTTTGTCCTGTAGAAATAAACACTTCTCTTGTTGTAGTGATTAAACTTACTGCACCACCATTTTTATTCCAAAATAACTGCTCTCCTCCGGTAGTTCTCAACGGATTATCAAACCTAGAAAACTCACAAGTAACGGTAATAAATAATGGCAATGTTTTAGGGTTGTTAAAACCTTGTATTTGCGGAATGTCTAAAATTCTTTCTTTGGCAAACCCATCTTCGCCACCATGTCCAAAATAGTCAAAAACCAACGTTCCTTTTTCTATGGCATTGGTAATTGCTGTATTCACCTGCGGATAACGCTCGCCACCAGAAGATGTTTCTTGTTTATACGCATCAATATAAATTTTGTTGATATTAAAAATAGGTTTGTATTTTGTAATTGAATCCGCAATTCGTTCCATACCGCTTTGTAGATCACCTTCACCATTTGCATCAATATCGTCTGCTAAAAGTGTTATGGTGTTACGCCAATCTCCAAAAGCATTTGTGTTGTAATAACTTAAAATCTTATCGACAACTTCTGTTGCTTGTTGTAAGGTACTTACAGGGATTCTACCTGTTGCTACATCTATGGTAGCTGATGTATCCATCGTACCTTCATTTGCATCGAGCATAACAAAATAATCGTCTGTGACATAAGAAGTTGCCAAATTAAAACTCTCTAAAGATTGGTACACTGGAACAATATTAGTGTTATTGGTAATTCTATCTTTATAATCGTACGAAGCATCACCAAAAAAACAAACGTACTTTAATTTGGTTGCACTACTTGAATTAGTGCTGTACACATGCTTGATAAAATCTCTAATCGCGGTTATATCTGGAGTACCAGAACCAAATTCGTTGTAAATTTCTGATAACTTTATCACTTTTGTAGTTAAGCCAGAATTCTTTTGATGATAATCTGCAATTCTTTGTGCTTGAGAAATAAAATCGTTTGTCGTTATAATTAAATAATTAATGTCTTTTACTCCGTGTAAATTCTGATTTTTTATTTGTGCACTTGTAGTGGTAGTTGGTGTAAAATAATCGCTATCATTTAATACTATATATTCTCTTAATTCATTTCCCGTAGCTTTAAAAGTAAAGTCGCTTCCCCCAGAAGTATTTGCAATAGTTGTAGGGTTGATTGGGTCTGTTACATCCCACAAATGCGAAACATTTGTAACATTATTTAGTTGATATGCCACCACTCCGTTGTGTTTTGCTGCTTCAAAACTTCTAAATGAAAACTGCCCCCCATCTGCAATGAGTTTCTTTTTACCAACAATTTCTATATAATCTAAATAGGCTTTAGCACTTGGATTACCATTATTGTTATACTTAATTACTACAGTTATCTTTGAGGTGTTACTCGTAGCGGTAGCACTGCTAAAGTTATGTTGCCCCAATGTTAACGACCCACTAGTAGTACTTGCATAATTAATTTTAAACGGATTTGCACCATTGATGGTAATATCCATAGTAGATGGCAAAGCTGAAATAGCTGCTCCTCTTACCTTAATTTTTAGTGGAACATTGGTGTCTATATTATTAAAGTCAAACGAAAAATTTTGCGTACTTTCCACGCTAAGATCCTCTCCAAACCACTGTGTCCCTATCGCAAATAAATTTCTTGTTTCTTTTTCGTAAAAGTAAAAATCGTCAAAATTAGTAATGGTTTTTGTCGCTGGTGTAGTAATTGGCGTTGCTGACTGAATTCTTTTTCCAACGCCATTGTCTATGGTTAAAAAATAGTACGCTTTATCCGAAAAAATATGTTGCCGATGACTAGCTGTTTCTTGTTTTACATCTAAAATCCAATCATGAGGTCCTTTTGCATAAAACAACACATAATCATTTGCATTAAAAATACCATCGTCTTCACCTGCTACAAAAATGGCATTCTCTTGCAAATCATCATACCTAGCATCGCTGTTTTTTTGAGGTAACATGGCACCTCCGTTTCCAAAAATTCGAATGTTTTTAGGATTTACATTTGAAGTATTGACTCCCAATTTTTGCAAAAAAGCAGCATCTAATTTAAATACCCCTGTGGTATCTACAGAAAACTTGTACCAAGTACCTTTAGACAGTACAGAGTTGTTAGTTTGCGCATACGCAAAGGCTCCAAAAAAAAGAAGAGAGATATATGTTAAAAATTTATTTTTCATTTCTTTACCCAAAGAACGCAATATTTTATCTGTTATTTTAAGTAATTGCAAGAATACTTATAATAAAGCTAAAAAACAATCGTTAGTAATTTGAATAATAAGATAGCCTGTAAAAAATGAGATTTAACTTGGTAGAAAAGAGAATTATTGTAAATTGCATGGCTAAAATAACCCTTAAATAAATTGAAATAAGCTATATGAAAAACATATTAAAATTTTCATTACTTCTTATCATTTCTGTCTCTCTTACACAATGTAGATCTAAAAGTAGCGGAAATTCATCTTCATTAACTGGTTGGAAATTTAACAATCCAGATTACGGAAACTATATAAAAGGTAAATCTTTTGATAACTCTAAGCCACCTATGGGAATGGTTGCTATTGAAGGAGGTACTTTTACTATGGGACATGTACAAGATGATGTGATGTTTGATTGGAATACCACTCCTAAAAAGATGCATGTGCGTTCTTTTTACATGGACGAAACTGAAGTTACAAACTCAGAATATTTACTGTTTACTCAATACATTAAAAGTGTCTATCCACCTTCAGACCCAAAATACAAACACATTTATAACTCTGTGTTGCCAGATACGTTAGTTTGGAGAGAAAGTTTAGGCAATACCAACCTGCTTTCAGAAAGTTATTTACGTCACCCAGCATATGTAGATTATCCAGTTGTTGGTGTGAGCTGGTTACAGGCAAATCAATACTGCAAGTGGAGAACCAATGCCGTGAACTTAAAAATATTAATGGACAAAGGTGTCATTAAAAATATTTGGAAAACAGATTCTATCGATTTTAAAGGAAAAAATACTTTTGATACAGATGTGTATTTAAACGATCCGTATGCATTATTTGAAGGTGATTCAACCATCTACAAAAAAGGATTACCAGATAATTCGAGAAGAAGAAGAGGACAAGCAAGACCTGCAAGAGGATCATTTACAGGTAGACATGTAACTTTTTCTGACGGATTGTTAGCTCAAAAATTTAGATTGCCTACTGAAGCTGAATGGGAATATGCAGCAAAAGCACTTATAGAAAATAGAGAGTACAACAACATAAACGGTAGAAAAAAATACGCTTGGAAAGGAAAATACACTAGAAACAAATCTAAAAGACAACGTGGTGACCAATTGGCTAACTTTAAACAAGGTAAAGGAAATTACAGCGGTATTGCTGGTTGGAGTAGTGATGGTTCTGACATTCCTATTAAAGTAAAATCTTACCCACCTAATGCTTTTGGATTGTATGATATGTCTGGAAATGTTGCAGAATGGGTAGCTGATGTATACAGACCAAACGTAGATGATAAAGCAAATGATTTTAATTACTACCGAGGAAATGTTTTCAAACAAAAAATGATTAACAAAGATGGTAAGGTTGTTATTGTAGATGAAAGTTCAATTCAATACGACACTTTACCTAACGGAAAAGTGATTCCGTTGTATTTACCAGGTAGAATTAAGTATACACCAATTACAAAAGATCAGACCTATATGAGAAGAAACTATACTAGAGCTGACAATACTAATATTGGTGATGGCGATAAGAATTCTTCGTTAGATTACAATTCTGATGCCTACAAAAGAAAAATGTACAATGCTCCTAACGGCTCTAAAATTGAAAGAGACAGCCTAGGAAACATCGTTACAAAGTACGATTCAAAACCAAGGTATACCTTAATTAGCGATAAAACAAGAGTGTATAAAGGCGGGGCTTGGAGTGATAGAGAATATTGGTTAGACCCTGCACAAAGAAGATTTTTACCAGAATATATGGCAACCAATTATATAGGGTTTAGATGTGCAACAGATAGGGTTGGACAATTAACTACCAAAAAGAAAACAGCAAGAAACTCTAGAAGATAAACACAGCACTTCTTAAAAAAATATGACCTCATTGTTTGTTTATTTACAATGAGGTTTTTTATATTTAAAAAATGAATATAGAAACACTTTACAATAGTTATGCTCAACATTTTCTTGTAGATACAGACACAAGAAAAATTAGAAAAAACACCATCTATTTTGCTTTAAAAGGCGCAAATTTTAACGGCAATACATTTGCCAAAGAAGCTTTAGAAAAAGGAGCCTTACTTAGTGTAGTTGATGAAGCTAGGTATGCAAACCAAGACAATATTGTATTGGTAGATGATGTCTTAACTACGCTACAAGAACTTGCACAATACCATAGAGAAAAATTAGGAATACCAATTATTGGGCTTACAGGGAGTAATGGAAAAACGACAACTAAAGAATTGATACACGCTGTACTTTCTACACAGTTGAATGTCAAAGCTACTTTTGGAAATTTAAACAATCATATTGGGGTTCCGCTAACCTTATTGTCAATGACACCAGCAACAGAAATTGGGATTGTTGAAATGGGTGCTAATCACCATAAGGAAATAGCTTTTTTATGCTCAATTGCAAATCCAGACTACGGGTATATTACCAATTTTGGAAAAGCACATCTTGAAGGCTTTGGAAGTATTGAAGGAGTTATTGAAGCTAAATCTGAATTGTACGATTATTTAAGAGCTCATAAAAAATCGGCTTTTATAAATCAGAAAAATCCTATTCAATTAAAAAAATCAAACGGAATTACTACTTTACATTTTGATGAAACCATACAGTTTGTTGAAGCTAATCCACTAGTCAAAATTTTATTTAAAGGGCAAACAATTCAGACTAATTTGATTGGAAATTACAACTTTAACAATATAGCAGTAGCCATAACTATTGGATTGCATTTCAACATATCTGATAACAATATTTGCAAGGCTATTGAAGGTTATACTCCAGCTAACAATCGTTCTCAAATTATCCAAACAACAAAAAACAACACTGTTATACTTGATGCCTATAACGCAAATCCTACAAGTATGAGAGCTGCTTTAAATAGTTTTAAAGAACTAAATGCAAGTAACAAAGTAGTGATTCTTGGCGATATGTTTGAGCTTGGTAAAGACAGTGTAAAAGAGCATCAATTAATTGTAAATTTTTGTGCTGAATTAGATTTTGACAACTGTTTTTTTGTTGGACAATTATTTTCTAAAACTAACACTTCTTATCACAAACTTCAAACTTTTGAAGCTTTAAAAGAATTGCTGCTCACCAAAAATTATGAGCAAACTACTTTTCTTATCAAAGGTTCTCGAGGCATGGCGTTAGAAAGAGTTCTTCCTTTTATTGATTGATTCTTTCTTTGTGAAAAGCAACCAGATTATCAATAGGTCTTTGTATTACATCAGTTATTTTTAAACCGTATTTGGCCGCTACTTTTTCTAAAATATCTCTAAAGTAAAACGCAATTGAACCAATAAAGTAAATAGGTGTATCACTAGGTTTTTGAAAAGGTAAAATTCTGTATTTAAAAAATTTGACAAAACCTTTTTTTATAAGTTTTTTGATATATGGTTCTTCTTTATAAGCAAACATAAACTTAGCAAAGCCTGCCAAGTACATATTTGGATTGGCTTGTTTGTAAAGATTGAATTTTACAGTATCGATTTCTAAATCGAATTCGGATTGAAAACTTTGCGCAATAAGCGGTGGCATTTTTTCGTAGTAAAAATCTCTTAGCAATCTTTTTCCAAAATAATTCCCGCTCGCTTCATCCATCAAAGTATAGCCAAGAGAAGCTGTTTTCATATGTACATTTTCTCCATCAAAATAACAGCTATTAGAACCTGTACCTAAAATACATACAATTGCTGGTTTGTTGCTCGCAACGGCATAAACTGCCGCCAACATATCTTCAGAAACAAGCACCTTTGCATTGGTAAAGATTGAGGCTAATACATCTTTTAATATTTGTACAGGTTTTGGCGTTCCACATCCTGCTCCATAAAAATGAATCTCTTCAACAGCGTCTTTTACACTGATTAACTGAAACATGTTGATGATTCTATTTTTTAACTCTTCTTCTTGTATTACAGCTGGATTTAGCCCTAATGTTCGAACTCTAAATACTTCTTCTTTGTTAGCATCTAATGCAATCCAATCTGCTTTTGTAGATCCGCCATCGGCAATTAAAATCATGAGCTTCAATTTAAATTTTACCAAAGATATTACTTCAAGTTTGAATAAACAATGATAAATACGACTACATCGTTTTCGAAAAATAAAGATTGCTGAAAAGTATCAGCGAAAGCAAAACTATTTCATCATAAATGATTAAATTCGCATTCTATAAAAGGGATTAAATGCTGTTTTTTAAAAAGAAAAGAATTGACTTAAAAGAACTATTCCCAAAAGGCTTTGTAGATATTCATTCTCACTTGCTACCTGGAATAGATGATGGTGCTAAGGACATCAATCAATCTATTGATTTGATAAAAAAAATGCGTTCTTACGGAATTAAAAACTTTATCACAACACCGCATGTATTGGGTGATGTGTATCCAAACAGCAGCATATTGATAAAAGAAAAATTAAACGTAGTTCAAGAAGCATTAGAAAAGCAACAAATTAAAGACATTACCATTCGTGCCGCTGCAGAATACATGATGGATGAACAATTTGTTTCACTTTTAGAAAAAAAAGATATTTTAACATTAAAAGACAACTATGTTTTAGTAGAAATGTCTTATTTCAGCGCACCTTTTAATTTATTTGAAATCCTTTTTGAACTACAACTAAAAGGCTACAAACCAGTATTGGCACACCCAGAAAGGTATAATTTTTACCATAATGACCTAGATCATTTTTACAAATTAAAAAAAGCAGGATGCTTGTTTCAACTCAACCTCTTATCGTTAACCAAACAATACGGAACACAAGTACAAAAAACGAGTTCAAAGTTGCTACAAGAAAACTTATACGATTTTGTTGGTACAGATACTCATCACAGCATGCACTTGGAGTTATTACAAGAAATTGGCACAGAAAAGATTCAACAATCAATTGCTCACTTGTTAGAGAATAATAAAATGTTTCTGTAAATAACCACCTAAGAAAATCACTGTTATCAACTAGAAAATGATAACACACAAAAAAAGAGCAATTATAATTGCTCTTTTTTTTGACTATTAACTAAAAATTTTCTTGTACCAAGGTCTTTCATCTAACACATATCCATATCCATATCCATATCCATACGTTCGTTTAGGATCAGTATCATTCAGCACCATCGCTATATTTGGTAACTTCTTTTCTTTATACAATGTCTGTGGAATCGTTAGCAAACGCTTGTCTAAATAATTTGCTCTTACCACATACATAAACATATCAGCATATTTTGCCAACAATAAAGTATCTGTTACTAAATTTACTGGAGCTGTATCTACCACCACATAATCATAAGTTTCTTTCACAGAAGTAAATAGTTCTTCTGTACGTTTTGTCATTAGTAGCTCAGCTGGATTTGGAGGTACCACTCCAGATGAAATGATGTCTAAATTCTTAACATCCTCAATATTAAAGATTAAGTCTTTATAGTCTAATTTAGTGTCCGTTATATAATTAGTCACTCCTTTTTTATCAGGCAATCCTAAATATTCTGTAATTTTTGGAGCTCTTAAATCTAGCCCCATTAGTAATACTTTCTTTCCAGATAATGCCAGTGATGCAGCTACATTAATAGATATAAATGATTTTCCTTCTCCACTTGTTGTAGATGTAATAAAAATCGTTTTGTTTTTTGATGTATGATTCGTTAACATAAAATCTAGGTTTGTACGAATCAATCTAAAGGACTCAGCTGTACTTGATCTAGCATCAGCTCCAATGACTATTTTTTCTTTAGAGTCTGACCTTGGTACATCTCCTAAAAACGGAATGCTCACTTCTTTTTGTAGCTCTGATTTATTATGAATTTTTGTATCTAATAAGTTTCTTACATACAGAATAACAAAGGGCAGTAACAAGCCTAATAATAATGCTGCTAAATAAATGATCTTCCTTTTAGGAGACACAGGAATATCGCTTCCATAAGCCTCATCTATAATCTTTGCATTGGCTACTGTAACAGCTAATGAGATGTCTGTTTCTTCTTTTTTCTTTAGTAAATAAGAATACAACCCTCTTGTAATTTCTTGCTGTAATTTGATATCATGTAATTGTAGTTCTTGCAAGGGAACCCCTTTTATTTTAGATTTGATTTTTGCGTCTTCTAACTCTAACCTTTTTAATGTTAATTCAAGAGATTTTTTTGAAGTTTGCAAGCTTTTTATCAAACTACTTTTAACTCCTGTAATTTGTTTCGTAATTGCTTTTACACTAGGGTTGATTTCTGTAGCTGTTTGAAGTAAATCCTTTTTCTTCCCAATCAACTCATTGTATTGAACAATTGATTGCGTTATAGACAAGTCTTCTGGTACTAAATTGGTTGGTAAATAATCTTCTTTATTCTCTTTAGCATTGATTAAGTTTTCACTTAATGCCTTAACTAAATGCAAACGAGTCGATGTTTCAATAATTTTAGTATTATTTTCTGACAATATTTTTATAGTTAGTTCAGATTCAGCTTCAACATTCGTCAGTTTATTTTTTGTTTTAAAATCTTTTAATTGATTATTCACACTAGATAAATCAACTCCAATAGTATCTAGCCTTTCTTGAATAAATTCTTTTGTTTTTTTAGATACCTGGTTTTTATCTAAAATAGCATCCTCATTATAAGCAGCCACTAATTCGTTTAAAAAATCTTCTGCTCTTTCTTTAACTGCATCATTTAAGGTTAAATTTACAACACTTGAATTTTTATTCACAGGAGCTACATTCACCTTTTTTTTATAACTATCTATCAAACGATTTAATGGAGAAATCACAACCTTAACCTCTGTATTATTCTCTAAAATCTGTTTTGTATTCAACTGTACTTGAAACTTACCTATACCACTGTTAATTGTAGCTCCTAATTGATGTGTCTCTTTAACCTCTCTATCTTTAGAAGCTAATTGAAAAGTAGTCGCATCTTTTATTAAAATGGTAAATGTCGTATCTACATCGTACAATAAAGAGTCTGCATTCATAAAATCTACAAGAATCGGTGACTTTTTATATACTTCAGATTCTTTAATTCTTCCAGATGTAATATAGTTGATGTTTAATTTTAAATTCTTTAGGGCTTTACCAATAATACTACGTGATTTGATAATCTCAATTTCATTATCCACGTTTTGATTGCTTCCCCCTAGAATACCTAAATCCTTAAAAGTTTCTATTTCTGTAGAGACTCCTCCCTTTTTATCATCTTTAATTAAAATTGCTGTTTTTACTGCATATTGAGGGGTTGTATAACGCAAATATAAAAATGCTCCTACAATAGCAAGAAAAACACCCAACACAAACCATTTCCAATGTATCAAGTATTTTTCTATCTCTTCTCTGATGTTGATTGTATCATCTCTTTCAATTCTATGTGAATTATACTCTTGATTCATTATCTTATCTTGTTAAAATTGAAATTAAAGAAATTAATACAGATGTTATTGAAATAAACAATCCTGTATTTTGATTGTATGAAGCCGATTGTATTTTTGCGCTATTAGGATTTACATACACCACATCGTTTTGTTGCAAATAATAAAAAGGCGAAGCAAACAATTGATTAGAACGTAAATCAATATATCCTGTTACAACTCCTTTAGGAGTTTCTCTTTTTACTTCAATGATTCTTTCTCCAGAAATATTAGTGTCTCCTGCCATTGCTAAGGCATCTAACACTGTAACTCTTTCATTCTGAATTGGAAACATACCTGGATTCTTCACATCACCCATCACATTAATCTTAAAATTCAAAATCTGAATATTTACTGTAGCATCAGTAACTGAAGTTCTAATTTTTTGTTCTAGCAACTTTATTGCTTCTACTCTAGTCAATCCTTCTAGTTTTATTTTCCCTAATACTGGGAACTGAATCTCTCCATTGGCATCAATTAAATAAGATTGCTGTTTCGGAATTCCGTTTACAGTATTTGTCGCTGCATTATATGCAACTACAGGTAGGTTATATGCTTTTACTGTTTCTAAATTTTTAGAGGATACGTTTATTGTTAATAAATCATCTTTTTTAAATTTCAAAGCGAACTGCTGCACATTTTCAACTATAGTAGCATCATCTTGAAAGTACAAGATTTTCTTTTTTGAAACACACGAAGATAAGCCAAGTAATAATAGTATGGCTACGAGTTTAAATTGGGTCTTTAACATGTTTATATTTTGATGCGAAAATAAGATAAAAAAGCTAATTTGCTGGAATTTTATCTAACTTTTCGTACGTAGAATTGTTTGAAAGGTATTCAGGAATTAATTGTTTTATGATTTTTACAATACCAGTATCATTTATTTGTTGATTTACAATACATAATTCTTCAATTAAACTACAAACAGTAGTTGCATTAATCTCATGTGTTTTTGCTATCATAATTTTATTGTGATAAGTAGGTATGGTGTTCTCATCTGATGCCAATAATTCTTCGTACAATTTTTCTCCAGGTCTTAATCCTGTTATTTTTATATCTATATCCTCTGGATATTTTAAACCTGACAAATAAATCATACGCTTGGCTAAATCAAAAATCTTAACAGATTTACCCATGTCAAATATATATATCTCCCCTCCATTCCCCATGGTTCCTGCTTCTAACACCAAATTACATGCTTCTGGAATAGTCATAAAATATCGTGTAATATCTTTATGTGTAACTGTTAATGGCCCTCCTTTTTCAATTTGCTTTTTAAACAACGGAATTACAGAACCGTTAGATCCCAATACATTTCCAAATCGTGTAATGGTAAATTTTGTCGTTGTACTCTTTTCACTTAAACAGCTAATGTACAATTCGGCTGCCCTCTTGGTTGCCCCCATCACATTAGTTGGGTTTACAGCCTTATCTGTAGAAACCATCACAAAACGCTCCGCCTTATATTCTAAAGATAAATCAGCAATATTTTTTGTTCCAATAATGTTGATTTTTACTGCTTCATATGGACTATCTTCCATCAAAGGCACATGCTTATATGCAGCGGCATGATATACTTTCTGAGGATGAAACTCTTCAAACAACAATTTCATTCGATTTCTATCTCTAATATCTCCAACAATCGCCGTAAAGTTACTCACATTATTTTGAAGCAATTCTTGTTGTAATTCATACAAAGCTGACTCTGCCTGATCTATAAACACCAAGTGTTTGTGATTGTACAAACTCAATTGTCTTGAAATTTCACTTCCAATTGAACCTGCGGCACCTGTAACTAATATTACTTTGTTATCTACATCTCTTTTTAAAATTGGGTTATCAATTGATATTGTGGCTCTATCAAGTAAGTCTTCTATTTTAATGTCTCTAATTTGATTTACTTGTAAATTGCCTTGAATCCATTTAGAAAAAGCTGGAACTATTTTTACATGAATATTATACGGAATAAAATAATCTGTGATAGCTAATAAGCGCTGTGGCTTTATATTTTGAATTGAAATAATAATTTCATCAAGCTCATTTTTCTCTATAAAATCTTCGGTGATGGCTTCTAAACTGAGAATTTTTATTCGATCAATTTTTTTACCAATCTTACTAGCATCATCATCAATAAACCCTTTTACTTCAAAATTCTTTTGAGTATCTTTATTCAATGCTCCATAAGTAATCATTCCTGAATCACCTGCACCAAAGATCAGCACATTGGTAACTTCTCCTAGCTCGGTAGTAATAATTTCGTAAAATGACTTGAATATAAATCGACTAATTGTCAATGTAAAAATCGACACAAAATAATGAATACTAATAATAGAAGTTGGAATGGTAAATTCGGTAACAAAACCAAAAATTCGATTTACAAAAACTAAGGTTAGCGTAGTAATACTTAGTAACGTTACTGCTAAAAATACATTAAACACATCTCTTATACCCGTATGCCTTACTATTCCTTTGTAAGAACCCACCAATAAAAAACTCAATAACGAAACAGTTATAATAAACGGTAGTTGTTGAATCAACGTTTGTTTATCGAAATTAAAACTTGCGTTAAATCGAACTACATACGCAAACACAAATGAGAGACATACCAAAGCAAGGTCAAAAACCAAAACAATCCATTTTGAAGCATACCTGCTTAGGATTTTAAGAAAATACTTACGAATCATGTAGGTAATTTATTTATACTGCAAATGTACAGCTTTTTTTAATGTTTTTTTGAGGATTGTTATTTTTGTTACATCACGTCATTGCGAACGAGAAACAAGTGAAGCAATCTCTTTAATATCTAAATCATTGCAAACGCAGCAAAGCAATCTTATAAAATGAAACTAAGTCCCCTTATTTATTATCCTTTAACTTTTTCTTGATAAAAAGTTACAAAAATCAAAACCTGTCATAGGAAATTCTTTCAGACCATTCGCTCTCAACATTCCATGCTTAAAGCTACACTTTGCAATTCCATGTCTTCGCTCTTTATTTCTTTGACAGGGTACAAGTATATGTTGCATTAGGGGTAAAGAAAAAATGTCCATAACCTTTGTAGACGAGCGTCAATAGAAACAAAAGTCGTCGTAGCAAAAGCTGTTTGAGGCTGAAAAGCCAAGTTCTTTTGGTACAGACTTTTTTTCGTTCATTGACCTTCGATAAGATTAAGGAGTAGACTTTTTTCGTTCTTTTTGCGGCAATGGGAAAAAGAACAAGGCAAAAAACCGCACGTCATCGCGAGCAAAGCGAAGCAATCTCACAAAATAATAGACAGATTACTTCAGTTGCTCCGCAACTTCGCAATGACGGTTGTAAATGTAATGACGTAATAATTACAACAATTTCATAATAGAAGCAGCAATTCTATCTCGATCCTCGTCCGTTAAATTAGAGCCCGAAGGCAAACACAAACCGTTATTAAATAAAACTTCTGCAACCCTTCCGCCATAATATTCACAATCTGCAAAAACAGGTTGTAAGTGCATTGGTTTCCAAAGTGGACGCGACTCTATATTATCTTTTTCTAATTGTAGCCGTAACTCTTCACGAGTAAACCCTGTAACCTTAGCATCTATCAGTATACAACTCAACCAATGGTTTGAAAAATAATCAGCCGTTGGTTCTTTTAACACAGTAATGCCCTCTACATCTTTAAATAAATTTTGATAAAATTTGTTGTTTGCTCTTCTTAGATGAATATGCTTGTCTAACACTTCCATTTGCCCTCTACCAATTCCCGCCAATATATTACTCATCCTATAATTATAACCAATTGTTGAATGTTGATAATGGGGAGCATCATCTCTCGCCTGAGTCGCTAAAAATACGGCTTTTTGTTTGTCTTTTTCTGACTTGCATACCAACGCACCTCCACCAGAAGTGGTGATAATTTTATTGCCGTTAAAAGATAAAATTCCAAAATCTCCAAAGGTTCCACATTTTTGTCTATTGTAAATTGAACCCAAGGCTTCAGCCGCATCTTCTATTAAGGTAATCTCATATTTTTTTGCGACAGAAGAAATTTCATTCAGCTTTGCTGGCATTCCATATAAATCAACCACAATAATAGCTTTGGGTTTTTTATTTTTTAAAATTCTGTCTTTAATCGCTAACTCTAACGCTTTTGGACACATATTCCAAGTATCTTTCTCACTATCTATAAAAATAGGTATAGCTCCTTGATAAGTAATTGGGTTTGCAGAAGCAGCATAGGTCATACTTTGACATAAAACCTCATCGCCTTTCATAACATTTGCCAGTATGAGTGCCAAATGAATAGCTGCCGTTCCAGATATAGTGCAGGCAACCTTCGATTCTTTTTGAAGATACTTTTCTAAATCATTTTCAAAACCTGTCAAGTTTTCTCCATAGACTGATACTTCATTCCGTTGAAATGCCGTTTGAATGTATGCGAGTTCGTAACCACTAAGATGTGATTTTGAAAGTGGAATTTTTGACATATTTACTAAAAAAATGTTTTTATTAAATAGTAGATATCTTTTGTAAAACAATATTCTTTCACATATTGTATATTGATTGCCACTTTTTGTGGCCAAATGACTTCTCTATTATAGGCTTCAGGATTTTTTTGTGCTTTTAAGATGTTTTCTTCATTTCTAAAGTGTAACGTTGCAGGTCCAGTAATTCCTGGTTTTACACTTAAAATAATTTTTGCTTCACCTTCCAATTTGTCTGCAAATCCAGGAAGATCAGCTCGTGATCCTACAAAACTCATTGTTCCTTCTAAAATATTCCACAATTGAGGAAATTCATCAATTTTAGCGTTTCGCAACCATTGTCCGAACTTTGAAATTTTTGGGTTTTCTTTTATAGCTTCTTTCGGATGAATCGTTTCTATTTTATATATCGTAAATAATTTACCATACTGACCTACTCGTTTTTGCTTGAAGAATCCGTTACCACCAATGACAATTTTTGAAATAATTGCTGTTAACAAAATAAACCATCCAACTAATAATAATCCAATGCATGCAAAAAAAACATCAAAGACTCGTTTTATATTTTTTTCAGTATTTGTCAAGGTGTATATATTTTATAACCAATAAAGATGCTTTAATCTTGTTTTTAAGACTTAATTTAATCAACAAAAGATCTAAACCAAAGTTCCAAATTTACTATCGCTCTTAACTCTCTGGTATAATCTTGTTCTTCCATAATATGTTTATCTAATATTTCTTTTAAATAATCTGAGTTAAAAATATTACGTTTTGATAACGAATCACTATTGATTATTTCAGTTACATATTCTTTTAAGTGTGATTTAAACCATTCTCCAACTGGAACAGTAAACATTTGTTTATCCCTGTATACTACATCATGAGGTAAAAATTTCAAAGCATATTTCTTTAAAATATATTTTGTCTCATTTTCTCTTAATTTGAAACTTCCTTTTAATTTTTGAGTATACTCAAAAAATCTATAATCTAGCAACGGACTTCTTGTTTCTAAAGAATTTGCCATAGCCATCTTATCTGGTTTTACTAAATTATTCCCTGGTAATAAATGTACCATATCAAAATAAAGTATTTTATTCGTAAAATCTTTATTGCTTACTTTATTTATTGTTTGAGTAAATATATCAAAGGGTTTAGAATAATTAACTGTATCCTTAAAACTAGAAGTGTATAATTTATCAAAATCTTCATCTTTTTTTATTAAAGATATACTATCAAAATAATCTTTCTCATTACGTTCAAAAGATGAAAAATATTTTGTGTAACCTGCAAAAGCCTCATCACCTCCATCTCCTGTAAAAACAAGTTTATAATCTTTTGCTGCAAATTCAGATAAAATATAAGTAGGTATAAATGATATATCTCCGTGAGGTTGATCATTGTACCAGGTAGTTAAATTCCACATACTTACAATATCACTTTCTAGTATATGCACTTTATTATTAATTTCACAATGGTTCGCAACAGTTTTAGCCCAATTTGACTCGTCAAACCTTTTTTCTTTAAAACCGATCGAATAAGAATCGAGACTTACTCCAAATTTTTCTTTAGTAGCAGCACATACTAAACTAGAATCTAGTCCTCCGCTTAAAAATGCTCCTATTCCTACATCACTTCTAAGTCTAATTCTAATAGCGTCAGTAAAAATATCATCAATCTCTTGAAAAACTTCTTCTTCTGTGACATCTGCTCTTTCTTCTTGATTAGTAATATCCCAATACTTAGTAACTTTTTTTGATAAAGATTCTATATCTATTTCAATAAAAGATCCAGGTATAACATGAGTAACATATTTGAAAATTGTATCCGGAATAGGTATATAGTTGAATTTAAGATAATTATGCACAGACTGGTTATCTATAGTTGAATCAAAATTTTCTATAGCTTTCTTAAGAGCTTTTATTTCTGATGAAAAATATATCCCATTATCTTTTTCATATAAGTATAAGGGCTTAACTCCTAATCTATCTCTCCCTAAAATTACTTTTTTATTTTTTTTATCATAGATAGCTATAGCAAACATTCCATTAAACCCACTAAAACAATCTGTTCCATAAGATTCATATGCTTTTAAAATAACCTCTGTATCACTATTTGTTTCAAATTTGATACCAGATTTTATTAATTCATTTTTTACTTCTACAAAATTGTAAATCTCTCCATTTTGAACAACTATTATATCATTATTATCATTAAAAAATGGTTGCTTCCCATTTTCGATATCAATAATACTTAATCTTGTATTTAATAAGCATACATTTTCAGAATAATGATATCCATGCTCATCTGGTCCTCTATGATTAATAGATTCTACTGTATTAGAAACGTAATCATCTATTTGTATTTCTGTATTTGAAATAAACCCTGCAATTCCACACATAATTTAATAACTTCCTTTTAGTAATGTTTTAATTGTCCAAAAAATTATTTTAATATCTAAAAAAAGAGATATTTTTTCATTGTAAAAAATATCATATCTTTTTCTGTTTTTATTATTTAAGTTGTGCCTATTCCTACTTTGAGCTAAACCAGATATTCCTGGTAACACATTATGCCTTTTTATAAATTCTTCCTCTGTATAGTTACTCTTTTGATGTGGTACATCTGGTCTTGGGCCTATAAGGCTCATATTACCTAAAAATATATTAAATATCTGAGGGATTTCATCTAAACTAGTTTTCCGTAAAAAAGCTCCAATTTTTGTTATTCTATTATCATTTTTCATAGTGCTATAGCCACCTATTTGATCGGCGTTGGCCACCATGGTTCTAAATTTAAATATTTTAAAAATTGCCCCTCCTCTTCCAATTCTTTTCTGACGATAAAAAACACCTCCTTTAGAATCTATTTTTATTAAAGCACTAATGATAATCATTGGTATAAAAAAAACAAAAATCATAAACAAGGCAGCAAGTATATCAAATATTCTTTTAAAAACTAATTTATACATTGTTCCTTAATTGTTTTTGTTCTACGATATTAATCGTACATTCTCTTAATAATACTCTATTTTCTTCCAGTTCTGTTATACTTAAATTATTAGTATACTCCTCAAAACTTGTCTTTAAAGCTAAAAATTCTTCTTTGAATTTTTCGATACTTTCATTGGCTATATCTTTAAAGGTTCTAGATAAAATAACAGCAGAAGACTTAAGCCTTACATGCTCTTTAAGAACCATATTACCAGACACTAAGCCTTCATTCAGTGTTGCTATTCCTCCAAAGCCAAATTTAATTTTCTTCATATGAATCTTTTCTGCTAAATATTCCACTAATCCTCCAGATAAGACTTCGAACATAAAATCTAAACCAAGTGATAAGTGCAAATCATTAAGACCAACATGTACTTCATCTATACCATGAACTTCCAAAACATCATCTACCCTAGCTAAAGCCTCAGAAGTTTCTAATAATAAACATGTTTTAACTCTTCCTTTTACAAGTTTCATAAATTTTTCTACTTCTAATCTAGTTTTAAACATTGGAAGCATAATAATGTCAGCCCCATCATTTATACATCTTTCTATTTCGTATTTAGAATTAGAGTGCATAGGATTGATTCTAACTAATAAATCAGATTTTTTTAAAACTGAGGATATTTTTTTAACGTCTTCAATACTATGGTCAATACTTATTACAGTATCTAGATGACCTTGTCTTTCTTTTTTTCCCAATATCTCCAAATCTAAAAAAATTCTATCCACACCAATGGCATCATATTTTTTTATTAAGTCAATATTATTCTCTAATATAGAATATTTCATTTATAATACATTTATAAATTCATTAATAAATTTGCTATTCCCTTTTTTGAGTTAAACACCAAAAAATCATCTTTCCGATTATCTGATTCATTTTTTAGATATGCAGCAATATTTTTTTCTAGTTCGGATAAATTAGGTGAGAAAATAAATGGCTCTTTTGTAAATACTGGAACAGAATAAAACTTTTCAGAATCATGTTTGTAGGTAAAAACTACTTTCCCAGACGCCTTTGACTCTATTGCAACGGTAGATGTTTTTACTAGTACAAAATCACTTAAAGCAATTGATTCTTCCAAGCTTAAAATCGAGTTGGTAAACTTTAAAAAATCATATTTATCAAAATATTTTGAATAATCCTTATAGTTTTCATTAGGGTGTATCCTAATGAAAACATTTACATTAAAAGTTTTATGAATTCTATTTAAAATTTCAAAAAGTTCATCATAAACTACTTCATAAGGAATCGATTCAGAAATTTTATAATCTTCATCTACTCTTGATAATTTTTGTGTTGCAAAAAGTAATGTTTTCTTTGTTAAATCTATTTTTTTTTCTTTTGCTAATTCTTTTTTATTAATTTTTAAAACTTTTAAAACCGTCTCTTCAATAGCAGGTTGACCTAAAACATGATATGTTTTATTCTTCAACTCTTTATTTTCCAATCCTTTCTTAACATAATCATTCATTACTACTATATGATCCGCTTCTGGCAAAGGAAATACATCAGAAAATAAATCTAAAACTTGAAGGGTTTTAATATTAAGCTCTTTTCCTGCTATTAAACTTGCTTGTTCAAATCTTGGAGATGTTGTGGAAACTACAATATCAACATTTTCAAACTTTAAAATTTCTTTTATTATTGTCGTTGGTAAAAAAGCTTGTCTTTTTTTGTTTTTATATAGCTTATTAGCTTTTTCCTCTCCATATTTAGATATTAAATCTAAAAAAGATAAACCTATATAATTTTTTGTCTCTTCCTCAGTTACAAGCCCTCCAACTGAATAATTTTCAGGTAAAAATTCTAATCCTTTTCTCTCAATAATTTCTACATCTTTTTCAAAAAGAAATTTATAGTCAGAAATTTTTTTGACAATATCTTCTGAAAACTCTTTCCTTGCAGCTTCATATGCTGTAGTTAAAGCTAAAATCCTTATCGAAACATTATAATTTTCAATTAACTCTTTCGCTATTAATTTGATGATATTTATATGCCCTCCACCATAAGTTACAAAGAAAATTTTTTTCATTTTAAAACCTTTCGTTTAACCAAGAACTAACAGCTATCATGTATCTTTGATATTGATCTCTTATTTTTCCCATTACTTCTTCATTAGAAGTAGTTTTATCTAGATTTTCTACCTTCTTAAGTAACTCAATATTAAATCCTTCTTTTCTGACATCGACAAAAGAATCGCTTTCTATTTCATTATATAACTCTCTAACTTGTCTATAATTAACTATACCTATAGTTGGCGTACCTAGCCCTATGCTACATACATTTGCATGAAATCTATTTGATAATGCAAATTCAGCCCCTTTATAAATTGACATTACATAAGCAAATGATTTTTCACCATGCAATAATGGAGCTACAGAAACTCTTTTTCTCCTATCATCATCATTTAAAACAGTTAATATATCGTTTATAAATTTAACATCTCTAAAAATATGTGGTATAAATACTATTTCATAGTCTTTATATTTCGAAAGAAACTCATTAAAAAAATCTTTAAAGGTAGATACAAATTTATCATAATCCATATTTTTAAATCTAGTTTCTGGCATATCGCAAACAATATTGACAGCCATATATTTTTTGTCTAAATAATATTGAGGAACTTCATTTACTTCAAGAAAAAAACCAGCATCTGGAGTATGGTTAATGATATCCATCCACTCTTCACCTAAATAATCAATAATTGTTTTTCTAGCTCCATCATTTCTAATAGAAATAAAATCATTTCTATCATTAAGTGACCTTAAAAAGTTTTTAAATTTATTAATGTTTTTATCACTGGCTCCTTGACCAGGGTCTACTCCTAGCGCATTACATAATATCGGAATATTTATAAGTTTAAGTAATTCTAAATCCAAGGCAATTGAAGTGCCTGTTGGTGAATCTTCAACCCATAATTCAAAATAATTACCACCTCCAATAATTAATAAGTCATAACTATTAACTAAATCAACAAAGTTTTTGTCAAAAAACCTTTTTTTCCAATAAAATTCACGTATTTCAAGTTTGTCAATTTCAAAATTAAAATTTTTATTTTGATGTAGTTTTTTGTAGAATCCATTATGGTTAGCATTATCCCCTATATTTCCTTCGAAACTTGCTAGATGTAAAGTCTTAATTTTTTTCATTTATTTTTTATTATAAGATTCTTCTATGATATTTACTACATTATTAATATTAAACTGTTCCTCTACAGATTGTCTCGCTCTATTTCCCATTTTTGTCCTTAAATCTTCATCTAATATTAATTTTCTAAACTTACCAGAAATACATTCTAAGTCATGAGGTTCACATATAAAACCTTCCCCTCTTTCAGCAGCTTCAGGTACTCCTGTAGTATTAGTTCCAACAAAAGTATTCCTATAACTCATAGCTTCAATAATTACATTTGGAAACATTTCATAATTTTTCTTAGAAAGTATTGTAAATACATTAAAAGAAGCATGTAATCTTTCTGCATCAAGTCTTAGTCCTGTAAACCTACATCTATCATAAACAGATAGTTCTTTAGCTAATTTAATATTATCTTCCATTTGTTTACCTTCACCAACTAGTACAATGTATAAATTTGGGAACTCTTTATATAAAAGCTCGAATGCTTGTACTAGATCTCTGTGACCTTTATTCCCATCTTGTCTTCCTATTATTCCGATAACAAAAGCGTCCTCAGGAATATCTAATTCTTTTCTTACCTCTAATCTATAAGTATCTTTTTTATTAATATCAAATCTATTTAAATCAACACCATTATATGTTACTACAATTTTATCAGATTTAACACCAAACTCCATTATTTTTCCTTTGGTAAATTTACTAACAGCAAACATTGCATTGTAATTGGCTATATTATAAATCCAATTTCTCCACCCTTTCCCTTTTCTGTTTTCTATTCCTCTTACACTCTGAAAAAATTTAACTTTTTTAAATGCTAGTAATGCTGCAACATTAGCAATAAAAACTGACGCTGCATTATGAGTATGTACAATATTTATATCTTCTTTTATTAAAATTTTTCGAACTTTAAATATTGATATAATCATATTTTTAACATTTCTCTTTTTAAATGCTATTTCTGGAACTATATAATACTTAAAATTAAGTGCATTAATTTTTTCTGTAAGGTACCCTCCACTCGAACATAATATAACCTTATGTCCTCTTTTTCTTAATTCAGTTGAGATTGTAACGGTTTGTGTGCCTGGTCCGTTATCTGAAAACTCTCCCCTAAGTTGTAGTATGTTCATTATAATTTATTTTTTATGATAATATCTAGTTTTAACTTCATTTTTTTACTTAACGGTTTTTCTACTAAAAGATTTACTAAATATGAGACCAAAAACATTAATGTTATTATCAACAATAACAATAAATTTTTATCCATATAATCTTTTAAACTATTCAACATTATAATTCCAACTACTTGATGCACCAAATATAATGAGTAAGTTAGAATACCTAATTTCAAAAAAAACTCTTTATTTAAAAAGTTTAATTTATTAACACTAACTAAATACATCAAAAGATAAAATGTAAAAACTATCCCAGAAATAATTATATATGAGAAATTGGAACTATAATAAGATTCTAGATAAGTAATTCTATTTATGGCATAATATAGAGATAGTGCTAAGCAAAATAAAACACCAATTATATATTTAGCTTTTATTCCTTCAGTATAAATTCTATATAATAACATTCCAGCAATAAAATAAGAGCTAAATTTTAAAATAAAAACAGAATTTATAATTTTCAAAATTACAAAACCACTTATCATAAAGAATAAATCTACACCTAAATACCCATATTTAGAAAAAAATTCAAATTCTTGATAATCAATAAATAGTGTTTTCTCTTTCGCATTAAAAGCAGCAAATGTATAATGAAAAACAACAACAAAAAATGCTGCAAAAAACCTAAATAAATCTATTTGATATACTCTTTTTTTCATTTAAAATTTAATTTTTATCAACCAACAGTTTAATAGATATAAGGAAAATAACTCTTTGTAGTACACATCTTTCTTTGCTAACATTTTTGAAATATCAAACTTAGAAATTACTTCGCTTGATATTACTAAATCACTAGTAAGAGAAGCAACTATTTTTTCCCCTAAAACACCATTGTTTACCCATTCTTTTATAGGTACTCTAAACCCTTGTTTCTTTTTATATGCAATTGTTTTATTAATTCTTTTCCTTGCCAACTCTCTTAATGGTAATTTCCCGTAAAATAGGTTAATAAATTTCAAGTTATTTTTGGATTTAGAATAAGAATATACTCTTTTAGATAAAAAAGGCACTCGAACTTCTACTCCATATCTCATTGAACATAAATCCGTTTTTCTTAAGAGCTGCAAATTTAACCCTGTATCTTGGTCATTATTTTTACTTTCCTCTAGATTTTTTTTCTTAATTAGAATTGTTGAAATAATATTTTTCTTAATTCCTAAGTTCGAAAGAAGTTTGAAAATTTTTCTATACTTTAAAATTCGATGATGTGTGTAGCCTAAAAACATTTCATCTCCTCCATCTCCACTTAGAACAACTTTAGACGTTTTAGAAACATTTTCGCACAAATAAAGCATCGGTAACATCGCAGGATCATAAACAGGAATATCAATTGTTTCTATTAACTGAGGCAAATAATTCAATAATGTTTCTTCAGAAAATTTAAACTCCCTGTGATTGGTGTTGAATTTTTCAGCAACTTCTCTTGAATATTTACTCTCGTCATACATTTCATCGTCCTCAAAAGATATCGAGTAAGTATTAACTTTACTTTTATTCTCACAAGCATAAGATGTAATTAGACTTGAATCTATACCTCCACTTAGCAATACACCTACATCAACATCTGCATTTTGTTGTTCTTCTATTTCTTCTTTTAATATCTGAGACAATTCCATTCTATTTACATCAAAGTAATATTTAGTTGTTCTAACTTCAGTTAATTTATTGTCTTTATATCTAAAAACTTTTCCTTTAGGCAATTCAAAAGCATTTTTTACGATATTATGATTTTTTATAAAATCATTTTTTAAATATTCTTTTTGTGCTTCTACATTAATTTTATAATCTACATTTGATTTTTTAAGTAATCTAATTAGAGTAATCATTTCAGATGAAAAAAAGAGTTCTTCGTCGTTTTGGTAGATATACATTGGTTTAATACCAAAAAAATCTCTACTCATAGTCAACTCTTTTTTATCTTTATCTAAAATAACAAAAGCATACATTCCCCTAAGTTTATCAGTAAATGAATCTCCATAACAATCATAAAGTTTTACTAAAACTTCAGTATCAGAATTAGTTTCAAATGAATACCCTTTATTTTCTAACTCGATTTTTAGTTTTTCGTGATTATAAATTTCTCCATTAAAAACTAAAACATAGTTTTTAAAAATATAAGGTTGATGTCCATTTTCTATATCTACAATACTTAATCTAGTATGCCCCAAGGTAACATTATTATTACTGTAATAGTTTTGAGCATCAGGTCCTCTATGTTTTATAGATTCTAGCATCTCATCTATATAACCAGACACATCTTCTTGATTTTTTTTCACAAAACCTACTATACCACACATAATTAAATCTCTAAAAATTTTAAAATTAAAACAAAACCTAGTATCAAGCCTAATATTTTATACCTATTAAACTTGAAATAATAACTAATCAAAATACTATAAAATATATAAGTAGCTATTAATGTTGCTATTGCAATCCCATAAATACCTTCTGAAGTAATTAAATAATAATTCGCCAATATATTTACCAAAACACTAATAGCTGAACCTACTAACAAAAACCTTTTTTTATTCTTTACTATGTATGCTTTAACTAGTAATGAA
Source organism: Flavobacteriaceae bacterium (assembly GCA_013373385.1). Classification (GTDB taxonomy): domain Bacteria; phylum Bacteroidota; class Bacteroidia; order Flavobacteriales; family Flavobacteriaceae; genus Polaribacter. Next base: position 227,125 of record JABXHX010000007.1, read on the forward strand.
GCTCCAATTGTAAAGAAAATATTTACTACAATAACGTTTAAAATATTTTTAATTCTAATACCATCTATACCTTGAAAAGCACTTTTATTGTATATAAGGTATAAGAAATCTACACCTATAAAATTAGACAATAAAAAAACTATTAAAATTACAGGGATTAGTAAGATTGAAAAGTTATAAAATATCTTTTTAATTTCTTTATCATATTCCGCTATCTTATTAAAAAAAACTACAGTTATGGCGCTTATTAACAATGATTGAGCTAATTCAGGAATTTTAACAATTATATTGTATTTAGACACAGATCCACTATCTAATGAAGATATAAAGTAATTATCAATATATAAATTAAGTTGAGTTAATAGTGAAGCTATAAAAAAAAGATAATTCTCTTTAATGATTCTTTTAGTTTCAGGGATTGAGATTTTAAAAATCTCTATGACTTTCACAAATCTTAGTACTTTGGAATAATAAATTTGAATAATTGAGGTAATAGTATAACCTAACACCGTTGCCAAACCAAAAAACAAAATAAGCTTATCTTCATCTTTAATCAATTTAAAAACCATAATAATAGACACTAATTGAATTATATTCCAAATAGTCAAGTTAATTGAAGCAACTTTCATTCTTCTTTTGTATTGATTCAGAATAGTAAAAACTTCAGTAGTGGGAATTAAAAATAACAAAGGAGACATTATTAGAAATAATTCATTAGATTTTTCTAGAAAAAGACTATCGTCAATAGGAGCGAAAGCCCTAATAACCCATTTGCTAAAAAAAACAAAAATCCCGAAAAAAAGTATAGTTATAAAGTTTACGCTTTGTACTGTTTTCAATGCAAGTAATGCTTCATTCTCTTCATTTTTCACTTTAGAAAGACTAGGAATTAACGAAACTGAAAATAAAGAGTAGATAACTATTTTTGACCAGAACCAATAGATACTAATTATAATTATCAAAGAATCCGTTAATGCATTTGTTCCAAAAAACTGGATTAATAAAACAACCTTTAGAAAACCAAAAACTTTGCCTAAAATTGTAGTAAAAAAAATTTCTAAAATATTTTTAAGCATTCGAATTTATTTTAGAAATTGATATTACTATACCCATTAGCAAAAAAGAAACTAACATTAACACTCCGTTGTAAAATAATACATCAACAATACTAAATAAGAAAAGTGATATGAAAATATTAGTACTTAAAATTCTTAAATTTTTATTTTTTGTCTTAATTATAAATTTAAATATTGTTAAAAAGAAAAATACATATAACAAAACTCCAACAAACCCTAATTCAACAGCCATAAAAGCTAACGTATTATGAGGGTTAGGGTATTCTTCAATTACTGTATAATTATTATTAATAAATAAACTAGCTGAGGAACCTAGGCCATGACCTAAAGAATTATTCATAAATAAATCGTAAGAATATTGTAGCATACTTAATCTTTCTAGATTCGAAAAATTATTCTCAAAATTCACTACACTATATACAGAATTAGAATCATATATACTTTGAATGTTAAAAGATAAATACAAAAAATAAATTATAGCTATTCCTCCTAGAATCATGAAAAATTTCACAAAATAATTTCTTAGGGATATAAAGTTTCTAGCAATAAAAAAAAACGTTAAGATTACTAATAATCTACTTTGGTTTAAACTAATAGAAATAAGACCTAGTAATAAAATTGGCAATAAAATTCTTTTATCCTTAATATAATAAATAGGAATTACAATAGTAGCTATTAAGAGGTAAAAAGATGTAATATTTTCTGGAGTACTTCCAATAAAAGATGAAGTATCTAATTCAATGCTTGTTGTATGTAAAACAACTTCAAGTAGCCCTAAAATAATTCCAGAATAAATAAAATAGTTAAATAATTCTTTAAGTCTAGTCATTGTTTGTATAGTATTAATTATATACAACAATAACATTACAGCTAAAACCAACTGAATAAATTCAGATAAAAAAACTGTGTTTAAAAAATTAATTAAACCAGAAAATAAACTATAAATTATCCAAGCAAATAGTAAGAAAAAAATCTTTTTATCTACATTTACTCTAATTACCTGTTTTAATCTAGTCACTAAACTAAGAAGTAATGATAGGGCAGTTATATATGGGTTGGCACCTATAAAAGTCAGGAGAAAAAAAGGTAATATTTTTTTTCCTTTTAGAGATATTAATGGTAAGAATAGAATAAGACAAGAGAATATAATTTCAATCATTTAAATTCTTTATATAACTTTCAACAAGCTTTAGATCTTCAATCGTATCTATATCAGCACTCTTGTTTTCATTCATTAAAAAAGGGATTGTATTATTCTCTATAAAAAGTGATTTCTTTTTCGTAAAAGAATTAACTTTTATGATATACATAGCTCCATTAGGCATGAATACTGGTGGTAAATCTTGCCTTCTCATAAATGGAAATTTGTTATTATTAATCCCTGTCAGATACCCTTCAGAAGTTTTGATAAATGATTTTAAAATTTTATTATCAATTTTGTTTACACTTATCAAACTCTCCGCTTTTTTATTTAATAATAATTCAATAGCCGAATCTATATCATGACAATCTCTCATAGGAGAAGTAGGTTGTAATAAGATTAATATATCAAAATTAAAATCAAAAGATTCTAAAACATGATTTATAACTGGTTCACTTGCAGTATCATCTTTAGCCAATTCAGCAGGTCTTTTTAAAACATTTGCACCATGGCTCTTAGCTACTTTTAATATTTCTTCGGAATCAGAAGAAACTATCGTTTTAGTTATATACTTGGATTTCAGACTTGACTCAATAGTCCAAGCTATTAAAGGTTTACCACACAAATCAATTATATTCTTCCGTGGTAAACCTTTAGATCCTCCCCTTGCAGGAATTATAGAAATAATTCTTGGAGATTTAGTCATCAGTTCCATTTAACATAACAGTATGTCTCAATTTCCATTCTCCATCTTCTTTTTTCCAGATATGAGGACTTCTATGTTTATCTATAGTTTCCCAAAATTCTTCTTCAGTTGTATCAATATATTCTAGAAATTCTTTAAAATATATTGCTGGAAACTCAGTATCGTATTTATTCACTAAATAAGCTGCTTCTTCTCTGGTAATTTTACCATTTCTTACTTCTTGAGCAGCATCATAAGTACATCTACCAATTCCAAATTTAACAAGGGTAGTTAAATAATGAAAAGGATCAATTTTATCGTCAATACTACTATATTTAGAATAAGTACCTTCTGTTCTTACAGGGTTTGCTTGAAATCCCGTATTATCAACAGCATAGTAGTAACACTCTTGTGGATCCCATTTTAAATAATATCCTAAATAATGAACTTCAACACCAGCATCTATTAAATCTTGCTTTTTTGGAGCAATATAAGGAGCAAAATCATCTTTAGAATACTTCCCAGAATCGATATATTCTTTCATCGTAACCCCTCCAAATTTCATTTCTAAAGCATCATCTGAAGAGAAAAAATCCATATTCATAATAGGATTAGTATTCTCCTCTATTGCATTTCCATATTCAGCTTGATTTTCACCGTACATAACTAATTTTACACCAAATTTCTTTGCCATTGCTGGTCCTATAATTCTTTGACCAACTATAAAAGGTTGGAAAGGATGCAATAAATTATGAAATGCATTTTTTGTCATTTCTTTATGCAATATACCATTAGGTGTATATAATATATTATCTAACCCTCCAGTATGCATCCATTCTTGCATATTTTTCCATCCAACATCTGTATATAAATGTGGTGCCCAAGTTACTGTCAAAGGATTCATACCATATTTATATTTTAAGATATGTGCAGTATACGCACTATCTTTACCTCCACTTCCAGGAACAATTACATCATAAGAACCATCAGTGCTTCTGAATTGAGAAAGTAATTTTTCTAATTTATCTTCTCTGTCTTTCCAATTTATTCCTGTTTCTTTTTCTTCGTGATACACACAAGCAGAACAAACTCCATCTTCATTAAAGTTTATAACTTCTTTTTTCTCGCCTTTTTCGTTTTTAAACTCTACAGTCGAGCTTGGTCTTTGGTTTGAAATGACACATTTTTTACAAAATTTCACTTCATTTGGTAATCCGTAGTATGCTTCTAATTTTGACATTTTTCTATTTACAAATATTAATAAAATTTTTAATTATCGATAATCCCAAAACTGCACTTTTCTCTGGGTGGAATTGGCATCCATAAATATTATCTTTTTTAATTGACGAACAAAACTCAACTCCAAAATAATCTGTTACAGATAAGATTTCATCTTCATTTTCTGGTTTTGCAACATAGGTATGGACAAAGTACATATCTGATTCACATTTTACGTTATCAAAAATAGTTTCTTTCCAATCTATGTTTTTCTCCTTAATTCCATTCCAACTAATATGGGGTAGTTTAATTTTGTTAGTTTGTTCAACAGGTAACCTTATTACTTTCCCTTTAATCAATCCTAGACCTTTAGTATCTCCAAATTCTTCACTTTCTTCAAGAAGCATTTGCATTCCGAGGCATATACCTAGAAGGGGTTTCCCTGTTTTCACATATTCTATAATAACTTTAACAAGTCCATATTTTTCTAGGTTGTTCATTCCATGTGAAAATGCGCCAACTCCAGGTAAAATTAACCCATTTGCTTTCATTATCACACTTTCATCTCTTGACAAAACCAAAGTTTCTCCCTGATTATCAAAAGCATTAATTATACTTTTGACATTCCCTATTCCATAATCGACTACTACTATACTCATAACCTAATATCGATTTTTTGTTCATTTACTAAAAACTCCTTTAAAGAGTCAACGGGTGCTATTCCATAATGAAATAACGAAGCAATAGAAACAGCATCTACATTTGTGCTTTTTATTACTTCTGATACGTGTTCTTTTTTTCCTGCACCTCCAGACGAAATAACTGGAATACTTACAATAGAAGACACTAATTCATTCAATTCTATATCAAACCCCTTTTTTGTTCCTTCTTTGTCTATAGAGGTTATCATAATTTCTCCTGCTCCTAAACTTTCAACTTCCTTAACCCATTCTAATACATCAATACCTGTAGGCTCTCTCCCATTATCAACATATACTTCCCATTGACCATCAACTTTCTTTTTTGCATCTATAGATGACACTATACATTGCGAACCAAAAACTTCAGAAGCTTCTTTAATAAAATTTGGATTTTGAACTGCCTTAGTATTAATAGCTGTTTTGTCTGCTCCAGCATTTAAAGCTATTTGAATATCTTCAATCTTTCTAATACCTCCTCCAACAGTAATAGGAACGAAAACATCTCTACATGCTTTTTCAATTATATGAGTTAAACTATTTCTATCGTAATAAGCAGCAACAGCATCCATAAAAATAATCTCATCAATTCCTTGATTATAATATTTTTTTGCCATAGCATTAGGATCGCCTACCTTTCTTAACCCTTCTAGATGAATTCCTTTAATAACAAAATCGTTTTTTACATCTAATCTAGCTATTATTCTTGTCTTATTCATTTTAAATAACTTCTTGAAATTGTTTTTGATGTTCTATATTCCAAAACTCTTGTGAATGCAAAAGTTTTAGAAATAAACTATCACTCCTACCCTTCCCAAAATAAAATTTAGCTTCTTCTGATTTTATTTTATTAGTATTAAACTTTTTAGTTTTACCTATAGCTTTCAATACACTTTCTATATCATAATTACAATTAAATATAGAGTCTAATTTTGCTCTATTATTCTGTCTCGTTCCAATATCAACAGTTGGAACATTATAATAAGGTGCCTCTCTAATTCCTGCACTCGAATTTCCTATTATGTATTTAGACTCCTTTAAAAGCCTCAAAAAATACTCAAATCGTAACGACGGAAAAACCTTAATTTTATCTAGATTTTCTACCTTTCTAATCTCTTCCAAAATTTCTTTAGATCCTAAATCGTTATTAGGATAAATTAAAATATAATTATCTTGACTTTTAACTAAGGCTTCTACAAAATTTCTAGCATACTCTTTTATATTATTATACTCCGTAGTAATTGGATGAAACATTGCTATTGCAAATTCATCAAAACTAACATTATAATAATTCATAACTAACTCAAGATTAGGTAAACTATTCTCATCCATTAAATCTAAATCTGGTGAACCTAGAATAAAAATTGACTTATCAAACTCTCCTAATTGAATTAATCTTTTTTTAGCTTCACTATTAGCAACTAAATGAATATGTGACATTTTTGTTACCGAATGTCTAATTAATTCATCAATAGTACCTGAAACCTCTCCCCCTTCTATATGAGCAACTAAAATGTTATTCAAGCTCCCTACAATAGCTCCAGCTAATGCTTCAACTCTATCTCCATGTACTACGATTAAATCTGGATTAATCTGAGCTATATATTGTGAAAAACCAACAATAGTCTTAGCTAAAGTTCTATCCATATACTCAATAGAGTCATGGTTAATATATTTGTATATATTTTTAAATCCTGCTTTTTGAATTTCATCTACTGTTAATCCATATAAAGAATTCATATGCATTCCTGTTACAAAAATATGAACTTCAAAATCATCAGATTTTTGAGAAATTGACATTAAAGATTTCAGCTTTCCAAAATCAGCTCTTGTACCAGTAAGAAATACTATTTTTTTCATTTTTTAATATCACTCCAATCTAAATGAACATCATTTTCTATATCTTTCTCAGCTACTTTTCCTAAAATTTCTTTATAATTTTCAGCTAATATCTCTCCAGTACCTGGTCTTTTTACCCACAAATTTTCTTCCGTGAATTTTTCTCCCTTTTTTATTGATTTTATTGTCACCACAGAGGCGAAGGCAAAATCTATTGTTACTTTTTCTTCTTTTGCAGCTTCCTTCTTACCTCCTCTCATTTTAGCTATTTCTTCACCTCCTATTATTAATTCTTTTAAGGCTATTGGATCCATTGAATTAATAATATCTGGTCCCTTTCTATCCATTCTATCTGTAAAATGTCTTTCTAAAATTGAAGCTCCCAAAGCAACAGCTGCAAAACACGCCAAATTAGAAGTAGTGTGATCAGATAAACCTATTATCGCATTTGGAAACTCTTTTTCCAATTCTTGCATTGCTCCAAGTCTAACTAAATGTGAGGGAGTAGGATATAAATTTGTTGTATGTAATAATGCATAATCAATGTTATAATCTTCAAGAATATCAACAGTTTTCCGTACTGATTCTATATCATTCATTCCAGTACTAACAATCATAGGTTTTCCTTTAGAAGCAATATACTCTATTAAAGGATAGTTATTACATTCTCCAGACCCTATCTTATAAGAAGAAACTTCCATTCTCTCTAAACGATCTACTGCAGCCCTAGAGAAAGGTGTACTGATAAAAATCATTCCTTTATTCTCTACATACTCTTTAAGTTTTAATTCATCTTCTTCATTTAAAGCACATCGCTCCATTATTTCGTAAATTGAAACATTGGCATTACCTGGAATCACTTTTTTAGCTTCTTTACTCATTTCATCTTCAACAATATGAGTTTGATGCTTTATTACTTCCGCTCCTGCTTTCCACGCTGCATCAACCATCTCATATGCAGTCTCTAAACTACCTTCATGGTTGATTCCTATCTCAACAATAACTAAAGGTGGATGATTAACACCTATTTTTCTATTATCAATTATAATTTCTCTCATTGTAATGTATTTCTTTATTTGTGTAGTACCTTTTATACCATTCCACAAATTTAGCTACTCCTTCTTCAATATTAACTTTAGACTTGTAATCATAATCATTGATTAATCCATCTATATCTGCCCATGTTTTTTTAACATCTCCCATCTGCATTGGCAACATTTCTTTGTATGCTTCTATTCCTATACTTGTTTCTATCCACTTAATAAAATCCAATAACTTTACAGGGTCATTATTTCCTATGTTATAGATTTTATATGGTTCTCTATCTTCAACAGGTTTTTCAACCACTCTTTTTACTCCTTCAACAATATCATCTATATATGTAAAATCACGTTCCATATCTCCATTGTTAAACACTTTGATTGGACGGTTGTTTGAAATTGCATCTACAAAAAGTATTGGAGCCATATCAGGTCTTCCCCATGGTCCGTAGACTGTAAAAAATCGCAGTCCTGTTGTTCGAATTTTATACAAGTGGCTATATGTATGTGCCATCAATTCGTTGCTCTTTTTTGTTGCAGCATACAAACTCACAGGAGTATCAACATTATCTTCTTCTGAAAAAGGAACTTTTTTATTGGCTCCATACACACTTGAACTACTTGCATACACCAAATGTTTAATTTCATGATGTCTACAACATTCCAAAACATTTAGAAAACCAACAATGTTACTTTGGATATACACATCAGGATTTTCAATACTATAACGAACCCCCGCTTGAGCTGCTAAATTACAAACTACAACAAAATTTGATGTAGTAAATAATTTAAATAATTCTTCTTTATCTTCTAAGTTTAGTCGTATAAACTTAAAGTTATCATAAGTACTACTATTTGTTTCTTGATAAAATATCTCAGCATTTTTTCTATCAATACCTAACTCTTTTAATCGAGCATATTTTAAACTAACATCATAATAATCATTGATATTATCTATTCCTACCACTACGTGTCCTAGTTCTAATAGTTTTTGACTTAAATGAAATCCAATAAAGCCTGCTGCTCCTGTAACTAAAATTTTCATTAGTTTTTTCCTATTTGATAATATTCAAATCCTTTTTCTTCCAAGCCGTAAGTAGTATATTGATTTCTTCCATCAAAGATAACAGGAGTTTTTAATTGTTTTTCTACTTCTGAAAAATCTGGAGAACGGAATTCTTTCCATTCCGTTAATAATATCAATGCATCGGCATCATTTAAAACTTCATATTTAGCGTTTTTATAAGCTACATTTTCAACTCCTTTTAGATAAAAATGTTGCGCTTCCTCCATCGCTTTAGGATCGTATGCTTGCACCTTTGCTCCTCTATTTACCAATTCTTTAATAACATAAATAGCTGGGGCTTCACGCATATCATCAGTTCCTGGTTTAAATGCTAATCCCCACAAACCGAAAGTTTTTCCTGATAAATCTTCTCCAAATCTTTTGATAATTTTTTGTGCTATGACAAACTTTTGACGATCGTTTACATCTTCAACAGACTTTATCAATTGTGCTTCATATCCATTTTCCTCTGCAATTTTCTTCAATGCTTTGACATCCTTCGGAAAACAAGAGCCTCCATAACCAGCACCTGGATATATAAAACTATAACCAATTCTTGAATCGGAACCGATTCCTGCACGAACATTGTTTACATCTGCACCTACTCGTTCACAAATATTCGCCATTTCATTCATAAATGAGATTTTTGTTGCTAGCATTGCATTTGCTGCGTATTTTGTCATTTCCGCTGAGCGAACATCCATCGCAATAAATCGTTCATGCAACATGGTAAATGGTGTATAAAGTTGACGCATTTTTTCAAAAGCGTAATCAGATTCTGCACCAATTACTACCCTATCTGGCTTCATAAAATCGTTGATAGCATCTCCTTCTTTTAAAAATTCAGGGTTTGAAACTACATCAAATTCAATCGTCTCTTTTCTTTTATTTAATTCTTCTTGAATGGTAGCTTTAACTTTATCGGCTGTTCCTACTGGAACTGTTGATTTATCAACCACAATCAACCTACGGTTCATTTTCTGACCTATTTCTTTAGCCACAGCTAACACATATTGTAAATCGGCTGAACCATCTTCTCCCATCGGAGTACCAACCGCTATAAAAACGATTTCTGCTTCTTGAATAGCTTCTTCTAATTTTGTAGTAAAAAATAAGTTTTTCTTTTCTACATTTTTTAGCACCATTTTTTCTAATCCTGGTTCATAGATTGGAATAATTCCTTCATGCAGCTTATTTATTTTTTCTTGATCAATATCAACACAAGTAACTTTGTTTCCCATTTCTGAAAAACATGTTCCTGATACCAACCCTACATATCCTGTACCTATGACAGCTATATTCATTTATTTATCTTTATTTCTTAGATTTTCCTTTTCTTGTACTTCTTTTCTTAATCCACTGCTAGAAAAGCGATGCTCTCTTTTGTTAAAATACAATTTAATCCCTTTCTTTTCACAAAAATCTCTTCCTGTAAATTGTTTATTAGCATACTCGTCTCCAATAACTCGTACATCTATTTTAAAAGATCGTAATACATCTTCTAAATCTTGTTCGGTAGCATAAGGCACTATTTCATCTACATATTTACATCCCTTTAGTTGGATATATCTTTCAACAACCGATTGCACAGGTTTGTTTTTTTCTGGTCTATCAATGGTAGGGTCGGTTTGTAAACCACAAATTAAATAATCGCACTGACGTTTTGCGTCTTCTAACATTTTGATATGCCCCGCATGTAATAAGTCAAATGCACTAAATGTAATTCCTATTTTCATACCTCTTCTTTCTTTTGCCTGCAAATATAGTTTTTTATTTATTGAATAAAAGGATGTTTTTCACCTTTTATCTTTACTTCTAAATTTCTAATATCATGAACAATTTCTATGGATTGTTTTGCTGCTTCTAATCCAAAGCCATTTCCTTGCAATATTTTCTTATAACTTTCTGTATGCAGCTCTGTAAAACCACCACTAAACTCAATTTCTTGTCCGTCAATATTGATAGAACGATAGGTTCGTTGTCCTTTTTGCTTTATTTCATTTGGCAATGAATTTTCATCTATTGATAAAAACCAACGAACTCTTGCTTTTTCAAATTCTAAATAACCAGCTGCCGTATCCTTTGTTCTTAAATGCACTTGGTTTTCTTGTATCTTTCCGAAGACCCATGATAACATATCATAGAAGTGCACACCAATATTTGTAGCAATTCCACCTGATTTACTTTCATCACCTTTCCAAGAAATATGATACCAACCACCTCTAGAAGTGATGTATGTTAAATCGATATCGTACTTTTCTTTTTTATTTTCTTTTGCTACTTTTTCTTTCAATGCAATGATACTAGGATGCAAACGCAATTGAAGGATGGTATGAATCTTTTGTCCTGATTCTTTTTCTATTGCTTGCAAAGCATCTACATTCCACGGATTTAATACCAACGGTTTTTCACAAATTGCATCTGCCCCTCTTCGTAACGCCATTCTTATATGTGAATCGTGTAAATAATTCGGTGTACAAATACTTACATAATCTAATGGTATGTTTTGCTGACGTTTTAATTTCTCAATATGGCGATCAAAACGTTCAAATTCTACAAAGAAATCTGCTTTTGGGAAATAACTATCTAATATCCCCACACTATCATTTTTATCCAATGCAGCTATTAGATTGTTGTTCGTATCTTTTATCGCTTTTAAATGCCTTGGCGCAATATACCCAGCTGCTCCTAAGAGGGCGAAATTTTTCATCTACAATCCTTTATTTTTAATCTTTTTTGCTAGGATGTTTTTCACATCATATACAATTGATTTCTCTTTCTGTATTTTTTTAAAATCTAACCCTTTAAACTCATCATGTGCTACCGTAAGTACCACTGCATCAAAACTTTTATTTGGCAATGTATCTAAAGCCATTAATCCATATTCTTTTTTAACCTCTGCTATATTTGCCCAAGGGTCGTAAACTGTTACTTTAACTCCAAACTCTTTTAAAGCTGAAATTACATCAACCACTTTCGTATTGCGAACATCAGGGCAATTCTCTTTAAAAGTAATTCCCAACACCAATACATCTGCATTTTTTACTTTTATATCTTCCTTAATCATCAATTTTACCACTTCAGAAGCTACATATTCTCCCATACTATCATTTACCCTTCTACCTGCTAAGATAATTTCTGGATGATAGCCATATTCTAACGCCTTTTGCGCTAAATAATATGGGTCAACACCAATACAGTGTCCTCCTACTAAACCTGGCTTAAAAGGTAAAAAATTCCACTTTGTTCCTGCTGCCGCTAACACATCCTGTGTATTGATATCCATCAAACTGAAAATTTTAGCTAACTCATTTACAAAAGCAATATTGATATCTCTTTGTGAGTTTTCAATTACCTTTGCAGCTTCTGCTACTTTTATAGTGGGTGCTAAATGTGTACCAGCTATAATAACAGATTTATACAAGTCATCTACTTTTTTTCCTGTTTCAGGAGTTGAACCTGAGGTTACTTTTAGTATTTTTTCTACCGTATGTTTTTTATCTCCCGGATTGATGCGTTCTGGAGAGTATCCTGCAAAAAAGTCTTTATTATACTTTAATCCTGAAGCTTTTTCTAAAACTGGAATACATTCTTCTTCTGTTGCACCAGGAAATACCGTTGACTCGTATATTACGATATCTCCTTTATTTAACACACTGCCAACCGTCTCACTCGCTTTAATCAATGGCGTTAAAACGGGTTTGTTATTTTTATCAACGGGAGTTGGTACAGTAACAATATAGTAGTTACATTTTTTGATATCTTCTTGAGAAGTAGAACAATACAATCCTTTTGCATCCGAAGGTTGATCTACTAATACTGTTTGCAACATCTTACGATCAACCTCTAACGTAGTATCGGTTCCAGACATTAACTCTTCTACTCTCTTTTTATTGATATCAAAACCTACTACAGCATATTTAGTGGCAAATAATCTTGCCAATGGCAACCCCACATATCCTAATCCTACTATTCCAATTTTTGGCTGCTCCATTATTCTACTTAACTATTTTCTTTTTTATACCAATCAATAAACTTCTTAACACCTACTTCTATTCCTGTTTGACTTGCATACCCTAGTCTCTTTATTTCTGCTACATCTGCCCAAGTTTTCGGAACATCACCATCTTGTAATGGTAAATATTCTTTGATTGCTTTTTGATTTAGCTCTAATTCAATTGCCTGAATAAAATCTTCTAACTTTTGTGGCTGTCCATTTCCTATATTTACAACTCTATAATTCTCATTTTTAGCAGGATGCTCAATTAAAAGTTCTATTCCGTTTATAATATCATCTATATAAGTGAAATCCCTTTCCATTTTACCATGATTAAAAACTTTAATCGGTTTTTTATTTGCAATTGCTTCCGTAAATAAATACAATGCCATATCGGGTCTTCCCCATGGCCCATATACCGTAAAGAATCGCATTCCTGTTGTTGGCATTCCGTATAAATGACTATAGGTGTGTGCCATTAACTCGTTGCTCTTTTTGGTGGCTGCATATAAACTAATTGGCGTGTCTACATTGTCTCTTTCTGAAAATGGAATCTTAGTGTTAGCCCCATATACACTTGAACTACTTGCATATAACAAATGTTGTATTTTAAAGTTTCTGCAACATTCTAATACGTTTAAAAAACCCACAATATTACTTTGAATATACACATCTGGGTTCTCTATACTGTACCTAACTCCAGCTTGTGCTGCCAAATTACAAACTTCATCAAAAGTATACTCCTCAAATAGTGCATTTAATTCATTTTTATCTTCAAGATTCATTCTTACAAATTCAAATGAATTATATATTGAACTCAAACTTTTTTTATAAAAAACTTCTGCATCATTTCTATCAACACCCAACTCTTTTAAGCGAGCATATTTTAAATTGACATCGTAGTAATCGTTTATATTATCAATACCTACAACATGATAACCCCTTTTCAATAATTTGAGAGACAAATGAAACCCGATAAACCCTGCAGCACCTGTGACTAATATTTTTTTAGTTGAATTCAATCCTCTGATATTAACTTATTTTTCAATTTCCGAAAATACAAAAAAGATTACAAACTAAAATCTGCAAACAGCTTTAACTTCCTTTATTTTCTTGTATGAACAGTAATTTTAATCCATAAAAAAATCTCTACATATAATATATGTAGAGATTTTTAAAAGTGGGCGCGAAGGGATTCGAACCCCTGACCCCTTGGGTGTAAACCAAGTGCTCTGAACCAACTGAGCTACGCGCCCTTGCATGATTGCGGATGCAAATATATAATACATTTTAGTTTTACCAAAAGAAAAAATGAATTTATTTTAAATTATTTCTGCTACTACAAAAGTACTACCTCCAACATAAATGATATCTTCTTGATTTGCTGTATCTAATGCTTTTTTAAACGCACTTTTTACTGAAGAAAAATTTTCTCCAATCAATCCGAATTCTGTTGCGGTTTCTTTCAATTCTACTTCTGAAAGTCCTCTTGGAATATTTGGTTTGCAAAAATAATAGCTAGCCTCAGTTGGAAAAAGTGGTAAAACCGTGGCCAAGTTTTTATCTGAAACAACTCCTAAAACAATATGTAATTTTTTATAGGACTCTCTTTTTAACTGATGCAAAACAATTTCAAGTCCCTCTTTATTATGTGCAGTATCACAAATAACTTTTGGCTTTTCTTGTAAAACTTGCCAACGGCCTTTTAAATTGGTGTTTTTTACAACATGCAACAATCCTTTTTTGATAGTTTCATCAGTAATTGTATACTTTTTTAATTGCTTTACGGTAGCTACAGCCGTTTTCACATTACATTTTTGATAATCTCCGAGTAAATCAGTTGAGAAATTTTCTTCATTATCAGCAGCAAAAACAATTGGAGCATTACATTCATCCGCTTTAGCACTAAAAACTTTTTCTGTTTCTTTTTGACGCTCACCAATAACTACGGGAATTTTACTTTTTATAATGCCTGCTTTTTCAAAAGCAATTTCTGTCAGTGTTTCTCCTAAAAACTGTGTATGATCTAATCCTATATTGGTAATTACCGAAACTTCTGGCGAAATAATATTGGTTGAATCTAATCTTCCACCTAATCCAACTTCGATGATGGCGATATCTACTTTTTGGTTCTCAAAATATGCAAACGCCATACCTACTGTCATTTCAAAAAAAGACAGCCTTTGTCTTTCTAGAAAATCTTTGTGCTTCTGAATAAAACTCACAACAAAACCTCTGGCAACTTCTTCTCCGTTAATTCTAATGCGCTCTGTAAAATTCTTTAAATGAGGTGATGTATATAAGCCAACTTTATAGCCAGCTTCTTGCAATATAGACGCGATCATGTGGCTTGTTGAGCCTTTACCATTGGTTCCTCCAACATGTACAGAAGCAAACTTTTTTTCAGGAAAACCTAATTCTTTACTAAAAGCGATGCTATTGGTTAAATCTTTTTTAAAGGCTGTATTACCCTGTCTTTGATACATGGGTAATTGAGAAAACATCCAGTGTAAAGTTTCTTGATACGTCATGTTGTTTTGATATATCTCGACTCCGCTCGGTATGACATCCGGAATCTGCTAATAGAAATTATTTAGTTAAGGTAAACTTATAAATGATGGTTCCTCTTTGCTTATTTGGTGCATTGGGGTCTGGATTCCAAGTTGTCTTTAAAGCTGCAGCTTTTGCAGGTTTTAATAAACAAGCAGCTGTATTTGTTGAGCCTTTAACACCTGGTGTTGCTTTAATTACCTTACCATTATTATCAACCTCTATGCTAACAACCACAATACCTTCTTCGTTACAGTCTGGTTTTTCAATAGGTTTTGACAATGCTTTTCTACCTGCTAAATTGTAATTGCTATCACCACCACTACCAGCATTACCATAATACTTACTCGATTTTGGGTCACCATTTTTAGCTCCTTTTACACCCGTATTCGTATCATCTCCCTCACCTTTATCCTCACCATCTTTAGAATTCCCTTTTAATAAACTATTTAAAATATCTTGAGATTCTTTTGTTGGTTTTGGCTTTGGGGTTTCCTTAGGTTTTTCTACTTTTTTCTTATCAACTGGTTTCTCTTCCTTTTTCTTTTTTGGAGTTTCAACTACTGGTGCATCTTTCGTAGTTTGTGTGATTATTTTTTCTTTGATGGTTTCTTTCGGAAGAATTTCTTCTTTCTTTTCTAACTTTTCTTCTACTTTTTTAGGAGTGTTTGTCGCTTTTGATTTTATTACTGGATCACCATTACCTACATTAGAATCTCCAAAATTAATTGCCAAACCATATTCTTCTGGTGGATCTAAATAGCGTAATCCAAGATTAAAAATGGCTGCTAAAATTAATCCTAGAATGACGGCTGTAATTATTGCCGATTTTCTTTTATGTGTGGTTTCAAATAGTTTCATTCTTACCTATATTAACTTCTTAACTCCATATAAAATGTTATTTTTTTTGCAGCTACCTACTTTTAACTGCTAAGATCATTTTTAGTTTATTTCTATTTGCGATATCGATAATCTTCATCACTTTTTTATAAGGCACATCTTTATCTCCTCTAATAACAACTGTTTTAGCTTTGTCTTTCCCTACATTTTTTAAAATCTCTGTTTCTAAATTTGCTTCACTTACTTTGGTTTTATCAACATAAAAAAGCGATGCATTGGTAATAGAAACCGCTACCGATGTTTTATTTTCTGTCTTACCTCCTGCTTTTGGCAACAATACATCAATTGCACTTACGGTAACTAAGGTAGATGTTAACATAAAAAATATCAACAATAAAAAAACAATATCTGTCATTGAAGACATATTGAAATTTGGATTGACTTTATTTCTTCCTCTAATATTCATGTATGACTTTATTTTTTCAAGTCAAGAAAGTTAAAAAGCAGAAAGGTTCCTTTTAAAACCTTGTACTTTAAACTTTTAAAACTTATTTACACTGGCTCATTTAACAAGTCTAAAAACTCTACCGACACGGCTTCCATTTTATAGACTACTTTATCTGTTCTTACCACTAAATGGTTATACGCAATGTAGGCTATAATTCCTACAATTAAGCCTGCTACTGTTGTTGTCATCGCTGTATACAAACCGTCTGACAACATTTTAATATCTATTTGTCCACCAGAATTTGCTATTTCATGAATTGCAACAATCATTCCAATTACAGTACCTAAAAAGCCTATCATTGGTGCAGCACCAGCTATTGTTGCTACTACACTTACATTTTTTTCTAGTTGATAAATTTCTAACTTTCCAGAATTTTCAATTGCTTTATTAATATCATCTAATGGTTTACCAATTCTAGAAATTCCTTTGCCCACCAACCTTGCTGTTGGGGTATTCGTATTTTTACACAAATCTCTGGCTGCCTCTAATTTTCCTTCAGAGACATAATCTTTGATTTGGTTCATAAAGTTTTCATCAATTTTTGCAGCAGATTTGATAGCAAAAAAACGTTCAAAATAAATATACAATGCAACGGCTAATAGTATAAAAAGTAAACAAATAATAATTAAACCTCCTGTACCACTTTCCATAATTAGTTTATAAATTGAAAGTGTTTTTTCTTCTGATACTGTATTTGTAACTGCATCAATATTTTCTTGTATGTACAACAACATATTCTTTTTAATTAATGAATTTGTAAGTTAAACGAATGAACTTCTTAAAAATTGTTCTAAAAAAACCCGAGAAAAACTCGGGCTTGTCTTTTTATATAAGTGTTCTTATAAGCATAAAAGCAAAGGATCCTACAACAAACCCAACGAGGGCTAGCCAAGATATCTTCTTTAAATACCAAAAGAAATCTATTTTTTCCATTCCCATTGCCACAACTCCTGCAGCAGAACCAATAATCAACATACTTCCACCTGTTCCTGCAGAAAATGCTATAAAGTGCCATAATTCATTATCTATCGGTTCATGGAACATTCCTAAAGATGCCGCCACTAACGGAACATTATCTATAATTGCAGAACCAACACCCAAAATCATTACTACTAAATCAGAAACACCTTTACCGTGTAGTTCTGTTCCCATCATTGGTACTGTACTTTCTAATGTTGAGGCAAAGTTGAATAGAATTCCTAAAGATTCTAGAGCTGCTACTGCCATTAATATTCCTAAGAAAAACAAAATACTTGGCATTTCTATCTTAGATAATGAGCTATGTACTGGACTGTGATGTGCATGTGCTTCAGACTCTTCATCATTATAAGTTGTCATAGAAAATTTTGCTCTACTGTAAATTTCTGCAAAGGTTGCTACTATCGCTAAAGAAAGCATCATACCAACATAGGGTGGTAAGTGTGTAATGGTTTTAAAGATTGGCACAAACACAATTGCTGCTAAACCTAAATATAACATGGTTGCGCTATGCGTACTTTTCGGTTTCTCTTCTTCTTCAACATCACTCTCAATTTCTCCTTTAAATGCGGGTAAAAAACTCGCTATAAACGATGGAATTACCATACAAAGCAATGACGGAATCAATAGGTACTCTATCAGTTTTACTGTGGTTACTTTTTTACCAATCCACAACATAGTCGTGGTTACATCTCCAATTGGAGACCATGCTCCACCTGCATTTGCAGCGATAATTATTAAACCTGCAAACCAAATTCTTGTATCTCTGTTTTTAATTATTTTTTGTAAAATAGAAATTAATACAATGGTAGCCGTTAGGTTATCAATAATTGCTGACAGGAAAAAAGCTAAGAAAGAAAAAATCCATAAAATTTTCTTTTTACTTTTAGTCTTAACATAACTTTTAATAGTAGAGAATCCATCAAAATAATCAATAATTTCAACAATAGTCATTGCTCCTAATAAGAAGACCAAAATTTCTGCTGTTTTACCAAGATGATGTAATAGCGTTTCTTCTACCAAATGCATCTTATCACTATGCATTAAAGACGAAAACCCTTCTACAAGTGCATGTTTGGATGAATCAAACCAGTTAGAAAAACTATCTACACCAAGTGCAACCATAGCCCAACAAACTGCCATCATTATTAGTGCAGGTATTAATTTGTCTATCTTTAAATTGTGTTCTAGGGTAATGGCTAAATATCCAAAAACAAACACTAAAATGATAATCGTTTCCATAATTCTTGTATAATTAGATTAGTTGTTTTAACGCTATCTCAAACGCTGTTTTACAAATTGCTATTGTATTTGTATTCTTATCAAATGTTTTTTGCAATGCTTTTCTAATCGTTTCTGACGTGTCTTTAAAGATTGCTTCGTCTTGCATTGGCAATTGCACTCTAGACTCCATCAAATATGCAAAAACTCTCGCAATTCCACAATTTGAAATAAAATCTGGCAACAAACTTACTTTTGAATCTGTATACTCCATAATTGGCCCAAAGAAAATTTCTTTATCTGCAAATGGCACATTTGCTCCTGGAGAAATTACTTCTAAACCAGAAGCTATCATTTGCTGCACTTGCTCTTTAGAAACCAATCTAGATGCTGCTGCAGGAATAAATATTTCTGCCGATAAAGACCATATCTTTTGATTGATTTCATCAAACGGAATCATATTTTCTGCCACTAACTTATTGCCATCTTTATTTAAAAACAAGGCAGTCATTTCTTCTAAGGTAAATCCTGCTTCATTAATTACACCACCATCTCTATCTATAATTCCAACTACTTTTGCACCTAATTGTGTTAAATAATATGCTGCGGCAGAACCTACATTACCAAAGCCTTGTACAATGGCTTTTTTTCCTTCAATCTCTCCACCATAAATTGAATAATAATGCTTCACCGCTTCTGCTACACCATATCCTGTTAGCATATCTGCAACCGTATATTTTCTACTTAAATCTGGAGAAAACTTTTTATCTTCTATAATTTTTATAACTCCCTGACGTAACTGTCCTATTCTGTTGATTTTATCTGCTTCTGTAGGTTTAAAATGTCCATTAAAAATGCCTTCTTGCGGATGCCAAACACCACAGTCTTCCGTAATTGGAATGACATCTTTATCTGCATCAACATTCAAATCTCCTCCTGTTCCATAATAGTGTTTTAACAATGGAGTAACTGCTTTAAACCAACGTTTTAACACATCTTTACTTCTAGGGTCATTCGGATCAAAATTAATTCCAGATTTTGCACCGCCAATTGCTGGGCCAGATACCGTAAATTTCACTTCCATCGTTTTTGCTAAAGACAATACTTCGTTCATATCTAAGCCTTTACGCATTCTTGTTCCACCTCCTGCAGCTCCACCTCTTAACGAGTTTATCACAGTCCATCCTTCTGCATCAGTTTCTGGGTCTTTCCAATTAAATACTATTTCTGGTTGTTTATTTTCGTATTTTTTTAATAAGTCTTTCATATTCTGTATTAGTAATTCAAATTCTGTCTATTAGTTTAATTGATTAAGAAACAGTTAACGTTGATTCATTCTTTAAATCGAATTATAATAAAATGTAGTTCTGTTAGATAAAATCTAGCACACACAAACTTAATGCAAAAAAACGATTACCCCAATAAAAAGAAGCTGCTTTTAAGAAAAATTTGGAGTAAAAATTTTTCCCGAACTGTGATTTTTTTTCGCCCCCGTTACACTTTGTAAGCAATTTACTTGATTATCAAGCTTTAACACCCCTATTAAAGCAAATATTAAGGCTTCTTTATATTCTATAAGTTGATCATTTGGAATAACTATGTTTGCTTCTGACAATGCATTTACTCTACCAATTAAATACGTATTATATGCACCACCTCCAGTTATAAATACGTTTTTTTTACCACTTAATATTCTTGCTATTTGAACAGCAACATGCTCTGTAAATGTTCTTAACACATCTTTTATTGATAACTTGTAGGTGTTAATTATTGGAAATATGTACTCTTGCACCCACTCTAGTCCTAAAGATTTTGGAGGCTTTTTATGATAATATTCTAGCGCATTTAAAGTATTGAGCAAGTCTTCATTTACTGCTCCGCTAGACGCTATCATTCCTTTATCATCAAAAGGGAGATTCATTTTTTTTACATAATGATTTAGTACTATATTTATAGGACAAATATCAAATGCGATTCTTTCATTATTTTGATTGAATGATATATTTGCAAATCCTCCTAAGTTTACACAAGAACTGTATTGGTTGAAAAGTAATTCATCTCCAATAGGCACTAATGGCGCTCCTTGTCCGCCTAACGCAACATCTTGTGTTCTAAAATCGCACACAACTTTTACTTTTGTTGCATCAGTCAAAACTTGTCCATTACCAATCTGTAAGGTGATTCCCTTTGCTGGCTGATGCAAAATTGTATGGCCATGGGAAGCTATAAAATCAATCTTTTCTATTTGATGCTCATTGATAAAATCGTTCACATACTCAGCAAGCAACTGTCCGTATTGTATATCTAACTCATCTAAATCGCTCTTAGAAAAATGAATTGCAGCAGCCAACTGTTGCTGCCATTTTTTTGAATATGACTTTGTTTCTGAATAGATGATTTCAAAATTTTGAACTTGTTGTTTGTCAAATTTTACATACACCAAATCCAATCCATCTAAAGAAGTACCAGACATTAATCCTATTACATGTGTAAAACTCTTATTCATATCAGTAAAAATACTAAAAGGTTATTGATAATTCAACATCTAAAATGTATCTTTGAGGGCATTTATTACGAATTTAATAATATTAAAATGAACTTTAACCTTACAGAAGAGCACTTAATGATACAACAAGCTGCTCGAGATTTTGCGCAAACTGAGTTGTTACCTGGAGTTATTGAAAGAGATGAAAAGCAACAGTTCCCAAATGAATTGGTAAAAAAAATGGGAGATTTAGGTTTTTTAGGTGTCATGGTAGACCCTAAATATGGCGGTAGTGGAATGGATGCTATTTCTTACGTATTAATTATGGAAGAGCTTTCAAAAATAGATGCTTCTGCTTCGGTAATAGTTTCTGTAAATAATTCTTTAGTTTGTTATGGATTAGAAGCTTATGGATCTGAAAAACAAAAGCAAAAATATTTAACCAAACTAGCTACTGGCGAATTTGTTGGAGCCTTTTGTTTAAGTGAGCCTGAAGCAGGCTCTGATGCAACTTCGCAAAGCACTACTGCTATAGATAAAGGTGATCATTACCTAATTAATGGAACAAAAAACTGGATTACTAGTGGTGGTAGAGCAGATGTGTACTTGGTAATTGCTCAGACAGATAGAAGCAAAGGACATAGAGGTATCAATGCTTTTATTGTTGAAAAAGGTACAGAAGGATTTCACATTGGTCCAAAAGAAGATAAATTAGGAATTAGAGGAAGCGATACACATACTTTGCAATTTAATGATGTAAAAGTTCCGAAAGAAAATAGAATTGGTGAAGACGGATTTGGATTTAAGTTTGCTATGAAAACCTTATCTGGCGGACGTATAGGTATTGCAGCTCAAGCGTTGGGAATTGCTTCCGGAGCTTATGAATTGGCTTTAAAATATTCTAAAGAACGTAAGGCTTTTGGAAAAGAAATTTACAATCATCAAGCAATTGCTTTTAAATTGGCTGATATGTATACAGAAATCAATGCCGCACGTCATTTAGTAATGAAAGCAGCTTGGGATAAAGATCAAGGAAATAATTATGACATGTCAAGCGCTATGGCAAAACTATATGCATCTAAAGTTGCCATGGAACAAACTGTAGAAGCGGTACAAATTCATGGAGGGAATGGTTTTGTTAAAGAATACCATGTAGAGCGTTTGATGCGTGACGCAAAAATTACGCAAATATACGAAGGAACTTCAGAGATACAGAAGATAGTCATTTCAAGAGGAATTACAAGAGGCTAAATAAAACAAAAGGCTTGAGTAGTCTCAAGCCTTTTTTACATTTCTAAGTGTATATCATACAACTGTAAACCAGATGCAGGTGCTATAGACCTTAAATACTTTCTATCATTATTTTTCGATAAAGATTCTTCAATAAATCTTAAATCTACTTCACCTTTGCCTAATTCAAATAAAACTGCCATTATTAATCTTATTTGATAACGTAAAAAACCTTTAGACTGTATTTTTAGCACATAACTTTTTTCTGGAAAAAAACTTGCTGTAAATTCGGTATTTTCTACAATTTCACAAGAAGAAATAACTCTTTTAAAAATAGTTTGATTAGAAGGTTTTGTACAATACTTATGAAAATAATGTACTCCTTTAAACAGTTTTGCTCCTAATATCATTTTCTCTATATCCAGCTCGCCTAGAATATTAGTAATAAAAGGAGCAGAAAATGGATGTGCTTTTTCACCAAATGAAAAATAGTAATGATATTCTTTAATTTTAGAACAATTAATAATATCGAATCTTTGCGGTAACACTTTTATTGATTTACATAAAATATCTTGACTCAGATTACTATTAAAAGAATTCATAAATTCAACCTGATCAATCTCAACATACATCAATAATTGAAAATAATATTTGTTTGCAGACACCATTGCATCTGTTCTACCAATACCAATAGTCTTGTATTTTTCATTTTCAAACACGAAAGACAAGGTTTTATCAACCATATCGTGCAATGTTTTTACATCCTTCTGCTTTTGCCAACCATGAAATCGAAATCCTAAATATTGAATTTCTACTAAGTAATTAAAAGGGTATTTCATATAGATAAAAGTAGTAAAAGTACACAAACAAAAAACCTCAATCTAAAAAATAGATTGAGGTTTAAGATACTGAAATAAATTCAGCATAAAGAAAGGCGACGACCTACTCTCCCACCATTGGCAGTACCATCGGCGCAAATGAGCTTAACTTCTCTGTTCGGAATGGGA
>JABXHX010000091.1 GCA_013373385.1 Flavobacteriaceae bacterium
ATAGTTTGTAGCATATTGAGTTTTGCTCCCATAGTTTCAAATCTACGAGCATTACTTTTTATTAAAAATCCTTTAGTAGTAGCTAAATCTTTCTCTGAGTAATTTGTTGAGTAATTGGTTAGAATCTCTTTAACCAATTGTGCAGATTCTAAAGTTACGTTGGTTCTTACTGTGCTAAAAATGGTAAAAGGCCCTGCTGCTTTTGTGCCAGAGAAACCAGAAAATATTCCGTAGGTATATCCTTTGCCTTCTCTTAATTCTTGTGTTAATTGTGATGCAAAACCACCACCACCAAGAATGTAGTTCATTACCGTTGCTGGGTAATAATCTTTATCTGTAGCGGCTAATGCTGGTGCACCAAAACTTACAACGGTTTGTTTTGCATTGGGGACATCGTAAAAATAAACAGTAGGTTTATTCGGTGCTTCTGGAGTTTTGTAGTGTGGAATGTTAACTTCTTTGGCGTTCCATTTATCGTTGATGCTTGTGAGCGATTTCATTACATTCTCTTTTGTAATATCTCCTACAATATGCATTTTAGCTACAGAGGGAGAAATGTACTTGTTGTAATAGTTTTTTACATCATCAATTGTAATTTGTTGAATTGATGCTATGGTGCCTAATCTGTTTTTTGCTCTGATATTGTCTTTACCATAAATCAACTCATTATACACATTTTGAGTGATTGCTGTTGGACTTGCTTCTTGTTGTCTTAAATTGCCAATTACCGCTTTTTTAAGTAAATCAAATTCAGTTTCGTCCCAACGAGGTTTCAGTAGAATTTCTTCTACAAGTTTTAATGTTTTGGTATAATTTCTAGCGAGTGTGTTTCCGCTAATAGTAATATTTTCTTTTGATGCGGTTACGTTGATAGAAGCACCCAGCTGTTGAATTGCATCTTGCAACTCTGCTACCGTTTTGTTTTTTGTTCCTCTATTCATTAAAGATGCAGTTAAATTGGCAACACCAAGTTTGTCTTTGCTTTCTAATAGTTGGCCGCCATCTATAACAATGTTAAATCGAACTAATGGCACTTCGCTATTTTCTATTCCGTAAATTTTAATGCCGTTTTCAAGTTTATTTTCCCAAACTTTTGGAACCACAAGCGAAGGTGATTTTCCATAAGTTGGTTCTTTAGACCTGTCAATTTTTGATGGAGTTTTTGTGTACTTTACTGCTATTTTTGGGTCAAAATCTTCTTCAGCTCCTTGTATAATTTTTTCTTCTTTAATAAATGCTTCTTTAGAGCCAGTAAGTGCTAAATTTGTTTTTCCTTTCGGTACAAAACTAGTTGCAATAAAATTCTTGTCTTTTATGTACATTTTGTACACACGCATAACATCTTCTTTAGTAACTTGTAATGTTAGGCCAATTTCTTTATTGATAAGATCTGGACTCCCAGCATAGGTATTGTATGAGGCTAAGTTTGTTCCTTTTCCCAAGACGCTAGATAAACCATTGTAAAAGTTTGTTTCTAAACCTGCTTTAATTCTTTCTAAGTCTTTTTTAGAAATACCATCTCTTTCAAAATTTCTAAAAGCAGTAGCAATTCCTTCTTTTATTTTGTTTAAATCTACATTTGCAAATCCACGAACACTTAATTGCGCTTGACCAGCTAATTCAGAAGACCAATTCGACATACTTGTAAACGAAGTCAGTTTTAAATCGTCTACCAATACTTTATTAAGTGGTGCATTTTTACCGTCAGATAAATATTCTGTAAGGATGTCTAAAGCATATGAGTCTTTGTGGTACAATTCTACCGTAGGCCAAGCATAGGTTAACAAAGGTAACCTAGCAAAGTTGTCTTCGTAGTATAAGTATTTGGTTTGTTTTACTTCTCCAGATTTTTTTGCTAGTGGTGTAATTTCATCACCTCTTGGGATTTCATCAAAATATTTTTTAACCCATTCTTTTGCTTGCTCAGGGTCAAAATTACCAGATAAAACTAAGGTAGCGTTATTAGGAACGTACCACTTCTTAAAAAAGGTTTTTACATCGTCTAAAGTTGCATTTTGTAAATCTTCTAAAGAACCGATGACTTGCCAATTATACGGATGATCTTTTGGGTATAAATTTCTATCGATTATTTGTTGATTAAAACCATACGGAGCATTATCTACACGCTGCCTTTTTTCGTTTTTTACAACTTGCTTTTCTTTTGCTAAAACAGGCTCAGTTACCGTATTGATAAACCAGCCTAATTTATCGGCTTCTGCCCAAATCATTTTTTCTAAGGCATCATTTGGTACGGTTTGTAGGTAGTTGGTTCTGTCTCTAGAGGTAGAGCCATTTGCGCCCGACCCACCAATTCTGGTCGACATTTTATCTAAGCCGCCTTTACCAAGGTTTTCTGATTCTAAGAAAAGCAAGTGCTCAAACAAATGGGCAAATCCTGTTCTACCCTCTACTTCTCTAGCAGAACCTACATGTACCATGAGTTCTACAGCAACCACGGGGTCTGATTTGTCTATATGCATTACAACATCTAAGCCGTTGTCTAGTTCAAATTTTTCAAATGCTACATTTAGAGCAGCTTCTTTTTTTTCTGTTTTGCAAGCAATAAGCCCTATTGCAAAGGCAAACAATAGAATTTTTTTCATTATTTTTAGATTGATTGTTTCGTGTTTTTTATTTAACGCAGCTAAAGATACAAATATTATAGAGCCAAGAGTGTTAAAGAAATGATAGTATTTTGCGTGCAATAAAAAACCTCATCTATTAAGTAGATTCAATTCTACATATAGATGAGGTTAAAAAAGCGGTTGGTTTTGTTTATCCTAAGAAAGGATATTTATAATCTTCTGGAGAAACAAAAGTTTCTTTGATTAAACGAACAGAAGTCCAACGCAATAAGTTTTGTGCAGAACCAGCTTTGTCATTTGTTCCAGAAGCTCTAGCGCCACCAAATGGTTGTTGTCCAACAACCGCACCTGTTGGCTTATCATTGATGTAAAAGTTTCCTGCAGCATTTTCTAAAGCTTTAGAAGCTTTTTCTACAATGTATCTGTCTGTAGAGAAAATAGCACCAGTCAATGCATACTCAGTAGATTCATCCACTAATTTTAATGAAGCTTCCCATTCAGCATCTTCATAAACATACACCGTAATTACAGGTCCGAATAACTCAGTACACATGGTTGCATACGTTGGAGATTTAGCAAGAATTACGGTTGGTTCAATAAAATATCCAACAGATTTATCGTGGTTTCCTCCAATGATTACTTCAGCATTGTCATCTGCTTTCGCAGCATCAATATAGCTTGCAATTTTATCAAAAGAACCTTCGTGAATTACTGCATTGATAAAGTTACTCGGATCTTCTGGTGATCCCATTTTTAACTCGCTTGTTTGAGCTTCTAAATGTTTTTTAACATCTGCCCACATTGAAGCTGGTATATAGGCTCTTGATGCAGCAGAACATTTTTGACCTTGATATTCAAAAGCACCTCTTGTAATTGCGGTAGCAACTTGTAAAGGATTTGCAGAATTGTGTGCCCAAATAAAATCTTTTCCACCAGTTTCCCCAACAATTCTTGGGTAGGTTTTGTAGGTTTCAATATTGGTTCCTATTTGTTTCCACAAGTGTTTAAAAACATGCGTTGAACCCGTAAAGTGTAATCCTGAAAAATCTGGAGAAGACAATACAGTATCTGTAATCATTACAGGATCTCCGTATACAACATTAATGACTCCGTCTGGTAAGCCAGCTTCTTTAAATAAATCAACAATTACCTGCGCAGAATACGCTTGATGATCTGATGGTTTCCAAACCACAACATTTCCCATTAGCGCAGCAGCAGCTGGTAAGTTTGCAGCAATAGATGTGAAGTTAAACGGTGTAATAGCGTACACAAACCCTTCTAAAGGTCTATATTCAACTCTGTTCCAAATACCAGGAGCAGACTCTGGTTGATCTTTAAAAATATCGGTCATGTATTGTACATTGAAACGGAAAAAATCAATCATTTCACAAGCCGCATCGATTTCTGCTTGATGTACATTTTTAGATTGTGCAATCATCGTAGCCGCATTCATTTTTGCTCTATAAGGACCTGCTAATAATTCAGCAGCTTTTAAAAAGATAGAGGCTCTTTCCATCCAACTAACACTAGACCATGCTTCTCTAGCAGCTAAAGCCGTAGTAATAGCTTCTTCTACGTGAGGTTTGTTAGCTGTGTGATATTGGCCAACAACGTGTTTGTGATTGTGTGGCGGAGTAATATTTTTAGTGTTTCCTGTTCTTACTTCTTTACCATTAATATGCATTGGCACATCTATAGTGCTATTATACATAGTTGTATAGGTTGCTAATAATTCTTCTCTTTCTGCTGAACCAGGAGCATAGCCTTTTACAGGTTCGTTAACTGCCTTTGGAACATTAAAAAATCCTCTTGCCATTTTAGTATGTTGTTTATTAAATTAAATTATTTTTGAGCTACAAAGTTAAGTTTATTTTTAGGAATAATAAATTGATGATTACGTCTTATTTATCAAATACTTATAGAATATGTGCACGGTAACTTATTTGCCTTTAGGAAATAATGGTTTTATTTTAACTTCTAATAGAGACGAAACACCTTTAAGAAAAACCTTTGACCCTAAAGAATATGTTGAAAATGGAGTGCGTTTAATCTATCCAAAAGATGCATTGGCTGGCGGAACTTGGATTGGGATGAGTGAAAAAAACAGATTGGTGTGTTTGCTAAATGGAGGTTTTACAAAACACAAACGTGCAGCTAAGTACAGAATGAGTAGAGGAATTATTGTAAAAACTATTTTAACAGCAAATGATGTTGAAACATATATAGCCGATGTTGATTTAACAAATATTGAACCTTTTACAATTGTGTTGGTAGATTGGGGTGCTAGCTTACAAACATTTGAGTTGGTTTGGGATGGTAAGCAGAAGCATTTTTCTGAATTGGATCAAGAACCAAAAATTTGGTCGTCCTCTACCTTATATACACAAGAAGATAAAGAATTGCGTAAAAAATGGTTTGCAGATTGGTTGAAAAATCAAGATGAATTTAATGAAGATGAGATTTTGAAATTTCATCACAATTCAGAAATTGGAACGTCTGAAAACTCTCTAAAAATGAAACGCTCTTATGTAGAAACTGTAAGTATTACTTCTGTAAAAAAAATAAACACAGAAGTTACAATGAACTACGAGAGTTTGCTTAGTACATCATAAATGTTAGTAAAGCAACTATGATGATTCCAATGGATGCAATAAAGGTAAAAGACAAATTGATGAAAATGTATTTGATAAATGTTTTAATATGTCCTTGCTTGTAGAATTTTTTCATTGCTAAATACAAGTAAATGATAAACATCAATAAGAAAATAGGAATCGCATAACTTTGGCCACTAAAATAATTGAGCAGATAAAAAATGGTTAGTAGTAGAAAAAATACTGTTTGCGTATGAAATACAAAAACCAAATGCTCTACATAGGTAAATTTTCTTCTGATATAGAAAAATTTTAGAAATAATGTAAATAAAGGCAATAAAACAAACAATGCGATAGACAAGTAAGAAACCATTTGCTTGTTCAGCTCTTTTTGCTTTTCATTATCATTAAAAATGTCATGCATTAACTGAATGCGGCTATATGAAAATCGATTCCAAAATGTTTTTTCTACTTTAAGACTGTCTAAGGCATCATCTATTTCTACCTCTTTGTTTTTTGCATAGAACTTATTAAACTTGTCCCAATTTCCAAGTCCATTTATTTGTAATGAAGGGCCATCTTTAGAATTCTTTTTCAGAGAATCTAAATTCATTTTGGAAAAGGCTTTTGTGACTTCAACTCTTTCAGTAGAGTCTAGATTTTTTAGTGCTTCGTTGAAATTTGTCTGTATATTCGTTGAAGTAGAGTCTAGTGCTTTTTTTGCATTATTTATACTGGCGTTTATCGAAGCTTTTTTTGTTTTTCCATTTCTAAATTCATTGAATTTTTCGTAGCTTTCTGTAATACCAACAATTAAAAAAAACAAAACAGAAATTGTTAAATAAAACCGAAACGGATTGGCATAACGCTGTCTTTTACCATCTATATAATCTCTAGATACTTTTCCCGGGTTTATTAGTAGCGGAATAAAAGTGGTCCAGAATTTAGAATCCCAAGAAATAAAACCATTAAAAACCTCGTGAACAAAATTGCCAAATGTAATTTTTGGATCTTTGTTTTTCTGTCCGCATTCCGGACAAAACTTTTCATGCCCCGTAAACGGGTGTCCACAATTAAAGCATTTAGGCTGCTGAATTTTTACAAGTTTATTACTTTTGTTTCGTAGTCTTAGCTTCATTTAATTAAGCAGGGTTGATGATGTTAATTGAAAAGTAGGAATGTAAACCTTAAAAAGCGAGTTTGCTTTTTTATCAAGCATGGTATAATATCCTTTCATAGTGCCAGTTTCGCCTAACAAAAAGCAATTAGACTGGTAGCTAAATGTTTGGTTTGGAGTTATAATTGGGGTTTTTCCAATAACGCCTTTGCCTTCTACAAATTCTTTGTTATTTAATGTGTCAGTGATTTCCCAAAACCTACTGAGCAGTTGTACTGTAAAATTAGAGGTATTTGTGATTGTAATTTTGTAACTAAAAAAGTGCAATACATCAGTAGCTTTTTGAATTACGCCATTGTAAGATGCTTCTACAGAGATTTTAATTCCGTTAGTTATATTACAAGTCATTTGTAGTGGTTAGTTTCTCAAATATACTAACTTTAACCAAATGGAAAAAGAAAGCAGCTTTATTGTTGTTTATTTGTAAAGCCTGTGCCAACGCCAATAACTTGGTCGTAGTACTCGCCAAAAGCTCTGTAATAAATAAGTACCGTATACTCGTTTTCAGTTTCACTAAAAGAGCCATTTAACTCGTGTAGGTTTACAAGATTATTGTCTGAGCTTGTAGCAAACGTATAGTTATAAAAACCTTGTTTTAGCAGTAATGTAGTTTGGTATGTGTTGGTAGACAAATTGTAAGTCATAAGATTTTCATTGGTAAGTTTGAAATTATTAAAAGCCCCGTATACATATACTTTTTTGTTTTTTAGCTTTTCAGAAGTTAAGTTAAAAAACACCTTGGTGTAATCTGCTTCTGTGCTGCTATTGTTACCATCTAAAGTTCTAATTAAAAACTGACCGTTAATGTCTGGAGAATAGGTGTATGTCTTATTATCTCTTCTGTCTTGAGGATATAGATAACTGTAATAAATGTCTCTTTTTTCAACCTTTGCAATTTGTGTAGATGTGTTGCGTATTTGTTTGGTGTCAAAATTTAAGTATTCATTACCGCTCCAAAAATTGGTTTCATCGATATATTTATAAACCAACTGATTGTTTCTAAAATATTGAGGTTGTATATTTTTAATTGCAGTGTTCCAGTTATTATTTTGTAAGACAACAGTTTTTATTTGTTGCGATGGATTTCTAATCTGATTAGTGTTGTAGTTTACTGTAAATTGAACTGTTTGTTGTTGGTTGTTGAGTTGTGTGTTTTTACTTCTTGCCACAGAAACCGCAACAACCGTATTGTTTTTGTAAAGGGTCAATCTTCTTGAAAATACAGGGTTATTCTCTGCATCTAATACTGTAATTTTATAGTTTCCAGTTTTGGTAATGGTGGTGTTTTCATTCGGAATTTGCACTGAATAATGCGTGTAGTCCTGTAGGGTGTTGAATGCGTTTTCGTAATTTGTAATCTGATAGTTGTTAAAACCAGTAATGTATTCATTGGTAGCAATTCCGCTAGGCTTCCAATCATACGTCATGTGTTCTATTAGGTACCAATATTCTTGCTGATTTGCTTGTAAATCATCAAAAGACAGTTCTACAATTGTTCCTAAAGGCACAATTGTAGATGAATTTTTAGCACCAATACCCTTTAGCTGTATACTTTTTAGTTGGTTTTGTGAAAAGCTAAATTGACAAAAAAAGAATGTGATTATTGCTAAAATTAATTTGGTCTTCATTTAAAATAATTAGAATCATTTTACAGATCTGTACTATATCAATACAAACGTACTAAATATTAAATTAGTAGAATTAATCATTATTTAGAATTGATATAAATAATGTGATTTCCATAAGATAAACACTTTTTAGTCTTTAGAACACTTGCAAAATTTATAAATTTGCATGTTTTTTTAAGATAACCAAAAGTCATATCTACTATGTCAAAAGACATCCGTATAAAAAAAGGTTTAGACATCAAACTTATTGGTGAAGCAGAACAAACAACCACAGAAACTACAGTAAGTGGTGTTTATGCTATAAAACCTGAAGATTTTCACGGAATTACTCCAAAACTTACAGTTAAAGTTGACACAGAAGTAAAAGCAGGTTCATCCCTTTTTTATTCAAAAAGTGATGAACGAATTTTATTTCCGTCGCCAGTTAGTGGTAAAGTTGTAGAGATAGTTCGTGGTGAAAGAAGAAAAGTATTAGAAATTAAAATCGAAGCTGATACAGCACAATCATTTGTAGATTTCGAAATTAAAGAAGCTGCAAATATGTCTGGAGAAGAAGTAAAAACACACTTACTTGCAGCAGGTTGTTGGCCATTTGTAAAACAACGTCCGTACGATGTTGTAGCAAACCCAAACCAAGCACCAAAAGCAATATTTATTTCTGGTTATGACAGTGCTCCATTAGCAGCAGATTTAGATTACACCTTAAAAGGAAAAGAAGCTGAGCTGCAAGAAGCTATTACAGCCTTAACCAAATTAACAGAGGGTAAGGTACATGTTTCTATTTCTAAAAACTCAACCTTATCTCCATTTAAAGATATTAAAGGAGTAGAGTTACATAAGTTATATGGGCCACATCCAGTTGGGAATGTAAGTACGCAAATTGCAAGTGTAAATCCAATTAATAAAGGAGAAGCTGTTTGGGTAGTTACACCACAAGATTTGGTAATTATCGGAGAGTTGTTGTTAACAGGTAAGTTCAATGCTAAACGTACTGTTGCAGTAACAGGATCTCAGTTTGCAAAGCCAAAATACATTACCACTTATATAGGAGCATCAATAAAAAATGCAATTACTGATGCCAAAATATCAGAAGGGTCAAGAATTATCAGTGGAAATGTGTTGTCAGGTAAAAAAGTGTCTGAAGAAGGTTTTTTAGGCTATTACAGCAATCAAATTACAGCAATTCCAGAAGGAGACGACTATGAGCTCTTTGGGTGGAACAAGCCTGTGTTTGATAAAGTTTCTACCTCAAGAGCATTAACGTTTTCTTGGTTAAACCCTAGAAAAAAATATGATTTAAATACAAATACAAACGGAGAGCATAGAGCTTTTGTAGTAACAGGAGCGTATGAAGAAGTATTTCCGTTAGATATTTATCCAATGCAATTGTTAAAAGCATGTATGTATAAAGATTTAGATGAGATGGAAGCCTTAGGAGCTTATGAAGTTGCACCAGAAGACTTTGCATTAACAGAATTTATTTGTGTATCTAAACAACCACATC
Organism: Flavobacteriaceae bacterium; assembly: GCA_013373385.1. Taxonomy (GTDB): domain Bacteria; phylum Bacteroidota; class Bacteroidia; order Flavobacteriales; family Flavobacteriaceae; genus Polaribacter. The sequence continues at coordinate 9,486 of JABXHX010000091.1, forward strand.
AGAAGATTCTTCGTGAAGGTTTAGATTTAATGATAGAAGAATTAGGATAAGATTATGGGCTTAAAACAAAAATTAGATAATTTTAGAGAAGAGCATAAAGACAAGAAATGGTATCCAGTTTTTGGTGGATTTCATACTTTTCTTTATACGCCAAAAGAAGTAACACACAATGGAACTCATATAAAAGGAGCAGATGATTTAAAACGTACAATGAATATTGTTGTAATGGCATTAATTCCTTGTTTGATTTTCGGAATGTTCAATGCAGGGTTTCAGCACAATGTTGCGGTAAATGGAAACTTTAGTTCTGGAATGTCATTCTTTAGTGGGGACTTTTGGAATTTAGATAACTTATTTATCGGTGCGGCTAAAATAGTGCCATTGGTAATTGTTTCTTATGTGGTAGGTTTAGCTGTGGAATTTATATTTTGTGTAATAAAAGGACACGAGATAGAAGAAGGATACCTAGTAACTGGTATGTTAGTGCCATTAATTGTTCCTGTAGATATTCCGCTATGGATGTTAACAGTAGCTGTAATTTTTGGTGTAGTTATCGGTAAAGAAGTATTTGGTGGTACAGGGATGAATATTTTAAATCCAGCATTAACGATTAGAGCATTTTTATTCTTTGCTTATCCAACATGGATGTCTGGAGATAAAGTTTGGGTTACAGGTGCAGATCCAAGAGTTCAAGATTTAGCAGACGGTGCAACAGCAGATGCCATTTCTGGAGAAACCATTTTAGGAAGCTTCGCCCAAGGAAAAGAGATTGTATATTCTACATGGGATATGTTTGCAGGATTTATTCCAGGTTCTGTAGGAGAAACTTCTACTTTATTAATTTTATTAGGAGCATTATTCTTAATCTTTACAAAAATTGGAAGTTGGAGAATCATGTTAAGTGCTACTATAGGAGCACTTGTAATGGGATTAATTTTCAACGGAGTTGTAAGTCAGGGTTGGATAACAGAAAGTAGTAAATTCTATACATTAATGAATACACCTTATTGGCATCATTTATTAATTGGTGGTTTTGCTTTTGGTGTTGTATATATGGCAACAGACCCAGTTACAGCATCGCAAACGAATAAAGGAAAATGGATTTACGGATTCTTAATCGGGTTTATCTCAATTATGATACGTGTGTTTAATCCAGCATATCCAGAAGGAGTGATGTTAGCCATTTTATTAATGAATGTGTTTGCTCCAACGATAGATCATTATGTGGTACAAGGAAATGTAAAAAGAAGATTGAAACGTGCTAAAGTTAAAACTGCCTAGAAATGAGTAAGAGAACAGAAAGTAATTTATATACAGTATTATTTGCCACAGTAATGGTAATAATAGTAGGTGCGTTGTTAGCGTTTTTTGCATCGGCATTAAAGCCAACTATTAACGAAAACAAGCGTATCGAAAAACAACAAAATATTTTATATGCTATGGGTGTTAACGAAAACGATGAAACCAGTGCCATATTTGTTTCTAAAGATAAGGTAGGTGAAGAGTTTTCTAAATACATTACAAAGCAAATCGTTATCCAGGGAGGTAAAGTAACCGAAGATAACAAGGCATATTTAATTGATGTTAAGAAAGAACAAACAGCCGAAAAAGAAGGAAAGCAAAGAAGGTTGCCTTTATTTATTGGAGAAAGAGATGGTAAAACATTTTATATTGCTCCAATAAGAGGAAAAGGCCTGTGGGATGCTATATGGGGGTTTGTAGCTATGGATGCAAATATGGTAGTGAAAGGGGCTTATTTTGATCATGCTGGTGAGACAGCAGGCTTAGGATCAAACATAAAGCAACGTTTCTTTATGGACGATTTTATTGGTGAGCACCTAAAGAAAGATGGGAAGTTTGTAGGAATTGCAATTTCTAAATCTAACAACGATCCATTAAACAAAGATAAAACAGATAACGAAGTAGATGCAATTGCAGGAGCAACAATTACTGGTGATGGTGTTGCAGCCATGATTAAATCTGAGTTGAGAAAATATGTATCATACTTTAACACATTAAAAACAAATTAATATGGGACTTTTATCAAAAAAAGACGCAAAATTAATTACAGATCCATTTGCTGATAATAACCCAATTACAATACAAGTATTAGGTATTTGTTCTGCCTTAGCAATTACAGCAGAATTGAAAGCATCTATAGTAATGGCAATTTCTGTATTGTTCGTAATGGGTGTAGGAAACGTAGTGATCTCATTAATGAGAAATATCATCCCTTCTAAAATTAGAATTATTGTACAGTTAATTGTAGTAGCTACATTAGTAATCATTGTAGACCAAGTGCTTAAAGCTTTTGCTTATGAATTGAGTAAAACCTTAGGAGCTTTTATTGGATTAATTATTACGAACTGTATTATTATGGGACGTTTTGAAGCTTTTGCTTTGGCAAACGGAACTTGGCGTTCTTTCTTGGACGGAATTGGAAATGCAATTGGATATGGAGTCATCTTAATTATCGTTGGATTCTTTAGAGAATTGTTAGGATCTGGAACCTTATTAGGGTTTAAAGTATTAGGTGATCCTATTGAAAAAACAGGAGTTTATGCTTTAGGGTACGAAAACAACGGATTTATGTTGTTAGCACCAATGGCATTAATTGTAGTTGGAATTATTATTTGGGTGCAACGTACTAAAAACCCAGCATTAGTAGAAGAACAATAATCAATAAACAATTATCAGTGAATATTTATAGATAAATGATAACTGTTAATTGATAACTTAATAATTATGGAACATATAGAATTATTTTTCAAATCAATTTTTATAGACAACATGGTATTTGCCACCTTCTTAGGAATGTGTTCTTACCTTGCCGTATCTAAAAAAGTATCAACAGCAGTTGGTTTAGGAGCAGCAGTAATTTTTGTATTAGCAGTTACTGTACCTGTAAACTGGTTGTTAGATCAATACATCTTAAAAGAAGGCGCATTAGTTTGGTTAGGGCCAGAATATGCAGACTACGATTTAAGTTTCTTATCATTCATTTTATTTATTGCAACCATTGCAACTATGGTGCAATTGGTAGAAATTATTGTAGAAAAATTTGCACCAGCACTATACAATTCATTAGGGATTTTCTTACCGTTAATTGCAGTAAACTGTGCCATCTTAGGAGGGTCGTTATTTATGCAATCTCGTGAAATTGCAACCTTAGGTTTGGCAACAACATACGGAATCGGATCTGGTATCGGATGGTTCTTAGCCATTTTAGCAATTGCAGCAATCCGTGAAAAAATTAGATACTCAAATGTCCCTGCTCCGTTAAGAGGATTAGGAATTACATTTATTGTAACTGGTTTAATGGCTATTGGTTTTATGAGTTTTGGAGGGATGCTAACAGGTGGAGACGAAGAAGCAAAAGACACTTCAAAAACAGAAGCTGTAAAAGTTGCTAAAGACGATGCAAAAGCCAAAAAAGAGAAAGAAGAATTAGCAAACAATACTAAAGAAATTAAAGAGTAATGATTTTAGCAACAAGTACATTAGGAACTATAATAGCTACAGTAGCAGCATTTTTAGTAATAACGTTGTTATTGGTTGCGTTGTTATTATTTGTAAAGCAAAAATTGGCGCCATCTGGACCAGTTAAAATTACCATCAATAAAGATAAAGTTATTGAAGTTCCATCAGGAGGTTCATTATTATCAACCTTAGGAAACGAAAAAATATTTTTACCATCTGCATGTGGTGGAGGTGGAACCTGTATTCAATGTGAATGTCACGTAAATGCTGGTGGTGGTGAAGCTTTACCAACAGAAACACCACACTTTACACGTAAAGAATTAGCTCATGGAGTTCGTTTAGCTTGTCAGGTAAAAGTAAAGCAAGACATGGATATCTCTATTCCAGAAGAAATTTTCGGAATTAAGAAATGGGAAGCAACCGTAGTGCGTAATTACAATGTAGCCTCTTTTATTAAAGAATTTGTAGTAGAGATTCCAGAAGATATGGATTACAAAGCTGGGGGGTATATTCAGATTGAAATTCCAGAATGTGAAATTCCATATAAAAATATTGATATTACAGCACACCCAGAAGAGCATGAAACTCCAGATAAGTTCCAAGCAGAATGGGATAAGTTTGGCTTATGGCCATTGGTAATGAAAAATACAGAAACTGTAGAAAGAGCATATTCTATGGCTTCTTACCCAGCAGAAGGACGTGAAATTATGTTAAACGTTCGTATTGCTACTCCGCCATGGGATAGAGCTAAAAACGGATGGATGGATGTAAATCCAGGTGTAGCATCTTCGTATATTTTCTCAAGAAAAAAAGGCGATAAAGTAACTATTTCTGGACCTTATGGAGAATTCTTTATCAATGAGTCTGATGCAGAAATGTTATATGTAGGTGGTGGAGCAGGAATGGCGCCAATGCGTTCGCATTTATACCACTTATTCAAAACATTAAAGACAGGACGTAAAGTTACCTATTGGTATGGAGGACGTTCAAAGCGTGAATTATTTTACCTTGATCATTTTTACCAATTAGAAAAAGAGTTTCCGAACTTTAGATTTTTCTTAGCATTGTCTGAACCGTTAGAAGAAGATAACTGGAAAGTAAAAGACGGGATTGATGGTGAAGGAGACGGATTTGTAGGGTTTATCCACAATTGTGTAATCGATAACTACTTAAGTATACACGATGCACCAGAAGATATAGAATTATACTTCTGTGGACCACCATTGATGAACAAAGCCGTACAGAAAATGGGAGAAGATTTTGGAATTCCAGATGAGAACATCCGATTTGATGACTTTGGTGGATAAACCTCAAGTACATAATAAATTAAAACCGATACAGAAATGTATCGGTTTTTTTATGCTCATATACAAAAAAGTAATGATTTAGAACATTCATTAAAAAAGAACCAAAATTATTTCTTATTATTGAAAAAGAATTGCCCTACAAAATGAAAAAATGTCCTGTCTGTAAAACAGCTAAAAAGAAAAAAAGTTTTATCCTTGCATTAATTCCAACGTTTGGTTATATAAAATGCTTTAACTGCAAGCGAAAGTATTTGTGGCTGCGTATATTTAATAAAAACTACTTTTTAAAAAATAACTCACTGATAAAATAATCCAACACACATTGCTGAATTACCAAGTACAATAGTTGATTAGTTTCAATAATTACCACAAAAGAATAGTGATTTTCCTTTTATAATTAGCAATAGTTAATGCACTAAAATTTTATGATTGCTTAAAATTCAGTAAATTAGTAGGTATGAGTTTTATGTCTTATCTACTTATTGTAATTGGAGTTATACTTGTAATTAGTATCGTGTTGTACTTTTTTCAAGAGCGTTTTCTGTTTCATCCAGAGAAATTACCGAAAGATTTTCAGTTTCAATATAAAAATCAGCAAGTAAAAGAATACAACTTAGAAATTAAAAAAGGAGTAGTTATTAACGGTTTACATTTTCAAGTAAAAAATCCAAAAGGAATAGTCTATTATTTAAAAGGAAACTCAAAAAGTATTAAAGGATGGGGAAAGTTTGCAGTAGATTTTACGCTGCACGGTTATGATGTTATTATGATAGATTATCGAGGTTTTGGAAAAAGTACTGGTAAAATGAGTCAGCAGTCTATGAAAGATGATGCCTTGTTGGTGTACAATAAATTAAAAGAAATTGTTTTAGAAGAGAACATCATCGTGTACGGTCGTTCACTTGGAACAGGGTTGGCAACCAAAGTAGCATCTGTAAACAACCCAAGAATGTTAGTCTTGGCATGCCCGTATGTAAGTATGTCTAAGAACGTAAAAAGGTATTTGCCATTTATTCCGTTAGGTTTGGTAATGCGGTACCAAATGCCAACCTATAAATGGATTAAATATGTAAAATGTCCGATACATATCATCCATGGTACCAATGATAAGGTAATTCGGTTTACATCTAGTCTGCGTTTGTCTAAAATGCAACCAAATTTAACAAGGCTTTATCCTGTAATTGGTGGAGGACATAAAAACTTGCACAATTTTGAAGAGTATCATGTTGCTTTAAGAGAAATTTTAAATTCAGAAGAAAAGGCAGCGATAGATAGAGAAAAAACAAGTATTGGCTTTGTAAGATCAAAACCGAAAACTAAAAAATGAGGAAACTAAAAAAGAGTATTTTTGGCATAGTTTTAAGTTGTATGCTGCTCATGGGGATTTTATATACTTTTCAAGAAAAATTGATTTTTTTACCAGAAGTAATTCATGCTGATTATAAATATGATTTCTCGTTTGATTATGATGAAGTTAATTTAAAAACAGAAGACAATCAAACAATCAATACGCTACATATAAAAGCAAAAAATCCAAAAGGTATTGTATTGTTTTTTCATGGTAACAAAGGGAATCTAATTCGTTGGGGAGAGATCACATCTTATTTTACGCAATTTAACTACGATGTGTTTGTAATTGATTACAGAGGCTATGGAAAAAGTACTGGAGATTTTAACGAAGAACTTATGTACAAAGATGCTTTGATGAGTTATGATTATGTAAAAACTAAGTTTCATGAAAGTCAAATTGTAGTTTATGGGCGTTCTTTAGGTACCACATTTGCTAGTAAAGTGGGTGCAGAAAATAATCCGAAACATATCATTTTAGAGGCTCCTTTTTTTAGCTTGTACAATGCAGCAAATTATCGATACAAAATCATTCCAAAATTCTTACTGAATTTTAAGTTTAATACGTATCAACTTGTACAAAATATTACAGCACCAACAACTCTCTTTCATGGCACAGATGATAATGTTACTCCGTATAAAGGCAGTAAAAAATTATTTAAGCTATTAAAATCCACAAGTAAAGAGCTCATTTTACTAGAAGCAGGGACACATCATAATCTTAGAGATTTTAGGGAGTATACGAAAGCTTTAGCATCAATTTTAAACTAACCACATTTTTATAAAGTGTATCTTTGCTACATAATTTTCTAGTATGCAAACTACATTTCAAGACCTCAACCTATCAAAACAATTATTTAATGCCATAGATGAGTTAGGGTTTCTAAATCCAACGCCTATTCAAGAACAGGCATTTCCAGTTGTAAGATCAGGTAAAGACGTTATTGGTATTGCGCAAACGGGTACTGGAAAAACGTTTGCATATATGTTGCCAATTTTAAGAGATTTAAAATACTCAAATCAGCAACATCCAAGAGTGTTGGTATTGGTGCCAACAAGAGAACTAGTGCTGCAGGTAGTAGAAGAAATTGAAAAATTAGCCAAATATATTACACTAAGAGTAGAAGGCGTGTACGGAGGTACAAATATCAATAGCCAAAAAAGATCCGTAGCGAAAGGCACCGATATTATTGTTGCAACACCAGGAAGGTTGTACGATTTAGCGTTGAGCAAAGCACTAAACCTAAAATCGGTTCGTCAGTTGGTTATTGATGAAGTTGATGTGATGTTAGACTTGGGATTTCGTTTTCAGTTGTTAAATATTTTTGAAATTTTACCTCAGCGAAGACAGAATATTATGTTTTCGGCAACAATGACAGAAGATGTAGATGCATTGATTACGACTTATTTTAAAGCACCTCAAAAAGTATCGATTGCAGTAAGTGGTACACCCTTAGATAATATTGCGCAACAATGTTACGATGTGCCTAACTTTTTTACCAAAGTTAATTTGTTGAATCACTTATTAAAGGACAAAGAAACCTTTAAAAAAGTATTGATTTTTGTGGCATTTAAAAGAACGGCAGATTTATTGTTTTCTTCGTTAGATGAATCTTTTGATGATGAAATTTGTGTCATTCATTCTAATAAAACGCAGAATTATAGGGTACGCTCTATCCGTCAGTTTGATGGAGGAATGAATAGGATTTTGATTGCAACAGACGTTATGGCACGTGGGTTAGATTTTGATGAAGTAAGTCATGTAATCAATTTTGATACACCAAAGTATCCAGAAAACTATATGCATCGAATTGGTAGAACGGGTAGAGCTGAGCAAGAAGGGATAACCATTTTATTTTCGACTGAAAAAGAGCAAGAGAGCAAAGCTGAAATAGAAGCGTTGATGGATTATGAGATTCCAAAGATTGCGATGCCAGATGAAGTAGAAATCTCGAAACAACTGACAGAAGACGAACGACCAAGAGAAGATAGAGAAGTTTCAAAAAACAGAACTAGGCAAGAATACATTCCCGGTCCGGCTTTTCATGAAAAGAGCGAAAAAAACAAGAAAACCAATCAAGGAGGTTCTTACCGAAGAGAAATTGCTAAAAAGTATAAGAAACCAAAAACTCGGGGGGATAAGAATTACAACAAACGTAATAAAAAGAATTAATGGAAATCTTAACTGAGCAAGAGTTGCATAATTTAGGGATGAATTTGGTAGGTAAAAAACTACAAGAAATGGGCTATGAATTTGTTGCCGTGAATAGTCAGTTAAAAAAGCACCCACAATTTGTGTTGTTTAAAAAAGGAGAGCCAACCATTTTTGTATTGGTAAAAACTACCAAGAATATTCAAAACCCATCAGAATATGATGTGTTGTGGATGGAGACATTTAAAGAGCACGCCCAAAAGCAAAACGCCAAGGTTTGGTTTGCCGGGGTTGGCATTGCCAATGCAGAAAGTGTAGATAACCCTGTGTTTAAGAATCAGCCTTATTACGTTGCTTTTGAGGATTTTATAAAAATTTTGGAATAATTTTTTGTTCAAAACAAAATATTTTTTACCTTTAACCTGCTTAAAAAGAAGTTAATAAAAA
>JABXHX010000012.1 GCA_013373385.1 Flavobacteriaceae bacterium
GACCTGGTAGCTCAGTTGGTAGAGCATCTCCCTTTTAAGGAGAGGGTCCTGGGTTCGAGCCCCAGCCCGGTCACTAAAAGTTAAGCTTTGCTTAACTTTTTTTATTTGCTATGATTTGCACGTATGGCGGAATTGGTAGACGCGCAGGCTTGAGGGGCTTGTTCACAACGTGAGTGCAGGTTCGACTCCTGTTACGTGCACTATATTTACTTTTCACACAAAATTAACTACACATACTTTAGTTTTATTAGTACATTTGTTACATGCAAAAATATTTACTACTTTTTTTACTATTTGGATGTTCTTTTTTAAGCTTTTCTCAAGCAAAACTTAAAGGGCAAATTGTCAATGCAGAAAACAAAAAACCATTAAGCGCTGCGCATATTTTAAATTTAAACTCAGTGAATGGTACAATTACAAATGAAAAAGGCTTCTTTGAAATAACTACCAAAGCAAATGACACCATCTTAGTTTCTTATTTAGGGTTTCAATCTATCAAACTAAAAGTTACCAATGATTTATTAAAAGGAAATGAATTGGTGATTTCGCTATATGAAAAAGCAAATGAAATAAAAGAAGTGGTAATCAATTCTACCAAACTAATTGGAGTTTTAGAAATTGATGTAAAGAAAGTACCAAAAGATAGGTTTACAAGAATTCATATCAATGGTTTACCACAAACTTATGAGGTTGGGAAACCTGTATCACAAAACTTAAATTCTCCCATTGCAGCACTCTTTAAACCCGTAGATTTTCTGTATAATCTTTTTGGAAAAAAACCAAAGCAGCTAAGAAAATTGCAAAAACTAAAAAAAGAAGATGATTTACGTAAAATGCTAAGTGGTAAATTTGATAGAGAAGTAATGATGGAGTATCTGCAAATGGATAAGCAGGAACTTAGAAAGCTATTAGTAGATTGTAATTATTCTGAATATTTTATTAAAAAGGCTAGTGATTTACAAATGATTGAAGCTATTTTAGATTGTTATGAAAACTACAAAGCAATCAAAAAAGGAAAGATAGAAAGAGATATACTTCCAAATAGAAATAAAAATTAAAAAAAGGGTTGCAAAATTTGCAACCCTTTTTATCAACTATTAAAAACTAACTAATTACTAAATAACTAAAATACAGATCTAATGTATTTGTAGTTATACTTTCTCTTACTATTCCAAGAAGCTCTCTTAGAATGTAAGCTGCTTATAAGGTTATTTCTTTTTTCTTCAATTAAGTTGGTTACTGGTGTACTCATTTTTTATTTTTTAATCTTTATAATTCAAATAATTTACACTTATAAGACGACCTTTATTCTTTATAGTTACATTCTTTTATGCTATTTAACAGATATTTAAGAAATAAAAAAATCAGCCTCTAAAAGACTGATTTTTAATTTATTAATAAATAATATGACTTTTTATATACTTATTAATTACGATAAGAATTAATTGTCAAATTATTAGTTTTTTATTGTTTTCCAAGAATAATTGGCAATCCACCTTTTCCAGAACCAATCACAATAACTTTACTGTTTTGAGATTCTGCTAACTTAATCGTTGCTTCAATTCCTTTGTCTTGTAAAATTTTGTCAGTTAAAGACGCACTTAAAATTTTATTTGCATCAGCCTTACCTTGTGCTTCAATTCTTACTTTTTCTGCTTCTTTTTTTGCAGTTACCAATCTAAACTCATACTCTAAAGATTCTTGCTCTTGTTTTAATTTACGTTCAATTGCATCTTTAATGGTTGGAGGTAATGTAACATCTCTAACTAAAACCGCATTTAACTGAATGTATTGAGGTTCAACAATTTTTTTAGTTTCAATAAAAATTTCATTTTGAATTGCATCACGTTTTGTTGAATACAACTGTTCTGGCGTATACCTACCCACAACACTTCTCGTTGCAGATCTTATTGCAGGTATAATTACACTTTGCAAATAGTTTTCTCCTCTTGTTTTATGTAGCAATGCTACTTGATCTTCTTTAGGTTGATACAATACAGAAGCATCTAACTGAATTTCTAATCCGTTTGATGATAATACGGACATTTTTCTTTCTAATAATTCTTGCTGTCTTACATTGTATTTAAAAACCTTATTCCATGGTGCGACAATATTAAACCCTTCATTTAAAGGCGATTCTTCTGTTTCTACTCCACCAAACCACTTATATAAAACACCTCTTTCACCCGAGCCAATAGTTACGGTAGATTTCGAAATAAAAATAATAGCGATGACAGCTAATACTATAAAAAACACGCCTCCTTTAGGAAACTTAATGTCTAATTGTTGATTACTCATAATTCTCTTTTTAAAATTAAATCAAATTTACAATAAAGCTTGTTAATTACAATCTATATAAGCACAATCTTCAGAAATAGTTTCAATTTCTATGGTTACGTGTTCTACATTAAATGTATCGTGTAAGTCTTTTTTTACTCGCTGCTTGATTCGTTTTGCCTGCTGCCATGTATAATTAGATTCATTTACAATCAAATGTATGGTTGCTATATGAAACTCACCATCCATAGTCCAAACATGGCAATCGTGCACATCAACAACATTATCTAAAGAAAGTAAATAGGTTCTTATATCATTTTGTGAAACTTCTACAGGCACACCTTGTAAAATAATCCGAAATGATTCTTTGATATTTTTAAATACATTGAATAGAATATAAACGGCAATAAGCAAAGATAAAATAGGGTCTAAAATTGGAACATTCCAAAATTGCATAATAATGCTTGCTATTAAAACCGCCGTCCAACCTAATACATCTTCTAATAAATGTAGCGAAACTACACGCTCATTTATAGACGATCCCTTTTTTAATTTCAATACAGCGGCTCCATTTACAATAATTCCTAAGATGGCTAACCACATCATACCAAATGCATCTGCTTCTTCTGGTTTAAGTAATCTAGGGATAGCTTCTAAAATAATAAATATCGAACCTACCAATAATACTATTGAATTTAGAATAGCGCCTAACAAAGAGAAACGTCCATAGCCATAAGAAAATTTTTTATTCGCTTTTTTATTGGATAATTTCTGAAAATACCAAGACATCCCTAAGCTAAGACTATCTCCTAAATCATGTATAGCATCAGACATTATTGCCAAACTATTTGTAAAAAAACCACCAATAAACTCAATAATTGTAAATGCTAAATTTAAAAAGAAAGCAGTTTTTATATTCTCTGTTGTATGATTATGTCCGTGATGATGCTCCATAATTTATGATTTATTAAGATAAACTATAAAATTAATAAAAAGATGCAATTAATTTAATATTTAACATGGGGTCATAGTTCTATAACCCCATGTTTATTATTAATGTGCATGACCTTCCATTCCGCCAGCCATTTGTAATAATTTTCCTTTTAAAAAGTGGGCTCCTTTAGTTACAATAGTTACATTATAGTTGTTTTCTTGAATTGTTTTTATTTCTACAAATCCGTTATCTGAACTTCCTAAAGTTACTTCTACAGGCACAAATTCATCGGCTGATTTTTTAACAAAAACAAAAGACTCTCCTTCATTTTCTATTACTGCTTCTTCAGGTACTGTATATACTTCTTCTCCTCCTAACAAAATTTGAGCATTGATAAACATTCCTGCTTTCAATCTATTTTCTTCATCTTCAAAATGTCCATGTACATTAACCGTTTTTGTTTGATCATCTACTTTTTGACTAATTAATTTAATATATCCTCGGTAAGCTACATCAATTCCAGATGGTTGAAACTCGAACTCATCTCCTTTTTCTATTTTTGTTATATCTGTTCCAAAAACATTTAGCTCTGCGTGCATGTGATCATTGTCTATTATCTCCATCATTTCTGAATTGGCTGCTAAAAACATTCCTTTATTCAAATTATTTTCTACAACATAACCAGAAATTGGTGCTTTTACATACACATATTGCTGAATTCCTTTAGTTGCAACTGTTGTGGGTGATAAACCTGCCATTTTTAATTGTGCTGCATAGCTATTCGCTAAACTTTTCGCTGATTGATAACTTCCTTCTGCTATTTGAAATGACTTTTTTGAGGTAATATTGTTTTCTAACAACATTTTCTTTCTTTCATAATCTGCCTTGGTTACTTTTAGCTTATTCAATGCTTCAAGGTAAGCATATTGTAACTCTATAAAATTAGGATGCTGTAATACCGCTACTGTTTGTCCTTTTTTTACCTTATCACCAGGTAACAAATCTGTTTTATAAACAAAAGCTTCTAAAGGCGCATAAATAGTAGCTTTACTTTGTGGTGGTACCTCTATCGTTCCTGTTACTGCTACTTTTTCTCTAATTTTTCTTTTTTCAATTGCAGCTGTCTCTATTTTAGATGTAGCTATTTGTTGCTGAGTTAAATGAATTTCATTTTCATCATGTTCTTCATCTTTCTTTTCATTTTGAGTTACTTTTTCTTCTATTGCATGATCGTTATCTGAATGATCTTCTTTTTTTTCTTTACAACTAACAATAATAATGATAGTTACTAATAATATTACTAATTTTTTCATGTGTATATTTTTATTCTTTTATATAAAACTCGTAGGCTATTACAGTTTGGTTAAAGTTATTAACCAATGATAAATAGTTTTGCATTACCTGAAAATAAGCGGTAAAACTTTGGTTATACTGGTATGCATCAATCTCTCCTACTTTATAGGCTACCGCTAGTTTTTTTATAAACTTTTGTGCTTGCTTAACTGTTGATTGAATACTTACCAACTCTTTATTTAAATAAGTAAGCTGCTCTTGCAGGCTTTCATACGTATTCTTAATTACCATAGCTTTGTTGTTATTCTCATAAGCTATTTCTTCTTGTATAATTTTCTGTTCTTTTATTTTCGCCTTAGTTGACCAAAAAGAAAGCGGAATATTTATTCCTACGTTAAACCCAGTATAACTATTCTCATTTCCTGTTTTTCTATTAATTATACCTGCTGTTATCGCTGGAAAATATGTTGATTTTGCTACAGATACATTTTTAGCAGCTACCTTATTTTGTTGCTCTAATTTTTTGATAAAGTCATTTGATATCGAGTCTTTTTGAATTAAAAAATCCTTTTTTTGAGGTAATTTTTCAGAAGGTTGTATCAAATAATCAATTTGTAATAACTGTTTTAGCTCATTTTCTACTTGCTTAAAATCTTTATATATTTTGTTTTTCTGCGACTGTACACCTAACGACTGTAAAGAGGTTAAATCGTTTTCTAAACCTCCTATTTCTCCTGATGCATACAACTTACCTGCTATCTTTTCTATTTGATTGGTACTGAGCTGTTGCTCTTCCATTAACGATAACAATCCATACAAATAGTTCCATTGTTGGTATAAACTTTTAGCCTTTCTTACTGTTGCTTTTTTAGATAGGATATTAGTAATGCTTGCTAAGGTGTTTTTCTCTTCAGCCAACTTCTTTTTTTGAATATGTGTTAAAATAGAACCGAAATTCTGATTAACAGACCATTCTTTTTCGGTTATGCCATTGGCTATACCTACATCTTGATATTGAACTGTTGTAGGATTTAATTCAATCGCTTTATCAATTCCTGCTTTTGATTTTTCAATTGCTAACGTTGATTTTTTCATCAACACCGATTTTTTCAACGCCAATTCAATAACTTGTTGTTCCGTTAATTTTTGAGACACTTCTTGTGCTTGAACTCCAAAGACACCAAAAGTAACTACCACCATAGTTACTATAGCTTTTTTCACTTTTAAGTTGACTTTCTTTTCAAAAAGCATATACAATACAGGTAAAATAAGTAAGGTTAGTAAAGTTGCCGATACCAAACCTCCTATTACCACAGTTGCCAAAGGTTTTTGTACTTCTGCTCCTGCTGATGATGATGATGCCATAGGTAAAAAACCTAAAGAAGCCACTGCTGCTGTCATAATTACAGGGCGTAAACGTACAGATGTTCCTTTTTTTACAATTTCTGTGAGGTCTGATATTCCTGAAGCCTTTAAACGGTTAAATTCAGCAATTAAAACAATTCCGTTTAACACCGCTACGCCAAATAAGGCTATAAAACCTACTCCTGCTGAAATTGAAAAAGGCATTTCACGTAACCACAAGGCGAAAATTCCTCCTATAGCAGACATCGGTATGGCTGTAAATATCAACACACTTTGTTTAATAGATTTAAATGTAAAATACAGTAACAAAAAGATGAGTAATAAAGCTACAGGTACTGCAATACCTAATCTCGCACGAGCCTCTTCTAAATTTTTAAATGTTCCTCCATAAGTAATATAATATCCTGGATCGAATGTTATTTTTGCAGATACTTTGCTTTTTAATTCGTTTACAATACTAGCTACATCGCGTCCTCTTACATTAAAACCAACCGTTATTCTTCGTTTAGCATCATCTCTTTGAATTTGGTTCGGACCTGTTTTAAACTCTACAGACGCTACTGCTGTTAGTGGAATTTGAGCTCCTGTTGCCGTTGTAATGTATAATTTGCGAAGGTCTTCAATACCAGCTCTCTTATTTTTAGCCAAACGTACTACCAAATCAAATCGCTTTTCTCCTTCATATACCGATCCTGCACTTTGTCCTGCAAAAGCTGCATTGATAGTGGTGTTTACATCAGCAATATTGAGTCCGTAATAAGCCAACTGACTTCTGTTATAATCAATTACAATTTGTTGTAATCCTGTCATTTTTTCAACATATACATCTTCTGCTCCTGCAACATCGGGGATAATTTTACTTAATTGGTTTGCGTATTTTACCAATTTATCTAAATCTTCTCCATAAATTTTAAGTACAACATCTTGTCTAGCACCTGTCATCAACTCATTAAATCGCATTTGAATAGGTTGTTGAAACCCAAAAGAAACACCTAACATGTTTTCGTCTAACAACTGTTGCATTTTTTCTGTCAATTCATTCTTTGTGCTTGCTTTTGTCCATTCATCCTTTTCTTTTAAAATGATAATGATATCTGAAGCCTCTATGGGCATTGGGTCTGTAGGAATTTCCGAAGAACCTATTCTGCTTACAATTTGCTCTATTTCATCAGGAAATTCTTTCATTAATAGCGCTGATGCTTGGTTGGATACATCTATGGTATAGGAAAGTGAACTTCCTGTTGATACAATGGCTTGTACTGCTAAATCTCCTTCATCTAACGAGGGAATAAATTCTGACCCCATTTTAGAAAAAGTGACTAAACTGAGTATAAAAATAGCGACTGAACCTATTACTACTTTTACTTTATGAATTAGTACAAAGTTGAGTATTGGAGTGTATACATTTTGTAATGCTGTGATAATTTTATCTGAAATGTTCTTCTTATTATTTATTGTTTTCTTTAAAAACAATGAACTCATCATAGGTACATAGGTAAGTGATAATAAAAAGGCTCCTAAAATTGCGAAGCTTACGGTTAGCGCCATTGGTTTAAACATTTTACCTTCAATACCAACTAAAGCAAGAATTGGTAAGTACACGATAAGAATGATAATTTCTCCAAATGCTGCACTTGTTCTTATTTTTGAAGCCGATTCGTACACTTCATCATCCATTTGATTTTGAGTTAATTGAGCTCCTGATTTTTTTAATCCCAAATGATGTAGCGTTGCTTCCACTATAATTACAGAACCGTCTACGATAATACCAAAATCGATAGCTCCTAAACTCATTAGGTTTCCAGAAACGCCGAATACATTCATTAAACTAATGGCAAACAGCATTGCTAATGGAATAACCGACGCTACAATTAAACCCGCTCGTAAGTTTCCTAACAGTAGTACCAAAATAAAGATGACTATTAAAGCTCCTTCAATTAGGTTTGTTGATACCGTTTTTATGGCTTTATCAACTAATTTAGTTCTATCTAAAAAAGGTTTTATGGCAACTCCTTCTGGCAAACTTTTTTCTATTTGTGCTATTCTTTCTTTTACATTCTCAATTACTTTTGAAGAGTTTGCTCCTTTTAACATCATAACAATAGCACCTACTACTTCTCCATCGGAATTTCTTGTCATTGCACCATATCGTACCGCATGTCCTAGCTGAACTTTCCCTATATCTTTCATCAGTATAGGTGTTCCATTTGTACTGTTTTTTATGACAATATTCTGGATGTCTTTTGGAGTTTTTATCAGCCCTTCACTTCTTATAAAGTACGCTTTGGGGTTTTTATCTATATACGCTCCTCCTGTATTTTGATTGTTTTTAGATAGCGCCTCAAAAACCTCATTTATACTAATATTTAACGACTGTAAGCGTTCTGGTTCAATAGCTACTTCATATTGTTTTAAAAAGCCTCCGAAGCTACTTACATCAGCCACTCCTTCAATTCCTAAGAGTTGACGACGAACAATCCAATCTTGAATAGAGCGTAACTCCATTGCATCATACTTCTTTTCGTACCCTTTTTTTGCGTATAATGTATATTGATAAATTTCTCCTAACCCTGTGGTTACAGGTGCCATTTCAGGGGTTCCTACTCCTTCAGGAATTTGATTTTTGGCTTCTATAAGTCGTTCACTAATTTGTTGGCGTGCCCAATAAATATCGGTACTTTCTTTAAAGACAATCGTAACGACGCTTAATCCAAATCGAGAGAAAGAGCGTATCTCTTCGATATCTGGAATGTTTGACATAGTAATTTCTATAGGAAACGTTACTAAGCGTTCTATATCTTGTGCTGATTGTGAAGGTGCTGATGTAATTATTTGCACCTGATTATTGGTAATATCTGGTACTGCATCTATAGGTAACTGTTTTAGAGAATATATTCCCCAGCCCATTAATGCAACAACCAATGTTCCAATAATCAATTTATTTTTAATTGAAAATTTGATAATGTTATCTAACATTTTGTATTGATTTAATTCTATTGTAATATATTTTTTACTGGTTATTATTAAATAATCAGTACAACAGTATATAGTTCTTATTTACACAAGAGCTACTACTGTTTTAATAATTGTGATAGAATTAAACCTTAGGCGGCTGAAAGATTGCCGATAGGTATGAATTGTAGTATGTGTTTTGATAGAAGTTAATAGGGTTTCTTACTTCTAAAAAAACAGGTATGTTATAACTATAGTCTGTCGGAATAAAATCTGCTGTAACTGTAATTACATTGCAATGATGGTGATGTTCTTTGTTTTTTTCTTCTTCTGTATCGTTTTGATGATGTTCATTATGATGCATATCATCTATCTCATCAACGTGTGTTTCAACTTCATTTGCAAAAACAATAGCATCTGTATGCGCCTGAAGTGGAGGCACAATTAACAATATAGTTAATAATATGATGCTGATTTTTTTCACTAATCTAGCTTTAAAGTTACAAAATTATAAAAAAATTATGAACCCCAGTACACAATCTATCTTTTTATATATTCAATAAATGGTATAAGAGAGAAAATGAACAAGTACTTTTGATGTGTTTTACCATTTATTTGGTATTATCTAAACTCACCATAATAATTTTATTAATTGTAATAATTATCCTCCGAAAAGTGTTCATTCATCATATTTTACCATAGTACTTTCTTATCAACCATTCTACAGAAAAACACAGAATTACAAATGTTAGTAGTAGTTTCCAATCTATCAATTGCTGCTTAATTAGCTTGCTACTCTGTATGGTTTTGTAAGTAGTATTCGCTAGTAACTTATCTGTTAAACTATGTATTGTAGCTTCTGTGTAAACTTCTCCTTTCGTGTTTGCTGCGAGTAAGCTCAACTCTTTTGTATTTGCTTTGCTAAACTGCTCTTCTATTTGATAAGTGGTTATTTTAAATGTTCCTGTTTTTTTTATGTCTTGATTTTCTACAGTAACCGTAAATTGATAATCTCCAGAAGTCAAATCATCTAACACCACATCAAAAGAGTTGTTTTGTAAAGAAAATGGAATGTTTTGTTGTGTATTACTGGTGGTATTTATTAGCTTTAAATGTAGCTTGGCTCTAGGATCAAATACATAATTTTTATCAACATAAAAGGCCGATATAGTAATGGACGAATTTGCAGAAAATAAGCTTTCGTAAGTTAAGCTTAAGCGTTCGCGTTTTTTTGTAGTCGCTAAATACTGAATTAAATTGGAGAGAAATGCATCAAAATCTTGAAAAGAACCTGTATTTACAAAACTGGTTGTGCGCCATTTCCAGATACTTTCTCCAAACAATACAGCACTCTTTTGCTTGCCATTTTCAAAAGTTGCAAGCAAGGGTGTAGTTGTTTTTAACCCTGCTATGTTTTGGTGGAGTAATGCATCAAATTTTGTGTTGATACGTATCTTACCAAAAACATCTTTTAACGGAGGAAAATCATTAAAACCTATATCAGATTGTCCAAAAGTTAAAAAACCACTATTAAAAACCGCACCGTATTCTTCTGTTTGGTTGATACTATTTTTGTAATAGTTTGGTTGTACTTCATTTAGAAAATTCCACTGAGTTTTTGTCCCTGTTACTACAAAATAATTATGTTGCTCATTGTTTATTTTTTCAAATATGGGTAAAAAGCTAGCTGTTGGTTGATACAGTATTATCAATTGATATGCATCTATATTTTTTTTAAAATCACTTATCTGATAGATGTCAACTGTACGTTGCTTATTGGTCTCAATAGCTTTTTTAAGCATCCCTACATCTGGATGTAAAAAAGAAGCTAGTACTAAAACATTGGTTTGCTTATTTAATACATCTACAGAAAATGTTTTGGTATTATTCTCTGTGTTCTCTTCATCTGGAATTGGAGTTAATGATGCTGTATAATATTGCAACCCTTCTTTCTCTGATGCAATAGTAGTAGTAATTGTTTGTGTTTGCAATCCTTCAGAAAATGAGAGGTTTTTTTTAAACACTGTATTGCCTTTATGCTGAATTCTAATTTGAGTATTAGCGTCTGTATTACCATCAAACAGTACATTAATTTCTACAGGAAACTTATTTTTTAAATAACTATATTTATTTACATTGAGTTGTGTAATACTTACATCGTTCTTAACAATAGTATCTCCAATAATTACCGGGAAAACATTTTTTGTAGTTTCAACAAAAGGATATGCCATTCCGTTAGTTTGATTTCCGTCAGAAATCAACACAATAGGATGTCTCTGATTTTTATCTAAATTGTTAATGGTAGTAATAGCTTCATAAATATTAGTATGCACTCCTTTAAAATTAAGGGTGTCTAAGTTTTTTACTGTTTTATCAAATTGAAAAAGCTGTAGCTTAAATTTATCTTGTAAAGCTATATTTTTTGTTAGTTGATTGATTAAATGTGTTACTGTATTTTCTTTTTTAAAGTGCTGTATAGATAAAGAGTTGTCTACAACTACTGCCAATGTTGGTTTCTTAGTACTTATCTTTCTTTTTTCTATAGTAGGATTAATTAATAATAATAACAATAAAAAAACACCGATACTTCTTAAAGTAAAGAGCACGTAATTACTTCTTTGTTGACTTTTACTTTTATAAAAGTATAAAAACCAAGAGAGCGCAATACTAAAAATAATTGCGAGTATAATATATATGATTGTTATTGCCTGCAAACCAATTTGTATGTGTAAATCTAACAATTATTAGGTAAACAAAATTGTTAAAAAATAAAAACCTGCAACTAATTAGCTACAGGTTTTTAAGTATAAAAAAATCTTTTTTGTTAACTCATTCCTCCGTCAACAGACAATGTTTGTCCGGTAATATAAGAACTCATATCTGAAGCTAAGAAAACACAAGCATTTGCTATATCTTCCGGAGAACCACCACGCTTTAGAGGAATATCATTTCTCCATCCTTCTACAACTTTTTCATCTAACTTTGCAGTCATTTCTGTTTCTATAAACCCAGGTGCAATCACATTACTTCTAATATTTCTAGAACCCAACTCTAACGCAACAGATTTAGAAAAACCTACAATCCCTGCTTTGGAAGCTGCATAATTTGCTTGTCCAGCATTTCCTTTAATACCTACCACAGAACTCATATGTATAATAGAACCTTTACGTTGTTTCATCATTGGTCTAATTACAGCTTTGGTTAGATTAAAAACCGATTTTAAATTTACTTCTATTACTTTGTCAAAGTCATCTTCAGAAATACGCATTAACAAATTATCTTTGGTAATCCCAGCATTGTTAATTAATACATCAATGGTACCAAATTCTGTTAATACATCTGTAGCCAATGCTTGTGCAGCATCAAATTGAGCTGCGTTAGATTGGTATCCCTTTGCTTTAACTCCTAATGCTTTTAATTCGTTTTCTAAAGAAACTGCAGCATCTACTGAAGAACTGTATGTAAAAGCTACATTAGCTCCTTGTTCTGCAAACATAATTGCAATACCCCTACCAATACCTCTGGTAGCTCCAGTGATAATTGCTGTTTTATTTTCTAATAATTTCATTCTTTTAAAAATTGATTTTTAGTTCGCCAAAGATATAAAAAAGAAAACGGAGGCAGATAACTACTCGTGGAATATTTTTGGAAAGGATTTTTTATAATTCTACAACAGATTCAAGTATTCTTCATTATTTTTGTAGCAATGAATGCAACACAAAAAAAGTACATTACTACTTGGCTGTACAGTGGTTTAGTTTTAGTAGCCTTAATGGTAATTATAGGCGGAATTACTAGATTGACACAATCTGGTTTATCTATGGTTGAATGGAAACCGATACATGGTGTAATACCTCCATTAAATGAAACCGAATGGCAAGAAGAGTTTAGCAAATACAAACAGTTTCCAGAATATCAGAAGTTAAACAAAGGAATGAGCTTAAGTGAATTTAAGTCGATTTTCTTTTGGGAATTTTTGCACCGTTTGTTAGGTAGAGTCATTGGACTTGTATTTATCATTCCGTTTTTGGTTTTTTGGTTTAAAAAATGGTTTACAAGCACGCAAAAGAAACAATTATTACTTTTATTGTTCTTTGGCGGATTTCAAGGGTTTTTAGGTTGGTTTATGGTTAAAAGCGGCTTGGTAGACAGGCCACATGTTAGCCATTTTAGATTGGCCATCCACTTGTTGGCTGCATTTGGTGTAATGTGCTATATCTATTGGCTAGTGTTGAGTTTTAATGCTATTCCCAAAAGAGGTAATTTAACCCTAAACAAACTTAGTAAATGGTTTATTAGTTTACTTTTGGTTCAGATTATTTACGGTGCCTTTGTTGCGGGTTTAAAAGCAGGATATTATTTAGACACTACCAATAGTGTCGTTAAAAATATTTTTGGATATACTTTTAGAACTACAGATGATTTTAGCATTTTAAACAATGCTATTGACGTGCAAGCTTTTCATAGAATTTTTGCATGGGTAGTGTTTTTTATTGCCCTATTTATTTACCAAAAATCTAAAAAAACCAATGTATCTAGGATTGGTAAGATTGTTTTTAGCTTAGTAGTGATTCAAGTTTCTTTAGGGATTGCTACCTTGTTATTACGTGTACAAATACATACAGCTATTGTACATCAATTTGTAGCTATTATTCTATTACTTTCTGCAATTAAACTGAACTACTTATCAGGAAAAATAAAGGCATAAAAAAGTCCATAGAAATTTCTATGGACTTTCATTTAATACTATCTATAAAACTAGCTTAAAACTTCAGCTATTTTTTCTCCAATTTTAGCTGGTGATTCAACCACATGGATTCCGTTTTCTGCTAAGATTTTCATTTTTGCTTGTGCAGTATCGTCAGCTCCACCAACAATAGCCCCTGCATGTCCCATCGTACGTCCAGCTGGTGCAGTTTGTCCGGCAATAAAACCTACAACTGGTTTTCTATTACCATCTGCTTTAATCCATTTTGCAGCATCAGCTTCTAACTGACCTCCAATTTCACCAATCATCACTATCGCTTCAGTTTCATCGTCATTCATCAATAACTCAACTGCTTCTTTTGTGGTTGTTCCAATAATTGGGTCACCACCAATACCAATGGCAGTAGTAATTCCATAACCTTGCTTTACTACTTGATCTGCAGCTTCATAAGTTAAGGTACCTGATTTAGAAACAATTCCTACTTTTCCTTTCTTAAAAATAAACCCTGGCATAATACCTACTTTAGCTTCTTCTGGAGTAATAACTCCTGGGCAGTTAGGACCTACCAATCTACATTCTTTATCTTGTAAATAAGCTTTTACTTTTACCATATCTGCAGTAGGAATTCCTTCTGTAATACAAATGATTACTTTGATTCCAGCATCGGCAGCTTCCATAATAGCATCCGCAGCAAAAGCTGGTGGTACAAAAATAATTGAAGTATCTGCAGCTGCTTTTTCAACGGCATCTGCAACCGTATTAAAAACAGGTTTTCCTAAATGCTCTTGACCACCTTTACCTGGTGTAACACCACCAACAACATTGGTTCCATAATCAATCATTTGACCAGCGTGAAAAGTTCCTTCACTACCAGTAAACCCTTGAACAATAATTTTTGAATTTTTATTTACTAAAACGCTCATTTGCTTTGTATTTTCTCTAATTAATTTTTAACGGTACAAAAGTAACTCTTTTTAAATCTTTACACAATGAATTTAGAATCACTTTTTTTGATTGTTTGTTATATTTTTTAAGTAAATGGTCTCTCTTAATTTTTGACGATACTCTACTGGTGGCGTACCATAATAAATGTTCTTTTTTAAGGTTTTAGTTACACCTGTTTGTGCCATAACTACGGTTCCTTTTTCTATGGTAATACCGCTAATTACTCCTACCTGCCCCCAAAGCGTTACCTCGTCTTCTAATACCGTACAGCCAGCAATACCCGTTTGTGCTGCAATTAAACATTTTTTACCAATTACGGTATCATGCCCAATGTGTACTTGGTTGTCTATTTTGGTACCTTCTTTTATGGTAGTATCTCCTGTAACGCCTCTATCAATAGTACACGATGCTCCTAAATCTACATTATTCTCTATAACAACGCCTCCTCCAGAAATCAATTTATCAAATCCTTCTGCCCTATTTTTGTAATAAAAGGCATCAGAACCCAACACTGTATTTGCATGTATGGTAACATTTTCACCAATACTACAATTATCATAAATACTTACGTTAGGGTGAATCAAACAGTTTTTACCAATTGTTACATTGTTACCGATAAAAACATTGGGCTGAATAATCGTGTCCTCTCCTATTTGAGCAGATTCAGAAATACTAGCAGTAGCCGCAATAAATGGGTTAAAATACTTGGTAATTTTATTAAAATCTCTAAAAGGATCTTCTGAAATCAACAGCGCTTTCCCTTCAGGACATTCTATTTTTTTATTAATTAAAATTACTGTTGCCGCAGAATTTAATGCTTTGTCATAATATTTTGGATGATCTACAAAAACAATATCTCCAGACTCAACAACATGAATTTCATTAATTCCTGTTATTGGAAAATCTTCAGAACCCACAAATTCAACATTTAATAATGTAGCAATTTGTTTAAGTGTTTGTGGTGTATTGAATTTCAAAACTACTCTTTTATACGTTCTTGATAAGTACCTTTAGTAGTCTCAATTTTTATTTTATCTCCCTCATTTATAAACAACGGAACATTGACAGAAGCACCAGTTTCTACAGTTGCAGGCTTGGTAGCATTAGTTGCTGTATTTCCTTTTACACCAGGTTCTGTATGCGTTACTTCTAAAATTACACTTTGTGGCATTTCTACTGCTAAAGGTAAATCATCTTCAGAGTTGATAATTACTGTAACAACTTCGCCTTCTTTCATTAATTCAGGTGCATCTAATACTGCTTTTTGTAATGTAATTTGATTGTAGTCTACGGTATTCATAAAGTGATACGACTCACCTTCTGCATACAAAAACTGAAATTTATGTGTTTCTACTCTTACATCTTCAATTTTTCTTCCTGCCGGAAATGTGTTATCTACTACTTTTCCTGTGGTTAAACTCTTTAGTTTTGTTCTTACAAACGCAGGTCCTTTTCCTGGTTTTACGTGTAAAAACTCTACAATTTTATATATATCATTGTTGTATCTTAAACACAATCCGTTTCTAATATCTGAAGTTGTTGCCATTTGCTTTATTTAATTAATATGATTATCCTGCTGTATATCCTTTCATAATTCCACGTTGAGAATTACGGATAAAAAGTACAATTTCATCTCTTTCTGGAGTTGCTTCCATTTCTGCTTCAATAATTTCTAGAGCTTGAGAGTTGTTGTAATTTTTTTGATATAGAATTCTATAAATATTTTGAATTTCTCTAATTTTTTCTGAATCGAATCCCCTTCTTCTTAATCCGATGGAGTTGATTCCTACATAAGATAATGGTTCTTTTGCTGCTTTTGTGTAAGGCGGTACATCTTTTCTAACCAATGAACCACCTGAAACCATAGCATGATCACCAATATGAATAAATTGATGAATGGCTGCCAAACCACCAATAATAGCGTGTTTACCAATAGTTACATGTCCTGCTAATGCTACTCCGTTAACTACAATGGCATTATCGCCAATGATACAATCATGAGCAATATGTGAAGTAGCCATAATCAAACAATTATCTCCAATAACAGTTTTTCCAGAGGCATTTGTTCCTCTATTTATAGTAACACACTCTCTAATGGTTGTATTGTCTCCAATAACTGTTAAAGAATCTTCTCCTTCAAATTTTAAATCTTGTGGGATAGCTGAGATAACTGCTCCTGGAAAAATTCTACAATTTTTCCCTATCCTTGCTCCCTCCATAATGGTAACATTAGAACCTATCCAAGTACCAGAGCCAATTTCTACATCGTTATTAATTGTTGTAAAAGGCTCTACTACTACGTTTCTTGCTACTTTTGCTTGAGGGTGTATATATGCTAAAGGTTGATTCATACTATTGCTTTTTTGCTATTTGTGCCATTAATTCTGCCTCCACTACTAATTTACCATTTGCATATCCGTAAGATTGCATATGACAAATTCCTCTTCGGATTGGTGAAATTAATTCGCACTTAAATATCAATGTATCTCCAGGTAATACTTTTTGTTTGAATTTAACATTATCCATTTTCATGAAATAAGTTAAATAGTTTTCTGGATCTGGAACGGTACTCAACACTAAAATCCCACCACATTGTGCCATAGCTTCTACTTGTAATACTCCAGGCATTACGGGTGCTCCGGGAAAATGCCCTACAAAAAAATCTTCGTTCATGGTTACATTTTTCATACCAATAACATGTTTTTCTGTAAGCTCCAATATCCTATCTATTAATAGAAATGGAGGTCTGTGTGGTAGAATATCCATTATTTGATGGATGTCCATTAAAGGTGGTTGACTTAAATCAAACTGAGGTACATTATTGCGTTTTTCCATTTTAATAATTTTTGACAGTTTTTTTGCAAACTGTGTATTTACTAAATGTCCTGGTTTATTTGCTATCACTTTTCCTCTAATTCTTGTACCAGTTAGTGCTAGATCTCCAATAACATCTAACAGCTTATGCCTTGCTGCTTCGTTAGCCCAATGTAAATTTAAGTTATCTAAAATACCATTAGATTTAACAGCAATATCTTCTTTATTAAAGGCTTTCTTTAATTTGTTCATTGTTTCTTCAGATAACTCTTTATCTACATAAACAATGGCATTATTCAAATCTCCTCCTTTAATCAAATCGTTTTCTAACAACATTTCGATTTCATGCAAAAAACTGAATGTTCTTGCTGCAGCAATTTCATTTTTAAAATCGGTTATATTGTTAAGTGTAGCATTTTGAGTTCCTAAAATTTTAGTACCAAAATCTACCATAGTAGTTACTTCGTACTTTTCTGAAGGCATTAAAATGATTTCGCTACCTGTAACTTCGTCTCTATATGAAATGATATCCTTTACTACATACTCGTTAACATCAGCGTCTTGCTCTTGTATACCCGCTTTTTCTAAGGCTTCTACAAAAAACTTTGAAGAACCATCCATAATTGGTGGTTCAGAGGCATCTATTTCTATTAATAAATTGTCTATTTCTAAACCAACAGCTGCTGCTAACACGTGTTCTGATGTCTGTATTTGAACTCCGTTTTTTTCTAAGTTTGTTCCTCTTTGTGTATTAACTACATATTCTGCTTTGGCAGCGATTACTGGTTCGCCCTCTAAATCTACACGTGAAAAAGAAAATCCGTGATTTACTGGTGCAGGTTTAAAAGTTAAATTTACAGTATTTCCTGTATGTATTCCTACACCAGAAAGGCTTACTTGGTTTTTTATTGTTTGCTGTTTTCTACTCATGATTTCTCATTTTGAGTTGCTATTTTTTTTTCTAATTTATTGAGGGTTGCTGCCATTTTAGGTAAATTCTTAAAATAGACATACGATTTATGAAAATCTGAAAAACCAAATGCTGGTGTTCCGTTGATAACTTGATTGTCTTTTACGCTTTTTGTTACTCCAGATTGTGCTCCAATTTTAACATTATCTCCAACAGTAATATGACCTGCAAACCCCACTTGACCTCCTATCATACAGTTCTTTCCAATTTTTGCCGAACCAGAAATTCCAGTTTGTGCAGCAATTACCGTATTCTCTCCTATCTCTACATTATGTGCAATTTGAATTTGGTTATCTAGCTTAACTCCTTTTCTAATAATTGTTGAACCTAACGTTGCTCTATCAATAGTTGTTGCAGAACCAATATCTACATAATCTTCGATAACAACATTTCCAGTCTGAGGAATTTTCTTATACTCGCCATCTTTATTAGGCGCAAAACCAAATCCGTCAGAACCAATAATTACTCCTGCGTGTATCGTGCAATGGTTTCCAATCTGTGTTTCTGAATGTATCTTTGACCCTGAAAATAGGATGCAATTATCGCCAATAGTAACATTGTCTCCAATATAAACATTCGGATATATTTTTACGTTTTCACCAATTGTAACATTTTCACCGATGTATGCAAAAGCTCCAATATATTCATTTGTGCCAATAGTAGCAGAAGCCGACAAGTAATGTGGTTGCTCTCTACCCCTTTTATTATTCTTTACTTGATTGTAAAATTCTAACAATTTTGAAAACGCAGAATACGCATCATCTACTTTGATTAAGGTTACTTTTACTTCTTTTTCTGGAACAAAACTTTTATTTACAATAGCTACTGAAGCTTTTGTGGTGTATATAAACGGATTGTATTTAGGGTTTGATAAAAACGTTAAACTTTCTTTATCTCCTTCTTCTATTTTAGATAGCTTAGAAACTTGGGCTTCTGGATTACCACTAACCTCACCTTCTAAAATTTCTGCTATTTGTTGCGCTGTAAATTTCATGAGTTGCAAAAATATGAAAAAACTTAGGAACCGTCTAATTGATTTTTTTTGGATAACAGAGGTAATATTTCTCAACAGGTTTTGTCAAAGCCTGCAAATTTAGTTGATCTGAAGCTCCTACAATATCTACAATTTTACCACTTTTTAATAAAATATTTATAGGTGATTTTATATTGTAAGCATGATTTACAACTTTATCTTGAAAAACAAAATACGAAGTCTGTGATGCATCAATAGCAAATTTCTGCAATAGTTGACCCTTTAATTTGTTGACTTTATTTGAAGAAAAAGGCTCATTTTGCAAGGTTATTTTTAACAAGTTTCTGTTGATAATCATTTTTGATAATTCTGACAACACGGTATCTGAATGACTTGCCCATTCTTTAATAGCAGATAATACATCGTAATCATCTAGTTGAGCAAAAACCTCTAATGTTTTGCCTGAAAAATTTCTGTTATCTATTTTATTGTATAAAAAATATTGCAAGGCTTTTGTTGCTGGTAATTCTACACCATCTAGCGCCAACTCTTTGGCTCTCTTTAAAGCGTTCATCAGCATGTTTTCTGCCGCCAACCCTGTTTTATGCAAATACACTTGCCAATACATTAACCTTCTTGCTATTAAAAACTTTTCTACAGAATAAATTCCTTTCTTTTCAATAACTAATTCATCTTCAAAAACATTCATCATAGCTATCAACCTATCTGAACCAATGTTTCCTTCTGTTACACCCGTATAAAAGCTATCTCTTTTTAAATAATCCAACCGATCTATGTCTAACTGGCTAGATATTAATTGGTTGAAAAACTTTCGTTGATACTTTCCTTCAAAAATTTGAATTGCTAAACTTAACGCTCCTCCAAATTCGTCATTGAGCTTATTCATAAACTTTAACGAAATTTCTTCGTGGCTAATACCATTTACAATACTGTGTTCTAATGCGTGAGAAAATGCTCCGTGACCAATATCGTGCAATAAAATAGCAATATACAAAGCATTGGCTTCATCCTCAGAAATTTCTACACCTTTATACCTTAGCACTCTAACTGCTTTCTGCATTAAATACATACAACCCACAGCATGGTGAAAACGTGTATGATTTGCCCCTGGATACACTAAGTTAGAAAGCCCCATTTGCGTTACACGTCTTAAACGCTGAAAATAAGGGTGTTCTATAATATCAAAAATTAAACTGTTAGGTATCGTAATAAAACCGTAAATTGGGTCGTTTAAGATTTTAAGTTTGTTGGTTTTTGAAGCTTTCAAATGATACAATTTTAAAATACAAATATACTACAGTTATTTGTATTGCATTTTACACATTTACATTAAAAAGAATTCACTTTATTTTAACGAAAATCTTTTTACAATTCTGTGATGCATAAAGTATTTTTACATAGTTAAACAAGATAAATATGAGAAAAATAGAGATTCTATGGGTTGATGATGAAATAGATTTATTAAAACCTCATATCCTTTTTTTAGAACAGAAAAATTACAATGTTACTAAATGTACCAATGGTGCAGATGCTATCGATTTAGTTGCTGAACAAAACTTTGACATTGTTTTTTTAGATGAAAATATGCCTGGCATTACTGGTTTAGAAACGTTGACAGAAATTAAATTGCAACAAACCAATCTTCCTGTAGTAATGATCACTAAAAGTGAAGAGGAGTACATTATGGAAGAGGCCATCGGAGCTAAAATTGCTGATTACTTAATTAAGCCTGTAAATCCGCATCAAATTCTGTTGAGTTTAAAGAAGAATTTAGACCACTCTAAATTAGTTTCAGAAAAAACCACTTCTAGCTACCAACAAGAGTTTAGAAAAATTTCTATGGATTTGGCTATGATTCACTCGTATGAAGAATGGATAAACATCTACAAGAAACTAATTCATTGGGAGTTGGAACTAGAAAATATTGATGATGTAGGAATGCTAGAAATCTTAGAAAGTCAGAAAAACGAAGCCAATAGTTTATTTTTTAAGTTCATTAAAAAGAACTACCAAGACTTTTTAACTGCCAATGACAAGCCTGTTTTTTCTCATACACTCCTTAAAGAATATGTCTTTCCAGAATTACAAGCAGACAAAGGCACTCTGCTTATTGTAATTGACAATCTGCGCCTAGATCAATATAGAGTATTAGAGCCTCACATCAACAATTACTATAAAAAAGAAAAAGAGCATACATACTTTAGTATTTTACCTTCTACAACACAGTATGCTAGAAATGCTATTTTTTCTGGCTTAATGCCGTCTGAAATGGAAAAAATGTATCCTACATTTTGGAAAAATGACACAGATGATGGAGGTAAAAATTTATATGAAAATGAGTTTTTGACAGCACACTTAAAAAGATTAGGTTTAACTATAAAACACGAGTACTATAAAATTACCAATCTAAAGAACGGAAAAGATTTAGCCGATAATTACAATGCTACAAAGCAAAACGATTTAACGGTTATAGTATACAATTTTGTTGATATGCTATCTCATGCTAAAACTGAAATGGAAGTGATTAAAGAATTAGCTGGAGATGATAAAGCATATCGTTCGTTAACAGAAAGCTGGTTTAAAAATTCTCCCTTACTAGAGATCATTCAGAAAGCGCAAAAATTGGGTCAGAAATTAGTTATTACTACCGATCATGGCACTATTAATTGTAAAAACCCAAGCAAAGTTATTGGTGATAAAAATGCCAGTTTAAACCTCCGTTATAAAACTGGCAGAAGCCTAACATATAATGATAAAGACGTGTATGCTGTTAGAAACCCAAATGATATCTTTTTACCGAGTTCTTCTATGAACAGCTCGTTTATTTTTGCAAAAGAGGATTTATTTTTAGCTTACCAAAACAACTTTAATCATTATGTAAAGTACTATAAAAACACCTACCAACATGGAGGAATTTCTTTAGAAGAAATGATTATTCCTTGTGCAATTTATGAGGCAAAATAGAAAATCATGAAATTAAAGTTATTTGTAGTTTTATTTATTGTCAGCAATTGTTTTGCACAGCAAAACAACAAACTAAGCAATGCTGCTATTAAGATTACAAAACAAAAAGTTACCTACGATCCAACATACTTCTCTATTCCTTACCCAAATGGAGATGTTCCAAAAGACAAAGGAGTATGTACTGATGTTATTATTAGAGCTTACCGATTACTAGGCGTTGATTTACAGAAAGAAGTCCATGAAGATATGAAAGTAAATTTCAATATCTACCCTAAAATTTGGGGATTGCAAAAGACGGATAAAAATATTGACCATAGAAGAGTTCCAAATTTAATGACATTTTTTAAGAGAAAAGGAAAAGAACTACCAATCACAAAAAACCCAAAACATTATATACCTGGTGATGTTGTTAGCTGGAGTTTATCTGGTGGGTTAACTCATATCGGAATTGTTATTGATAAAAAATCTACTGATAAAAAACGCTATTTAATTGTCCACAATATTGGTGCTGGGCAAGTTATTGAAGATTGTTTGTTTAGTTACAAAATCATTGGGCATTATAGATATTAAAAAATTATGGTTAATTAGAATTCACTTTTTAAGTATTTTTGTTCTATGAACAAAAACTATTCAATTTCAGATTTGAATTTGATTGCTAAAAGAATTTTAGCAACAACAAAGCACAAAACTTTATTGTTTTATGGAGAAATGGGTGCTGGTAAAACTACACTTATCAAAGAACTATGCAAAGAACTCGGCATTGAAGATGTGGCTAGTTCCCCTACTTTTTCGTTGGTTAACGAATACCATACTGTAAAAAATGACATCGTTTATCATTTTGATTTCTATAGAATTGAAGACGAAAACGAAGCCTTAGACATCGGAATTGAAGATTATTTTTATTCAAATGCTTGGTGTTTAATTGAGTGGCCTAAGAATATCGAAAATTTATTACCTTTAGAGTCAACCGAAATTCACATTTCTGTTTTAGAAAATGGGCAACGCAATATTCAACTAAAATAAAACTCATGAGCCAATACTCTCCATTCAGCAAAGAAGAATTACTACCACAAGAAGAGACACTTGAGATTAAAAAACAAAAAGGAGAATTATATATTGGCCTACCCAAAGAAACACATTTTGAAGAAAAACGTGTGTGCCTTACCCCCGATGCTGTAGCTGCTTTAACTGCTCACGGACATAACATTGTACTTGAAACTGGTGCTGGAGATGCCGCTAATTTTAGCGACAAAGAATATGCAGATGCTGGCGCAAAAATAGCCTACAATGTAGAAGAAGCATTTGGTTGCAATATTGTATTAAAGGTTGCTCCTCCTAGCTTACAAGAAATAGAGTACATCAAACCACAAAGCGTATTATTATCTGCCCTACAACTAAAAACACAAAGTAAAAAATACTTTGAAGCTTTGGCTAAAAAAAGAATTACAGCTTTTGCTTTTGATTATATTAAAGATGAGCATGGTTTTTATCCTGTGGTAAAATCATTAAGTGAAATAGCAGGAACTGCCTCTATACTAATTGCAGCTGAATTATTAAGCAATAGCAATCAAGGTAACGGCTTACTAGTTGGTAATATTGGCGGTGTGCCACCTACCGATGTTGTGATTATTGGTGCTGGTACCGTTGGAGAATTTGCAGCACGTTCTGCCTTGGGTTTAGGAGCTCGTGTAAAAGTTTTTGACAATTCTATTACTAAATTAAGACGCTTACAACATTGTTTAAACACACCTATTTACACATCAACCATTCAACCAAAAACACTATCTAAAGCATTAATGCGTTGTGATATTGCCATCGGAGCTATCCGTGGTAAAAATCGTTCGCCTATCATGGCCACTGAAGATATGGTTAAGCAAATGAAAGATGGTGCTTTAATTGTTGATGTTAGCATAGATTGTGGCGGCTGTTTTGAAACTTCTAAAATTACTACACATAGTGATCCAACATTTGTTGCACACGGAGTAACACATTATTGCGTACCTAATATACCCTCTAGGTATGCCAGAACCGCATCGGTTTCTATCAGTAATATTTTTACACCTTATTTGTTAGACATTGCAGATGAAGGTGGATTTGAAAATGCAGCTCGTTTTGATAAAAGCCTACGAAATGGTATGTATTTTTACCATGGAATTCTAACCAGTAAAACTGTTGGAAATTGGTTTGATTTACCTTTTAGAGATATCAATTTATTAATCCTGTAATCGTAAATAAATACGTACTTTTGCATTCATAATTTTAAACTATGGCTTGGCTTAGACGTTTTGGATATTATTTGATAGGATTATCAATCGGTTCTATAATTGTTTATTTTATTTGGGATAATAAAGATGCTACTTTTGATTATGGTATGGATGCAAGAACTTTAAAGCAAATTAGAATAAGAACCAAAGTATATTCTACAGATGCGCAAGCAACATTGATACGACACAAGCTAGATACTGTTACAATAAATACCATTTTAAAAAATGGTGATGTACATTTTAGTAAAAGCAAACCAAGAATAAAACCTTGTCCAGAATATTATATTACTGGAAAAGATAGTTTACAACACATACACTTATACATACAACGCTGTGACTCTATCGCTACCATACAAAAGGTACTAATTCAAAACTAGCAGTTTTTATATTTGTCGTGCAACCCTACTCCGTTTAGCACCATCGGAATAATTTTTTGTAATCTGGCAAGCTGAGTTGCTTCTCTTTTAGCACTAGATATATGTGCCGCATATTCTCTTTTTTTAGACATATTTAGCGATTCAAATTGTGTTGCAAAGTCTTTGTTTTTATCTAACTCCTTTTTCAATATAGGATGCATAAGCAAAGGTTTAGTATTTCGTTTTGGCTTTATAATATTTCCTGTCCTTTGATTTTCTAAAGCTTCTTTAATGTATTTTTTTATCAAATCACTATTAATTTCATCCAACGTATTAAAACGCCATTGACGCATTGCTTGTGTTTTTCCTTCTTGTGCATTTATCAAGACTTGATGTGTATCTTTTAAAGTACCTCCTTGAAAAAACCATAATCCCACATAATTTTTAAAAGCCGATAAACCAACTATATTCTTTCCTTCAGACATGTAAACGGGTGCGCCCCATTTAATTGTTTCGTCAAGATTACAAGACAACACTACACTTCTTAACTTTTCTAGTTCAACTTTCCACGCTGCTTTTTTTTCAATGTATGTAGCTATTTTATCCATAAGTATTATTGTTAGAACAATAAAAATAGTAAAATTAAAATTCTAATCAACGTGTATTATTTTTTACATTAGCATATCTAAAAATGCTTGTTTTATGCAATACAATGCCAATAATGTAGATGAATACATCAATCAATTACCAACAGAACGGAAAGAGGTGTTAACCAAACTTAGAGCAGTAATCTACAAAAATCTACCTAACGGATTTGTAGAACAAATCAACTACAAAATGCCTGCTTATGTGGTGCCACATGCTATGTATCCTTATGGCTATCATTGTAGTCCTGTAAGCTTCCCTAAAAACCGAACTGTTTAAAAGTAGAATAAAAGTATTAATTTTAAACAGTAATTATGAGAAAAAGTAAGTTCAGTCCGCTGCAAATCGCGAAGATTTTAAAAGA
>JABXHX010000003.1 GCA_013373385.1 Flavobacteriaceae bacterium
GTAGCTCAGCTGGATAGAGCATCTGCCTTCTAAGCAGACGGTCACAGGTTCGAATCCTGTCGCGATCACATAAAGCCTTACTATTGCAGTAAGGCTTTTTTGTTTTATCGAAAGATTTTTCACTTTTCTTTTTTTTATAAAAAAATAGTTTACATTTACCTCATCTTATTAGATAAGTCAAATGCAACGTTTAACTTATTTCGTTAATAGCTTTTACAGGAAGATTGAGAGCTGTTTAGTGTTTGGGAAACGCAACGAAAAAATTAAGGTTTCTTCCTCTTTTCAAGAATACTCTTTACCACTGAATTTTTACAAACAGTGCGGTGAATGTTTAGCTTTAAGAGTCTAATTACTCATTATTTTTACAAATAAACTCGTTAAAAGACAATAACAATGTTTTTCAAACGCGTATTTAAAAAGTTTCGACAATAAGTCGGTTTAATTTTTTGAGCAAATTATCTGTACTTAAAATACAGACATTACTAAAATAATAATGAATACTAAATATAAAGATTTAATAGAGCAAACGTTCGATTTTCCGCAAGAGGAATTTCACATAGAAAATAATGATTTACTTTTTCATGATATCGATTTAATGAGGTTGGTAAAACAATATGGAGCACCGTTAAAGTTTACTTATCTACCAAAAATATCTGAAAATATTAACAGAGCCAAAAACTGGTTTCACAACGCAATAAAAAAATACAATTATCAAGGAACGTATAATTACAGTTACTGTACAAAAAGTTCGCATTTTAAATACGTATTAGATGAAGCTTTAAAGAATGATATTCATATTGAAACTTCTTCTGCTTTTGATATTGATATTGTACAATCCTTAAAAAAAGAAGGAAAAATAAAAGACGATACTTATGTGTTGTGTAATGGTTTTAAACGAGATCAATACATAACAAATATTGTTAGTTTAATTGATGAAGGACATAAAAACTGTATCCCAATAATTGATAATTATGAAGAACTGAATTTGTTGTTTGAAAGAACTAAAAATAAGTTTAAAGTAGGTATTCGTATTGCATCAGAAGAAGAGCCTAAGTTTGAATTTTATACAAGCCGATTAGGAATAGGGTATAGAAACATCGTATCGTTTTACGAGCGAGAAATTGCTGCAAACCCACAAGTTGAACTAAAGATGCTACACTTCTTTATCAATACCGGAATTAAAGACAATGCTTATTACTGGAACGAATTATTAAAATGTTTAAACGTATACATCAAACTTAAAAAAGTTTGTCCAACTCTAGACAGTTTAAATATTGGTGGAGGTTTCCCTATTAAAAACTCATTAGCTTTCGATTATGATTATGAGTATATGGTAGATGAAATCATCAATCAAATAAACGTAGCTTGTAAAGAAGCTGATGTTGATACACCTAATATTTTTACTGAATTTGGAAGTTTTACTGTGGGTGAAGCTGGTGGAGCAATTTACGAAGTACTGTATCAAAAAAGACAAAACGATCGTGAAAAATGGAACATGATTAACTCATCTTTCATCACTACTTTACCTGATTCGTGGGCTATTAACAAACGCTTCATCATGCTCCCTGTTAACAAATGGAATCACAGATACGAACGTGTATTATTAGGTGGGTTAACTTGTGATAGCGATGATTACTACAACTCAGAACAACACGTAAACGGAATATATTTACCAGTATACGAAAAAGAATCTCCTTTATATGTAGGCTTTTTCAATACAGGTGCTTATCAAGAAACTATAGGTGGTTTTGGCGGATTACAACACTGTTTAATACCAACCCCAAAACACATATTAATTG
The DNA here is from genome assembly GCA_013373385.1 of Flavobacteriaceae bacterium. Classification (GTDB taxonomy): domain Bacteria; phylum Bacteroidota; class Bacteroidia; order Flavobacteriales; family Flavobacteriaceae; genus Polaribacter. The sequence goes on from JABXHX010000003.1 coordinate 1,800, forward strand.
ATAAAAATGAAAATGGTGATTTCACCACAAAATTATTTAAAGAACAACAAAAAAGCGAAGAACTATTATCAATACTAGGGTACTAGTTTAATATTAATAAAAATGGAAAAAAGAAATTACGCAGGTATTCCTGATCAATACGCAAAGTTAGAAACTGCAAAAGTAGTATTAATCCCTGTTCCTTATGACGGAACTAGCACTTGGCAAAAAGGAGCAGACAAAGGTCCTGAAGCTTTTTTAAACGCTTCAGAAAACATGGAACTTTATGATATAGAAACTGATAGCGAAGTGTACAAAGAAGGAGTTTATTTGGCTCCTGCTGTTACCGAAGCTTCTTCTCCTGAAGCTATGGTAGAAGCTGTACATGAAATAACCAAAAAATACATCAATAAAAATAAGTTTGTAACCCTTTTTGGTGGAGAGCATTCTATTTCTATCGGAACTATTCGCGCATTCAACGAGTGTTTTAACAACTTAACGGTATTACATATCGATGCGCATGCCGATTTACGTAAAGAATATGAAGGAACAAAATGCAACCACGCTTGTGCAGTGTATGAAGCAAGCCAAAACACCAACTTAGTGCAAGTAGGGATTCGAAGTATGGACGTTACAGAAAAGTCATCTATGAACTTAGAGAAAGTATTCTTTGCCCATGATATGGCTGTAAATGAATATTGGATGGATGATGTAATTGATCAGTTAACAGGAAATGTTTTTATCACGTTTGATTTAGATGCAATTGACCCGTCATTATTACCAAGTACTGGAACACCTGAACCAGGAGGTTTATTTTACTACGAAACCTTAGAGTTTTTAAAGAAAGTGTTTACAGAAAGAAACGTAGTAGGTTTTGATATCGTAGAATTATGCCCTAACGAAAACGAAAAGTCTTCAGACTTCTTAGCGGCTAAATTATACTATAAAATGTTGAACTATAAATTCACATCTACAATGGAAGATGAAGAAGAGTATGAAGATGGTTCAGACGATAACTCGCCATTTAGCAAACTTTCTAAATTTAAAGAGGATGATGAATACTAGTAACCAACCAATAACCAACTTTATAGAAAAATACTTTTTGCACTTTAATGCAGCGGCATTGGTCGATGCAGCAAAAGGGTATGAAGCACAATTAGAGCAAGGCTCTAAAATGTTAGTGTCATTAGCAGGAGCCATGAGTACGGCTGAGTTAGGAAAGATTTTTGCAGAAATGATTCGTCAAGAGAAGGTAGATATTATTTCTTGTACCGGAGCAAATCTTGAAGAAGATATCATGAATTTAGTGGCACATTCTCATTACAAAAGAGTGCCAAATTATCGTGATTTAACTCCGACAGACGAATGGGATTTATTACTAAAAGGATTGAATCGTGTTACTGATACCTGTATCCCAGAAGAAGAAGCTTTTAGACGTTTGCAAAAACATATATTCAAAATTTGGAAAGATGCAGAAGAAAATCAAGAACGTTATTTTCCGCATGAATTTATGTACAAGCTTTTACTATCTGGTGTTTTAGAAGAGTATTACGAAATTGATTTAAAAGATTCTTGGATGTATGCTGCAGCCGAAAAAAATCTACCAATTGTAGTTCCTGGATGGGAAGACAGTACTATGGGAAATATTTTTGCTTCGTATGTGGTAAAAGGAGAGTTAAAAGCATCTACCATGAAATCTGGAATCGAGTACATGACTTTTTTGGCAGATTGGTATACAGATAACTCAACAAACGGCATCGGATTCTTTCAAATAGGAGGAGGTATTGCGGGCGATTTTCCAATATGTGTAGTGCCAATGCTATATCAAGATTTAGAAAGAGAAGACACGCCATTTTGGAGCTATTTCTGTCAAATTTCTGATTCAACAACCAGTTATGGTTCTTATTCTGGTGCAGTGCCAAACGAAAAAATTACTTGGGGTAAATTAGATATTGATACTCCTAAGTTTATTATAGAAAGTGATGCAACCATTGTTGCCCCATTAATTTTTGCGTACCTTTTAAAC
>JABXHX010000032.1 GCA_013373385.1 Flavobacteriaceae bacterium
AATAAGTTTTCTGTCTGAAAATAGCTGTCATTGGCTACCGCCATCTTCGTTTTTAGGCGATAGGGATAACGGTCTCGTATATGAGCCGTTTCAATGGCTTATATACATTGTTGGCATTTGTTTTCAATTATTCAATCCTAACAATGTCATCAGTAATTTTTTCAAATCTTTCGAATACCAACCCATCATGTCCTGGAATAATATACTTATTATCCTGCACGAAGCCTTTCATTCTATCTAATTGTTTTGCATATCCGATTGTGTCCCGTGTCGCATAACTTGGTGCGGATACTGAATTTTCAATATTGTAGTATGAATAAGCATTATCTGATGCAAGAACTATATTTTGTATAGTTGTCTCTACTACAACATATTGAGAATTAAATGTATGCCGTGAGCCCGTATAGACACTTATCCCCGGAAATATTTCTTTTTCCCCATCAATTAGGTTTAACCTTTGTGCGAAGTTTGCTTTTATAATTTTTAGGACATCTCTTTCCATATAGCCATGTTCAGCAGGGTCCAGTTTCCAAGAGTCTCCAACAAAGTAGTTGAAATCCTCCTTTTGCATCCATATTTGAGCGTTAGGGAAGAGGTCAATCCCATCGATATGGTCTCTATGCGGATGCGTGATAATTATATCAGTTATGTCGCTGGCGCTGATTCCTATTTTCTGTAATAAAGAATCAGGTCTTTGATATGTCTTAAGATTGTATCGTGATTCGAAAGATTCGTCATCGTTTATAAATCCCGCATCTATTAAAATCATCTTATCGGATGTGGTCTTTATTAACCAAAACATAAAAACTGGCTCAAATAATACACTATCAGGGGCGTTCAAAGCAACATAGGAAATTGGATCTTTTGATTTGGTTACAGCATACCTCAGTGCAAATATTTCTGCGTCCTTCTTAACAGATTGTCCATAGCTAGTGCTAAAGAAGGTTGAAATGATAAATATAATTGAAAGTAATCTCATTTTAAAAATTAATGCCAACGGCCAGTATAAAGGGCGTTTTAATGCCCTTTATACATTGTTGGCAGCCGTTATTATTTCAATTTCACGATAACTCTGTCAATTTCTCCGGTGAAGTAAAACGGAACATCGTATTCATCGTTTACTGGCATTCCTGCATCTCGACCAACTTCAAGTCCCTCTGTCATGGAATACCGGGTAGGCACGGTCTCTTCGATCCTTCCGCTAGCAACTTCATTACCATCTACTAGTAAGGTTGCTGTAGCACCTTTACCAACTCCACCTCCATCATAATCAAATTTTAGTTGGAGGGTGTGATTTCCCTCCGTTATTTTATTAGGTGCTTGTACAGTGTATTTATCTTGTGGGTAGTGCGATTTTGCATAGGTAAAGGTGGGTTTCCCGTCAAGAAGCATAAGACCATAACCTGCGAACCATCCACCTTGCGTGATGATCATTCCCTCTGCACCTCCTTTTGGAATACTAAGCTCAGCAGTAATTGTAAAGGAAGTATTCTTTGTGTTTACTGCAGAACCTTCGGGAATTCGGTTTGTACTACCATAGTATATGAATTCCTTTCTTCCGCGATTAGGTTCCGGTCTGTTTTTGGGGTCAGCCCGCTCAATGTAACGATCGTCAAGCGGAAAAACTTTGTTTTTCTCGGCCTCTTCTTTAAACAACGCTCTAAGTTCTTCCAACTTTTCAGGGTATTCTTCGGCAATGTTTTTAGATTGACTGTAATCTTCACTCAGATTGTATAGTTCCCATTCATAGTCGTTAAACGGGTCAGGGCTACTTTCACCTCTTCCTTCCCAGGGCAGTCTTTTGGGTGTAGTACTGGCAATCCACCCATCATGATAAATACCTTGATTTCCGATAATCTCAAAGTACTGCGTGGTATGCGTTTCTTTTGCATCAGGATTATTTAATGTGTACAGTAAGCTTGTGCCATTCATGGGAACTTGCTTAAAACCATTAATGGTTTTGGGTTGAGGTATGCTTGCAGCGTCAAGGATTGTAGGAACAATGTCAGTTACATGGCTAAACTGGCTGCGAACTTTTCCTGGTTCATTTATATGACCTTTCCACATCAAGGCCATTCCCGTGCGCGTTCCACCAAGGTGTGAAGCGATTTTTTTATCCCACTGGAAAGGTGTGTTCATAGCATGTGCCCAACTGTGAGAATAGTGGTTTTCAAACCATTTTGTACCAAAAAGATCTAAATTTTCATACATGTAATCAATGTCATCCGTAACTCCATTGCCCAGGCTTCCAATCTCGCTGGTCATACCCAATCCTGTAGGGTCCTCTGCGCTGGCGCCATTGTCACCCATGATGTAGATAACAAGGGTGTTTTCTAACTCCCCCATTGACTCTAATGCTTCCAATATTCGACCTACTTGATAGTCAGCATGTGCAAGTGCTGCTGCATAGCATTCCATTTCTCGGGCAGCAATGGCCTTCTCCTTTTCAGAAAGACTTTCCCATTTTTTATACTCATCAGGAGTAGGGTTAAGCACTGCATCTTCCGGAATGATGCCCATTTCCTTTTGGCGCTCAAAGGTCATCTCACGAAGCTTTTCCCATCCTTCGTCAAATTTCCCCTTAAACTTATCAATCCACTCCTTGGGCGCATGATGTGGAGCGTGAGCGGTACCCGGAGTATAGTAACTGAACACAGGTTTGTTAGGCCAAACTGCTTTTTGGGTTCTGATCCATTTGATGGTTTGATCAGCCATATCCTGGTCAAAGTGGTAATCTTCGTTATCAAGATAAGGCTCCACAGGACGGGTGTTCTCGTAAACCGGAGGTCTATACTGATGGGCATCACCTCCAAGAAAGCCATAAAAATACTCGAAGCCCAATCCTGTAGGCCAGAGGTCAAATGGCCCGGCTGGTGAAGTTTGCCAATCGGGTACATTATGATTTTTACCAAACCATGACGTACCATATCCATTACTGGTTAGAATTTCACCTACTGTACCGACACTTCGTGAGACCATACTATGATAGCCGGGGTAGGGTGTGGAAAACTCCATAATGATTCCTGTAGATGCAACATGATGGTTGCGCCCGGTAATTAAGGCTGCCCTAGTAGGAGAACAGACAGCTGTGGTGTGAAAATTATTGTACCTCAGACCTTCATTTGCAATACGGTCGAACGTAGGTGTTGGAATAGGGCCACCAAAAGTTGAGCTGGCGCCAAAGCCAACATCATCCATCATTACAAGCAAGACATTTGGTGCACCTTCAGGAGCGGTGATTTCTTTCGGCCAGTCATATGGATCAGATTCACCAAGCGATGGCGCTATCTTCCCTTCTTTCTGATAAGGTTCAATCGGAAGGTGAAGCCGGTCTGGCCACTCCGATTTTGCGGTCGATTCGTTATTTGTACGATCCTCACCCGTTTGATTTGTACAGGAGATGATAATACCAAAGCTTAGAAGTAGTATTGCTTTTCTCATAATATGTGGTATTTATCTTTAGTTTCAAATGTTTGCCAACGGTCTCGGCTATGAGTATTTGCGTAGTTTAACACGAAACTTTGTAAGAACGCTCCAAACTGAAAATCTGTGAGGATTTTAAGAGGTAGGCGAGAA
>JABXHX010000057.1 GCA_013373385.1 Flavobacteriaceae bacterium
ATGCAGTTGGGGAGCGGCTATTACTGGTTAAGTGATATCACTAAAGATTCTACCTACTATGTTAATTATTGGAATGATATTATTCGTAAAACTAAAAACACAAACAACAAATTACACCCAGCATTTTCTTATTTAAAACTAGGTGATTTTTATTTTCATAAAGGGAATAAAGATATAGCTCTAAATAAATATTTAGAGTCTAGAAAACAAGCAACAAAAGCCAATATTGATAGCTTAAGATTTATTTCAACATATAGAATTGGGATTATTAAAGCACATAATAAAGAACATCAAAAAGCTATAAGGCATTTCAAGGAGTTTTTAAGTTTCTATAAGAAAAAAGGAACTATAGGTAATTTAAATGAGTATTCTTCTGTTCTTTTTAACTTATCAAATAGCTTTGAATCATTAAAACAATATGACTCGGCATTATATTATAATGCTAAAGTTTATACAATTGGCAAAGAAAACAAAGATTCAATAATTACAGGGTATGCCAACTTTTATAAAGGTTCTACTTTATATAAGAAAAAGGAGTATTTATCAGCTATTAACTATTTCAAAAAATCCATACATTTTATAAAATTAGATGAAAACTATTATATTTTATCAGTATTATATAAATACTTAGGAAAATCTTACCATAATTTAAATGATAAAAAGAATGCATTAAAGTACTTCAATAAAGTAGATTCGTTATTTAATAAAACTAAGAATTATTACAGTAGTCAAAAACCTGCTTATAAATACTTAATTAATCATTATAAAGAAAAAGGCAACGATACTAAGCAGCTAGTGTATATCAATAAATATATTAAAGTAGATAGTGTCTTAAATACTAGAAGCAAAAACATAGCTAAAAACCTTACAGAAAACTACGACATACCTAACCTTTTAACAGAGAAAAAACGTATAGAAAATCGTTTAAAAAATAAGCTTTCAAATTTTGAAAAATGGATTTGGAGTATTACTCTATTTTCTATAACAATTTTAGTTTTTTTAATTGTTCAATATAGAAAAAGGAAGCAATATAAAAAACGTTTTCAAGCATTACTAGAAAAACAACCTATACGTAAGTCTTCAACTAATAGCATTTCTGTAAAAAAAGAAAATTTAATCCCTAAAGAAACAATTGAAACGATAAAAGAGCAATTATTGGAATTTGAAACGAAACATCAATTTATTTCTACCCAAGTTTCCTTATCTACTTTAGCAAGGCTATTTAACACAAATACGAAATACTTATCTCAAATTATCAATCAAGAAAAAGGGCAATCATTTAATAATTATATCAATCAATTACGAATTAATTATACGATAGAAAAGTTAAAAACTGATAGGCAATTTAGAAAATATAGTGTAAAAGCTATTGCACACGAGGTTGGTTTTAATACCACTGAATCTTTTTCTAAAGCTTTTTTTAAATTTACAGGAATCAAACCTTCATATTTTATTAAAGAATTAAATAAGAAAGTAAAATGAAAAATGTTTTTTTAATTCTACTCTTTATATTTAACTATAATCTATATGCACAAGAAACCACAAGAAATGATTCTTTAGCTAAATATAGTCATGAAGAGCTTTCTGAGAAATTTTACGCTGCTAAACCAGATTCTTTAAAAGCCGTTTTGTATGCCAAATATGCTATAAAAAAAGCTAAGAAAGAAAAAGATACTATGCAGTTGGGGAGCGGCTATTACTGGTTAAGTGATATCACTAAAGATTCTACCTACTATGTTAATTATTGGAATGATATTATTAAAACTACTAAAGATTTTAATAATGCAAAGTATCCAGCTTTTTCATATTTAGAATTAGGAGATTTTTACTTTCATAATGGCAAAAAAAACTTTGCCTTAAATAATTATTTAGATGCATTAAAATATGTAAACAAAATACCAAACGATAGCCTTAAAGCTTTTCTTTTTTTAAGAATTGGTGCATCTAAAGATAGAAATTTAGAATATGATGAAGCCTTGAAATTATATAAAAATTCATTAAACTATTTTAATAAAGAAAATTATACAAGAAAAGAATTAAATGAGTATTTTGCTTTACTTATAAATTTAGCAAAATCATATACCAATAAAAAACAATATGATTCAGCAGTATATTATAATAAAAAAGCATATTTAATTGCTTTAAAATTTAACAGGAATGAATTAATTGGATATTTTACTTTTTTTTCTGGAGGTATTCTCTTGAAAAAAAAGAATTATACCCAAGCAATTGATTCAATAAAAAAATCAATTCCATATATAATAAATGATGAAAATTATGCTATACTATCAAGTTGTTTCTTCTATATTGGTCAATCTTATTATAATCTGAATGATATAAAGAATGCATTAAAGTACTTCAATAAAGTAGATTCGTTATTTAATAAAACTAAGAATTGTTATAATCACCAAAAATTAACGTATAAATATTTAATTGACCATTACAAAAATGAAGGTAACAACACTAAACAACTTATGTATATCAATAAATATATCAAAGTTGATAGTGTCTTAAATACTAGAAGCAAAAACATAGCTAAAAACCTTACAGAAAACTA
>JABXHX010000002.1 GCA_013373385.1 Flavobacteriaceae bacterium
ATTTAAATCTAAATCTTCTCTATCGGTTTGGTATTTGAAATTGCAAGCAGAGGTTTTTTTTCAAAGGTTTTCTATTAGTTTTGCCCTGACTAAGAGGTGAGTAACTTTGGTACTCATTTTTTATTTTCAAGCGAATGAAAATTGCTTTTTACACCTAGCAGTAGGTCTTTTTATTTGGGACTGACCGGGCGAAGCTGTATGTAAATTATTGAAAATTAGAATTTTATAATTTCATGTTGAAACCATTTAACGAGTCCAAAATTGGAATCATAGGATTGGGATATGTAGGACTTCCCTTAGCAGTAGAATTTGCTAAAAAATTTCCTGTAATAGGATTTGATATTGATCAAAAAAGAATTAATGATTTGAATTCTGGACATGATTTCACTTTGGAAGTAGAAGATGATCTACTTCAATCGGTGATTTCAAAGGTAAATCCCATGCCTGGTTCTAAAGGTTTGTTTAATACAGCAAATTCCGAAGATCTTAGTGATTGTAATATTTATATCGTCACTGTACCTACTCCAACAGACAGGCATAATCGCCCTGTTTTGACTCCAATGATCAAAGCCTCTGAAAACATTGCGCACTTTTTAAAAGATGGTGATGTTGTGATCTATGAATCTACGGTATATCCAGGGGTGACAGAAGAGGAATGTGTCCCTGTTTTGGAGAAAGTATCCGGTAAAAAGTTTAATCAAGATTTTTATGTTGGTTATTCTCCTGAAAGAATCAATCCTGGGGATAAGGAACATACGGTATCCAAAATTCTGAAGGTTACCTCTGGAAGCACACCTGAGGTTGCTGAATATGTTGACCAACTTTATAAAACGGTCATTATTGCAGGCACTCATAAGGCTTCTTCAATTAAGGTTGCAGAAGCAGCAAAAGTGATTGAAAATTCCCAGCGAGATATCAACATTGCTTTTGTCAATGAATTATCCAAAATTTTTAATTTATTGGGAATCGATACTCAAGAGGTATTAGAAGCTGCGGGGACAAAGTGGAATTTCTTGAAATTCAAGCCAGGTTTAGTCGGTGGGCATTGTATTGGTGTAGATCCCTTTTATCTTGCACAAAAAGCACAAGAAGTGGGCTATCATCCGGAAATTATTTTGGCGGGTCGTCGTCTAAATGATAGCATGGGAAAACATGTGGCTACGGAAACTATCAAACACATGATGCGAAAAGATTTGAAGGTAATCGATTCGAAAGTGTTGATTTTGGGATTCACCTTTAAGGAGGATTGTCCGGATGTAAGAAATACTCGGGTGATTGATATATATAAAGAACTTCGTTCATTTGATATGGAAGTCGATGTTTATGACCCTTGGGCGAGTGGCGAGGAGGTTAGGCATGAATATGGTTTGGATTTACTACCCGGTTTACCTGAAATCGAGTCTTACTCTGCAATTATTTTGGCAGTTGCACACAAAGAATTTAGATCATTAAAAATCGTGAAATCAGATAGTCAAGTGGTTTTTGATGTTAAGGGGATCTTAGATAAAAATTTGGTAGATTCAAGACTTTGATCATCCTAGACATAAATATCTAATGATTTTTACTTTTGGATGATAAGTCATGTTAATAATTAGAATTAAAAATCATTTTATGCGTAAAATTGGTAAAATAATAATTTTTGGATTTGTGTTATTTGCAGGTCTTTATTCTTGTGTGCCAAATAAAAAAGTTATTTATATGCAAGAATTGGAGGAGTCCATAGGACCTTTGGTTGAATCAAGTGAACGATATGGATATCAAACTGAGGACTATCTATTACAAGTAAATGATATTGTAGAAGTAAGCATCAAAACTACCGATCCAGAGCTTAATAAAGTTTTCAATGTGGTAGTAGCTGAAAATAACAATATGGCTCAAATGGGTGGTGCTCAAGGAGCTGGGGATGCTTTTTTCATGAATGGCTACACACTTGATGATCAAGGAATGGTAGAAATCCCCCTTGTCGGCGAGCTTAAATTCTTAGGATTAACTATAAAAGAAGCTAAGGGGCTTGTAGAATCCAAAGTGGTTAAATATGTAAAAGAAGATGAATATTTTGTTCGTGTTAGATTGGGTGGGGTTCGATTTAGTGCTTTAGGGGAATTCAACAGATCCGGAAAATATACAATTCTTCAAAACAGGGTAACTATTTTTGAAGCAATTGCCTTTGCTGGTGACTTAAGTAGAGTAGCCAAACGGGATGAAGTACTTTTGGTAAGACAATATCCAGATGGATCCCAAATCCATAAAATCAACCTTTTAGATAGGAATCTTTTAGGATCTGAATTTTACTTTTTAAAACCCAATGATATGATCTATGCAGAACCAATGAAAGTCCGAGAAATAGGAGCTGGGAATACTGTCTTAGAAACTGTTACTTTATTGACTAGTACGATTACTGCAATCGCTCTAATTCTGACCTTGATTCAAAACTAACTAAGTAAATATGTCTATTGACCAAGAAGAATACGATTTTGGGACTGGAGAAGATAGTTCCCTAGATCTTAAGGTAATTTTTCCAAAAATTCTCCGAATTTGGCCATGGATCTTAATCAGTTTGGTGGTTTGGCTATCCATAGCCTTTTTCATTACTCAAACAACACCGCCTAAATATAGAGTTTCCTCTAAGTTTTTCATTAAGGAAAATGATAAAGGATTTTCATTTTTTGAGAATCCAGCCTTACAAGAACAAGGTATGGGTTTGACTAATGAAATGATAATTTTGAAGTCGCGTCCGATAGTCGAAGCTACTCTGGAAAAGTTAGATTTTAACGTTGAATATTACAAAGAGGGTACATTTATCCTTGAAGAGATATATAAGAAGACACCTATTATTGTGGAAATTGATTGGAAAGCACCGCAACTATTAGATGGAAAAATAAATATTGAATGGTCGACACGAGATAAATATACTTTAACTTTTCCTTTGGATAGTTACAACCAGCTTCTGCCTGACGGTAGTTATCAGAATCTATCACAAATCGAATCCGTGTCATATAGTTTCGGAGAGTGGCATGAAACGCCCTATTTCAAACTTAAAATTAACAATACATCAGGAACCGAGAAGGGAAATTCCTTTTTTATCGTAAGAGATAGGAATTATCTAGTAAATGTTTATTCACAAGGTTTATTTGTGGAACTGGCACAAAAAAATTCCTCTATCCTTGATCTTAGCCTTTTAGTAAGAAATAGACCGAAAGGCGAAGCATATTTAAATGCATTAATGGAAACATATCTTGAGTTAGAGTTACAAGAGAAAAATGAAATTGCAAATCGTACAATAGATTTTATTGATAGCCAAGTAGCCGGGGTTGCCGATTCTTTGAGTTCTTTTGAGAATCAACTTCAAAATTATCGTTCTTCTAATCAGATATTTGACCTCAGTACTGAGTCTTCTGCAGTTTTTGATCAATTGACTGATATTGAAAGACAAATTGCTGAAGCGAGTCTTAAGCGTCGATATTATCAAAGTTTAAAAAATTATTTGGTCAGAGAGAATTATAACGAAATTGTGGTTCCATCAGGGTTAGGAATTGATGATCCTTATCTTAACGGATTGATCGAGAACCTCTTAGAAGTTCAGGTAGAAAGGTCTCGTCTTCTTGCTACACAAACAGAACTATCACCACAAGTGAGGGCAGCTAATCAGAGGCTAGCCGACTTAAATACGTCTATTCAGGAGATATTGACTAATGTGGAGAGCAATAACCTCATGACCATTAATGATCTCGAGAGTAGAAAAAAATCTATTGAATCATCATTTAGGAGTCTTCCACAGGCAGAGCAGAATTTGATTAAATACCAGCGTCAAGCCACTCTTACTGAGAATATCTATAATTTCCTTTCTGAAAAAAGGGCAGAATCCGCTATTTCTAAAGCTTCTAATTCACCGGCAAATAAAATTATTGAATACGCAAGGGCAGGGGTTTTACAAATTTCACCCAAGCCAATACGAAATTATGTTGTAGCCGGCTTTTTAGGATTATTTTTCCCAATTTTATTTGTTTTGGGAAAAGAATTTTTCAAAACAAAAATTGAAGATCCGAAGTACCTTGAGAAAAAATTAAAAATCCCTGTTATTTCTACAATATTGTTTAACAAGACAAAAGAAAATCTAGTTGTTTTTGGAAATCGTAAATCTGGGATAACTGAAGGATTTCGCTCCTTAAGATCCAATATTAAGTTCTTAGTGCCTAAAGAAAAACAATTGACTTTCATGATCACCTCTACTATTTCTGGTGAGGGAAAGACTTTTTGCGCAATGAATTTAGCTTCTGTTTATTCATTAACTGGGAAAAAGACGATTTTGATTGGATGTGACCTAAGGAAACCTAAAATATTTGATGATTTTAGTTTGAAAAATGATATTGGTCTTTCTACGTATTTAAGTGGCCAGCAGGATGATTGGACAAAAATTGTTAAAAACACAAAATTTGAAAATTTGGATTTGATTGTATCTGGGCCTATTCCTCCAAATCCTTCTGAATTGCTGTTTTCTGTAAATTTTGAAAAATTAATTAATGAGCTTAAATCAGTATACGATGTAATAATTTTGGATACTCCACCCGTTGGTTTGGTTTCTGAAACATTAGATTTATTGACTTTAGTGGACTTTACTCTTTTTGTTTTTCGCCAAAACTATTCAGATAAGTCATTTATAGATGCTGTGAATGGGCTTAAAGAACAAAAAGGGATACGAAATATATATGCAGTATTTAATGGTTTAGATGCATCCAAAGTTTCTTATGGAGGATATGGATATTCATATGGATATGGCTATGGATACTATGATACTGATAAAAAGACGAAAAGAAGTTTTAAAATTTAGTTTTCAAATTGAAAAAATTTATTTCTAAGTATTTCAAATACTTTTCATTTTTTTATGAATACCTAGGTGTAAAGGTTATTCTTTTGGTTGCTTTAAGTCTACTTGTTGGCTTATTGGATGGATTCGGATTGGCGCTATTTATCCCGATTTTTACTATTGCAGCAGATGGAATAACTGAAGAAAATAGAAGTAACTTAGGAAATTTAGATTTTATTCTTGACTGGATAGATAGTTTAGGTTTTGGATTAAATATTAATGTCATTTTGACTGTGATGGTTGGATTATTTATCCTTAAATCTATCTTAAAATTTTTCGATGGGATTTTTAAGACGAAACTCCAAATGGAATTTGTCAAAAAACTGAGGTATCAGATGGTTGATGGATTAGGAGGGATGACCTATAAGGATTTTGTCAACCTTGACGCAGGAAAAATTCAAAATACTCTTTCCGGTGAGGTATTTAAAGTCACCTATAGTTTTCTTACTTATTTCAGTACTATTCAGTATGTAGTCATGCTAATGGTTTATGTAACACTTGCTATGCTTTCCAATTTCCAATTTGCTATTTTGGTTAGTATTGGAGGATTTTTATCAAATTTCATTTTTAAAATTATATTCAAGTTCACTGAAAAAGCCTCTGTCGGTGTAACAGCATTTAATCATGAATTTCAATCATACCTGATCCAAGCGGTTCATAACTTCAAATATCTAAAAGCCACCGATTATTTTTCCAAATACAAATTGAAATTGAAATCAATTATAGATTCAATAGAAATTCAACAGCGAAAAATTGGTGTTTATAATGCATTTTTGTCTTCAACTAGAGAGCCTATCATTTTAATTGTGGTTGCATCGGTTATCTTGGTTCAGGTGAACTTGATGGGGGGGCAAATGGCTTCTATTTTGGCTTCCTTGTTATTTTTTTATAGAGCTTTAAATTATCTGATTTCTTTGCAAACGAGCTGGCAAGGGTTTTTAGCTCACTATGGGGGAATAGTATCAGCTATGGAATTAATGGAAGAGTTTAGAGCTCTTCAAGAACCCCATCTAAAAAAGCCCAAAATAAATCAAATAGAAAAAATTGAACTCCATAATCTTTCTTTTGAATATAACCCCTCTATTCATGTTTTAAAGAAAGTAAATCTTAATATTGAAAGACTAAAAACCCTAGCGCTAGTAGGAGGGTCTGGCAGTGGCAAAACCACAATGGTTAATTTAATAATAGGGTTACTCGAACCTACAGATGGGGAAGTTTTAATCAATAAAAGGCCTAGAAATGAATTTGAAAAGAGCTCCTACAGACGAAGGTTTGGTTACATAACTCAAGAACCTGTAA